>NZ_JBICUT010000003.1:0-709081 GCF_043198445.1 Spirillospora sp. NPDC048823 | reverse complement strand
GCGGTGCGGAGAGCCCGCGCGGTGGAGGGTTCCGCCGCCGTCCTCGACCAGACGGTGGGGACGCCGAAGAACAGGCTCCCGCCGTCGTCCTGCGCCGCGGCGGCGTACGCCTCGGGTCTAGGGCGTCCCGTGTGGACGAGCGGCGACCCCACCCGGAGGGCTCCCAGGACCCCGAGGACGAGACCGTGCACGTGGAAGAGGGGCAGACCGTGGACCAGGACGTCGTCGGGGGTCCACTCCCAGGCTTCGGCGAGGGCGTCCAGCCCGGCGGCGATCGCGCCCCGCGAGATCAGGACGCCCTTGGGGGCACCGGTCGTCCCGCTCGTGTAGAGGATCATCGCGGTCGCGTCCGCGGCGGCGCCGGCGCCCGTCCGTTCGCTTCCGTTGCGCGGGAGCCCGTCGACCGGGATGAGGGGCGGTTCCCCGTCCGCCGGCCGCGTGCCGCTCGCCGCAAGCAGCAGGCTCGCGCCCGAGTCGCCCAGGATGTGCGCGCGTTCGGCGGGCCCGGAGTCCGGCGGCAGCGGCACGACCGGGACGCCCGCGAGGACACCGCCGACGACCGCGGCGACCGTCTCCAGGGACGCGGTGGCGTGGACGGCGACGGCGTCCGCGCCCCGGATCTCCGCGGCGACGGCCGACGCCCATCCGAGCAGTTCGTCACGCGCCAGTTCCCGCCCGTCGATCCGCACCGGGCCGCCCGACTCGCCGAGCAGGTCCATCACTCGCCCCTCTCCGCCTCGTCAAGCCCGTCGCGTTCGTCAAGCCCGTCGCGTTCGTCAAGCCCGTCGCATTCGTCGAGCCAGGCCATCACCGCGTCATTGTGCTCGCCGAGCAGCGGCGGCGCGGAGTGCTCGCGCGGCGGCGCCCCGTCGAACCGCAGCGCGGGCCCCGGCAGCTCGATCCGTCCCAGCTGCGGATGGTCGACCTCGACGACGAGCCCCTGCGAGCGGGTCTGCTCCCACTCGTACACCTCGTCGATCGACCGGATCGCCCCGGCCGGGACGCCCGCCTCGTTCAGCCGCGCCAGCCAGACCTCACGGGTGTCGCCGCCCAGGACCCGCTCGATGTCGCCGGTCAGCTCGGCGCGGTTGGCGGATCGGTCCGGGATCGTCGCGTACCGGGGGTCGCTGGGGTCGAGGCCGACGACCGCCGCGAACCGGCGCCACAGGTTCTGGTTGGCGACGCCGATCTGGATCTGCCCGTCCTTGCAGCGGAACGTCCCGTACGGGGCGATCGACGGGTGGTCGTTGCCGACCGACTCGGGGACGTCGCGGGCGACGGTCCAGCGCGTCCCCTGGAACATGTGCGCGCCGACCACCGAAGCCAGCAGCGACGTGCGGACGACCGCGCCGCGCCCGGTGCGCGCCCGCTCGTACAGTGCGGCCAGCACCCCGGCCACACCGTTGCCCGCTGCGAGGATGTCGGCGATCGACAACCCGACCTTGCTCGGCGTGCCGGGCGGCCCCGTCACGCTCATGATGCCCGCCTCGCCCTGCACGATCGCGTCGTAGCCGGGACGTCCGCCCTCCGGCCCTTCATGCCCGAACCCCGTGATCGACAGGACGATCAGGCCCGGGTTCAGCTCGTGCAGCCGCTCCACCGGGAAGCCGAGCCGGTCGAGGACGCCCGGCCGGAAGTTCTCCACGAGCACGTCGGCGTGCCGCACCAGCCGCGCAAGGGTGTCCTTGCCGCCGGCGGCCTTCAGGTCGAGGGTGATCGACTCCTTGTTGCGGTTGATCGACAGGTAGTAGGTGCTGACCTGCTCGTCGCCCGCGAACGGCGGCCCCCAGCCCCGCGTCTCGTCACCGCCGCCGGGCTGCTCCACCTTGATCACCCTGGCGCCGAGGTCGGCGAGCGTCATCGTGGCCTGCGGACCCGCCACCACGCGGCTGAGGTCGACGATCACAACGTCTTCGAGCGGTCCGGGCAAGGACGTCCTCCTTCGGGGGCGGCACCTGGAAGTATGCCGTCCGTGCCGGACGCCACCCTGACGTACCCCGCGCTCGCCGTGCGCCTGCTCGCACTGCCGCCGTCCTGCGGCCCCGTGCGGCTCGTCGCGGTCGACGGCCCGAGCGGCGCCGGCAAGTCGACGTTCACCGACCACCTGGCCGCCGTCCTCTCGGGCGCGCCGGTCGTGCGGTCGGACGACTTCCGGGTGCCCTGGGACGCCGACCCGCTCACCTGGTGGCCGCCCCTCCGCGACACGGTCCTGACACCCCTCCGGGACGGCCGTCCCGCCGTCCTGCGCCGCTACGACTGGCACCGCGACCGCTACGGCCCGGAGGAGGAGATCCCGCCCGCGCCCGTCGTCGTACTCGAAGGCGTCGGCGCGGCCTGGGCGGAGTCGCCGGCCGCCTACCGCATCTGGATCGACGCGCCCCGCGACCTCCGCCGCGCCCGCGCCCTCGACCGCGACGGCCCCGAGTACGCCGGCGCCTGGGATGACTGGGCCACCCGCGAGAACGCCCACTTCGCCGCCGACGCCACCCGCGACCGCTCCGACCTCTTCGTGGACGGCACCACCTTCACCCATCACCGCTTCTCGACCTGCTCCGGCCCCTCCTGACCGCGCGGCCCGGCCGGCCCCCGGCCCGCACCGCCCTCACCCGGCACCGTTTCCGGGCACCCGGGTGTACCTGAAGTGCGCTCGGGCCGAGGGGGACAGCAGAATCCCGACAGGGGTGATCTGGCCGAGCAGCACGAGCGACATCACGGTGAACCGCCATGCCCAGCACGATCAGGCCGATGTTGGCGTAGACCTGGTGGTCGTCCAGGAAACCGATCTTGTGAGTGAGGCCCCACAGGTGGGGCCCTCTGCCGGTGAGTTCCCGCATGAGCCCGCCGACGCCCTGGGCGAGCAGGACGAAGCACAGGAAACCGAGAAGACCCTTCATGGCCCGAAGCTAGACAGCCCGTTCCGGGGCCGCCATCGGTCGACGGGATCGACCGGTGCAGACCAAAGTCGCGGATCACGTCCTCGTCTGTCATCCGACGGTCTCGCCTCCGCGCCGCAGTGCACGAACGCGGCAGGTGCCGAAGTAGGTTCCCGGATTATGCGCCGCGCCACCCGGGACTGGCTCATCGACATCGGCCTCTTCCTCCTCGCCGCGGGCTTCTCCGTGATCGCCTTCGACACGGCGACGCAGGGCGTGGGGACCGCACGGGTGATCGCCGACCAGATCACGGGCGCGCTGGCCTGCGCAGCGCTGTCCCTGCGGCGGCGGTGGCCGGTGCCGGGACAGCGCGCACCAGGCGCTGGAGGATCTCCGGGAGGTCATCGGCGTCCTTCGCGCGCCCGAGGACCAGGGGCGCCCGCAGCCGACCCTCGCCGACCTGGACCGGCTGGCGGAACGCGATCTTCGGGGAGGGCCTTCACACCGATACGTTCGAACCTAGTCGAAAAGTCCTTCACCTCGATGGGGCTCTCGATCAAGCGTCCGCCGTGTTGGGCGCCTGCGTAGGCGGCGTCCCGCTCTTCCAGACAGATGACTTGGAACGGCCCGTCAATCCTTGGTGAGCGCCGGCCGCAGTCGGCACGATCCGCATGATGACGTTCTGGCGGCTCGCCATGTCGAGCAAGTGCTCCAGTTGATGCTTCATGACCTCGGGACCACCGATGGGAGATGCCATAACGCTCTCATCCACGAGCATCCACAGCGTAGGTGGGTCTGGGCGCTCCAAGATCAAGCGCTGCCGCTCCACACGCATGGCGATCCCGGCCTCGATGTCCGTGGTCGTCTCCGTTTCGAGGAGCGCGCGGATGTATCCCTCAGTCTGGAAGGGGCGGGGTATCGCCTTCCCGTGGTAGGTCTTGATCGCCGTGGACCGCTTCTCGTACTCCATGCACTGACGCGCCCAGTCCGGGTCATGCGCCATTCGGGCAATCCACAGAATGAGCTGAAAAAGCAGACCCGTCCCGTAGCGCTTGTCGAGCAGCCGCATTTGATCGTCCTGAGGGCGGCGCCTGCCCGCCTCCAGGTTGGAAACAGTGGACCGAGCAGCGCCCATGATCTCGCCGCACTGAGAGAGCGACAGGCCGGCCTTCTCGCGCATGAAACGCATGAAGAAGGACAGGAAGTGCCACATCGAGACCCGAGGGTCCAGGGGTTCGCGAACGGGGGGGCATCGCGTCTCCTTGGTTTTCAGATTTCGAGTACAGCAGAAGGTTAGACATAACTCGTGATCCCTGTCGCAGGAAATCGGAAACCGAGACAAGGACGGGACGATGGTGATGACGGTGACCGTGGACTTGATCATCCCACTTTTCGGCACACCGGCTTCAGTGGGGCTCGCACGCACACTTGTCGACGCGCGAATCCGCAAATGGAACTACTTTCACATTCTGGACAATGCGCTTCTCGTCGTCTCGGAACTCGTCACCAACGCGGCCGAGCACACGCCGCACAAGGAGCTGCGCCTCCGGCTCAGCCGGGACGCGCAAGGGATCGTCATCGCCGTCTGGGACGGCAGCCCCGACCTGCCCCGAGTCAAGCCGAAGGTCGATCTCACCCTCGAAACCCTCGGCCTCTCCGAGGACGCGTTCGACGACAACGGCGGCCGGGGTCTGCAGATCGTCCGGGCACTCTCGGCCGCATGCGACGTGACCCGCGACCCCAACGCGGGAAATGGGTATGGACCCGGATCGTCCCGTGAAATGGGCACCTTTCCCTCGAAACCGACAAGTCAGAGAAATCACTTCAGTAGGTTGGCGGGATGAGCGTTGACGACAGGCTCTCCGAGGGGATCGGACCGGCGGCGGTGATCGCACTGAAGCAGGCGGCGGCCGAGGACGACACGGACGCCGCACCCGCCTGGTGTGCGCGGCTGGCCCGGTTCGGACTGGTCGAGGAAGCCCGGGACCACTTCCGTCCGGTGGCCGAGGACGGCGACCTCGCGTCCGTCAAGTGCATGGTGTGGCTCGCCTGGGAGGCGGGCCGGGACGGCGACGCCGTCACCTGGCTCGGCCGTGCCGCCCAGGACGGAGATCCATGGGCGATGTACGAACTGGGACTGTCCCTCCCCGAGGAGGCGGAGCGCTGGTATCGCCGCGCGGCGGAGGCGGGTCACGTCCCGGCGATGAACAACCTGGGTTCCGTCCTCAGCCGCACCGGTCTCCGGGAGGAGGCGATGGACTGGTATCGGCGCGCCGCCGAGGCCGGTTTCGACATCGCGATGAACAACCTGGCCATCCAGTACGTCCTCCAGGGGAGCCACGCGGACGCCGAGCGGTGGTTCCGTGAGGCCGCCACCGCCGGCGGCATTGATGGGATGGCCAACCTCGGACGCCTGAAGCTGGAGGCGGACGACCTTCCGGAGGCGGAGTCGTGGCTCACCGCCGCGGCCGAGAAGGGGCATGCCGGCGCCGCGGAACTGCTCGCCGGCCTGCTGACGCGAACAGGGCGTGCGGACGAGGCCGAGACCTGGCGGGCACGAACGGCCGCCCGGCAATGATGATCAATGTGGATCGCGGCAGCGTCGCCATGGGCGACGATGCCCTCCCCCACGCCGAGACGATCGATCTGCCGCCCGAGACGTCCCTGTCCGACGTGGTCGCGTACCTCCTTGACCGGCACTTCCTCGCCTCAATCGCGAGCGGCGAGGCCACGTGGATTCTCGTCGCCGACAGTCCCCTGGCGGTCGTGGCACAGCAGTGGGACGAACCGCGTTATCTCGTCGACTCGTCACGGCCGATCAACTCGTTCGGTGCGGACGGCCGTGTCTCGTTGATGTTCCGGTACTGGAAACAGCACGACCCCGACCATGTCTTCGAGGAACTCGCCGCCGGACGCGAACCCGGGCGCTGAGGCGGCCGAGCGCGAGGACTTCGATGGGCCGCCCTCCTCGCCTGTCCAGAGGGACTCAATATTCTCACCTCCGAATGCGAACACGCTCTGTGTTCGTTCGATAACATTGGAGCATGTGTTCGACTGAGATCATCGATGTGGCGTCGATGTCCACCACCCGGCTGGTGGACGCGGCGGCCTCGATCGCAGCCGAACTCGCCCGCCGGGACGCACCCGACTCCCCGGCGGAGTGCATGCGGGCCGCCGAGACCCTCGCCGCCGCCACCGACCGGCACGAGAGCGTCCTCGCGGGGCTCATCGGCCTGGTGGACGCCGCCGGTGAGATGCGCCGCTGGGGCTACCCGTCCTCCCGTGCCTGGCTGCGCTCCCGCCTCGGCATGCGCGAGGCCCGCGCGAAGGAACGTCTCGCTCTGGCTCGCCAGCTCCACCGCCTGCCCAAGGTCGGCGATCTGCTCGCCTGCGGGGGCCTGTCCTACGGGTACGCCGCCACCGTGGCCGGTGCCGTGACCCGTCTGGACGATGACGACTGCGCCGCCGCCGAAGAGATCCTGCTCGATCTGGCCGGGAAGGGGTTCTCCGCCGGTAAGGTCGCCGCGTTCGGCACCCGGATCACCGACCTGATCGCCGAACGCGACGGCACCGAGAAACCCGACCCCGAATCCCGGCGCGGCTACGAACGATCCTGGATCGACTCCACCCGCTCCCTGGACGGCGGCCGCTACGTGAAGGGCTGGCTCAACGCCGAAGACGCCGCCATCTGGGACGGCACCCTCGCGCCCCTGGCCAAACCAGCGGGGGCCGACGACCGCCGCGACCTGTCCGAACGCACGGCGGCGGCCCTGACGCACGTCCTGTCGGGCGGACATCGCGCCACCAAGGTCACCGTCCTCTGCGACCTTGACACCCTCACCGGCGGCACGACCCCCGCACGCCTGACCGACGGCACCCCCATCCCGGCCGCCCAGGCGCGGCGCATCGCCCTCAACGCCGGCGTCTCAGCCCTGATCCTCGGCCGGGGCAGTCTTCCCCTCTACCTCGGGCACACCGTCCGGCTCGCCACCGCCGCCCAGCGTCGCGTCCTCGAAGCCCTCTACCCCACATGTGCGGTCGAAGGGTGCGAGGTCCCCGCCACCCTGTGCGAAGTCGACCACGTGCATGGCTGGGCGCTGGGCAACAGCCCCACGGACATCGACAAACTCGCCCCCTGCTGCGGCTGGCACAACCGACACAAACACGCCAACCCGGCACAGATTCGCATCACCCGGGGTGCCGACGGACGCTACATCTACCGCCTCCACACCCCCGATTACCGCCCCCACAGCCCCGATGACGCACCCGGCCACCGTCCACCACCGGCGCCTCCCCCCGCAGTCCCCCAGCCTCGGGAACCGGACACGCCAACCAACGTGGGACCAGTGCCGCACGAACCCCTTGCCGCACCCGCCGACCGCATTCGCCGACGCCGTACACCCCGGCCCCCTCCACCCCGAACCAGGCTCCAACCCCGAGGCCAACGCCAAACCGCCGGTCCCTAGAAACGAACAGCCGCACCTGCATCCGCTCAACCCCAGGTCCAAGCCCGGCCCCGGTCATGTCCAGCCCGGCCCCAGGCCAGTCCCCAGGCCAGTCCAGGCCGGAGACGCCTCGGTCGGCTCTGCTGAGGGGTCGCGTGTCTCGCTATCGGTCTCGTCGCTATACCCATATCGAGCCCATCACGGCGCCGAGAGCCTGAGACCGACTGGTGGCTCGTCTGGCAGGCCGACGCGGAAGAGATGGATCTGGTTCTCGACGATGGCCGCCAGCCGAGCGCCGTCGGGCGACCAGGCCAGGGCTTGGGCACTGATCCCAGCCTGCATGGGGTCCTTGGTCGGGCGCCGCATGATGAGCTCACGGTCGGCGACCCGGTAGATGTCCGGTGTGCTCTTCCGCTCATCGTTCCAATCCTCGCTCGCCACGGCCAGGTACGCGCCGTCCGGGCTCGCCGCCACAGCGTTCAGCCAGTCGCCTGGCACGGCGATGGTGTCCAGGGCCCGGCCGGTGGCGGGCTCGATCACGTGCACCTTCGAGCCGTGCGCGACGAACATCCGGGGCTCGTCCGCGCTGAAGGTCACGCGCGTTACCCGGTCGGCGGATCCGTCACCGAGCCACACCGTACGCTCGGGCGTGGACCGCCCGGAGTTGAAGTCCACCCGATCGCCGACGCCGTACTCGACCCGGAAGCGGCCGGTGCGCGAGCGTGCGCGGCCCGGCTGCACCGCAATGTCGATCTCGGTGTCGGCGTCGAGGTCGTAGGCCCACGGGAGAACCTCGTCGTCCTCGTCCTCCTTGAGCGTGACCACGTGCCGCCCGGGCACCCACATGACATCCCGGCCGGCCGAGACGGGTGTCACGCGGAGACGTTTGGACCGGTCTGCCGTGTCGTAGACGGCCAGCTCGCCGTCTTCGCTGGTGACGGCGAGAAAGCGGCCGTCGTCGGAGAAGGCCGGCACCACGATGTCGTCGAATGGTCGGAGCCGGCGAACGGAGTGAGGACGGCCTCCGGTTTCCTGAGATCCGGCACGTGCGGGGCATCCTCGGCGCGCAACCGGTGGGTCGGGTCCGGGTACCACCCGGTCGCCCAGCTAAGGCCGGGCCAAAGACCAAACGCTGGGCCGACAGGTACCGGGCCGAGGGTGCGGCCGGCATGGCCGACCGGTCCTGTCGGCCGCGTCACAGCCCGTCCCGCACCCCGCAGTCGATGGTCCGCAAGATCGTGCACCTGCGGTGGAAGCAGCGGCTGGGCCCGGGCAGGGCACGTGGACGTCAAGAAACTCGGCAACATCCCCGACGGCGGCGGCTGGGGTTCGTCGGCCGGGTCCAGGGCGAACGCAGCCGTGAGGCCACCGCCCGCCGCACCGGCGCCCGCAACACCCGCCGCGAACCGCGGGTCGGCACCGCGTTCGTGTACACCGTCATCGACGACCACACCCGCCTCGCCTACGCCGAGATCCACGACGACGAGAAGGCCGCCACCGCCATTGGGGTGCTCGGCAACGCCGTCGCCTGGTTCGCCGCCCGGGGCGTCACCGTCGAGCGAGTGCTCAGCGACAACGGCTCGGCCTACAAATCCCACGCCTGGCGCGACGCGTGCGCCCAGCTCGGCATCCGACCCAAGAAGACCAGGCCCTACCGGCCCCAGACCAACGGGAAGGTCGAACGCCCCCACCGCACCCTGGCCTGGCCGACGGCTGGGCCCTCGGCCGCTTCTACAGCTCCGAACAAGCCCGCCGCAAAGCCCTCCCAGCGTGGCTGCACTCTTACAATCACCACCGGCCCCACACCGCAACCGGCGGCAAACCACCCATCACCAGATTGACCCCGTCCCTGAGCAGTACACCTAGAACACCCTGGTCACCAGCCGCTTACGCCCCCCAGTGACAACCCCAGGGCTTGGGGACGTGATGCGGGCGCGCGGGGTCAGCCGTGGATCACGTGCAGGGTGGTGCCGGGGTCGCGGGTGAGGTGGTCCAGGTCAGCGGAGGTCGTGTCGTCGGCCGGAAAGTAGACGATCATGGTCTGGGTCTGAGCGTCGAGGACCTCGTAGGCCAGCCGCAGCTCTCCTACCCCGGGGTGGACGAGGCGCTCGACGCCCGTGCGGCGGGGTGTGGCCGGGGCGGCGTGGAGCCGTTCGGTGAACGGTGCGCCCGCCGTGATGGTCAGCTCTTCGACGAGATGGGTGAGGTACGGATCGTCCGGTGACGATTCCGCCCTGAGCGCGGCGACCCGTTCGTCGGCGACGCGGTCCCAGTCGGGGTAGGCGGTCCGGGCCCGCTCGTCGGTGAAGACGAACCGGGCCCGGTTCGGCGGCTCGCCGTCCAGCAGGCCGATGGGCCCGGCGAGCCGCTCGTAGCCAGGGGTGTGGGCCAGGGTGTCGCCGAGCCGGTTGAGGACCACCGCCGGGGCGGGATGAAGCCGGTCGAGCAGCGCCCGCACCGTTGGACGCACCTGGTCTTCGGGCGGCAGTCCTCCCGGGCACAGGACGTCGGCGCCCGAGGCACGGCCGGCTCCTCGGCCGCCTGGCCACCGTAGGACCCGGTGGCCGGCCCCACATCACGCCGGTAGGGGTCTTCTTCGATGCGGACGACCAGAGCATCGTGATCGGCGGCCACGCCGGCAGCGGCATGGCGGCGAGCAAGAAGTTCCGCGATGCCGAACGCAACCCCGAGGTCGCGTTCGCCGTGGACGACCTGGCGTCCGTCGATCCCTGGGCGCCACGCGGCATCGAGATCAGGGGGCGCGCGGAAACGCACCTCACCGGGGGCGAGGAGCTCGGCGAACGCATCGAGGCGGGCATGCCGTTCGACTCGGCGTGGATCCGTATCCGTCCACGCCGGGTCCTGACGCGCGGGATCGACACCGGCTCCTTCGAGCTGTCCGCGAGGGACGTCCCATGATGCGCCAGTCGCAGGCGCACCGCTCTGGACTGGGAGGGCGGGACGCCGTTCAGAGCTGGACGGCGGGACACCGCTCCGGGCCGGACGGCCGGACACGGCTCTGGGCCGGAGGGCCGGGCACCGCTCAGAGACGGAGAGCGGGACGCCGCTCTGGGGTGGAGGGCGGGGTGACGTCTCAGAGGGTGTCGAGGTCGGCGGATGGGAGTCCTCCCGAGAGTTCCGGGTAGCCGGGGCCCCGGTCGAAGAACGGGGTGGGGGTGCGTTCGGCGCGTAGGCGCGTGCGCAGGGAGGCGGTCGCCTCCTCGTCCACTTGGCCGCCGTCCAGGATCACGCCGTAGTCGGTGCGGGCGCCTTCGGGTGAGACCTTGCCGTCGCGGACGTCGCCGACCACGCGGGACGGGTCGCGGTTCAGGGGGTCGCCCCAGCCACCGCCGCCCGTGGTGCGGATGCGGATGATCTGGCCGGCCTTGACGGGATGGCCGTCCACCAGGCCCTCCATCTCCTCGCCGTCGATGTCGACGCGGAAGGGGCGTCCTGCCCGGCCGCCGTTGACGCCCCAGCAGGACAGGATCGAGCGGTCGGCGATCGACATGTAGTGGGCGTCGCGGAGCATGCGCAGGTGCTTGTCGTAGCCGAGGCCGCCGCGGTACTCCCCCGGGCCGCCGGAGTCGACGGCCAGGCCGAGGCGTTCGACGACGAACGGCCAGCGGGACTCGGCGAACTCGGCGGGGATGTTGCGGGAGTCGGGCACGACGTGGATGGTGTCCTCCCCGTCGGCGTAGTAGCGGCCGCCGGAGCCTCCGCCGAGGACCTCGCGCATCAGGTACGGGCCGCGGTCGTCCTCGCCGTAGACGCCGGTGTAGCGGATCGTCTCCTGGTCGGCGGGCATCCGGCCGCCCGTGGCCTTGGCCAGGACGCCCGCGAGGACGCCGAGGAGGCGCAGGATGACGAAGGTCCGGGCGTTGGTCGGGGCCGGGAAGACGGGGGTGAGGAGCGTCCCCTTCTCCGGGAAGCGCATCTCGATGAGCGGCACCACGCCCTCGTTCACGTCCAGTTCGGCGGCGCGCTCGGGAGTGTCGGCCAGGTTCCGCAGGACGGGCGCCAGCCACTTCTTCAGGAAGACGCCGTCCGCGTAGTCTCCGGCGTGGTTGATGGGGCCCTTGGCCTGGGGCGATGTGCCCGCGAAGTCGATGGTCAGGGGGACGTCCGCCGCCTTCTCGACGGTCAGCGTGATGCGCTGGGCGTGCAGGCGGGGCGGGTCGACGCCGTCGTGCTCGGCGTAGTCCTCCCACACGAACGTCCCGTCCGGGATCTTGGAGAGAAGTTCGCGGCGGAACGTCTCGGTGGTCTTGCCGATGACGGCGTCGAAGCACGCCTCGATGTCGGCGCGGCCGTAGCGGGCGAACAGGTCGCCGAGGCGGCGGGCGCCCATGAGGCACGCCGAGCATTCGGCGTCCAGGTCGCCGGCCAGGGAGTCGGGCATCCGGGAGTTGCGGGTCATGATCGTCAACGCCGCCGCGTTCGGGACGCCCTGGTCCCACAGTTTGATCGGCGGGACCATCAGGCCCTCCTCGAACGCGCTGCGGGCGTGGCTCGGCATCGAGCCGGGGACGGCGCCGCCGATGTCGTCGTGGTGGCCGAACGCCTGGACGAACGCGACAACCTCGCCGCCGTGGAACACCGGGACCGTGACACACAGGTCGGGCAGGTGCCCGATGCCGCCCTCCGACAGGTACACGTCGTTGTGGAAGAACACGTCGCCCGGACGCATCTCCTCCAGCGGGAAGTCGCGGGCGACCGGCTGGACGAGGGCCGAGTAGGAGCGTCCGGTGAGTTTGCGGAGGCGGCGGTCGTGGATGCCCGCGCGGAAGTCGTGCGCGTCCCGGATCATCGGGGAGCGGGCCGTGCGGGCGATGGCCGTCTCGACCTCGCGTTCCACCGACGTGAGGGTGCCCTCGACGATCTCCAGGAGGATCGGGTCGATCATCGGGTCACCACCAGGTTGCCGTGGCCGTCGAGTTCCGCGGTGAAGCCGGGGTGCAGCGGCAGCGTCGAGCCGAACTCCTCGATGACGGCCGGGCCCCCGATCCTGTCGCCCGGGGCGAGTTTCTCGCGCCGGTAGACGTCCGTCTCCTCCCAGGCGTCGAAGTAGACGGGCCGGGTACCGGTGCGTGCACGCGACGGGTCGCCGTCCCCGGGCGGGCGTTCCGCCAGGCGGGGGCGGGCGATCGGGCCGATGCCGGAGACCCGCAGGTTGACCCATTCGACCGGGTGCCGCGGGTCGTCGCGGTAGCAGTAGCCGTAGAGGGCCTCGTGGGCGTCGTGGAACCGGCGGACCACCTCGGCGCGGAACGCCTCGTCCGGCGGCCCGGCGGGCGCGGGGACCCGGACCTCGAACGCCTGCCCGTAGTACCGCAGGTCGGCGGAGCGGGCGAAGCGGCGCCCGTCCTCCGGGAAGCCCTCGCGTTCGAGGGCGGCGGCGGCCTCCCCTTCGAGGTCGGCGTAGACGCCGTCCAGCAGCGCGGGATCGATTTCGGCGTCGCGGACGACCCGCGTCCGGACGTAGTCGTTCTTCACGTCCACCGTGAGGAGCCCGAACGCCGACACGTTGCCGGGGTTCTCGGGGATCACGGCGGCGGGCAGGCCGAGGACGTCGAGCAGCCGGCACGCGAGCAGCGGCCCGGAGCCGCCGAACGCGACGAGGGGGTAGTCGCGGACGTCCAGGCCCCGCTTCACGGTGATCTGCCGGATGGCGTTCGCCTGGTTCCACGCCGAGATCTCCAGGACGCCCGCGGCGGCCCGCTCGAACGGGAGACCGAGTCGCCCGGCCAGGGCTTCGACGCCGGTCCGGGCGGCGCCCACGTCCAGCGGGACCTCGCCGCCGAGGAGGTGCGGCGGGATGCGGCCGAGGACGGCGTGCGCGTCGGTCACCGTCACCTCGGTGCCGCCGCGTCCGTAGCAGAGCGGGCCCGGGTCGGCGCCCGCGCTGCGCGGGCCGACCTTCAGCGCGCCCTCGGGCGACCGCCACGCGACCGAGCCGCCGCCCGCCCCGACGGTCACGATGTCGATCATCGGGATCTTGACGGGATGCCGCCCGATCGTCCCCTCGGTCGTGAGCGTCGGCTCGCCGTCGAGGACGACCGCGACGTCGGTGGACGTGCCGCCGCCGTCCAGCGTGACCACCGAGCCATGACCGCCTGCTCCATGTCCACCCGTTCGCCGACCACCCGTTCCCCGGCCACGGTGGGCGACGACGAACGCGGCGCCGAGCGCGCCCGCCGCCGGGCCGGACAGCACGGTCGTGATCGGCTGCCGGGCCACCTCCTCCGCCGACAGCACGCCCCCGTTGCTCTTCATCACCAGCAGGCGGGCCGCGACGCGTTCGGCGATCCGCGCCAGGTATCCGTTCATCGCGGGTTTGACGGCGGCGTCCACCAGCGTCGTCACCGACCGCTCGTACTCGCGGTACTCGCGCAGCACCTCGCACGACAGCGACACCACCGCGTCCGGATGCTCGCGGCGCAGCACGTCCCGCATCGCCAGCTCGTGCGACGGGTCGGCGTAGGAGTGCAGGAAGCACACCCCGATCGCGAGGATCCCCGCGTCGCGGAACCAGCGGGCCGCCGCGACCGCCGACTCCTCGTCGAACGGGCGCAGTTCCGCGCCGGTGTGGTCGAGCCGCCCGCCGACCGTCCGCACCCGGTGCGCGGGGACGATCCGCGGCGGCTTCACCCAGAAGTAGCTGTTGCCGTACCCGTCGGGGACGCTCTGCCGCGCGATCTCCAGGATCGACTCGAACCCCTCGGTCGTGATGAACCCGAGGTCGTCGATCCGGTCCTCCAGGAGGCGGTTCGTCGCGACCGTCGTGCCGTGCGACAGCGCCGCGACGTCCTCCGGACCCGCACCGAGCAGCCCCAGCACCTTGGCGACGCCCGCCGCGAACCCCTCCGCGGGGTCGGCGGGCGTCGAGGGCGTCTTCGTGGTGACGATCCCCCCGCCGTCCCCGGTCGCGTCCATGTCCAGCGCGACGACGTCGGTGAACGTCCCGCCCGTGTCGATCCCGATCCGCAGCCGCCTCGCCATGGTCAAGGGTCTACCGGACACTCGCCACCTGGGAAACCGTCGTGATCTGCCAATGGACGCGGTGTTCTTTCGTCAGACCGCGATGCCGCTAGGCTGGGCCGTTCCAATCGACCGACGCATTCCACGAGACCGCTGGAGCCCGTTCATGGCGCTTGAACGCCCCGAGATCGACTTCCCCGAGGGCCAGCCGCCCGAGTACCTCGACATCACCGACATCACCGAGGGCGACGGCCCCGAGGCCGCCAAGGGCTCGAACGTGTCGATGCACTACGTCGGCGTGTCGTGGTCGACCGGCGAGGAATTCGACGCCTCCTGGAACCGGGGCTCCACCCTCGACTTCCAGCTCGGCACCGGCCGCGTCATCAAGGGCTGGGACATGGGCCTGGTCGGCATGAAGGTCGGCGGCCGCCGCAAGCTCGTCATCCCGCCGCACCTCGCCTACGGCGACCGCAGCCCGAGCCCCGCCATCAAGCCGGGCGAGACGCTCATCTTCGTCGTCGACCTGATGGCGGCCGGCTGACGCCTCCGACCGGCGGGCACCCTGGGTGATCGATCGCCCCGGGTGCCCGCCGTCGTTTATCAGCAAGTGCGCGCCCCGACGTGGGCCGGTTCCCGACGTGGGCCGGTTCCCGGCGTGGACGGGTTCCCGGCGTGGACGGGTTCCCGGCGTGGACGGGGCTCAGCGGGTGCGGGATCGCCTGCCGAGCAGGTAGCCGAGCGCGACTCCGGCCAGCGCGACGGCGCCGCCGGAGCCGAACGCGACGGCCATCGGCCACGCCACGGACGCCCGCTCCGGCTCGGCCGCGGCGCGTCCCGCGTAGACCGCGCCCGCCGCACCGGCCGCGGCCGGGACGCCCGGTGCCCGCGGCCCGGCGGGCTCCGGTTCCGCGGGTGTGGACACGGGTGCGGACGCGAGTGCGGCCAGGTCGCGTTCGACGGCGGCGAAGAACTCGCCGGCGGTGCGTTTGGCGACGCTGCCCAGCATCCGCTGGCCGACGCCGCCGACCATCCCGCCCACGACCGCGTCCGCGTCGTAGTCGATCCGCGTCGCGCCGTCGCCGCCGGAGAGCCGCACGCGGACCGTGGCGTCCACCGTCCCGGGCGCCCCCTGCCCGCGTGCCCGCAGGACGAACGAGCGCGGCGGGTCGGGTTCGGCGAGTTCGACCTGCCCCACGTAGGTGCCCTGGATCGAGGCGACGCCCGCCGAGACGGTCATGCGGTAGGTGTCGGGGCCCGTCTCCTCCAGGGAACGGCACCCGGGGATCGTCCTGGCCAGGACCGCCGGATTCTGGAGCGCGTCCCACACGCGGGCGAGCGGCGCGGCGACGGTGGCACTGCCGTTGAGCTGCATGACCCGACCTTAGGGAATGCCGCCGCCCGGCCGAACGGCAACATCTGCCGACTCCACGCCGAGGTTTGGGCGAAGCTACCCGCACGCCCTTTGGAAATGGTCAGATATGTCCGGCGGGTTCCGTCGGCCGCGAACTCGCGCCGCCACCGGTGCGTCAACCGAAGCGAGCCCCACCGGACGACCCCACCGGACGACCCGACCGAACGACCCCACCGAACGAACGGAGTACGCGGCAGATGCGAGGGAAGACGCCCGTCATCACCATGGTGGCCGCCGGAGTGCTCGGCGTGGCCGCGGGCGGCTGGCCCGTCGCGACCGCCCTCCCGGGCGACTCGGGACCGCCGATGCGCACGCAACTCGCCTCGGTGCTCGCCGACCAGAAGTGGGCGACGCCGAAGCCCGGCTCCTGGACGATGCCCGAACCCTCCAAGGACGGGCTCCCCCCGGTCATCAAGAACATCGAGACGCAGGACCGCGTCGTCTTCCTCACCATCGACGACGGCTACACCTACGACGCCGAGTTCGTGAACCTCGTCCGGAAGGAGAAGGTTCCGATGATGACGTTCCTGACCTCCACCTACATCAAAGGCCAGGGACAGTACTTCTGGGCCATGCGCAACGCGGGCTCGGTGATGGAGAACCACACCGTCAGTCACCCCAACATGGCGACGCTCGGTCCCGACGCGCAGAAGAAGGAGATCTGCGAGGCGTCCGACCAGATCCAGAAGCAGTACGGACGCCGCCCCGAGATCCTCCGCCCCCCGTTCGGCAGCTTCAACGAGACCACCCGCCGGATGGCCAAGGAGTGCGGCATCAAGTCGATCCTGCTGTGGTCGGCGGAGTTCTACAACGGCACGTCCGGCCCCGGCGTCGGCTTCAACGGCTTCGCGCGCGGCGACGGCGGCAAGGGGTTCAAACCCGGCGACATCGTCCTCATGCACTACCGCAAGGGCCTCGCCCAGCAGCTCCAGATGATCCTGAACTGGATCGAGCAGGCCGGCTTCCGGCCCGCCGCCGTCGAGAACTACCTGCCGAAGTCCCTCGGCGGCAACGTCCCCGACAAGCCCCAGGCGCACGGCTGAAAGCCGACTTTCCCGGAGGAATCCCGGTTACGCCGAACGCCAAGGCGGCGCTTCACTATCGTCAACACGCTGGCGGGGTTGAGGTCCCCCGCAACCCGAGCCAACCCCGCCAGCACCACCCCCGCCGGCACCAGCCCGTCAGCGCCAGCCCGCCGACACCAGCCCGCCGGCACCATCCCGTCAGCCTGCGTGGACGCCCTCCCGGACGCGTAGGGACGGGTCGCTGCCGGCGCGCCGCCGGAGCATGTAGAGCTCGTCCGGGGAGATCGGCATCGACTCCACGCGGATGCCCTCGGCGTCCTCGATCGCCGAGGCGATCACCGCCGACACCGGGATCACGCCCGCCTCCCCCGCGCCCTTGATCCCCAGGGGGTTCAGCGGCGACGGCGTCTCCAGATGGTCGGTCTCGATGCGGGGGATCTCCGTCGCGTACGGCATGAGGAAGTCCATGAACGAGGCGTTCAGCAGCTGCCCCGACTCGTCGTAGACCATCCGCTCGTACAGCGCGCCGCCGATGCCCTGCGCGACGCCGCCGTGGATCTGCCCCTCGACGACCATCGGGTTGATGAGCCGCCCGCAGTCGTGGACCACCGCGTACCGCAGGACGGCGATCTCCGCCGTGTCCGGGTCGACCTCCACGATCGCGGCGTGCGCCCCGGCCGCGAACGTGGACCGGACGGGCGAGTAGTAGTCGCGTCCCTCCAGCCCCGGCTCGTCCCCGGCCGCGACGGGCGGCTCGGTGACGGGGCGGCCGACCGCGAACTGCGTCGCCGCCGCGGCCTCCTCGTCGAACGCGTACCGCAGCGGGTTCGACAGCACCGCGACCGTCCGCAGCGGCACCGCCGACGACGGGTCGCCCCGCACGTGCACGACGCCGTCGTTGATGTCGAGGTCGCGGGGGTCGGCTTCGAGGGCCTCGCCGGCGATGCGCAGCGCCTTGTCGCGGACCTTGCGGGCGGCGAGCGCGATCGCGTTGCCGCTCATGACCGCGGCGCGGGACGCGAACGTCCCGACCGCGTACCCGAACCGGCGGGTGTCGCCCGTCGTCACGTGCACGTCCTCGATGGGGACGCCGAGTTCGGCGGCGGCGATCTGCGCGAACACGGTCTCGTGGCCCTGCCCCTGCGAGGTCAGGCCCGTGGAGACGTGCACCCGCCCGGAGGTGTCGATCTCGACGTGCCCGCCCTCGTACGGACCGACGCCCGTCCCCTCGACGTAGACGCCGAGGCCGATGCCGAGGCGGCGGCCCCGGGACGAGGCGGCGGCGCGTTCGGCCTCGAAACCGTCCCAGCCGATCAGGTCCCGCGCCTTGCGGAGCAGCTCCGGGTAGTCGCCCGAGTCGTAGATGAGGGGGCGGCCGTCCTGGAACGTGAGGCCCTGGTCGTAAGGGAACTCGTCGGGCTGGATGAAGTTCGCGGCGCGCACGTCGGCGCGGTCGCGGCCGAGGTGGCGGGCGACGCGGTCCATCGTCCGCTCCATGCAGAACACGCCCTGGGGACGGCCCGCGCCCCGGTACGGGGTGACGATCAGCGTGTTGGTGTAGAGGCTGACGACCTCCGCCCGGTACGCGCCGATCTTGTACGGGCCGAGGAGCTGGGTGGACGTGACGATCGGGATGATGATCCCGTACGGGGTGTAGGCGCCGTGGTCGTGCCGGATCCGGACGTCCAGGCCGAGGATGCGGCCGTCGTCGTCGAACCCGACCCGCACGTCCTGGAGCTGGCCGCGCTCGTGGGCGGCGGACACGAAGTGCTCGCGGCGGTCCTCGGCCCACTTGATCTCGCGGTCCAGCAGCCGCGCCGCCCACGGGACGAGGATCTCCTCCGGCCACGGGTGGACGATCTTGACGCCGAAGCCGCCGCCGACGTCCGGCGCGATCACCTCGACCTTGCCGTTCGGCAGCCCGAGCCGCGCGGCGATCGCGGCGCGCACGCTGGTGGACGCCTGCGTGGACGAGTAGACGCGCAGCGACCCGTCGTCGGCGTCCCACCGCGCGTACACGCCGCGTCCTTCGAGGGGCATCGACGCGCTGCGCTCGATCGCGAGGCTGAACTCCAGCACGTGCGGGGCGGCGGCGATCGCGGCGGCGGCGTCCCCGTTCTCCTGGGTCAGGACGGCGCCGACGTTGCCCGGCACATCGTCGTGGACGAGGTTCCCGGCCCGGGACGCGGCCTCGATGCCGACGACGGCGGGCAGCGTCTCGTACTCCACGCGGATGCGTTCGGCGGCGTCCTCGGCCAGGTAGCGGTCGCGGGCGACGACCATCGCGACGGGCTCCCCGACATGCCGGACGACGTCGCGGGCGAGCGGGTGGCCGGTGCGGCCGTGGGTGAGCGACGGGTGCGGGATCAGCAGCGGCAGCGGCTCCCCCACCCGGCCCGGCAGGTCCTCCCAGGTGTAGACGGCGACGAGGCCGTCCACGTCGAGGGCGCCGGACACGTCGATGTCGGCGATCCGGGCGTGCGCGTGCGGGGACCGGACGAACGCCGCCGCGAGCGCGTCGTGCCCGAGGTCGTCCAGGTAGCGGCCCCTGCCGGTGAGGAGCCTGCCGTCCTCGCGGCGCTCGACCGGCTCACCGAAGACCCGCGTCCCCATCTAGTCCTCCCCTTCTTCGGCTTGCGCGAGCAGGTCGGCGGCGCGGTGCACCGACTTGACGATGTTCTGGTAGCCGGTGCAGCGGCACAGGTTCCCGGAGATCCCTTCAAGGACCTGGTCCTCGGTCGGACGCGGCGTCTCGCGCAGCAGCGCCGTGACCGTGCAGAGGAACCCGGGCGTGCAGAAGCCGCATTGCAGGCCGTGGCACTCGCGGAAGGCCCGCTGGACGGGTGACGGCGTCCCGTCCTCGCCGGCGAGGCCCTCGACGGTCGTGATGTCGTGCCCGGAGGCGGTGACGGCGAACATCAGGCACGACCGCACGGGCTCGCCGTCCAGCAGGACGGTGCAGCACCCGCAGACGCCGTGCTCGCAGCCGACGTGGGTGCCGGTGAGCCGGAGGTCGTGCCGGAGCAGGTCCGACAGCAGCCGCCGGGCGGGGACGCGGGCCGTGCGGAGCGTCCCGTTGACGGTCATCGCGACGTCGAGGCTCTCCTCCATCAGTCTCCCGCCTTCCGCGGCGCGTCGGCCGCCGCCGCGTTCATCCCGGCGCCCGCCGCCGAGTCCATGGCGGCGGCCGCCGCGATCGTCAGGGCGCGCTCGGTGAGCACGCCGGTCAGGTGCCGCCGGTACTCGGCGCCCGCGTGGATGTCGGTGTCGGGGTCGACGCGTTCCCGGACGTGCGCGGCGGCCGCCGCCCAGTCGCCGTGCGGGCCCGCCGGGCCGGTCAGGTCGAGGACGAGCGGGACGTCGCAGATGCCGAGGTACCCGGCGCGGGCGGCCGACACCCGCAGGTCCTCGTCGAGGGTGACGACGGCGGCGACGCCGGCGAGCGCGTAGTCGCCGTGCCGCCGCGCCGTCTCGGCGAACGCGGTGCCGGTGCGCGGCGGCGCCGCCGGGAAGAACGCGGAGACGGCCAGCTCACCGGGTTCGAGCGCCGACTCCAGCGGCCCGGCGAAGAACTCGGCGGCCGGGATCGTCCGGCGTCCACGCGCGGACGCCGCCTCGACCGTCCCGCCGAGGACCGCCAGCACGGCCGGCATCTCCCCGGCGGGATCGGCGTGCGCGAGGCTCCCGACGACCGTGCCCCGGTTGCGGATGACGGGATGCGCGACGTGCCGGAGCGCCTGCGCGAGCAGCGGCTGGACCGCCGCGGCCTCCGCGGAGCGCTCCACCCGCGCGTGCCGGGCGAGCGCGCCGACCCGCACGCCCCCGTCTCCCGCGTGGACGGTGTCGAGTTCGCCCACGCGGTTGATGTCGACGAGGTCGGACGGGGCGGCGAGCCGCATGTTGAGCAGCGGGATGAGGCTCTGGCCGCCGGCGAGCACCTTGCCCGACGGTGCGGCGGCGAGCGCGTCCAGCGCCTCGTCCAGGGTGGCCGGGGCGTGGTAGCCGAACGGCGGTGGCTTCACTGCGCGGTCCCCTCAGCCCGTCTCGGTGCCGGGCGCTTCCTTCTTCGGGTGGCGGACCGGGCCGCCGATCTCCTTCTCCGACGGCGCGATGATGCCGCCGCCCGACCCGTCCGGGCGGCGCACCGCGTTCAGGACGTGGTAGCCGAGCAGGACCGCGATGGTACCGAGCGCGATGCCCTGCAGCGGGAAGTCGTCGGTGATCTGGAGTGTCACGTTCCCGATCGCCAGGATGATCGCGGCCGCCACCGGGACGAGGTTGACGGGGTCGGCGAAGTCCACCCGGTTCTCGACCCAGATCTTCGCACCGAGCAGGCCGATCATCCCGTACAGCACGACGGTGATGCCGCCGAGCACGCCGCCCGGTGTCGCGGCGACCAGCGCCCCGAACTTGGGGCACAGCCCGAACAGGATCGCCACGAGCGCGGCGACGTAGTACGCGGCCGTCGAGTAGATGCGCGTCGCCGCCATCACGCCGATGTTCTCGGCGTAGGTGGTGGTGGGCGAGCCGCCGACCGAGGAGGCCAGGACGGTGCCGATGCCATCGGCGGCGATGGCGCGGCCGAGGACGGGGTCGAGGTCGTCACCGGTCATCGCTGACACGGCCTTGACGTGCCCGGTGTTCTCCGCGATGAGCGCGATGACCGCCGGCAGCGCCAGCAGGATCGCCGACGTCTTGAAGTCGGGGCCGTGCAGGCTCGGGAACCCGAACCAGCTCGCCGACTCCACGCCGGCGAACTCGACCCGGTCGTGCGCGAACGCGGTCGCCACGCAGTAGGGCCCCTCCGCCGCGCACGCCTGGCCCGACGCGTCCAGCAGGTTCTGACCCGGCAGCACCGACGTGATGGAACCGACGGCCTTGTCGAGGACCCACGACAGCACGTAGCCGAACACCAGCGCCAGAAGGATCGTGATGCGCGCCCAGAACCCCCGCAGCAGCACCGCGCACAGCACGGCGAACGCCAGCGTCGCCAGCGCCACCCACTGGTCCTGAGGCCAGTAGACGGTGGCGACCACGGGGGCCAGGTTGAATCCGATCAGCATGACCACGGCGCCGGTCACCACCGGCGGGAAGATCCGGTGAATGACGTCGCCGCCCACGAAGTGGATCAGTACGCCCACTCCCGCGAGCACGGCGCCCGCGACGAGGATCGCGCCGGTCACGGTGGCGCTGTCGCCGCCCGCCGCGCGGATCGCCGCGACCGCGCCGACGAACGACGCGCTCGTGCCGAGGTAGCTCGGCACCTGGCCGCCGACGATCAGCAGGAACAGGATCGTGGCGACCCCGGACATCATGATGGCCAGGTTGGGGTCCAGGCCCATCACCACGGGGAACACGAACGTCGCCCCGAACATCGCCACCACATGCTGCGCGCCGATGCCCGCGGTGCGCGGCCACGACAGCCGCTCGTCGGGTCTGACGACCTCACCGGGCGGCGGTGTGCGTCCGTCGCCGTGCAGCTTCCAGCCGATCACCATCGGGGGCCCCTCCCTGTTCAACCGGCCGCGTTCAGCCGACCGCGTTCATGCGGGCAAGGTAGATCTACCCTGATGGACGGGCATCGGCGACATCTGCCAAAGCCCGGGTCCTCGATTGGGAGGACAGGCCCGTGTGGTGGCACGTGCGGCGGCCCGTGAGGCCGCCCCGGCGCGCCGGGCGGACGCGGCCGAGGCGGTGCCACTACCCTCAGATACCGCGCATGCGCAGTACGTGAAGGGCGAGGGTGAGGTTGAGCCGCAGATGCGCGTCCTCGGTGAACGCTCCGAGCATCCGTTCCAGTTTCCCGATGCGGTAGCGCAGCGTGTTGTAGTGGAAGTGGAGCCGGCGCGCGGTCTCGGCGACGTTGAGGTTGGTCTCCAGCAGCACCTGGAGGGTGCGGCGCAGGTCCACCAGCTCCGGCTCGTCGTCGGCGGCCAGGTCGCCCAGCGTCTCCCGGACGAACGCGTGCAGCTCGTCCGGGTCGGAGACCAGGCTCAGCAGCCGGTACACACCGAGCTGGTCGAAGTGCGCCCGCGCGCCCGTGCCGTTGAGCTGGCGGCCGACCCTGACGGCCTTGACCGCCTGCTCGTACGCCTCGGGCAGCGCCGCGGGGGACGACACCGTCCGGCTGATGCCGGTGGAGAACGTCCGCCGCACCGGCTGGTGCTCGGCGAAGATCGACGACGCCTCCTTGACCATCGCGTGGAGCGGTCCGGCCGTCAGCTCGGCCGGATCGCCGCCGTCGGCGCCGACGATCGCGACGACCTCGTGTGCGAAGCTCGCGACGGCCGCGCCCCGGTCGTGCCGCCGGACGGCCGTGGTCCAGGCGGCGGCGAGGCGCTCCTGCGCGGACCGTTCCTCGATGCCGCGCCCGCCGCGGTTCCCGCCGTCGGACTCGGATCCTTTCCCGCGGCCCGTCGCGTCGTTCTCGGGGGCCGTGGCCGGAACCGGCCCGCCGGTGCCGCGCGGGCGGCCGTCGAGTTCGGCGACGACGACCATCACCGGGCGGTCCAGGTCCCAGCCGAACCCGTCGCAGTGGGCGATGACCCGGCCGTCGTCGCCCGCGCGTCCCGCGAGGATGTCGCGCAGGAAGTCGGCGCGGTACTTGCTCTCGACGGCGGCGACGGCCTGCTGCTTGGTCACCACGAGCGCGGCGACGGTCGCGGCCCGTTCCAGGATGCCGAGGTCGGTGCCGCGCAGCGTGCCGTCCGGGCTGAACGCGACGATGCGGCCGTGGTCGAAGCCGCCCGCCATCACGGGCACGACCAGGTGGTCGCCGGTGCCGTGCGCGCCGATGATGCCGCAGCCGCCGCGCCCGCACGCCGCGTGCCGGCCCGCGTCGAACGCGCGCATCGCCTGGACGTGCTCGTCCGGCCCGGCGCCGGCGAGCACGCGCTGCTCGCCGTCCAGGACGACGACCGCCGCCTCCAGCAGCGCCGCGACCTCGTCCACGACCTCCTGGAGGCCGCCGCCGCACAGCACGATCTGCACGAGTGCCCGGTGCACCTCCTCGGTGCGCGCGAGCACGGCCGCCTGCCGGTTCAGGATGTCGGTCAGGACCTGGTTGAGGATGTCGTCGAAGCCGACGTCGTTGGGGAGCAGGATCAGGGGGAAGCCGCGCCGGTCCGCCTGCGCGATCATCTCGGCGGGGAGCGAGTCGAGGTAGCGGCCGAGCTTGATGGCCAGGGCCGCGAGGCCGCGCTCGTCCAGGTCGGCGACCAGGTTGCCGAGCGACTGGGGGGTGTTGCGGAGGGGGTAGCCGGTGGTCAGGAGCAGCTCGTTCGGTTTGACCCACGACAGGATGTCGGGGACCTCCATCACGTTGAGCCGCTGGACGATGCGCTCGAGTCCGGCCCGTCCGGCGATGAGGCGGGCGCCGTTGAGGGTGCTGACGCCGAGGACCTCGCCGACCGACAGGCCATAGGTCAGTGTTCCGGTGCTCGCGAGCCTGAGGGCCGGTGGGCCCGGGTCCGCGCTGGTGTAACTCATGCCAGGGGTCACCTCGCCTTTTGGTGCGTACATCGCCCGTTACGGCGTGATCGCTACCTGTTCCTGATCAACACTGACAACAAAGACGAACGATGACAACCATCCTTGGCAGCTTTCTCCATACGTCCGCCGCGGGGGCCGTTCTACGGTCTCCGCAGAGGCCGGTCCGCCCACCCGCCGGACGCCGTGTGCCGGACGACAACCGATACCGGCCTCGGGAGGATCAGTGACTGCCCTCGTCCGCGACCCGATCCCGCTCCCGGCACGGCCCGGCGGGCGGCCGCCCGCCGCCGGCGCGGCGAGCCTCGCGCTGCGGCCGCTGCTGGACCCGCCGCGCCGCGCCGCGCGGGTCATCGCCGTCTTCCCCTCGGCGCTGTACCTGGAGATGCGGGGCGGCCCAGAACCGCGCGTGCTCGCCGTCGTCGCCTCCGACGCGCACCGGCTGCCGAACGCCGTGGTGGTCGTCGCGACGCGCCGCGAGCACCCGTTCCGCTCCGTCCGCGAGGGCGGCGACGCCTTCGTCGGCGACGGCCGGGTCGAGGCGGACGGGCTGCGGGTCCGGATCCGCCGCTGGTGGGACCCGTCTCCGGCACTCGGCGGGATGCAGCCCGCCGCGCTCGCGACCGGCATCCGGTCGCTGGAGGCCGCGTTCACCGACGCCGGGATGGCGGGCGGCGGCCTGTCCGGCCACCCCGATCCGGACGTGCTCGCCGAGTGCTGCGCCGGCGGCGACCTCGCGGGCGCCGTCGAGGCGGCCGAGCGGATCGTGGGCCTCGGCCCTGGCCTGACGCCGAGCGGCGACGACATCCTGTGCGGCCTGCTGGTGTCCCTGCGCCTCGTCGGGGACGCGGTCCGGCACGGCAGGACCGCGGTGCGGCTGGCCGACTGGCTCGGCGCCGCCGTCACCGCCGACGCGGGCACCCGCACGACCGCGCTGGCCGCGACGCTGCTGCACTGCGCGGCGGCGGGCGGCGCGGGCGCCGAGGTCGCCGCGGTGCTGCGCTGCGTCGCCGGACATGAGCCGCCGACCGCGGCCGTCCGCCGTCTCCTCGCGGTCGGCCACACCTCCGGCACCGACCTGGCGCACGGGGTCCTCGCCGGCTGCCGCGCCACCCTCGCCCTCACGGCGCACACCGCGAACGCGGCGCACACCGCGAACGCGCGCCGCAGCCCGAGGGTTTCTGCATGAGCGAAGCGAACCGGGGGGTGTGGGGGGTCGCCCCCTCACAGGAGACGGGCATGAGCGAAGCGAACCGGGGGGTGTGGGGGGTCGCCCCCTCACAGGAGACGGGCATGAGCGACTGGGTCGAGGTGCGGCGGGGGAGATACCACGATTCGGTCACGCTCATGCGGGTGAGCCGGTCGTTGTCGGAGCGTCCCGGGGTGGCCGGGGCGATGGTGGCGATGGGCACCGAGCTCAACCGGGAGATGTTCGTCCGGATGGGCTTCGATGTGCCGGCGGACGCGGGGCCGGACGACCTGATCGTGGCGATCCGGGTGGACGGCGCCCAGGAGACCGGACCGGGCGAAGGCGCGCAGGGCGAAGGCGGGCAGGGCGGGGACGGGCGGGGCATCGACGAGGCGCGCGTGGCGCTGGACGGGCTGCTGCGCGAGGCGTCCCGGCCGCCCGCCGGGTCCGGGGTGCTGGGCGCGCCGGTGCCGGCGCGGACGACCGGGTCGGCGGCGGCCCGCGCGGACGCGACCGTCGCGCTGCTGTCGGTGCCGGGCCCGCACGTGTTCCCGGAGGCGATGGACGCCCTCGACGCCGGGCTCAACGTGATGATCTTCAGCGACAACGTGCCGCTCGCGCAGGAGGTCGCGCTGAAGGAGGCGGCGGCGCGGCGCGGCCTCATCGTGATGGGGCCCGACTGCGGGACGGCGATGATCGGCGGCGCGGGCCTCGGGTTCGCGAACGCGGTGCGACCGGGGCCGGTGGGGATCGTCGCGGCGTCCGGGACGGGCGCCCAGCAGGTGATGTGCCTGCTGGACGAGGCGGGCGTCGGCGTCACCCACGTTCTGGGCGTCGGCGGCCGGGACCTGTCGCCGGAGGTGAGCGGGCGGTCGGCGCTGGCGGCGCTGGCGGCGCTGGACGCCGACCCGCGCACCGAGCTGATCGTCCTGGTGTCCAAGCCGCCCGCGCCGCAGGTCGCGGACCTGATCCGGGAGGCGGCCCGGCGGCTGGACACCCCGGTCGTGTTCGCGTTGCCGATGGCCGCTGAGGACGATCTCACGCAGGCGGCGGAGAAGACGGTGAAGGCGCTCGGCCGGACCGTTCCGGAGTGGCCGCGCTGGGCGGCGGCCCGGCGTCCGGTGCCGGTCGCCGGGCGGGCGCTGCGGGGGCTGTTCGCGGGCGGGACGCTGCGGGACGAGGCGGAGATGATCGCGCGGGGCGCGCTGGGCTGGGATCTGGTGGCGCGGGGCACCGACGCACACGGTCACCGGTTCACCGACTTCGGCGACGACGCCTACACGCGGGGCCGCGCCCACCCCATGATCGACCCGACGCTGCGGCTGGAGGCGCTGGCCGCCGAGGCGTCCGGCGGCGAGTGCGGCGTCCTGCTGCTGGACGTCGTGCTCGGGCACGGCGCCGAGCCCGACCCGGCGGCGTCGCTGGCCCCGGCCATCGCCGCCGCGGTGAAGGACCGTCCCGGCCTGGCCGTCGTCGTGTCGCTGTGCGGGACGCCCGCGGACCCGCAGGACCGCGACCGGCAGGCCGCGGCGCTGAGCGGCGCCGGCGCGGACGTGTTCGCCTCCAACGCCGAGGCGACGCGGCACGCCCTGTCGATGCTGGAAGGGCCCGTGGAAGAGAGGCCCGTGGAAGAAGAGCCCGAGGAAGAAGAGCCCGAGGAAGAGGGGCCCGGATGAGCGACCAGCGGCACCTGCTCGGCGGGCTGCTCACGCGCGACCCCGTGGTCGTCGCCGCCGGGGTGGAGATACTCACCGGCGCGCTCGCCGAACAGGCCGTCCCGGTGGAGACGGTCGACTGGCGGCCGCCGCCCGCCGGGACCGAGCAGGCGCTCGCGGCGGTCCTCGGCGACCCGGGCCACGCCGGCGCCAACGCCCGCGCCGTGGAGCGCATGGTGACGGCCCGTCCCCACCTCGTGGACGTGCGCCCGGCCCGCGAGGTGCTCGGCCTGGACGCGGGAACGTTCCTGCACGCCGGCCCGCCGCTGGAATGGGAACGCGCGTCCGGCCCGATGCGCGGCGCGCTCATCGGCGCGATGCTCCTGGAGGGGCTGGCGGAGACGCCGCTCGGCGCGGAACGTGAGCTGGAGCGCGGGGCGGCGACGCTCGAACCGTGCCATCACCACGCCACCGTGGGGCCGATGGCCGGTGTCGTCAGTTCGTCCATGTGGATGTGGGTGGTGGAGGACGCCGAGCACGGCGGCAGGTCGTACTGCTCGCTCAACGAGGGGCTCGGGAAGGTCCTGCGGTACGGGGCGTACGGGCCGGAGGTCATCGAGCGGCTGACGTGGATGGGCGAGGCGCTCGGGCCCGCTCTCCAGGCGGCCGTCCGCCGGCACGGCCCGCTCGACCTGATGTCGCTCATCGCGCAGGCGCTGCAGATGGGCGACGAGCTGCACAACCGGAACCGGGCGGCGACGTCGCTGCTGCTGCGCGAGCTGGCGCCCGACCTGGCCGCCGCCGAGGACGTGCCGCGAGGCGTGGCCGCCGAGGCGCTGCGGTTCGCGGCCGGCAACGAGCACTTCTTCCTGAACCCGGGGATGGCGGCGGCGAAGGCGTGCGCGGACGCGGCCCGCGGCGTCCCCGGCTCCAGCCTGGTCGTGGCGATGGCCCGCAACGGCACCGACTTCGGCATCCAGGTGTCGGGGACGGGCGACCGCTGGTTCACCGGCCCCGCCGGGGTACCGGACGGCCTCTACCTGGGCGGCTACGGCCCGGACGACGCCAACCCCGACATCGGCGACTCGGCGATCACCGAGACGGCCGGGATGGGCGGGTTCGCGCTCGCCGCCGCGCCCGCGATCGTCCGGTTCGTCGGCGGCGAGGTACCGGACGCGGTGGCCGCCACCCAGCGGATGTACGAGATCACGCTCGCCGAGCATCCGTCGCTGCAGATCCCGCTGCTGTCGTTCCGGGGCACCCCCGCCGGCGTCGACGTCACCCGCGTCGTCCGCACCGGGATCCTGCCCGTCATCGACACCGGCATCGCGGGGCGGGAGGCGGGCACCGGCCAGGTCGGCGCCGGCCTGGTCGAACCGCCGGCGGATATCTTCACCGACGCCCTGCACGCCCTGGCGGAGAGCGCTCACGGGCCCGCGTAGGGGGCACGGCAGCGGGTAACGTCCCGGACATGAGCGAGTCGATCACCGGGGAGCAGTACGCCCTCAGCGCCGGGCCGTACCAGGCCGTCATCACCGAGTCGGGCGCGAGCCTGCGCGAGCTCACGCACGAGGGGCGGCCGCTGGTGCTGTCGCACGGCGCCGACGAGCCGGCCCCGGCGGCGTTCGGGCATCTGCTGATCCCGTGGCCGAACCGCGTCGACCACGGCCGCTACGACTACGGCGGCGTCTCGCACCAGCTCGACATCTCCGAACCCGCCCGCGACTGCGCCATCCACGGCCTCGCCCGCTGGGCGCCGTGGCGGGCCGCCGAGCACGAGCCGCACCGGGTGCGGCTGACGCACCGCCTCCTCGCGACGGCCGGGTACCCCTTCCGCCTCGACCTGGAGGCCGAGTACTCCCTGGACGCGGCGGACGGCCTGCGCGTCCGCGTCACCGCCCGCAACCCCGGCACGGTGACCGCCCCGTACGGGCACGGCTCCCACCCCTACCTGACGGTCGGCGAGCCCATCGACGGCTGCGAGGTCACGCTCCGCGCGGACCGCTACGTCCCGGTGGACGAGCGGATGATCCCGTCGGGGCCGTCCCTCGACGTCACGGGCACCAAGTACGACCTGCGCGCCGGCCCGGTCCTCAGCGACCGGCGGATCGACACCGCGTTCGCCGGCCTGAACCGCGACGGCGACGGCCGCGTCTGGGTGACCCTGGCCGGCGGCGGCCGGACGGTGCGGCTCTGGGCGGACGAGGCGCACCCCTGGATGATGATCTACACCGCCGACAACGCCCCGGACCCCCGCGAGGGCCTGGGCGTCGAGCCCATGACCTGCCCGCCCAACGCGTTCGCGACCGGCGAGGGCCTCATCGACCTGAAGCCCGGCACCGGGCACACCGGCACCTACGGCATCGCCGCGGGCTCCTGACGCCCGGCGGGTTCCCTAGCCGGTGCGGGTTGGGGGATCATGGCGGGGTGAACTTCAGCGTCTCCTCGTTCGACGACCTGTCCGCGCGCATCGCCGCCGTCCGCGACGAGCACGGCGAGCGCCATCCCGGCGGCGCCGACGGCCGGCAGCCGGTGCACACGGTGTACGTTCCGGCCGACCGGTTCTCCCGCTCGACGCCGGCCGACTTCGGCGCCGAGGCACTGCGGCTGCTGAACACGCACACGCCGGGCGCCGGGTCGTTCGGCGCGGCGTTCGGGCTCGACCCGGAGATCGCCGGGCTGGTCCGCGAGCGGGTCGCGGCGAAGCTGTCCGCCGAGCCGGTCGAGGACGTGCGGATCGACTTCGAGGACGGCTACGGCGTGCGGCCCGACGCGGAGGAGGACGCGCACGTCGAACAGGTCGTCGAGGCCGTCGCCGCCGCGTACCAGGTCAAGGGCCTCCCCCACTACTGGGGGGTGCGGATCAAGTCGTTCGCCGACGGCGGGCACGAACGCGCGATGCGGACGCTCGACGGGTTCCTCACCGCCCTGCGCGACCGCCTCGGGCGGCTGCCCGGCGGGTTCACCATCACGTTCCCGAAGGTGGTCGCGGCCGAGCACGTCGCGCTGTTCGTGGAGTACCTGGACCGGCTGGAGACCGCGCTCGGCCTGCCGTCCGGCATCCTGCGGTTCGAGATCCAGGTCGAGACGCCCGAGGCGATCCTGGACGGCGACGGCCGGACCGCGCTGCGCGGCATCGCGGCCGCCGCCGGCGGCCGTCTCACCGCCGCCCACTTCGGCGTGTTCGACTACACCGCCGCGCTGGGGCTGCCGCCGCACGAGCAGCGCCTCGACCATCCCGCCTGCGACTTCGCCCGGCACGTCATGCAGGTCACGTTCGCGGGCACCGGCGTGCGGCTGTCGGACGGCTCCACCAACGTCATCCCCCGCAACGACGGGCCGGACGAGGTCAACGCGGCCTGGGCGACGCACGCCGGGCATGTCCTGCATTCGCTGCGGCACGGCTTCTACCAGGGCTGGGACCTGCATCCCGCGCACCTGCCGAGCCGCTACGCCGCCGTGTACGCCTTCCACCTGAGCGGCGTCGACGACGTCATCGGGCGGGTCCGGGCATGGCACGAGCAGGCGGCGGGCGACCCGGGCGTCCTGGACGAGCCCGCCACCATCAAGGCGCTCACGTCCCGCCTCCGCCGCGCCGTGGACTGCGGCGCCCTCGACGAGAGCGTCCTCCCGGTCTCGTGATCACGGGCGGGGCGGGCGGCGGGTGAAGGCGCCCCGTTCGTAGCTGAGCAGGTCGCCGGGGGTGTCTATGTCGTCGGGTGCCGCCACGTCGTCGCAGGGGACGTGCGTGGTGACGCCGGGGTGTGCGCGCAGGTAGCCGCGTGCGCCCATGTCGCCGACCGCGGCCTCGGCGGCGGCGGCGAAGTGCCCGGCGCGCAGGAGGACGGGGTTGCGCGGCGCTCCCCCGTAGGTCGCAACGGCGATCTCGGCGCCCTCCTCGTAGGCCGCGATCAGGCGTGTCACCGCCGCGGAGGTGACGAGGGGCTGGTCGACGAGCGCGACCACGACGGCGGGGCAGGCCGGCGGCAGCGCGGCGAGCCCGGCGCGCAGCGACGAGCCCATGCCGTCGCGCCAGGCCGCGTTGGGGACGACGACGGCGCCGATGACCTCGACCGGTTCGGCGCCGGCCACCACGAGGACCGGGGAGCAGCCCGCGTCCCGCAGCATCCGCACGCCCCGGTCGACCAGCCGTTCACCGTCCAGTTCGAGCGTCGCCTTGGGGCGTCCGAGGCGCCTGCCCTCCCCCGCCGCGAGCAGCAGGCCCGCGGGGGGCTCCGCACCGTGTCCCCCGAAAGACCGCACCGTCATCCTGTGAGGGTAGTCCGGTCACGGCGCGTCGGCGTGGATCCTGCCGGAGGTGTCGGTCAGCGGACGCCCGGACCCGCCCCAGCGGAGCTGGACGAGTTCGGCCGCGATCGAGACCGCCGTCTCCTCCGGGGTGCGGGCGCCGAGGTCGAGGCCGATCGGCGAGCGCAGCCGCCCCAGCTCCGCCTCGGTCATCCCGGCCTCGCGGAGCCGGGCGAGACGGTCGTCGTGGGTGCGGCGCGACCCCATCGCGCCGACGTAGCCGGCGCCGGTGCGCAGCGCGACCTCCAGCAGCGGGACGTCGAACTTGGGGTCGTGGGTCAGGACGCAGATCGCCGTCCGCTCGTCGATGGCGGCGCCCGTCTCCTGCAGGAACTTGTGCGGCCACTTCACCACGACCTCGTCCGCCTCCGGGAACCGCTTGGGCGTGGCGAAGACGGGCCGCGCGTCGCACACCGTCACGTGGTAGCCGAGGAACTTGCCGACCCGGGCCACGGCGGCGGCGAAGTCGATCGCGCCGAACACCAGCAGCCGGGGCGGCGGGGCGTACGAATGCACGAAGACGGTCAGGTCGTCCAGGCGCCGCTCCCCCTCGGGCCCGTAGTGGCGCTGCCCGGTGAGGCCCTGGGCGAGCATGCCGCGCGCGTCGTCGTCGACCGCGGCGTCGAGGCGGGCGGCGTGCGGGGCGTCCGGCGCGAGCGACCCGGACGCGCGGTCGGTCCAGACGACGCGGCGGGCGCCGATCCGTCCCGGGCCGGCGACGACGGTGGCGACGGCGACGGGGTCGTGCCGCTCGATCGACGCGGCGACGTCGGCGAACTCCGGAAACGTGCCGGGTCCGACCGGCTCCACCAGCACGTCCAGGATCCCGCCGCAGGTCAGGCCGACGGCGAACGCGTCGTCGTCGCTGACCCCGTACCGCTGCACGACCGGCTCACCGGTCTCCAGCACCGACTGCGCCAGCTCGTAGACGGCCCCTTCGACGCAGCCGCCGGACACGCTGCCCGCCACCTCCCCGCCGGGCGACACCGCCATCGCCGCGCCCGGCGGACGCGGCGCGCTGCGGAAGGTGTTCACGACGGTCGCGAGCCCGAACGTCTCCCCGGACGCGTACCAGCCGGCGATGTCGCCGAGGACGTCACGCATGTGCGTTCCCCTTCCCGGAGTTGCCGGAGTTGCCTGTGCTGCCGGAGTTACCTGTGCCGCTGGAGTTCCTCGGGCCCCGGCGCCCGGCGCCGGCCACGAGGCGGGCCAGCTCCTCCAGCGCCGCGAGGCTGTGCCCGGACGTGAAGTCGTCGACGTGCGGGAGCGCCGCGGCCATCCCCGCGGTCAGCGGCTCGTACCCGGGACGCGCCTTGTGCGGGTTCGCCCACACGACCCGGTGCGCGAGCCGGTGCAGCCGCGCCATCTGCTCGCCGAGCAGCGCCGCGTCGCCGCGCTCCCAGCCGTCGGACGCGATCACCACGATCGCGCCGCGGGCCAGGCCGCGCTGCCCGAACCGATCGAGGAACTCCTTCAGCTCCTCGCCGAGCCGGGTGCCGCCGCTCCAGTCCGGGATGGCCGCGGACGCCGCCGCCATCGCCGCGTCCGGGTCGCGGTGCCGCAGCTCCCGGGTGAGGCGGGTCAGCCGCGTCCCGGCGCTGAACACCTCCACGTCCCGGCCGCCGGAGCGGGCGGCGGCGTGCGCGAACCGCAGCAGCGCGTCGGCGTAGGGGCTCATCGATCCGCTGACGTCCACGATCAGCACGACGCGGCGCGGGCGGGTGCGGTGCGTGCGGCGCCGCAGCAGGGACGTCTCGCCGCCGCGCCGCAGCGTCTCCCGGACCGTCCGGGCCGGGTCGAGGCGGCCCGTCGGCGACGGCGCGAACCGCCGTGATCTGCGCTGCTCGGCGCCCGCGTCCAGCACCGCGATCAGCCGGGCGACCTCGGCGCGCTCGGCGGCGCTGAGCCGCGCCATGTCGCGGTCGCGCAGCACCTCGGCCGCGCTGGCGGTGACGGCCTTCAGGTCCCCGGTCTGCTCCTCGCCCGCCTCCGCGCCCGGGTCGGGCATCGTCATCCGGCGGACGACCACGGGCGGCGGCGGGCGGCGCCCCGGGCGGACGGTCGCGCCGGAGAAGTACGCGGCGAAGCACCGGTCGTAGCGGGCGAGGTCGTCGGGGTCGGCGCACAGCGTCAGGCGTCCCGCCCAGTACACGTCGGACGGATCGAGGACCTCAAGGTGGTCGAGGGCCGCCAGCATCGCCTGCACCCGCTCGGGGTCGGCGGCGCCGCCCGCCGCGCGCACCGTCCTGGCGAAGCCGACCATCGTCTCGGTGACGTCCCGCTCCACGCCCGGCTCACCCCCCGTTGAGCTCACCCCCCGTTGAGCAGGGCCTCTAGGCCGCCGCCGAGCACCCGCTGCTGGTCCTCGCGGTACTTCAGGACGGCGCCGAGGGTCACCGCCGCGGTCCCCGGGTCCAGCTCGCGGACGCCGAGCGCGACGAGGGCCTCGGTCCAGTCGAGGGTCTCGGCGACGCCGGGGGGCTTCAGCAGGTCCGTCTCGCGCATCCGCTGCGCGGCGCCGGCGACCTGCCCGGCGAGGCGCTCCGCCGCGTCCGGCAGCCGCCGCCTGATGATGGCGACCTCGCGGTCGAACGACGGGTGCTCCAGCCAGTGGTACAGGCAGCGCCGCTTCAGCGCGTCGTGGACCTCGCGGGTGCGGTTGGAGGTGACCACGACGACCGGCGGGCGCTCCGCGCGGATCGTGCCCAGCTCGGGGACGGTGATCGTGAAGTCGCTGAGGACTTCGAGGAGGAACGCCTCGAACTCGTCGTCGGCGCGGTCTATCTCGTCCACCAGCAGGACGCTCGGCGAGGTTTCGAGGGCCTGGAGCAGCGGCCTGGCCAGCAGGAACCGCCGGTCGTACAGCTCGCCCTCCAGCCGGGTCACGTCGCTGACGCCCGCGGCCTCGGCGGCGCGCAGGTGCAGGAGCTGGCGCGGGAAGTCCCAGTCGTACAGGGCCTGGGACGCGTCAAGGCCCTCGTAGCACTGCAGCCGGATCAGCGGTGCGCCGAGCGCCCGCGCGAGCGTTTTGGCCAGCTCGGTCTTGCCGACGCCCGCCTCTCCCTCCAGGAAGAGCGGCCGCCCCATGCGCAGGGCGAGGAAGCACGCCGTCGCGAGCCCCTCGTCGCACAGGTAGGCGTGCCTGTCGAGCAGGCCCGCGAGCTCCGCGGGCGACCCGACCTGGTCCATCGTCACCTGGTCCACCGTCACCGGCGCCGTCTCCCCCACGGCTCTCAGGCTACTCAGCCCGAGGCGCAACTCACATGCTCGGGCCCCTTGCGTTTTCGCGGTCCGCCTCCCGCCATCACGGCGGCTCGGCGCCGGTCACCTTCACGGCCTCCGCCGCCACCTGGACGGGTCGCCGCGCCCGAGCCGCGCGAGATCGGCCCCTCGTCAGCGCCTGACCGCGGTGAGGTCGATCTCGATGTCGAACGGCACCGTCACCTTGAGCTGGTCGTGATGGATGCCGGTCAGAAAGAAGGAGTTGCTGGAGGGGTCGAGCTCATACACGTAGACAACTGCGCGGCCTTCGATTCTCTCCACCCGCCAGAAATTCCGGATCCCCGCGGCCGCATACCTCCGGGGCTTGGTGTCCCGATCGCGCTCCTCGGAATCCGGCGAGACGGCCTCGACCACAAGCACGAGATCTTCCGGAAGGTAGTACGTGTCCGGATCGTCACGATCGAAAGCCTCTCGAGTCACGACCATGACGTCCGGCTCCGGCACCTGGCGCCTGGCGAGTCTCACCGCCATCTCCCGGTCGGCCTTCAGGTGCTCGGGCGCCTGTCGGTTGAGTTCGTCCTTGAGTAGGTCGATCACTCCGACATGCCACTTGCGCTGCGGGCTCACGAAGACCAAGCTCCCGTCGATCAGCTCCGTGTGCCGGGGCAGACCACGCATGCGAAGGAAGTCATCAGCAGTGAAGCCGTCCGGCGGGGGGATCACCCAGTCTGGCAGCGATGCAGCACCCATGTAGCTACTTTCTGCATATGCCTCGACACTCTGAGCACTCACGGGGCCCACTGTGGCACACGACGGCGCTCTCGGACCGGACAACAGCCTAGAACAAGCCCGATCAGGTGGGGTCGGGGGCTTCGCCTCGGGTGTGGAGGAGCGCCTTGAGCTCGGTGAGCTGGCGGGCGGCGAGGGTCTTCTCGGCGCCGTTGATGCCCATCGCGCCGATGGACGTGCCGTCGGCCAGGTCGAGGGTGGGCCAGGGTTCGCCGATGGACATGGAGACGTCCACGACCTCCGGCCACTCGAAGCGCCGGGTCCGGAACGCATTGACGACGGTGAGGCCCGACTCGTCGGCGGCGACGCGGCAGCGCGCGAGCATGTGCAGGATCCACGCCATGAAGACGCCGAACGCGACCATGAGGACGCGGTCGAGCAACCCGAACTGGGGCGCCACCACCACGGCGAGCACGATCAGGCCCAGCACGATCACGCCCGCCGTGATGTAGGCGACGATCCGGGTGGTGCGTGGGCGCCACACGGTCGGCAGTGCCGGAACCTCAGTCAACGATCTTCGCGATCGGGATCTCGAGGATGTCGTGGGCGCCGGCGGCCTTCAGCGCCGGGATCAGCGTGTTGACGCCGCGCTTGGCGACCACGGACTCCACGGCGTTCGACTCGCCGCCCGCGAGGGAGGTCACGGTGGGCGACGCCATCGCGGGCATGATGTCGAGGACCTTCTGCAGGTCGCCCTGGGCGACGTTCAGCTTCAGCAGCACCTTGCCGCGCGCGCGGATCGCGCCCTGCAGGAGCAGGGAGACGTCCTCCATCGCGGCGCGCTTCTCCGCGTCCTCGTAGGCCTCGCGGTTGGCGACCAGCTCGGTGTAGCTCGTCAGGAGCGTGTCGAGAATGCGCAGGCCGTTCTTGCGCAGGGACGAGCCGGTCTCGGTGAGGTCGACGATCACGTCCACGATGTCGGGGACCTTCGCCTCCGTCGCGCCGTAGGACGGGACGACCGTGGCCTTCACGCCGTGCTGGTCGAGGAACCGCTTGGTCATCGCCGGGAACTCGGTGGAGATCCGGACGCCCTCCGGCAGGTCGGACACCGTCTGCCAGGGCGCGCCGTCCGGCACCGCCATGATCACGCGGACGGGGTTGGACGTCGCCTTCGAGTACTTCAGCTCGCCGAGGCTCACCACGTCGGAGTCGGTCTCGGTGATCCAGTCACGGCCGGTGATGCCGAGGTCGAACAGGCCCTGCTCGATGTAGGTCGGGATCTCCTGCGGGCGCAGGACGCGGACCCGGTCGATGCGTGGGTCGTCGATGGATGCGCGGTAGTCGCGGTCCGACGCCCGCTGGACGGTGAGGTCGGCGGCGTCGAACAGCTGCATGGTCGCCTTCTCCAGCGACCCCTTGGGCAGGACTAGTGACAGCACGGAATTGCCTTTCGGTGAGATGAGAGTGAGATACCCGGTTCGTTCAGGAGCGCTGATGCGCAGGTCATTCAGGGACGGAGCCCCTGGACCCCTACATATGCACGAGTCATTCAGGGACGGAGCCCCTGGACCCCTACATATGCACGAGTCATTCAGGGACGGAGCCCCTGGACCCCTACATATGCTCCATACCGTGCCCGGCGTGACCGTGATGCCGCAGACCTCGCAGGGTCAGTGCCGTGTCGAGTGCGGCCACAGTCGCCTCCCATCCCTTGTCCTCGGAGCTGTCGGGCAGCCCGCTGCGTTCCAGTGCCTGCTCAATGGTGTCACACGTGAGGACACCATTGCCCACCGGAGTCGCCTCGTCGAGCGCGACACGGGTCACACCCGCGGTGACGGAGTCGCAGACGTAGTCGAAATGGGCGGTCGCGCCCCGGATGACCGCGCCGAGGCAGACGACGGCGTCGAGGTCGCGGGCGAGCTGCTGCGCGATCACCGGCAGTTCGAGCGCGCCCGCGACGCGGGCGACGACGGGCTGGTCGACGCCGCACGCCTTCGCCGCAGCGAGCGCGCGGTCCAGGAGCTGGTCGGTGATGCGCCCGTGCCAGCGGGTGCAGACGACGCCGAGCGTGATGCCGGCGGCGTCGACGGTGATGTCCTCGGGGCGTCCCGCGCCGCTCAAGAGAGTCCCTCGATCTGGTGTCCGAGACGGTCGCGCTTGACCGTCAGGTAGCGCCGGTTGTGTTCGGTGACGATGACGGGCATCGACTCGCGTCCCCGGACGTCCAGGCCGAAACCGTCCAGGCCCCTGAGCTTGTCCGGGTTGTTGGTGAGCACCCTTACCGAGCGTACGCCGAGGTCACGCAGCATGTGGGCGGCGTTGGAGTACTCGCGCGCGTCGGCGGGGAGCCCGAGCTCCAGGTTGGCGTCGACGGTGTCGGACCCGTTGTCCTGGAGCGCGTACGCCTGCAGCTTGGCGAGCAGGCCGATGCCGCGTCCCTCGTGGCCGCGCAGGTACAGGACGATGCCGCGTCCCTCTTCCGCGATGCGTTCCATGGCGGCGTCCAGCTGCGTTCCGCAGTCGCAGCGCTCGGAGTGCAGGACGTCACCGGTGAGGCATTCCGAGTGGGCCCGGATCAGGACGTCCTCACCGTCGCCGATGTCCCCGAGGACCAGCGCGACGTGCTCGCCGCCGTCGATGGCGCTGGAGAACCCGACCGCGCGCCACGTCCCGTACCGGTTGGGCAGCCCGGTCTCCACGACGCGCGTGACCATCGCCTCGTGGCGCCTGCGGTACTCGACGAGCTGCTCGATCGAGATGAGCCTGAGCCCGTGCTCCTTGGCGAAGACCTGGAGTTCCGGCAGCCGCGCCATGGTGCCGTCCTCGTTCACGACCTCGGCGAGGACGCCCGCCGGGGTGAGCCCCGCCATCCTGGCGAGGTCGACGGAGGCCTCGGTGTGGCCCCGGCGGCGCAGCACGCCGCCCTCGCGGTAGCGCAGCGGGAAGATGTGGCCGGGGCGGACCAGGTCGCGCGGCTCCGACGCCGAATCGCACAGCGTCCGGATCGTGTGGGCCCGGTCGGCGGCGGAGATGCCGGTGCTGACGCCGAGCCGCGCGTCGACGCTGATCGTGTACGCGGTGCGCATGCGCTCGGTGTTCTGCGCCGTCATCAGCGGGATCTGCAGCCGGTCGAGGTCGCCGCCCTCCATCGGCACGCAGATGACGCCGCTGGTGTAGCGGATCGTGAACGTCAGCAGCTCGGGCGTCGCCTTCGCCGCCGCGAAGATGATGTCGCCCTCGTTCTCGCGGTCCTCGTCGTCGACGACCACGACGGCGCGTCCCGCCGCGATGTCGGCGACCGCCGATTCGATGGAGTCGAAGATCCCGTCGTCGTTGCCACTCATGAGTGCCTCCTGTAGGGGGACCCGGAGCGGTCACCCAGCATGCGTTCGACGTACTTGGCGACGACGTCCACTTCGAGGTTCACCGGGTCGCCGGTCTTCTTGTGGCCGAGCGTGGTGAGCGAGAGGGTCGTCGGGATGAGGGCGATGCTGAACCGGTCGGCGCCCGCTTCCACGACCGTGAGGCTGATCCCGTCCACGGTGATCGAGCCCTTGTCCACGAGGTAGCGGCTCAGGTCCGGGGGCAGGGACACGGTGACGACGTCCCACCGCTCCCCCGGCTCCCGGGAGATGATCTCGCCGACGCCGTCCACATGGCCCTGGACGAGATGCCCTCCGAGCCGGTCGGAGAGCCGCACCGGACGTTCCAGGTTGACCTTGGAGCCGGTTTCGAGCGCGCCGAGGCTGGACTTGTCCAGCGTCTCCTTGATGGCGTCCGCGGTGAAGACGTCGTCCTTGACGTCCACGACGGTGAGACAGACGCCGTTGACGGCGATCGACGCGCCGTGCACGGCGTCCCGGGTGACGAGCGGCCCGCGGACCGTGAGCTTGACCGAGTCACCCTGGGGTTCGATCCCCACGATTTCGCCGAGTTCCTCGACGATGCCGGTGAACATCCTCTCCCGGGCCTCCTAGATCAGGGCTCCGGGGACGTCCATACATCAGCGCACGCCCTGGTCAGGGGCGTACCGCGCGCCGCCTCCCATCCGGACTTTAACCGTCGGTCCCGGAGTTTCACCGGGTCAACCGGCCGATGGCTTCGGCCGGGTCGCGGACTGTCACCGCCGGTTCGGAATTTCACCGACCCCGGAGCACGCGTTTCATGCTTGGCAACCAGTGTGCCACGCCATCCATTCCCGCCCGATGTGACCATCGCCACCACCCGACGGCACATCCCGGTTAATTCAACGTTCAACGATCTTGAATGCGGGTAGAGCACGGGACGCAAGTGACGCATGACGACGGCCCCGCCGGCGGGGCGGGGCGTGCGTACGGGTTTCGGACCGTCCGGCGGACGTGCGCGAGGCGTCCGGTTTGTGGTGGGTCTTGCCGGGGCGAAGGGGGTGGGCGAAACTCGTTTGCGGAAGCCGTGCCGCTCGCTGGGGAGGCCCATGGGCAGGTTGAGCCTGTCGCCGAAGATCTTGGATGTTCTCGACTTCGGGACGCCGTCTGCCGAGCGGGACATCTCGCGGGGGCTGGAGAAGTACTTCGTCGAATCCGATGCCTACCAGCGGGTCCGGTCGGGGGCGAAGACGATCCTGATGGGCAACCGCGGGGCCGGGAAGAGCGCGATCTTCAAGGTGCTGGCCAAGCGGGAGCGCGCGGCGGGCAGCCACGTCATCGAACTGAGCCCCGAGGACTACTCCTACGAGCTGCTCAGCTCGACGATGGAGGCGGAGGACGCGGGGTCGTGGGCGAAGCACGGGGCCTATGCCGCCGCCTGGAAGTACCTGATCTACATCCTCGTCATGAAGGCGCTGGCGAGGAAGGGCATGCGGCTGACCAAGGGCGGCGGACGGGAGATCCACAAGTACATCCGCGACAACCACGGCGCCAGCCAGCTCGGCACGCTGTCGCTGCTGGTGTCGTATCTGAAGCGGCTGGAGGCCATCAAGATCGGGCCGATCGAGGCCGGTCTGCGGACCCGCGAGCTGGACCGCCTCTACAAACTGGAGGAGATCCAGAACCTGCTGCCGGCGCTGCGGAAGGTTCTGGACGGCCAGCGGGTCGTGGTGCTCGTGGACGAGCTCGACCGCGGGTGGGACTCGTCCGAGGACGCCAAGGCGTTCGTTTCGGGGCTGTTCCAGGCGTGCGTGTCGATCAACGCGCTGCACCCCAACCTGCGCGTCTACGTCTCGCTACGGCAGGAGCTGTACGACGACATCCCCGCCCTCTACGAGGACGCCCAGAAGCACCGGGACCTGCTGGAGAAGATCTACTGGTCCGAGGAGTCGCTGCTGGAGCTGATCGCCAAGCGGATCCGGTACTCGGCCCACGAGAAGGGCTTCGACGTGGAGGCCCTGGAACAGGCCGGCGACCGGGCCTGCTGGTCGGCGGTCTTCGCCTCGCCGCCGGGCCAGACGAGAGACGGATCCTTCCGCTACATGGTCGACAGGACGCTGTACCGGCCGAGGGAGATCATCCAGTTCTGCTCGGAGGCGCTGGCGCAGGCCAGGGGACGGACGTCCAGGCTCCCGGTGCCGTATTCGGCGATCGAGCGCTGCGAGTACGGCTACTCGGCCGAGCGGACCAAGGACATCGCCGCCGAGTACCGCTCCCAGTACCCGGGCCTGCTGAGCGTCTTCGAGGTCTTCCGCAACCATCCGCACACCTTCGGCCGTGACCAGATCGAACTGCTGTGCCTGGAACTGGCGGTCGGCGACATCCCCACGCACGGGACCGAGTCGTGGCTGCCGTTCTGCAACCCGAACGACCTCATCGAGGTCCTCTGGCGGGCGGGCCTGCTCACCGCGGAGGCCAACGCGAGCGGCAGGTTCCTGGGAAGCCACCAGGTGCAGCACCTCAACCTCGGGGCCGCCAAGCGCTTCCAGGTCCATGAGATGTTCCGCTCCGCCCTCGGCATCGGCACGGAGACGGGAGGCTCGTCACCGTGACTCTGGCCGGGATCGCACCGGCTGCGGATTCAGCGGGCGGTGAGGTGTAGGGCGGTTCGGGTCGTGGTCACCACCGTCAGGTCCGGGATGATGCGGTGGGCTTCGGTCAACACGGCGGAATCGTGGCTGGTGGTCACGGCCAGGACGGTGGCGCCGGCGGCGCGGCCTGCGGCTATGCCTGCGGGGGCGTCCTCTATGACGATGCAGGCGGCCGGGTCCACTCCTAGCCGTCGGGCTGCCCGCAGGTAACCGGACGGGTCCGGTTTGCCGTTCTCGACGTCTTCGGCCGTTATCACCGTGGGCGGGAGCGGGATGGCGGCCACGTCCGTGCGGAGTTTCAGCTGCGCCCTGTCCATTGAGGTGACGAAGGCACAGGGCAGGCCGTTCATGTTGGTGAGGAGGTCCACGGCGCCGGGGAGGGCGGTTATGCCGTCGGTGCCGGAGGATTCCAGGGCGTCCAGGCGTGCGGCGGCCTCGCGGACCTGGTCCGGGGGGAGGAAGTCGGCCACACGGTCGCCTGTCCGGCGGCCGTGGGCGTCGGACAGGAACTCGTCGGCGTCGATGCCGTATTCGGCCGCCCATTCGCGCGCCGCCCATTCGACGAGGGGCGTGGAGTCGACGAGGGTGCCGTCCACGTCGAACAGGACGGCGGCGCAGGGCAGGATCACCAGTCGGCCTTGGCCGTCGCTTCCTCGGCCTGGCCGCGGAGCCTGCGGACGGCCTCGGCGGGGTCGTCGGCTCCGTAGACGGCGCTGCCCGCGACGAACACGTCGGCTCCCGCTTCGGCGCAGCGTTCGATGGTCTCCGCGCTGACCCCGCCGTCGACCTGGAGCCAGACGGGGAGGTCGCGGCCCTTGATGAGCTCGCGGGCGCGGCGGATCTTCGGCAGGACGACGTCCAGGAACTTCTGGCCGCCGAAGCCCGGCTCGACGGTCATGAGCAAAAGCATGTCGATCTCGCCCAGGAGGTCTTCGAACCCGTCGACGGGGGTGGCCGGGTTGACGCCCAGTCCCGCGCGCGCGCCCGCGGCGCGGATGGTGCGCAGGGTGCGGATGGGGGCCTTCGCGGCCTCGGCGTGGATGGTGACGCTCTTCGCGCCGGCCTCCGCGTACTCGGGAGCCCAGCGATCCGGGTCCTCGATCATGAGGTGGCAGTCGAGCGGCAGCGCGCTGTGCTTCAGCAGTGCCTTGACGATGGGCAGCCCCAAGGTGAGGTTCGGGACGAAGTGGTTGTCCATGACGTCGACGTGGACCCAGTCGGCGGAGTCGGCGACGCGCGCGACGTCGTCGGCCAGGCGGGCGAAGTCAGCGGACAGGATGCTGGGTGCGATCTGAGGAGCCATGATGTCCCGATCCTATTGCCGCAGTCCCGTCCGCTCATCACCCGGCCGGGTGAGCGCGGGGGTGGTGCGGCCGGCCAGGCGGAGGCGGACGAAGACCTCCGGCGCACCGGCCGTGACCCACAGGCCGAGCACCGCCTGGACGATGAACGACTGGACCACGTTCGCCCCGGCGAAGGCGGAGACGACGGCGGTGCCGAGGAGGCCCACCGGGAGGCGTGCCAGGCGTTGCCAGAGCTTTCCGCCGGGATCGAACCAGCCACGGGCGGCGAGCAGGGATATCCCGGCCAGGACTCCGCAGAACCCGCCCGTGGCTCTGGCCGCTTCGACGAGGTCGACAGGGTCGATGTCACCTCCGGCCGCTCGGATGGCGCGGACCCAGGCGCTCGGCCACTGCCAGTCTTGGAGCGGCTGCAGGGCCGCCCAGGCCGCGCCCAGCAGCAGCAGAGAGACCGCGAGGGCGAGCGCCATCTGCACGGCCAGGTGACGGCGTCTCCACCACGGGACGACGATGGGTTCCAGCGCCAGGGCGGCCACGAGAAGGGTCAGGCCGATGGCTCCGCCGCCCAGGACCTGGCCGATCGAGTGGACGCCCAGTTGGACCCGGGAGGCTCCGATCAGGACGACGATGACGGCCGCGGCCGCCCAGAGGAGCCGGCGCCGTGTCTGGGCGGCGAAGAAGCCCCAGGCCACCGGGGCGTTCTGGGCATGGCCGGACGGCATCCCGAACGACGAGTGCGACTGCTCGCCTTCGACCGCGGGGTCCGTCCAGTAGGGACGCGGATCGTGGAAGACGAGTTTGAGGAGCGTGTTGAGGAACGCGCCGAACAGCAGGATCACCGCGGCCCGCGCTGCCAGGCGTGGAGCCACGCACCAGAACAAGACCACTATCAGGGGGACGTAGAAAGCCGCGCTGCCCAGGAACGACATGACATGCCAGAAGCCGGTCAGCACGGAACCCCCAGAGGCTAGGTGCGACGCAGGAGGGCCAGGAACATCGCGTCCGTTCCGTGGCGATGCGGCCAGAACTGCGCGTAAGGCCCCTTCCCCAGGCCGGTGAGGTCATGCGCGAGCGACGTCAGGACGGCCGGGGCGTCGAGCCGTTCCACGTCGTCGCGGCCGCGCAGGACGTCGTCCACGACCACCCGGGTCTCGGCGAGATGGGGTGAGCAGGTGACGTAGGCGACCACGCCGCCGGGGCGGACGGAGTCGAGGGCCGATCCGAGCAGCCCGCGCTGGAGGGGACCGAGTTCGGCGACCGACTCGGGGCCGCGGCGCCAGCGGGCCTCAGGGCGGCGGCGCAGCGCGCCGAGGCCGGTGCAGGGCGCGTCCACCATGATCCGGTCGAAGGACCCGGGACGCCATGCGGGCCTGGTCCCGTCCGCGGCGACCACTCCGGCACGGCCGTCGACCGCGCCGCGGACGAGACCGGCGCGGTGCGGCTGGATGTCCGCGGCCAGGAGCCGCGCGTCGCGCTGGGTCGCGAGGCCGGACAGTAGGCCCGCCTTGCCTCCGGGGCCCGCACAGAGGTCCGCCCAGCGTGCGTCCGGGCCGTCCAGTGGCGCATCGGCCAAGGCGAGGGCGACCAACTGGCTGGCCTCGTCCTGGACGGCGGCGCGTCCTTCACCGACGGCGGCGATGGCCGCCGGGTCGCCCTCGGGCAGAAGGGCCGCGTAGGGCGAGTACGCGGCGGGCTCCGCACCCGTGTCGTACAACTCTTGGACGGTCGCCCGGCCGGGGCGGGCGACCAGGGTGACGCGCGGCCGCGCGTTGTCCGCGGCGAGGAGTTCTTCGATCTCGTCGGCGCCGACGGCGTCCCGAAGGGCGGACACGATCCACTTCGGGTGGCTGTGCGCGACCGAGAGGCGGGTCGTCGTGTCCGCGTCGGCCGGTGCCACGATCTCCAGCCACTCGTCCATGTCGCGGCCGGCGACCTTGCGCAGTACCGCGTTGGCGAACTTGGCCTGCCCGGGGCCGGAGACCGAGCGCGCCAGCTCGACCGTCGTCCCCACCGCGGCATGCGGTGGGATGCGGGTCGCGAGGATCTGGTGGGCGCCGAGGCGCAGGACATCCAGGAGGGGCGCGTCGATGCGGCGCAGTTCACGGTCGCTGCACAGCGCGAGCACCGCGTCGTAGGTGCCCCGGCCGCGCAGCGTGCCGTAGGTGAGCTCGGTGGCGAGGGCGGCGTCGCGGCCCGAGAGGCCGCGGTCGCGCAGGCGCGTGGGGAGCAGGAGGTTGGCGTAGGCGTCGCGTGTCTCGACCGCGCGGATCACGTCGAACGCGGTGCGCCGGACGAGGTCCTGGGGACGTCCCGTCTTGCGGGGACCGCCGGGCCTGCGGTTCGGTGCGCGTCGGCGGTTAGGGGCGGGCGGCATCAGTGCAGCGTGTCCTTGTCGATGTCGATACCGCGGGTCCAGTCGGCGGCGGCCATGCGGCGCTTGCCCTGCGGCTGGACGTCGCCCAGTGCGACGGGGTGCGTGGCCGTCCCCACCAGTACCTCGCTCTTTCCCGGACGCAGTTCGCCGGGTGACAGCTTCTCCGCGTCGGGTACCGGGCGTACCGGCCCCAGTTTGACCCGCGTGTCGCGGAAGTTCGTCCACGCGCCGGGAGCGGGTGTGCATGCGCGGATGAGGCGGTCGATGTGCAGTGCCGGGCTGCGCCAGTCGACGTGACCGTCCTCGGGCGTCAGCTTGGCCGCGTGGGACACGCCCTCCGTGGGCTGTGGCCGGGGCTCCAGTACGCCCTCCTCAATGCCGTTCACGGTGTCGAGGAGGAGGCTCGCTCCGGCGATGGACAACCGGCCCAGCAGGTCGCCGGTGGTGTCGGCCGGACGGATCGGCTCGGTGAGGACGCCGTAGACGGGACCGGTGTCCAGCCCCTCCTCGATCTGGAACGTGGCCGCGCCGGTCATGTCGTCGCCGTGCAGGATCGCACGCTGCACGGGTGCGGCGCCGCGCCAGGCGGGCAGCAGCGAGAAGTGCAGGTTCACCCAGCCGTGCCGGGGGATGTCCAGGGCCTCGCGGGGCAGCAGCGCCCCGTAGGCGACGACGGGGCAGCAGTCGGGCGCGATCTCGCGGAGCCGGCCGAGGAACTCGGGATCACGGGCCTTGGCGGGCTTGAGGACCTCGACACCGGCCTCGGCCGCGAGCTCCGCGACCGGGCTGGCGCTCAGATGGCGCCCACGGCCCGAACGTCCGTCCGGCCGGGTCACGACCGCGGCGACCTCGTGCGAGGACGCCAGAAGCGCTCTCAGGGACGGGAGCGCGGTCTCGGGTGTTCCAGCGAAGACGAGCCTCACCTAGATCGCCTTCCCGAAGGTGCGGTGCGGGGACTCCTTGACGATCGGGGCCGGGGCGCCGAACCACTCGGCCTCCCTGATCGCCTTCATCGCGGTCTTGCGCTGCTCGGGGTCCATCCGGTCGATGAAGATGACGCCGTCGAGGTGGTCGGTCTCGTGCTGGACGCAGCGGGCCAGCATGTGCGTGCCCTCCAGCGTGATCGGCTCCCCGTGCATGTTGAAGCCCTTCGCCACGGCCCGGACGGCGCGCACCGTGGGGAACGCCAAGCCGGGAAGGGACAGGCAGCCCTCGTCGTCGGTCTCCTGCTCGTCCGACAGGTCCAGGGTCGGGTTGACGACGTGGCCCAGCCGGTCGTCGACGTAGTAGGTGAACACCCGCAGGCCCACGCCGAGCTGCGGCGCGGCCAGGCCCGCCCCCGGAGCGTCGATCATCGTGTCGGTGAGGTCCTTGACGAGCTGCCGCAGCTCCTTGTCGAAGTCCTTCACCGGATCCGCGGGCGTGCGCAGCACGGGATCGCCGAAAAGGCGGATGGGCTTGACGGCCAACGAGGACTCCGTTTCCTGCGAGGTTCCTGCGAGGTACCCGCGTTCGTGCACAGTGGGATGCACCGTGTGGGATGCACCGTCCCAGTCTACGGAGGCGTCCCGTGAACATTCACACGCTGCGGCGTGCCCCCTGGTACGCCGAACGCGCCTTGTAGGCGGCGGTGCGGGCCGCCTTGGCGGTCGCCTTGTCGGGGTGGTGCGCGCCCAGGGCCTCCAGGACGTCGGCCACACCGGGATGGTCGGTGCGCCAGAGGTCGTCGACCATCAGTTCCATTTCCGCACCCGGCGGCGCGTCGATGAGGGCCGCCTCGACCGCCTCATCGGGCTCGGCGGTCTCCAGCATCCCCGCGACGGTGTCGACGAACACCCACAGGTACTCCTCGCGGGCCAGTTCCCGCCCGGACGGGTCCCCCGCGGCGTTCAGCCAGAGCGCGGCGTAGGGCGAGACCAGCGGATGCTCCTGCGCGGCGCGGACCACGGCGGCGGCCTCCGGGCCGATGCGGTGCAGGACCGCCGCGGCGAGGTTGCGTGCGCCGGGGCCGCCCGTGCGCATGACGTCCAGCAGGTCGGCGGCGGCGTCCTTGGGGTCGTGGCGGGCCAGCCACCCGTCGATCTCCTCGTCGGCGGCGTCCGGCCGGTACCAGGTGAGGCCGGCGACCAGGTCTGACGCCCTGGAGCCGGCCAGCTCGCCGATGACCGGCGCGGTGAACCCGTCCGCGAGCAGCATCTCCCGGACGGCCCACACGCCCAGCGGCGTCAGGGCCCGCCCCTCGCCGGACGTTTCGACGACGCCCCATTCCTCAAGGACCGCCAGTTCGAGGAAGAACGCGTCCGACACGAGCGCGGGCATGGTCTCGGCGTCGGTGAGGTCGTAGGCCTCCTCGACGTGGTCGAGCAGGGCGCCGATGAGCGTTCCGGGCTCGGTCGGCTCCTCCTGCTCGTACAGGTGGATCAGGACGCCGGTCATCTCGTTCTGGACGAGTTCGACCGCGTCCAGGCCGTCCGCATAGTCGTGCCCGGGCACGACGAGCGCGTCGAACAGCGGCAGCCAGGCGGTGAGCAGCGCCGCGTCATCGCTGGAACGGAGGCCTTCCAAGGCGGGCCCTGGGGCGGACTTGCCGTCCTCGGCCGTGATGGCCTCCGCCTCTACGGCGGCCCACCAGATCCGCTCCAGTTCACCCGCGTCCTCCATCTGGCCGTGGCGCCGCGGGACCTCCATGCCCAGGGCGAGGCCCGCGGCCTCGGCGTCGGCCTCGGTGAGCGAGTCGTGCTCGGTGAGGTCGCGCTCGCCCGTCCAGTCGGCCAGGCCGAGGACGTTCCGGGTCAGGCGGGAGCGGCGGACGGCGTCCGCCAGCTCCGCCTCGGAGGCGAGCCGTACGGGCGGGACGACGAGTTCCTCGACCTGCCGCAGGTACCCCTCGGTGCGGGCGTAGCGCTCCTCCTCGGGGAGCGCCTCGAACTCGCGGATCCACGCGTCGACCGCCTCCTGGTCGTCCAGGGAGACGCCGTCGGCCCGCATCAGCCCGCCGATGACCTCGGCGGCCGCCTGCCGTTCCTCGGTGTCGAGCTCGGCGACCAGGTCCGCGAACTCGGGGCCGGTCCGTTCGATCTCGGCCTCCAGGCCCGCGGCGGCGCCGTCGGGGAGGGCGCGGGTGTCGTCCAGGTACGCGACGACCCTGCGCAGGACGTCCAGAACCGTGGGAACGTCGTCGCGCCCTGCGACCACGGACCCGGGAAACACCTCCAGCAGGAGTTCGCGGAGACGCTCCGGAGTGAGTGCCTCCGGGCCGGGCAGGCCCATCTCCTCCCGCGCGAGTTCGAGCAGGAGCCGAGCACCCGGCTCGTCCAGCGCCTCGCCGCGTTCGTCCGCCCACCGCCGCAGGTCGCCCACGGTGGTCTCCACCCAGTTGTCGGCCACCCGAGAACCCTATTGGTCAGATCAGCTCCAGGGGTCAGATCAGCTCCAGGGGTCAGATCAGCTCCAGGCGTCAGATCAGCTCCAGGGGGTCGATCTGCACTCGTACGGTCTCCGCCGCCTTGCGCGCACTGCGTACGCCCTGGGCTTCCTTCAGTGAGCGCGCAAGGGCGTTGCCCGCCGTCCGTGGGACCCGGATCAGCGCGCGTTCCTTCTGCGGCGCGTCGCCCCCGGCCTGCGGGCCAGGCGGCTGCGGGACGGGGACGGGCCCGAGCACCTCCGCCCCCTCGGGCAACCGGGCGTCGGCCAGGAGCTCCCGGATCGCCGTCGAGGACGCGGTCAGGGACGCCATCCGCGCGGCGGGCGGGAAACCCACGTCCCTGCGCTCGGCCAGTTCCCGCTCCGCGTAGGTGACCGGGTCCCACCGGACGAGGGCCTGCACGGCGGGCAGCGACCCCTCCGCGGCCACCACGACCGGCCCGTGCGGGCGGACGAGCGCCGCCGCGTTCATCCAGCGCCGCAGCGTCTCCTCCCCGGCGCGCAGATCCGGCCGGCCCAGCAGCACCCAGCCGTCGAGCAGCAGCGCCGCCCGGTATCCGCCTTCCGCGGGCGGTTCGGCGCCCGGCGTGGACACCACCAGGGCCCGCTCCGGGCCGACGTGTCCGAGGATCGCGTCCCGCCCAGAGGTGCGCACCGGAACACCGGGAAACGCCCTGCCCAGCTCCTCCGCGGTGCGTTTGGCGCCGACCACCACCGCACGCACCTGGAAGAAGCCGCATTCGGGGCAGTGCCAGTCACCCGCGATGCGTCCGCACCACCGGCAATGGGGGGCGGCGTGGGACGAGGGCAGCGACAGCGGCCCCTGGCAGGCCGCGCACTGGGCGGGTGTGCGGCAGCGCCCGCACGCTATGCCCGGGACGTATCCGCGCCGCGGAACCTGCACGAGGACGGGCCCGTCCGCCAGCGCCTGCCGCGCCGCTTCGAACGCGACGTTCGGCAGGCGCGCGGTCCGGGCGGCGGCGTCACGGGCGAGCTGGGCGTCCTCCCCCACGTAACGGACGCGCGGCATCGCCGTCCGGACACGTTCCCGGTCCGCGGCCAGCGTGTGCGCCCAGCCGGACTCGACGAGCTGGGTCGCGTCGGTGGTTCTGGTGAATCCGCCTATCAGAGCCGCCGCACCCGTTCTGTGTGCGCGCAGGGCGAGGACGTCGCGGGGGTGCGGGTACGGGCTGTGCGGTTCGGCGTGGACGTCGTCGCCGTCGTCCCACAGCACGGCCAGCCCGAGATCGGCGACGGGCGCGAACATGGCGGCGCGTGTGCCGACGACGGCCCGTGCGGAGCCGCGCAGGACCGCCAGCCACCTCCGGTACCGCTCCGCCGGGCCGAGCTCCGCCGTCAGGGCGACGTGGAGGCCCTCCCCCAGTTCCGCCTTCATCGCGGCGTCCATCCGCGCCACGTCGCGGCCGTCGGCCACGACGACGAGTGCGCCGCGCCCACCCCGCAGGGTCGCGGCGACGGCGCGCGCTATGGCCGCCGTCCAGTCAGGGCCGGGGAGGGCCGTCCACACCGCGCGCGGTGCCCTGCCCTCGGCCAGCGCGCTCAGGAACGACGGCCCCGCCGGATAATCACGCCAGACACCGATATCGGCCGTATCGGTTGGATCGGCCGTATCGCCGTCCCCGGACGGCTCGGACTCCTCGCCGTGGGGCGCGGCCACCGGTTCCGCTTCGACGCGCGCGTGGCGGGGCGGGACCGCCAGCCGGAGCACGTCCGCGAACGTTCCCGCGTACCGGTCGGCCACCTCCCGCACCAGTGCCGCGATCTCCGGGGTGAGCACCGGCTCGGAGGAGGTGACCCGCTCCAGGTAAAGCAGTTTTCCTTCGTGGTCGCTCTCGGTGACCCGCTCCAGCAGGAAACCGTCGACGAGCTGGCCGGCGAAGCGCACCCTCACCCGGCACCCGGGGACGGCCTTGGCGTCCATCTCGGCGGGCACCAGGTAGTCGAACGGACGATCCAGGTGCGGAAGGGACATGTCGACCGCGATCCGCGCGACGGGCCGCTCCTCGGCGGGACGACGCGCCCCCTTCTTCCCGGCCTTCCCGGCCTTCCCGGCCTTCCCGGCCTTCCCGGACTTCCGCGGGTTGCCCGGTCTGCCCGGCTTCTCCGCCGGTGTCGTCGGCAGCTCGCCCAGCCCCGGGATCAGGTCCGTTCCCCCGCCGTCCTTCGTCACGCCCCCGTCCTACCAGATCAGCCCGACAACCGAACGTGCACGCTAGGGTTGATCCTTTGAACGGGGTGCGCACCCGCCGGCCCATCGCCCGATGCCTTCCGCGCCCCGCCATCCGACGAGCCCGTGCAGGCGATGACCACAGCGCATACCCACGAACGGGCGGACGCCCCGGTCCGGCACGGGCCGTCGCGCCGCCCCGGAGACCCGCGGGCCCGTCCGGCCTGGAGAAAGTGGGCGAACCCACGCCACCCGGTCGTGGCCGCCACGTTCGCGGCGGCCGTCCTCCACCTCGTGTGGGGGCTCTTCCTGGCGACCGAGGGCGGCGACCTCGCGGCACAGGCCGCCTGGACGGACTTCGCCTGGGAGCACCCCGACGCCGCGTACAGCTTCGCCTGGTACGGCGGTATGCACCCCGCCTCCTACAGCGTCATGTCACCGCATCTGATGGCGCTGTTCGGCATTCGCACGGTGGCGGTGGTGACCGGCACGGTCTCGGCCGCCCTCACCGCACATCTGCTGAGGCGATTCAGGGCGCCGGTGGCCTTGCCCGCCTCCCTGTGGGCCGCGTTCGCGCTGTCGTGCAACGCCGCGTCCGGCCGGGTCACGTTCGGCCTGGGGCTCATGTTCGCGCTCATGGCGGTGATCGTCGCGTTCACCCCGCGCGGCACCCCCGCCCTGCGCGCGGCCGGGATGGCCGGGCTCAGCCTGCTCGCCTCGCTCGCGAGCCCGGTCGCGGGGCTCTTCCTCCTGGTGCTGGCCGCCGCCATGATCCTGACCGGACGCCGCCGCGCCGGGATCTGCGTCGCCGTCGGCCTCCCCGTCGTGGTGGGCACGACGAGCCTGCTGTTCCCCTTCGACGGCATCCAGCCCATCTCGTTCACCGCCATCGTCCTGCCCGCCGTCACCAGCGTGATCGCGGTGCTGACGTGCGCGCCGAAGAGCTGGAGGTTCATCCGGATCGGCGCGGGGGCGTACCTGGCCGGGATCGCCCTGACCTGGCTGATCCCGTCCCCGGTCGGCAGCAACGTCGAACGGCTCTCCCTGCTGTTCGGCGGGATGTTCCTGCTGTCGGCCGTCGCGCGCGCGCACGGGCGGTTCCGGATCGCCGTGCTGTCCCTGGCGTTCATCGTCACGGCGTCCTGGCAGGTCGTGAAACCCGTCGACGACCTCATCCACACCGAACCCGCCGACGCGGCCGCCGCCCACGCCAGCGGGCTCGTCGCCGAACTGAACGCACTCGGCGCCGACAAGGGGCGCATCGAGGTCGTCCCGCTGCGCTCCCACTGGGAATCGTCCGGCATGAGCCGCCACTTCACCCTCGCGCGCGGCTGGAACCGGCAGGTCGACGCGGAACGCCACGAACTGTTCTACGAAGAGGGCGCGCTGACGCCCGGCGCCTACCGCGACTGGCTGAGCGAGTGGGCGGTGCAGTACGTCGTCCTGCCCGAGCAGGAAACGGACTGGTCCGCGCAGGAGGAGGAGGCGCTCGTCGAGGACGGCCAGCCGTACCTGACGGAGATCTGGCGCGACGAGCACTGGCGCCTGTTCCGCGTCCTGCGCGCGACGCCCCTGGTCGACCGTCCGGCGTCCGTGCACCGGCTCGACTCCGGCGAACTCGTCGTCGACATGCCGTCCAGCGGCTCCGTCCTGGTGCGCACCTACTGGTCCCCGTGGCTCAGGGTGACGGGCGGGGACGCGTGCCTGACGCGCGACGGCGACTTCGTCCGGCTGGAGGCGGCCACGCCCGGCCGGTACACCATCGCCGCCCGCTACGGCCTGCAGCGCGGCAACCACTGCGACCCCTGACCGGCCGCAGGATCCCGCGCACGGAGAGGCCCCGGGGAGGAGATCCCCGGGGCCCCGTCGTCACAGGCGGCCCGTGGTCACAGGCGGCTCGCCGTCACAGGCCGGCCGCGGAGGCCAGGTCCTTGGCGCGGTCCGTCGACTCCCAGGAGAAGTCGGGCTCGGACCGGCCGAAGTGGCCGTACGCGGCGGTCTGCTGGTAGATCGGGCGGAGCAGGTCCAGGTCGCGGACGATCGCGGCCGGGCGCAGGTCGAAGACCTCGGAGATCGCCTTCTCGATCTTCTCGGGGGCGACCTTCTCGGTGCCGAACGTCTCCACGAACACCCCGACCGGGTGCGCCTTGCCGATGGCGTAGGCGACCTGCACCTCGGCGCGGTCGGCGAGCTGCGCCGCGACGATGTTCTTGGCGACCCAGCGCATCGCGTACGCGGCGGACCGGTCGACCTTGGACGGGTCCTTGCCGGAGAAGGCGCCGCCGCCGTGCCGCGCCATCCCGCCGTAGGTGTCCACGATGATCTTGCGGCCGGTGAGCCCGGCGTCGCCCATCGGGCCGCCGATCTCGAAGCGGCCGGTGGGGTTGACCAGCAGCCGGTAGCCCTCGATGTCGAGGTCGAACTCGGCGAGCACCGGGTCGACGACGTGCTCCTTGACGTCGGGGGCCAGCAGTTCCTTCAGGTCGATGTCGGGGGCGTGCTGGCTGGACACGACGACGGTGTCGAGGCGGACGCCGCGGTCGCCGTCGTACTCGATGGTGACCTGGGTCTTGCCGTCGGGACGCAGGTAGGGCACGTCGCCGCTCTTGCGGACCGCCGACAGCCGGTGCGCGAGCCGGTGCGCCAGCGTGATCGGCAGCGGCATCAGGTCGGGCGACTCGTTGGTGGCGTAGCCGAACATCAGCCCCTGGTCTCCGGCGCCCTGCCGGTCCAGGTCGTCCACGCCCTCGCCCTCGCGGGCCTCGTAGGCGTCGTCGACGCCCTGGGCGATGTCGGGCGACTGCGCGCCGATGGACACCGACACGCCGCAGGAGTGGCCGTCGAAGCCCTTCTTGGACGAGTCGTAGCCGATCTCCAGGATCTTCTCGCGGATCACGCCCGGGATGTCCACGTAGGTCTCGGTGGTGACCTCACCGGCCACATGCACCTGACCGGTCGTGATCATCGTTTCGACGGCGACTCGGCTCTTCGGGTCGTCCTTGAGCATCGAGTCGAGGATCGCGTCGCTGATCTGGTCCGCGATCTTGTCCGGGTGTCCTTCGGTGACGGACTCGGAGGTGAACAGGCGGCGAGGCACGTACGTGAACTCCTTGCAGCGGCTGCTGACTGGCGTCGCAGGACGGATTTCTTGTCGAGTTCGGCAGGGGACCCCGCCCCCCGCCGGGGTTTCCCACGGGTGTTGGGCCGAAGTCTAGCGGGATCGTCGTCCAGCACCGCTAGCGCGGCGCTGGTGGGGCACCTCCGGTCAGTCGGTCGGCGGCGGGTCGAGGCGGGCGGCGACGAGGTCCCAGACGACCTCGGCGAGCGCCGCCTTGGCGCCGCGCGGCACCTCGGTCTGCGAGCCGTCGGCGCCGAGGATGACGGCGGCGTTGTCGGGGCGCCCGAACGTCAGGTCCTCGCCGACCTGGTTGACGACGAGCAGGTCGCTGCGCTTGCGGGCGAGCTTGGCGCGGCCGTTCTCCAGGACGTCGTCGGTCTCGGCCGCGAAACCGACGATCACCTGCCCGGGACGGCGGAGCCCGCCCAGCTCGGCCAGGATGTCGGGGTTCTTGACCAGCCGGATCGGCTCCGGCTCGCCGCCCTCGGTCTTCTTGATCTTCGAGCCCTGGTAGCCGGACGGGCGGAAGTCGGCGACGGCGGCGGCCATGACGACCGCGTCGGCCGTGCCCGCGGCCTCCAGGACGGCCTTGCGCATCTCCTCGGCGGACCCGGTGGTCACGACCTCGGCCCCGGCCGGGTCGGGGAGGGCGACGTTGGCGGACACGAGGGTGACGCGCGCGCCGCGTGCGACGGCGGTGCGGGCGAGGGCGTAGCCCTGCAGGCCGGACGAGCGGTTGCCGATGAAGCGGACGGGGTCGATCGCCTCCCGGGTCCCGCCGGCGGAGACGACGATGTGGCGCCCGGCGAGGTCGCGGCCGTCGGCGCCGCGGGCCAGGACGTGCCGGGCGACCTCGAACAGCTCGGCCGGGTCGGGCAGCCGGCCCGGCCCGGTGTCCTTGCCGGTGAGACGTCCCGAGGCCGGTTCGATCACGACGGCGCCGCGGGCCCGCAGCGTCGCCACGTTCGCCCGGGTCGCCGGGTGGTCCCACATCTCGGTGTGCATCGCGGGCGCGAACACGACCGGGCAGCGGGCGGTGAGCAGGGTGTTGGTGAGCAGGTCGTCCGCCAGCCCGTGCGCGGCGCGCGCGAGCAGGTCGGCGGTGGCGGGGGCGACGAACACGAGATCGGCGTTCTGCCCGAGCCGGACGTGCGGGACCGCGGCGACGTCGTCCCAGACCCGCGGGGAGACCGGTTTGCCGGACAGGGCCGCCCAGGTGGGCTCGCCGACGAAGCGGAGCGCGTCGGTAGTCGGGACGACGGTGACGTCGTGACCCGACTCGGTGAACCGCCGGAGCAGCTCGCACGCCTTGTACGCGGCGATGCCGGCGCTCACGCCGAGCACGACGCGCGGCTTGGGGGAGGTCATGTCGGCCACTGTCCCATCAGGCGCCCGGCGCCTCCGCGCCGGGGCCGCCCGAGGCCTCGCCGCCTCAGCCCTCGATGGGCTCGGCGTTCAGGAGGCCCTCGCGCGTCTCGCGCAGCGCGATCGACAGCGGCTTCTCCTGGACCTGCGTCTCGACGAGCGGGCCGACGTACTCCAGCAGGCCCTCGCCCAGCTGGGCGTAGTAGGCGTTGATCTGCCGGGCGCGCTTGGCCGCGATGCTCACGAGGCCGTACTTGGTGTCGACGACTTCGAGGAGCTCGTCGATCGACGGGTTGGTGATGCCTTCATTGCTGGCTGCCACTCGGTGGCCTTCCCCTGGATCGCGTGTTAACGAACAACCATCAAGGCTAGCAGCTCATCGCACACGTCCCGGACGGACGTGTTGACGAGCGTGACGTCGAACTCCTTCTCGGCGGCGAGTTCGACGCGGGCGGCCTCGAGGCGGCGCTCGATCACTTCGGCGGGCTCGGTGCCGCGGCCGGTCAGCCTGCGGACGAGCTCCTCCCAGCTGGGCGGCGCGAGGAACACCAGCAGCGCCTCGGCCATGGACCGGCGGACCTGCCGGGCGCCCTGCAGATCGATCTCCAGGAGCACCGGCTCACCGAGGGAGAGCCGCTCCTCGACGGGCCGCCGCGGGGTCCCGTAGCGGTTGCCCGCGAACTCGGCCCATTCGAGGAGCTCCCCCTCGTCGACGAGCCGGTCGAAACCGGCGTCGTCGACGAAGAAGTACTGCACACCGTGGGTTTCACCCGGCCGGGGGGGCCGGGTGGTCACCGAGACCGACAGCCACACCCGGGGGTGTGATCGCCGGATCTCGGCGACGACCGTGCTCTTGCCGACGCCCGACGGCCCGGACAGGACCGTCAGCCGCCGCGCGAGCGGGTCATGCGGCTTGGAGCCGTCCGGCGCGGGATTGGACATTCTCATCCGGCCTGTCCGCGAAGGCGTGGCCTGTGCGGGCCTGCCGGGGATGAGAAGCGTCCTCCGTGTGCGCCGGAGCCGGACGGGATGGAGCCGGATTCGGGTCGCCCCGAGCCGGCCGCGGCGGTCAGACCGCCGCGCCCGCCCGTGAGTCGCGCGTCAGCGGTTCGCACTTCCGCCGAACTCACGCTCCAGGGAGGCGCGCTGGTTCGCACCGAGGCCCCGCACACGGCGGGACTCGGCGATGCCCAGACGCTCCATGATCTGCTTTGCACGGACCTTGCCCACACCGGGCAGCGATTCAAGAAGGGCCGACACCTTCATCTTTCCGATGACGTCGTCGGACTGACCCTCTTTGAGAACCTCGGCGAGCGAGGTTCCCCCGTGCTTGAGCCGGTTCTTAACCTCGGCCCGCTCCTTGCGAGCCTTGGCAGCCTTCTCCAGGGCTGCGGCGCGCTGTTCGGGGGTTAGGGGCGGAAGAGCCACGCCGGGTCACCTCAGGTTTCCACTCGACGGAGTCGGACGGGTTGGGAAACTAGCGAGTTCACCGCCCATTAGGCAACGTGAAGTGCCGTTTAGCCCGCCACAAATTCATGAAAATCACTCCCCGGAGTGTCCTGAATACAGAGTGTACACAACTGCGGGCCCTCATTCGTGCATCACCCTGCCTTGCTGGGACTTTCGCATGATCGTGAAAATCCCCCCTTTCCGACCCCAAATGCGGCACTCGATACCGCTTTGCCGTACGGTCCGCGCCCCCGGCGGGCCGCCGCGCCACGCTCCCGTCCGCCGCGGGCGGACCCCCGCGGCGGCCCGCTGTGAGGTCCCCCACAAATGATCCCGACCGAGTGACACTCGTCACGCCACGCCGTTCCGCACGTCGCGACCGGACCGTTACTGTCATCCTCGACAGCACTCCAACCCGCCAAGATCGCTCCCACACCGGAGGCCCCCGCCACCGCACCAGCTCCCCCGCCCACCGCCAGGGCGCCGAACCCGCCACCGAACCACCGGACCCGCCGCCGGCCATGAGCCGGAGACGATCCCGGGTGTGAATCGCCGCCCCGCGTGAACGAGTTCGCCCTTCACCACGTATCCCAATGTGGACGAGACCGTCTCCGCATTGGCATGCGACTAAAACCACAAAGTGCGATACCCCGCGCCCCGAGAACACTCAAAACTCACCTCGAAAGCACATCTCGCCACAGCGGCCGCACGCACCATTGAGCACCGCATCCGCTCCCCATGGGATCTCGTTCAGGGAGTCCCGGCCGACTTCCTGCGCAGGGCGGCGGCTATGGCGGCCGCCGCGGCGCCGGGGTCGGGGGCGGCGGTTATGGGGCGTCCGATGACCAGGAGGTCGGCGCCGGCGGCGAGGGCGTCCTCGGGGGTGGCGACGCGGGCCTGGTCCTGGTTGGCGGAGCCGGCGGGGCGGACGCCCGGGGTGATGAGCATGATGTCGGGACCGACCTCGGCGCGGACGGCGGCGGCCTCCTGCGGGGAGCAGACGAGTGCCTGCGCGCCCGCCTCGACGGCCAGGGCGGCCAGCCGGCGGACGGCGTCCGGGGCGGGGCCGGCGAGGCCGAGGGCGGTGAGGTCGGCCTCGCCGAGCGACGTCAGGACGGTTACCGCGGCGATCTTGGTGGCCGGGACCGCCTCGACCGCCGCGCGGATCATGGCGGGGCCGCCCGCGGCGTGCACGGTCAGGTAGGAGGGCTTGAGGCGGGCGACGGCGCGGGCGGCGCCGCGGACGGTCGCGGGGATGTCGTGCAGCTTGAGGTCCAGGAAGACCTGGACGCGGCTGGCGCCCCGGACGCTGGCGACGACGTCCGGCCCGTACCGCAGGTAGAGCTCCAGGCCCACTTTGACGGTGGAGACGTGCGGCGTCACCAGGGTGGCCCAGCGCGCGGCCGTCTCCAGGTCGGGCGCGTCCAGCGCGACGGCGATGGGGGCGGTCACAGCTTCTCCTTCTCGGGCTCTTGCGGGCGCACCTGGGGCGGGACGTACCCGGCGGGCTTGTGCGCGAGGCCGACGGCGTCGGCGAGACGTCCGATGCGTCGGGCCACGAGGGCCTCCTCCAGCTCGCGCAGGACGCGTGGCCCGGCCGTGGGGTCGTGGAAGACGGCGGTTCCGACGGCGACGGCGGAGGCCCCGGCGAGGATGAACTCGAGCGCGTCCAGGCCGGTGGCGACGCCGCCGACGCCGATGATGGGCGTCGTGGGCAGCGCGGAGTGCACCTGGTAGACGCAGCGGACCGCGATGGGCCGGACGGCCGGCCCGGACAGGCCGCCCGACACGCCGGTGAGGGCGGGACGGAGCGTCCGGGGGTCGATCGCCATGGCCTCGATGGTGTTGATGAGGGTGAGGCCGTCGGCGCCCGCGTCGACGCAGGCGAGGGCGATGGTGACGATGTCGGTCACGTCGGGGGCGAGCTTGGCGAAGATGGGGACGCCCGGCCGGGCGTTGTCGCGGACGGCCCGGACGACGGACCTGGCGGCGGCGGGGTGCCAGGCGAACATGCGGCCGCGGTCCTCGACGTTCGGGCAGGCGATGTTGACCTCGATGGCGGCGATGCCCGGGACGTTGCGGAGGCGGCGCCCCAGTTCGCCGTACTCCTCGACGCTGTTGCCGGCGACGGAGACGATCGTGCGGACCTCCTGCTCCATGAGCCACGGGAGGTCGCGTTCCAGGAACGACTCGACGCCTGGGCCGGGGAGGCCCATGGCGGTGAGGAGACCGCTGGGGGTTTCGGTCACGCGGGGTGTGGGGCGGCCCGCGCGCGCTTGGGCCATCACGGACGTGCTGACGAACGCGCCCAGGCGGGAGAGGTCGAAGAACTGGGCGAGCTCACGTCCCGACCCACCGCACCCGGAGGCCGTCATGACGGGATTGGGCAGCTCCAGAGGTCCCAGTGTCGTCCTGACCCGGTCGCTCACCCGGTCGCTCATTGGGAGCCCCCTTCCGAGACGCTCAGGACGCGCGGAGCACCGAGCGCGTCGAACGGGATGGTTCCGAGGTCGCCCCACCGGATGCGGTCGCCGCGCAGGACGGGACCGTCCGCGCAGGCGCGGACCATGCGGGTCACGCCGTCCTCCCCGTGGACGGGCAGCATGCACGTCATGCACACGCCGATTCCGCACGCGCCCGTCCGCTGCAGGAACTCCTCGACCGAGACCTGCGAGGGCAGGCCGAAGTCGCCGGCGACCTGCGTGACCGAGCGGAGCAGGTCCGTGGGCCCGCACCCGTAGACGACGTCGGCACCGGTCTCCTCGATCACGCGGGGCAGGACGTCGCGGACGGTGCCCCTCTCCCCCATCGACCCGTCATCGGTGGCGACGGCGGAGCTGTCACCGATGCGCTGCGCCATGCGGGAGCCGAAGACCTGCCGGGCGGACGGCCCGCCGAGCACGAAGTGCACCCGGCAGCCGCGCCGCAGCAGGGCGTCGGCGAGGGCGAACAGGGCGGCGGCGCCGGGGCCGCCGCCGACGAGCAGGCAGGTCACCGGGTCGCGGGGAAGCCGGAACGGGCGTCCGAGCGGCCCGACGAGGTCGATCTGGTCGCGGGAGCGGCGTCCGGCGAGCCAGGCGGTGCCGGGCTCGGTGTCGGCGAACACCAGCTCGACGGTGCCGCCGTAGTCGGACTTGACCTCGTGCACCCCGAAGCAGCGGCGGATCAGCCGGGACGTGTGCTCGCCGCCGACGGCGAGCGCCACGAACTGGCCGGGCCGGAACCGCTCGGCGATGGCCGGGGCCACCAGCGTCAGCGCGTGGTAGTCCTGCACCTGGCGGACCGTCAGAACCGTCCCCGACGTCTGCACCGGTGTGTCGGACACCCGTCTCCCTCTCCTCGTCGCATGCGCCGGGCGGGCGGGGACGCGGCGTTCCCGCCCGCCCCGCCCGCCCGGCTTCTGTCACTCGGGCGTCATGCTTCCTTCACCGCCCGGTGCGGGCCCGCCGGCGCGCCCGTGGGCGCCGCCGAGCCGCTCGGCGTGCTCCTGGAGGGAGCGGACGCCGACCTGGCCGCCGGCGACGGCCTCGATGCCCTGCACGGCCGCCGCGAGGCCCTGGACGGTCGTCACGCACGGTACGCCCCGCAGCACGGCCGCGGTGCGGATCTCGTAACCGTCGAGCCGCGGCCCGGACTGCCCGGGGCTGCCGAAGGGAGTGTTGACGATGAGGTCGACCTCGCCGTCCAGGACGCGCCGCACGATCGTGGGCTCGCCGGACGGGCCCGGACCCTCGCTGTGCTTGCGCACGATCTTGGCACGCACGCCGTTGCGGCGCAGGACCCCGGCGGTCCCTTCCGTGGCAAGAATCTCAAAGCCCAGGTCAGCGAGGCGCTTGACGGGGAACACCATGTGCCGTTTGTCCCGGTTCGCGACGGAGACGAACGCGCGTCCCTTGGTCGGCAGCGAGCCGTAGGCGGCCTGCTGCGACTTGGCGAAGGCGGTGCCGAACACCTCGTCGATGCCCATGACCTCACCGGTCGAGCGCATCTCGGGGCCGAGGACGGTGTCGACGCCCTGGCCGCGCTCGTTGCGGAACCGGTCGAACGGCAGGACGGCCTCCTTCACGGCGATCGGCGCGTCCGGCGGCAGCGTCCCGCCGTCGCCCGACTCGGGCAGCATCCCCTCGGCCCGCAGTCCGGCGATGGTGGCGCCCATCATGACGCGGGCGGCGGCCTTGGCCAGCGGCACGGCCGTCGCCTTGGACACGAACGGGACGGTGCGGGACGCGCGCGGGTTCGCCTCCAGGACGTACAGGACGCCCGCGGAGAGCGCGTACTGGACGTTCATGAGCCCGCGCACCCCGATGCCGCGTGCGAGCGCCTCCGTCGATTCCCGGATGCGGCGGATGTCGTCGTTCCCGAGGGTGATGGGGGGCAGCGCGCACGCCGAGTCGCCGGAGTGGATACCGGCCTCCTCGATGTGCTCCATGACACCGCCGAGGTACAGGTCCTCACCGTCGTACAGGGCGTCGACGTCGATCTCGATGGCCTCGTCCAGGAAGCGGTCGACCAGGACGGGATGCTCCGCCAGGGCCGCCGCGCCGAGCGTCTCGGCGGCGCGGGTCATGTACGACTCCAGCGTCGCGTCGTCGTACACGATCTCCATGCCGCGGCCGCCGAGGACGTACGAGGGACGGACGAGAACCGGGTAACCGATCTCGTCGGCGATCTCGCGGGCCTCCTCGTAGGACGAGGCGGTGCCGTGCTTGGGCGCGAGCAGCCCCGCCCGGTGCAGGACGCGTCCGAACGCGCCGCGCTCCTCCGCGAGGTGGATGCTCTCGGGCGAGGTGCCCACGATCGGGACACCCGCGTTCTTGAGCTTCTGGGCGAGGCCCAGGGGCGTCTGGCCCCCCAGCTGGACGATGACGCCCGCGACCTCGCCGGACTGCTGTTCCGCGTAGACGACCTCTAGGACGTCCTCCAGGGTGAGTGGCTCGAAGTAGAGCCGGTCGGAGGTGTCGTAGTCGGTGGAGACCGTCTCCGGGTTGCAGTTGACCATCACGGTCTCGTAGCCCGCCTCGGCCAGCGTGAACGACGCGTGGACGCAGGAGTAGTCGAACTCGACGCCCTGGCCTATGCGGTTGGGTCCGCTGCCGAGGATGAGCACCTTGGGCTTGGCACCCGGCGGCACTTCCGTCTCCTCGTCGTAGGCGGAGTAGAGGTACGGGGTCTGCGCCTCGAACTCGGCGGCGCAGGTGTCCACGGTGAGGTAGACGGGGCGGATGCCGAGGGCGTGGCGCAGTTCCCTGACCACTTCCTCGGAGAGGTTCCGCAGTTCGCCGATCTGCGCGTCGGAGAACCCGTGCCGCTTGGCGCGCAGCAGCTTGTCCCTGGTGAGCGCGTCGTCGGCGGTACGGATCTCTTCGGCGACCTCGTTGATCGCCGCGATCTGGTCCAGGAACCAGGGATCGATGCCGGTCGCCTTGTAGAGGTCGTCGATGCCGGCGCCCGCCCAGAGCGCGCGCTGCACGTCCTTGAGCCGCCCATCATGCGGGCGCTTGGCCGACTCGACCAGCTCGGCGGCGTCCGCCGTACCCGCCCAGCTGAACGACGAGCCCTTCTGCTCCAGCGACCGCAGGGCCTTCTGCAGCGCCTCGGTGAAGCAGCGTCCGATGGCCATGGCCTCGCCCACGGACTTCATGTGCGTGGTGAGGGTGCCGTCCGCGCCGGGGAACTTCTCGAACGCGAACCGCGGCACCTTGACCACGACGTAGTCGAGCGTGGGCTCGAACGACGCGGGCGTCTCGCGGGTGATGTCGTTGGGGATCTCGTCCAGCGTGTACCCGATCGCCAGCTTCGCCGCGATCTTGGCGATGGGGAAGCCGGTGGCCTTGGACGCCAGCGCCGACGACCGCGACACCCGCGGGTTCATCTCGATGACGATCATCCGGCCGGTGCCGGGGTGCACGGCGAACTGGATGTTGCAGCCGCCGGTGTCGACGCCGACCTCGCGGATCACCGCGATCGCGACGTCGCGCATGTTCTGGTACTCGCGGTCGGTCAGCGTCAGCGCGGGCGCGACCGTGATCGAGTCGCCGGTGTGCACGCCCATCGGGTCGAGGTTCTCGATCGAGCACACGATCACCACGTTGTCGTGGCGGTCGCGCATGACCTCAAGCTCGTACTCCTTCCAGCCGAGGATCGACTCCTCCAGGAGCACCTCGGTGGTCGGGGACGCGTCGAGGCCCGTGCCGGCGATGCGGCGCAGGTCGTCCTCGTCGTGGGCGAACCCGGAGCCGGCGCCGCCCATCGTGAACGACGGCCGGACGACGAGCGGGTAGCCCAGCTCCCCGGCGGCGGCGAGGCACTCCTCCATCGTGTGGCAGATGAGCGACCGGGCGGACTCGGCGTTCAGGCCCCGCTCCCGCGCGACCTTGGCGACGACCTCCTTGAACTTCTCCCGGTTCTCCCCGGCCTGGATCGCGTCCACGTCGGCGCCGATCAGCTCGACCCCGTACTGGGCGAGGACGCCGCCCTCATAGAGCGCGATGGCGGTGTTCAGGGCCGTCTGGCCGCCGAGCGTGGGCAGCAGCGCGTCCGGCCGCTCCTTCGCGATGATCTTCTCGACGACCTCGGGGGTGATCGGCTCGACATAGGTCGCGTCGGCGAACTCCGGGTCGGTCATGATCGTGGCCGGGTTGCTGTTGACCAGCGTCACCCGCAGGCCCTCGGCCTTCAGCACCCGGCACGCCTGGGTACCGGAGTAGTCGAACTCGCACGCCTGCCCGATGACGATCGGCCCGGAGCCGATGACCAGGACGGACTTCAGATCTTCCCTGCGCGGCATTACTTCGACGCCTCCATCAGTTCGCAGAAACGGTCGAAGAGGCCGGACGCGTCGTGCGGGCCGGCCGCGGCCTCCGGGTGGTACTGGACGCTGAACGCGGGACGCTCCAGCAGTCTCAGTCCTTCCACGCAACCGTCGTTGAGGTTGACATGGGTGACTTCGGCGGGGCCGTAGGGGGTGTCGAACGGGCCGTCCTTGGGGGCGTCCACCGCGAACCCGTGGTTGTGGGCCGAGATGTGGACACCGCCGGTCGCCCGGTCCTGGACGGGCTGGTTGACGCCCCTGTGGCCGAACCGCAGCTTGTACGTCCCGAGCCCGAGCGCGCGCCCGAATATCTGGTTGCCGAAGCAGATGCCGAAGAACGGGGTCCCGGCGTCGAGGACGCCCTTCAGCGCGTCCACCGCGTAGCCGGCCGCGGCGGGGTCGCCGGGGCCGTTGGAGAAGAACACCCCGTCCGGGCCGAGCGCGAGGATCTCCTCGGCCGTGCTGGTCGCCGGCAGGATGTGCACCTCGCAGCCGCGCATGGCCAGCCGGTTCGGCGTCATCGCCTTGATGCCGAGGTCGACGGCGGCGACGGTGAAGCGCCTGCCTCCCTGCGCCTGGACGACGTACGGCTCGGTGGTCGACACGTCCCGCGCGAGGTCGGCGCCCTCCATCGAGGGGCTCCGCCGCACGCGCTCCAGCAGCGCGTCCTCACCGGGCGCGACCGCGGCCGCACCGCTGAAGACGCCCGCGCGCATCGCGCCCCTGTCGCGCAGGTGCCGCGTCAGCGCACGCGTGCCGGGGATGGCGATGCCCACCACGCCCTGCTCGCGCAGCGCGGAACCCAGCGACCCGGTGGCGCGCCAGTTCGACGCCACACGGGCGGGTTCGCGCACCACGTACCCGGCCACCTGGATGCGGCGTGACTCGGGGTCCTCGCCGTTGACGCCGGTGTTGCCTATGTGGGGGGACGTCATGGCCACGATCTGCCGCGCGTACGAAGGGTCGGTCAGGGTCTCCTGGTAACCGGTCATGCCGGTGTTGAAGACCATCTCGCCGAAGGTCTCCCCCACGGCCCCGTACGCGGCGCCGTGGAACACCCTGCCGTCTTCCAGAACGAGTAGAGCAGGGGTCATTGGAGCTTCCCTTCCAGGACGGTCGGCTTGCCTCGCAGGAACGTGGCGACGATCCGCCCGGGCAGCTCCAGTCCCGCGAACGGGGTGTTGCGGCTCTTGGACGTCATGGCCGACGGGTCCACGGAACGGCGCGGCGACGGGTCGTACAGCGTGATGTTGGCGGGCGAGCCCGCCTCGAGCGGACGACCCTGTCCGGAGAGGCGGCCGATGCGGGCGGGACGGGCGGACATCCGGTCGGCGACCCCGGCCCAGTCGAGCAGCCCGGTCTCGACCATGGCCTCCTGGACGACCGGCAGCGCCGTCTCCAGGCCGATCATGCCCATCGCGGCCACCGCCCACTCGGTCTCCTTGGCCTCCACCGGGTGCGGGGCGTGGTCGGTGGCGACGCAGTCGATCGTCCCGTCCGCGAGGGCACCGCGCAGCGCGGCGACGTCGTCGGCGGTGCGCAGCGGCGGGTTGACCTTGAAGATCGGGTCGTAGGACCCGGCGAGCGCGTCGTTCAGCAGCAGGTGATGCGGGGTGACCTCGGCGGTCACCGGGCAGCCCCGGCTCTTGGCCCACCGGATGATCTCCACCGAGCCGGCCGTGGACACGTGGCAGACGTGCAGCCGCGACCCGACGTGCTGGGCGAGCAGCACGTCCCGGGCGATGATCGCCTCCTCGGCGACGGCGGGCCAGCCGCGCAGGCCGAGCGCCGCGGACATCTCTCCCTCGTTCATCTGCGAGCCCTCGGTGAGGCGCGGCTCCTGCGCGTGCTGGGCGACGATCCCGTCGAACGCCTTCACGTACTCCAGTGCCCTGCGCATGATGACCGCGTCGGACACGCAGTGCCCGTCGTCCGAGAAGACCCGTACCCGGGCGGCCGAATCGGCCATGGCGCCCAGTTCCGCGAGCTGTTCCCCGGCGATGCCGCGCGTGACCGCCCCCACGGGCTGGACGTCGCAGTACCCGGCCTCGCGTCCCAGGCGCCACACCTGCTCGACCACACCGGCCGTGTCGGCGACCGGGTCGGTGTTGGCCATCGCGTGGACGGCGGTGTATCCGCCGACCGCGGCGGCCTTCGTCCCGGACTCGACGGTCTCGGCGTCCTCGCGGCCGGGCTCGCGCAGATGGGTGTGCAGGTCCACGAGACCGGGCAGGGCGATGAGCCCTTCGGCTTCGACGGCCTGCGCCCCGGCCGCGTCCAGCCCGGAACCCACCTCGGCGATGACGCCGTCACGGACCAGGATGTCGGCGCCCTCCCCACCGAGAACGCGCACGCCCTTGATTAGAAAACTCATTGGGAGACCTCCTGGCGGATGGCGGGATTCGGAACCGTCGCCGAGGAGCAGGAAGGCCCCGTCATCCCGAGACCTCCTTGCCGATCGCCGCCTCGGAGCCGCCGAGGAGCAGATAGAGGACGGCCATGCGGGCGCTGACGCCGTTGGCGACCTGCTCGACGATGGTGGAGCGGACGGAGTCGGCGACCTCCGCGGCGATCTCGACGCCGCGGTTCATAGGCCCGGGATGCATGACGATGGCGTGGTCGGGCAGTTCCGCCATGCGCTCGGCGTCCAGGCCGTAGCGGCGGCTGTACTCGCGGACGGTCGGGAAGTAGGCGGCGTTCATCCGCTCCTGCTGGACGCGCAGCATCATGATGACGTCGCTCTTGGGGAGCACCCCGTCCAGGTCGTAGGAGACCGAGCACGGCCACGTGCCGATCGCGACCGGCAGCAGCGTCGGCGGCGCGACCACGGTGACGTCGGCGCCGAGCGTGTCGAGCAGCAGGACGTTGGATCGTGCCACCCGGCTGTGCAGGACGTCGCCGACGATCGTGACCTTGCGGCCCTCCAGGTCGCCCAGGCGCTTGCGCATGGTGAAGGCGTCCAGGAGCGCCTGCGTCGGGTGCTCGTGCGTGCCGTCGCCGGCGTTGACGACGCTGCCCTGGACCCAGCCCGCCAACCGGTGCGGGGCGCCCGAGGCGCCGTGCCGGATGACGACGCCGTCCGCGCCCATCGCCTCCAGCGTCAGGGCGGTGTCCTTCAGGCTCTCGCCCTTGGAGACGCTCGACCCCTTGACGGAGAAGTTGATGACGTCCGCGGACAGCCGCTTGGCGGCCGCCTCGAACGAGATGCGGGTGCGGGTGGAGTCCTCGAAGAAGAGGTTGACGACCGTCCGGCCCCGCAGCGTCGGCAGTTTCTTGATGGAGCGCCCCGCGATCTGCGCGAGCTCCTCGGCCGTGTCGAGGACGAGCAGCGCGTCGTCGCGGCTCAGGTCGGCGGCGGAGATCAGATGGCGGTTCATCAGGCACCCCCTGTCGGGCCGAGCGGCACCGGGCCCAGCAGCACCTCGTCGCGCCCGTCGTTCTCGTCCAGCAGGACCTTCACGGTCTCGCGCATCGAGGTGGGCAGGTTCTTGCCCACGTAGTCGGCGCGGATCGGCAGCTCCCGGTGCCCCCGGTCGACGAGCACGGCGAGCTGGACGGCGCGGGGCCGCCCGAGGTCGTTCAGCGCGTCGAGCGCGGCGCGCACCGTCCGCCCGGAGAACAGGACGTCGTCGACCAGGACGACGACCCGGTCGTCGATCCCGTCGGAGGGCAGCTCGGTGCGGCCGAGCGCGCGGGCGGGCCGCATCCGCAGGTCGTCGCGGTACATGGTCACGTCGAGCGAACCCCACGGCACCGGGCGGCCCTCGACCTCGCGCAGCGCCCCCGCCAGCCGCTCGGCCAGCGTCACGCCGCGGGTCTGGATGCCGAGCAGCAGGACGTCGTGCCCGCCCTTGGTCCGCTCAAGGATCTCGTGCGCGATCCGGGTCAGCGCGCGCCTGATGTCGGGTCCCTCCAGAACGGCCTTGGGCCGGGGGTCACCGTCCGCCACGCGCGCCCCGGCAGGCCGTTCCGGCCTGGAGGCAGCATTCACCACCGAACCTCCTTTCCCGCCTCACTGGACGGGCCTTAAAGGACGTCTTGTCGCCCCCACGTTAGCACCAGGCCGAAACCGCCCCGCACTCGGACCGCTCCACGTCTTCGCAGGTGAGAGGGGTCACATTCGATCGGCCGCCGGACCGCGGACCGGCCGTGTGACCGGCCGTTCACGCCCTGCCCACAGGGGTTGCGGACGATCCGGACCGTCCGGATCGAGTCCGGCGGATTCGACCGCTTTTTTCCAATCAGCTTGACCTAGGGCCTTCTCCGTTTTACCGTCACTGTCCGTAACCATCCCTGGGGACGGGTTCCTGTGGCGCAAAAGGTCCCGCAGAACTGTCCCCCTCCGGCGACCGCCGGAGTCCGACGACGACGAAAGTGAGCCTGGGGGCCGCACAATGCCGTCTGAATACGCTAAGGCTCTCGGCGCGCGACTGCGCGCCATCCGCACCCAGCAGGGCCTGTCCCTGCACGGTGTGGAAGAGAAGTCACGTGGCCGCTGGAAGGCCGTCGTCGTGGGTTCGTACGAGCGGGGCGACCGCGCCGTCACCGTTCAGAAGCTGGCCGAGCTCGCCGATTTCTACGGCGTGCCGGTTTCCGAGTTGCTGCCCGGCGGAGCCGCGCCGAGCCCGCTCGGGCCTACACCCAAGCTCGTGATCGATCTAGAGCGGTTGCAGCAGCTTCCGAAAGACAAGGCCGGTCCTCTCGCCCGTTACGCCGCGACGATTCAGAGCCAGCGGGGCGACTACAACGGAAAGGTCCTGTCCATCCGCCAGGAAGACCTGCGTTCACTCGCGGTCATCTACGACAAGTCCCCGACGGAGCTGACCGAAGAGCTCATCGGCTGGGGCGTCCTCGACCCGGAGGCGCGCCGCGCCGTCGAGTCGTTCTGAGAGAACCCGCACCACCGCGACGGGGCCCGGCACCGTGCCGGGCCCCGTCGCGCGTCCAGGCGCCCGGCGGGCCCCGCCCCGCTATCGCTCCGCCCGGGACATCATGAGCGCGGTGCGCGGCTCGTCCGCGAGACGCCGGGCCTCCCCGCCTCGGCGCCCCCGTCGCGGGACGAGGAGGGCGAGGGGGATGACCAGGGCCATGACGGCGGCGCTCATGCCGAACCCCGCGGTGTAGCCGCCGTCCCCGGGGACCGTCACGAGGATGACCGCGCTGATCTGGGGCCCGAGGGAGGCGCCGACCGTCCGGATGAGGGTGTTGATGCCGGTGGCGACGCCCGTCTCGCTCGCGGGGACGGCGGCGACGACGAGGTTCGCGACGGCGGCGTAGGCCAGGCCCAGGCCGATCCCGCGGGCCAGGCCGCCGGCGTAGAGCTGCCACATGGCCTCGTGCTGGGCGGCCACGAACGCGTACCCGAGACCCGTCATCAGCGCGCCGCCGAAAAGGACCATGCGCGACCCGATCCGCCGGTCGAGGAGGCCCGCCGTCATTCCCGCGGCGGTCATGCCGATGCTGGCGGGCAGTTGCAGCATGGCCGCCTGGGTGGCCGTTCCACCGAAACCGTAGCCGGTGCCCTCCGGGAGCTGGACGAGGAGGGGGAACAGAAGCCCGCCCGCCATGAGCGCGTAGCCGGACAGCAGCGACGCGGCGTGCGCCGTCCAGACGCCGCGTGCCCGCATCTGCCGCAGGTCGATGAGAGGTTCGCAGACGCGGCCCTCCACCCACAGCCAGGCGGCGGCCGTCACGAGCGACACGGCGAGCAGGCCGAGGACGCCCGGGGACGTCCAGCCCCACTCGATGCCCTGGGTGAGGGCGGTGAGGGCGGCGGCCAGCCAGGCGGCGAAGAGGAGCGCGCCCCACCAGTCGACGCTGGCGGCCTCCCGGGATTCGGCGCGCGGAACGATCCACCAGGCGAGGACGATCCCGGGCACCAGACCGGCGACCGGCACCCAGAGGAGCCACCTCCAGCCCAGGAAGTCGATGATCGGCCCCGCCAGGCACCAGGAGACGGCGCCGCCGAGCCCCAGCATGGACGACATCAGCCCGACCGCCGAGGCCCTGCGTGCGGCGGGGATGACGTCCCGGATGATCGTGTAGGCCAGCGGGAAGACGCCGCTGCCGACGCCGCCGAGGGTCCGTCCGGCCAGCATGACCGGCACGTCCGGCGCCAGGGCGGCGATGACCATTCCCACGGTGGCGACCGTGAGCACGGTCAGCAGGACGCGCCGCGGCCCGTACAGGTCCCCCAGGCGGCCGACCACCGGCGTGGCGACGGCCGCGGAGAGGGTCATCGCGGTGAGCGCCCACGCGGCGCCGGCGGGCGTCGTGTCCAGGCCCTCCTGGATCTGCGGCAGCGCGGGCGTCACGACGGCCATGGACAGCGAGTAGGCCATCACGCCGAGGAACGCCAGCAGCGGCACCAGCCCCCGCCCGCCCCGCGCCGACACCATGACCTCCCTTAGTTCGCCTGCCTAACAATCTCATACGCCGCCCGGGGGATGCGGCTCACCCGGCGGCGGGAGGCCCCGGCCGGACCCGGCGGGCATGATCGTGTCCATGACGACCGCAACCGCTCCCGAGGACGCCTTCGCCGGCGTAGGCGCCTCCCCCGGGCGCGGCGCCCGCGTCCGCCGCGCCCCCCGCTGGGCTCACCGGGCCGCGCACGCGATCACGCTGCTCGCGCTGCCGTCCGCTCTGTGGCGGCTCGGCCTCGCCATGGGCTTCCACCTCGGCTACACCGACAGCGGCCTCCAGGCGGTGCGCCCGCCCGGGTTCTCGGGGCCCTTCTACCTGATCATGCTCTCCGTGCTCACCGAGGGCGCCGCGCTGCTGGCGCTCGGCCTGGTCCAGCGGTGGGGCGAGGTGATCCCCCGCCGGGTCCCGTTCATCGGCGGCAGGAACATCCCGCCCATAGCGGTCCTGATACCCGCCTGGTTGGGCGTCGCCGTCCTCGCCTTCCTGTGGACGCCGCTACTGGCCTGGTGGGCGATGCCCCATGACGGCATGACGCCGGCCGGCCACACGCTCGTCGGCTTCCTCTACCTTCCCATAGCGGCCTGGGCGCCCCTCCTCGCCGCCCTGGCGGTCTCCTACCGGCGCCGCCGCCGCTGACCCGCCGCCGGGCCTCGGCGTCCCGGTCACGACTCGCCGGTGACGCGGCGGGCGCGGAGGGCCTTCACGCGGTCCGGGGAAAGGGACAGGACGTCCTGGAGGACCTCGTCCGTGTGCTCGCCCAGGGCCGGGGCCGGGACGGGGGGCGGGGACGTCCCGTCGAGGCGCAGCGGGGAGCCCGGGGCCAGATGGGGGCCTATGCCCGGCTGGTCCAGGGCGGCCATGAGGGGTTCGGTGCCCAGGTCCGCGGTCACTTCCGCGAAGTCCCGGTAGCGGGAGCACAGGACGGACGTGTTCTGCAAGGCGTCCTCGACCTGTGCGCAGGTGCGGGACGCGAACCACGGGGCGAGGACGCCGGCGATGGTCTCGCGGTAGGTGTAGCGGTCCGCGGCGCGGCGGAAATCGGCGTCGAGGGCGCGTTCTAGGGCGGCGGTGACCTCGCCGAACCCGGTGGCCTCCACCAGGTCGCGCCAGTGGCGGGGGGTCAGGGTGACGACCATGACGCGGCCGTCGGCGGTGGCGAAGTCGCGGCCGAAGTCGCCGAAGAGGTTGTTGCCGAGCCGGGGGCGGACCCCGCCGAGCTGGGCCTCGGCGAGGTAGCCGAGGTTCCCGGCCGTGGCCAGGGCGACGTCCTGCAGCGCGACGCGGAGGCTCCGGCCCTCGCCCGTGCGCAGGCGGTGCCGTTCGGCGGCGAGCAGGCCGATCGTGAGGTAGAGGCCGCACGCGATGTCCCAGGCGGGAAGTGCGTGGTTGACCGGGCCCGCCTGGCCGGACGGGCCCGTGATGGACGGGAAGCCCATGGCGGCGTTCACCGTGTAGTCGACGGCGTTGCCCCCGTCCCGGCGGCCCTGGAGCTGCACGTGGATGAGGTCGGGACGGGTCTCGCGCAACGCCTCGTAGGTGAGCCCGTCGCGTGGCGGCGCGTTGGTCACGACGGTGCCGCTCTCGGCGACGAGCCCCGCGACCAGTTCGCGGCCCTCCGGGGAGCGCAGGTCGACGGTGACGGACCGCTTGCCCTTGTTGAGCCCGGCCCAGTACAGGCTGCGGCCGGACGGGGCGAGGGGCCAGCGGTCGATGTCGGGGCCGCCGCCGACCTGGTCGACGCGGATCACGTCCGCGCCGAGCTGGGCGAGCGTCATCCCGCCCAGCGGGACGGCGACGAAGCTGGACAGCTCGACCACCCGCATCCCGGCGAGCGGGAGGGTCATCGGGCGACCTCGATGAGGGAGCGGGCGCCGTGCCCGGCCCGCATCCGGTCGAACGCCTCGGCGACGCCGTCCAGTCCGATGCGGTGGGTGACCAGGGTGGACAGGTCGAGCCGTCCCGCCTCGATCTCCTGCACGAGCAGCGGCACGTCCCGGTCGGGATCGGACGATCCGTAGACGGAACTGGTCAGGCGCCGGTTGAAGTGGAACAGCTCCAACGCGTTGAAGGTGGCGGCGTCGTCGCGGGCGCCGACGCCGACGACCGTGCACTGGCCGCCGCGGCGCACCGACTGCCAGGCCGTCCGGATCAGTTCGGCCCTGCCCACGCATTCGAAGGCGTGGTCGGCGCCGCGTCCTTCCGTCAGGGCGCGGACCTGCTTGGCCAGCTTGGGGTCGCCTTCCAGGTAGTGCGTCGCGCCCGCCGCCCTGGCGAGGCCCTCCTTCTCGGTCCCCCGGTCCACGGCGATGATGGTCCCGGCACCGGCGAGGCGCGCGCCCATGACGGTCGACAGCCCGATGCCGCCGAGACCGATGACGAGCACCGACTGCCCCTCACGGACCTGCGCGGTGTTGCGGACGGCGCCGATCCCCGTCAGCACGGCGCATCCGAGCAGCGCCCCCAGGTCGAGCGGGGCGGACGCGGGCAGCGGCACCACCGAGCGTTCCGGGGCGACCAGCTCTTCGGCGAACCCGCCGACGCCCATGCACGCGTAGAGCTCGGCGCCGTCCAGCGTGGCACCGGACGAGGGGCTCACGGCGCCCTCCACGGCGCTGCACAGCCACGGCTCGCCCTGCCCGCAGAACCAGCACTCGCCGCAGGCGGCCGCCCAGTTCAGCACGACGTGGTCGCCGGGCCGCACCTTCGTCACGTCCGCGCCCACCTCGGCGACCGTCCCCGCGGCCTCGTGGCCGAGGACGAGGGGGAACGCCGGCGCGAGCGTGCCGTTGATCATCGACAGATCGGAGTGGCACACCCCGGCCGCCGCCACCCGGACCCGCACGTCCCGGGGGCCGACCGGGGGCAGTTCGATGTCGCGGACCCGCAGCGGAGCGTCCGGCTCGGTGGCGACGACGGCCTTGACCATGGGTGTTCTCCTCGGCTGGGGATCAGAGCTGGATGGTCTTGATCTCGGTGAACTCGTCGAGGCCGAAGCGGCCCATCTCCCGGCCGACGCCGGACTGCTTGTAGCCGCCGAACGGGGCCATCGGGTTGAAGGCGCCGCCGTTGACGTCGATGGAACCCGTCTTCACCTGGCGGGCGAACGCGACGGCCCGGTCCTGGTCGGCCGCCCACACGGCCCCCGCGAGACCGTAGCGGGAGTTGTTCGCGATCTGGAGCGCCTCGTCCTCGTCCCGGAACGGGATGACGGACAGGACCGGCCCGAAGATCTCCTCCTGCGCGACCGTCGCGTCCTGGTCGACATCGGCCAGCACGGTCGCCGAGATGTAGTGGCCGCGGTCGAACCCGTCCGGCGTGGCGGTTCCACCCGTCACGACACGCGCGCCCTCGGAGACGCCGGTGTCGATGAAGCCGCGCACCCGGTCGAGCTGCGCCCCGGACACCATCGGGCCCAGCTTGGTGGACGGGTCGAGCGGGTCCCCCGGGACGAAGCCCTCCGCGAAACCCCGGGCGAGTTCGAGGGCCTGGTCGTAGAGGTCCCGGTGGACGAGCATCCGCGTCCAGGCCGTGCACGTCTGGCCACCGTTGAGGAACGCGTTGGAGACGCCGACCTTCACGGCGGTCTTGACGTCGGCGTCGTCCAGGATGACGTTCGCGGACTTGCCGCCCAGCTCCAGCGCGACCTTCTTGATCGTCCCGGCGGCCAGTTCGGCGACGCGGGAGCCCGCCCGCACCGACCCGGTGAACGACACCATGTCGACCTCGGGGTGGGTGGCGAGGGTCTCGCCGACGACCTGGCCGTATCCGGGGACGAGGTTGACCACGCCGGCGGGCAGCCCGGCCTCGTGGACGGCGTCCAGCAGCTCGTAGGCGACCAGCGGGGCGATCTCACTCGGCTTGATCACGATCGTGCAGCCGGCCGCGAGCGCGGGGGCGAGCTTGCAGGTGATCTGGTGCAGCGGATAGTTCCACGGCGTGATCGCGGCGACGACGCCGGCCGGCTCGCGGACGATCAGGGAGTTGCCGACGCGCTCGTCCGGCACTCCGCCGGCGATCATCTCGGCGTACCCGGCCACCACCGTCCGCGGCAGCCCGGCCTGGATGCGGGTCGCGATGCGCATCGGCGTGCCGACCTCGCTCGCGATCGTCCGCGCGATGGTCTCCTCGCGGCTCGCGAGCGCGTCGTGGAGGCGGCCGAGGAACGCCGAACGCTCCGCGTACGACGTCGCCGACCAGGCGGGCAGCGCGGCCCGGGCGGCCCGGACGGCGCGGTCGACGTCCTCGGCGGTCCCCTCGGGCACGGTGGCGAGGGTCTCCTCGGTCGCGGGGTTCTCGACGGCGATGACCCCGCCGCCCAGCGGGCTGGTCCACGCTCCGTCGATGTAGAGGGCGTCTCGGTCGCGCACAGCGGCTCCTCGCGGTGGATGTCGGCGGATTCTATAGAATATGCACCGCCCGTCCGGCGATGTCGCGCGCCCCCGCCCCGCACCGCGGGGCCGCGCGGTCACCCGACGATATGCTCACGTCGTTCCGGCAAGGAGAGCGGGGGAGACCATGCCCGTCGGCCAGGCGCCGCGCGCCGGGCGCCGTCCCGTGCCGGCCGTCAGGCACCAGCTCAGCGAGATGGTCGCCTCCCACGTCCGCGAGGCCATCATGATCGGCGAGCTGCGCGCCCCGGACTACGTCCGGACCGAGCATCTGGCCGCCGAGCTGGGCATCAGCGCGACCCCCGTGCGCGAGGCGCTGATGATCCTGCACAGCGAGGGCGCCGTCCGCTGGGAGCCGCGCCGCGGCTTCCGGGTGCTGCCCATCACCGCGCAGGACGTCACCGACCTGTTCGCCGTGCAGGCGTACATCGCCGGTGAACTCGCCGCCCGCGCCGCCGTCGCCCTGGACGGCGCCGAGATCGAGCGCCTCCAGCGGGTCCAGGTCCGCCTGGAGGCCGCGGCCCGCGAACGCGACGCCGAGCAGGTCGACCGTCTCAACCACGAGATCCACCGGACGATCAACCGCTCGCCGGGGTCGTCCCGCATGGCGTCACTGCTCAACCTGACCGTCCACTACGTCCCGCTGGGCTTCTTCGGCACCATCGAGGGGTGGGCGGAGGCTTCGGCGCACGACCACTCCGCCGTCTTCGACGCCCTCCGCGCCCGTGACGCCGGCGCCGCCCGCGAGGCCATGGCCGAACACATCAGGCACATCGGCCGTCTCCTGATCGACCACCTGCAGTCGCACGGGGTCCTCAGCGAACCGGCCTCCGGCGACCGCCCCGTCCACGGTCCCTGACCGCACCGCCGGCACCACCGGGACGGGCGGCACCACCGGCCACGACGCGAGCCGGCACGCCCGCACGCGAGCGCGGCGGCGCGGCGGCGCGGCCGGGAGCGGGCGGGAGCGGGCGGGATCGCGCCGGCGGGGCCGGCTCGGGGGGTTGCGGCCGTCGCCGGCGCGATCGCCCAGGGCGCCGGAGGCCGGGGCCGCCGCCCTGTGGTGAGATCGGCGGGACGGTCGCCCCGGCCTCCGGCGGGGCCGGTCCCGGGGAGGTGGGACGGCCCGAGGAGCGGCTAGCTGGCTTCGGGCACGGGCAGCGTCGGCTGGCCGACGATGCCGAGGGTGTCTTCGACGAGGGTGACGAAGACGTCGGCGTCGTGCAGGAGTTCCTCGGCCTCACGCGGAGTGACCGCGCGCGGCAGGCCCGCCTCCGCCGCGGCGCGCTTGTCGGCGCCGGCGGCGAAGAAGGCGGCCCACTCGCGCAGTGCGGGCTCGGCCTCGGGCAGCAGCACCCAGACGCTGCGGGGACGCCCGCGGCGGTGGGTCTCCAGCGGTTCCTTGGACGCCAGCACCGCGGCGGCGGCGCGCAGCGCGGCCAGGTGGGCGCAGACGTAGCGGACGGCGGGCGAGGTGGCCTCGGCGGCCTCCGCGAGGCCCATACGGGCGGCATGCAGCTGGCCGACCGCCGTGTGCGCCGGGCGCGGCGCGGGCAGCGGACGGTGCCGCGGGCTCGGTGGCGGGACGGACTGGGCGGCGGAGTGGACTCCGCGTGCGGTCATCGGTCCGGACATTTCTGCCTCCTTCCGGGGCTCGGGCCGGCCGGGCGGAGAGCTTCCCCTCACTCCGCCCGGCCGTCCGTCCCGCCGAAACACCGCGAACGGCGGGGACGTCGCCCTGGCGCGGGCCGCGAGTCCCGCACCACGTCGAACATAAGTTCGACGCATGACCAGTAAACCGCCCTGACGACGATTCGTCAACGTGTTCGAACGGGTGTCGCATCCCGCAGGTCAGCGGGCATGACGGCAGGAGAACAACGGGGTACGACGGTTCCGCGGCGGGACCTCAGCGAGGCCGCCTGACGTGCACGGGGACGTTGGTTCCGAGCAGGTCCGGGAAGTACTCGGCGATGTGCATCGGCATCCGGACGCAGCCGTGCGAGGCGGGGTCCCTGGGCACGCTCAGGGCGCCGTGGAAGGCGATGCCGCCGTTGAAGTAGACCGGGTTGTAGAGCCGTCCCAGGGGCGAGGTCTCCCAGCCGGAGAAGCGGCGTCCCGTCCGGAAGTCGCCCGTGCCGGTCGTGGCGTACCGGCACCCGCGGTCCTCGGTGCAGAAGAGCTCGCCCGAGCCCGACGAGACGTGCGTGATGAGGCGCGGCGTGCCGTCCTTGTAGACGACGAGGTACTGGCGCTTCAGATCCACGTCGACGCGGTCCTTCTCGCGCTTCTTGGCCACCGGGCGAGGTTCCTCGGGGTCGGCCAGGGCCTCCCGGAACGACTTGCCGAGCGTGCCCTTCTGCTTCATGCGGTTGACCGCCTGGAACGCCCAGACGGCCATCTGGGTGGACGGCCCGTACTTCCCGTCGATCTTGCCCGGGTCGTAGCGCAGCTGCTTGAGGCGGCGCTGAAGCTCCTCGACATCGGAGCCCTTCGCGCCCGGCTTCAACTCGCGGTGCGTGGGGGTCGGCGTGGGCGTCGGCGTGGCCGGCTTCGCGGCCGGTGAGGTCTTCGGCGGCGGCGGGGCCGCTTCGTCCGTCCCGCTGCAGCTCGCCAGGAGGACGGCCGCAATCGGCAGAACCGCGCTCTTCCGCATGCCCATCGGTCTTCCGCGCATGCGCTGAGCTTAAAGTGCTTCCCATGCACCCGAATGCCGAACGCGTCGCGAAGGCCCTGCTCGACCAGGGCGCGACGGGAGCCGTCGTCGAGCTGCCCGACTCCGCGCGGACGGCGCAGGCCGCCGCGGAGCAGCTGGGCTGCGAGGTGGGGGCCATCGCCAACAGCCTGCTGTTCGACGCCGACGGGGCGCCGCTGCTGGTGCTGACGAGCGGCGCGCACCGCGTCGACACGGCGAAGGTCGCGTCGCTGGTGGGGGCGGCGAAGGTGAAGAGGGCGTCGCCGGAGTTCGTCCGGGAGGCGACGGGGCAGCCGATCGGCGGCGTCGCGCCGCTGGGCCACCCCGCGCCGGTCCGGACGCTCGTGGACGTCTGGCTGGACAAGTACGAGCGGGTCTGGGCGGCCGGCGGGCACCCGCACACCGTCTTCCCCACGTCGTATGAGGAACTGCTGAGGATCACCGGGGGCACCCCGGCGGAAGTGGAGTGACGCGAGAATGAGTGACATGGAGCTCTGGCACAACCCGCGCTGCTCGAAGAGCCGGGCCGCGAAGGCGGCACTGGACGAGGCGGGCGTGGAGTACACCGAGCGCCGTTACCTGGACGAGCCGCCCACGGCGGACGAGTTCGACGCGGTGCTCACCCGGATCGGCGCCGAGCCGTGGGACGTGGCACGCCTGAACGAGCCGGTCGCCAAGGAACTCGGGCTGAAGGACCTCGAACGCGACCGGGCCCGGTGGATCGAGATCATGGTGGCGAACCCCGTGCTGATCCAGCGTCCGATCGTCCTGACCGGCGGGGCCGCCGTCGTGGCCCGTGACGACGCATCGGTGCGCAGGGCTCTCGACGGCCGGTGACACGGACGGCCGGAAAGGCCGCCGGCCGCGTCACCTGGGGCGCCGGCGATCGGCTCTGCGCTGCACCGCGGACCATCCCCCGGGTCTAGTCTCAGTCGCGTGAGGGACCCGAAGCTGCGCGAGATCGACGAACGCGCCTTTCTGCGCAGGCTCAACCCCATGCTGGACGTGTACGCGGCCGCGATGGAACCGCCGAACGAGCAGATTCCCGGCCGCCACACCATCATGGAGCGGCACGCGTCGCATCCCGGTTTCCGGGCGTTCGTGGTGGAGCGGCGTGGCGCGCTGCCCGTGCTGGCGGGCCCCGTCCAGGGGTTCGCGTACGGGTTCCACGGGACGCGCGGCCAGTGGTGGCATGACGTCGTCTTCCAGGCGCTCAGCGATCTGGAGGGGCCCGGACACGCCGAGCGGTGGCTGGACGACACGTTCGAGGTGGCGGAGCTTCACGTCCACCCGGACTCCCAGGGCAGGGGCCTGGGACGGGGCCTGCTCAACGCGCTGTGCGAGGGCAGGCCGGAGCGGACCGTCGTGCTGTCGACGCTGGACAGGCGGCCGGACACGCCGGCCCGCTCCCTCTACCGCTCGGTCGGCATGGTCGATCTGCTGACCGGCTTCGAGTTCCCCGGCGGCGGGCCCCGCTACGCGGTCATGGGCGGGGCGCTGCCCTTGACGCCGTACGCGCCGGCGTCCAGCAGCCCGTAGACCTCGCGCGTCGCCGTGGACTTGTTGAAGGTGATGAAGTGGATGCCGGGGGCGTCCTGGTCGAGCAGTTCGCGGCACAGCTCGGCGGCGTGTTCGACGCCGAGGCGGCGCACCGCCTCCGGGTCGTCGGCGACGGCCTCGAAGCGGGCCCTGACCTCGGGCGGGAACGGCGCGCCCGACAGCTGCTCGGACCGCTCGATCGTGCTCATCTGGGTGACCGGCATGATGCCGGGCAGGATCGGCACGTCGCAGCCGGCGGCGTCGACGCGGTCGCGGAGGCGGAAGTAGTCCTCGGCGCGGAAGAACATCTGCGTGATCGCGTAGTCGGCGCCGGCGCGGCACTTCTCGACGAAGTGGCGGACGTCGCTGTCGACGTCGGGTGAGCGCGGGTGCTTGTAGGGGAACGCGGCCACGCCGACGCAGAAGTCGCCGTAGGAGCGGATCATCCGGACGAGGTCGGAGGCGTACGCGACGCCGTCGGGGTGCTTGACCCACTCCCCCATCGGGTCGCCGGGCGGGTCGCCGCGCACGGCGAGGATGTTGCGGACGCCGACGGAGGCGAACCGCCCGATCAGGTTCCGCAGCTCGGCCTGGGAGTGGTTGACGGCGGTGAAGTGGGCGACGGGGGTGAGCGTGGTGTCGGTGGCGATCCGCTCGACGATGTCGACGGTCTTGTCGCGGGTGCCGCCGCCGGCGCCGTAGGTCACGGACACGAAGGTCGGGTGGAGGGACTCCAGTTCCCGGATGGCACGCCAGAGGTTCAGGGCGCCCTTGTCGGTCTTGGGCGGGAAGAACTCGAACGAGAAGGACCTGCCGCCGGAGGCCAGGAGCTCCCGGACGGTGGGGGGACGATTCGGCCGCAGACGTCGCATTCCCCAAGCCTACAGAAGCCCGGCGCACCCGCCGATCGGAGTGATGCTCGGCACACCGCACGGCCATAATGGGCGCATTTCTGAAGATCTAACGACATCTCACGTTTCCGATGGACGGTTGAATCCACCCACGTGGATACGATCACGGCATGTCGACCAGCCGCATCCGCAAGGAGGTCGACGAGGCGCTCCTGGCCTTCGTCGACCGGCAGCGCCCGGCCCTGCTGACCATCAGTGACGATCTCACGCCCATGGTGTCCGCCCTGGACGCCCTGCTGGGCGGTGGCAAGCGGCTGCGTCCCGCGTTCTGCTACTGGGGGTGGCGCGCCGCGGGCGGCGAGGACGGCCCCGGCATCGTGGCCGCGGCCGCGTCCCTGGAGCTGCTGCAGGCGAGCGCGCTGATCCACGACGACGTCATGGACTCCAGCGACACCCGGCGCGGCCAGCCGTCCGTCCACCGCAGGTTCGAGGCGCTGCACCGCGCGCAGGCGTGGCCGGGCGACGCGGAGGCGTTCGGCGGCGGCGCCGCGATCCTGCTCGGCGACCTGTGCCTGGCCTGGTCGGGCGAGATGTTCGAGACGTGCGGGCTGGACGGCGACCGCAGGCGGCGCGGCCGGGCGGTGTACGACCTGATGCGCACCGAGGTCATGTGCGGGCAGTACCTCGACATGCTGGAGGGCACGCGCGGCGAGGCGACGGTCGCCACGGCGCTGCGGGTGGTGGAGTACAAGAGCGCCAAGTACACGATCGAGCGCCCCCTGCATCTCGGCGCGGCGCTCGCCGGGGCCCGCCCGGACGTGACCGCCGCACTCACCGGCTACGGCCTGCCGCTCGGCATCGCGTTCCAGCTCCGCGACGACGTCCTCGGCGTGTTCGGGGACCCGGCCGAGACCGGCAAGCCCGCGGGCGACGACCTGCGCGAGGGCAAGCGGACGGTGCTGGTCGCCCTGACCCTGGAACGCGCGTCCGCGGCGCAGGCCGCGGCGGTGCGGCGGCGCCTGGGCGACCCGGAACTGGACCGCGCCGGCGTGGACGAGCTGCGCGCGATCATCGAGGAGGCCGGCGGGCTCGCCGCCTGCGAGGAGATGATCGAGCGCTACCTGGCCGAGGCGGAGGAGGCGCTGCGCTCCGCGCCCGTCGACGGGGAGTCCCACGCGGCACTCTCGGAACTCGCGGTGGCGGCCACCGCACGCAGCACCTGAGCCCTCAAGTGACACGATCCGGTCAAATTTCCCCGGTGGACTAGAACTTTCCCACCGATTGGTGGCAGAAATGTCGCCATGTGTGCCGACACCCCGGGCGACCGCGTCCCGCGCTTCGACCCTGCGCCGCGACGTGGACCGAGCCGTCCACGCCGGTTCGGCGAGCGCGTGCAGGACGAGGGGCGCGTGCGGAACGAGGAGGAGCACTGATGCGGGTGGGGAAATGGCTGCCGGCCGCGGGCGTGCTCGCGTCCGTCCTGGCGCTGGCGGCGGTGTCGGCCCCCGATGACGCGCGCGCGGACACCGGACGGTGCGGCGACCCGGCGCAGCGGCCGTGGTGCGACACCTCGCTGACACCGGACCGGCGGACGGACCTGCTGCTGCCGGAGATGACCGCCGACGAGAAGATCGCGATGCTCGCGGCGGACGACATCTTCGGCGGCCCGCTCGGCGGGTACTTCGAGACCGCGCACGCCGACACCAACAACGGGATCGAGCGGCTCGGCATCCCCCCGGTCTACATGGCCGACGGGCCCGCGGGCGTCCGGCAGGGCAAGGCGACGGCGCTGCCCGCGCCGATCGCGCTCGCGGCGGGATTCAGCGCGGAGACCGCGAAGCTGTACGGCCGGACGGTGGCGTGGGAGGCCAGGCACCGCGGCAACGACGTCGTCTTCGGCCCGACCGTGGACGTCCTGCGCACCCCCCGCAACGGCCGGACGTTCGAGGGCTTCGGTGAGGACCCGTACCTGTCGGCGACCCTCGGGGTGCCCTGGATCAAGGGCGCGCAGGCCGAGGGCGTGATGACGTCGGTCAAGCACCTGGCCGTCTACACGCAGGAGACCGACCGGCTGTCGCTGAACATGAAGGTGGACCCGCGCACCCTGCGGGAGATCTACCTGCCGCCGTTCGAGGCCGCCGTGAAGCAGGGCGGCGCGGCGACCGTCATGTGCGGGTTCGGCCTGCTGAACGACCGGTGGGCCTGCCAGGACGACACCGTCCTCAACAAGATCCTGCGGTCGGAGTGGGGCTTCAAGGGGTACGTGGCCTCCGACCACTTCGCCCCCAAGGACGCCGCCGACGCGGCCAACGGCGGGCTCGACATGGAACTGCCGGTCGGCCTGAGGTACAACGCTTTCATGCTGAAGACGGCCGCCGGGCAGGGGAAGGTCACGCAGGCGACCATCGACGGGCACGTCCGCAACGTCCTGCGGACGATGTTCGAGTTCGGGGTGTTCGACCGGCAGGCGTACCCGAACGACCTCACCCGCATCGACCGGACGGCGAGCGAGACCGCGGCCGGGAAGGTCGAGGAGGCCGGGATCACGCTGCTGAAGAACGACGGGATCCTGCCGCTGAAGGCCCCGGAGTCGATCGCGCTGATCGGCCGGGCCGCGCAGCAGAGCCCGAGCGGGCACGGTTCTGCGCAGGTCGTCCCGTTCACCACGGTCAGCGCGCAGGACGGCATCGCGCGCCGCGCGGGGTCCGGAACACAGATCACGTTCAACAACGGCGACGACCGCGGTGCGGCGGCGAACGCCGCGCGTGCGGCGGACGTGGCGATCGTGTTCGCCACCGACGGCCAGGGCGAGTTCTTCGACAAGTCGTGCCTGACGCTGGAGTGCGGCGAGCCGCTCAGGGGCGACCAGGACGGGCTGATCTCCGAGGTCGCCAAGGCCAACCCGAACACCATCGTCGTGCTCAACACCGGCGGTCCGGTGCTGACACCGTGGGCCGGGCAGGTGAAGGGCATCGTCGAGGCCTGGTATCCCGGTCAGGAGGCAGGGAACGCCTTGGCCCGCGTCCTGTACGGCGACGTGGACCCGGGCGGGCGGCTTCCGGTGACGTTCCCCGTCAACGAGAACGACGCGCCGGCGTCCGCGAACCCCGCGCAGTATCCCGGCGTCGACGAGACCATCGCGCTCTCCGAGGGCGTCATGGTCGGCTACCGGCACTACGACGCGAGGGGCATCACACCGCGGTTCCCGTTCGGGCACGGGCTGTCCTACACCACGTTCGGCTACAGCGGCCTGGAGGCCGGCACAGAGTCGGTGCAGGTGACGGTGACGAACACCGGCCGGCGCGCCGGCATCGCCGTCCCGCAGCTGTACATCGGCATGCCGTCGCCGGGCGTGGACGTCCCGCAGCCGCCCAAGCAGCTCAAGGGCTACACGAAGGTCGCACTGGCCCCCGGTGAGAGCACGAGGGTGACGTTCCCGCTGTCCCCGCGTTCGTTCGCCTACTGGAACGAAGGCGCGAAGGCGTGGAAGGTCGCAGACGGCTGCTACAGGGTCATGGTCGGCTCCTCGTCGCGGGAGATCGCCCAGACGGGGACGCTCGGAGGGTGCCGGTAAAGGGAAAGATCGAGGTTCCTCTGCCGTACGCCCCGGTTACACGGTACAAATGAGGAAATCTTCGTCCGTCCCCGCCGAGTCGGAGCCTCTTTTGCCGCACGACACCTCCCGCGGGAGGACGAACCCCCATCCCGCGCGGCCCGCCGCCCGGCCCGCGCGGGCCGGGCAGGGTCACTCCGGCCACCCGGCCAAGACGCGGCCCGCCCGTGCGGTGGACGGGCCGCGGCGCGGCGGCGCGGCCCGTCCGCCGCACGGACCGGACCGGCGACACGAGACGCCGCTCGGCCCCGACGATCCGCGCGGCCTCGGCGGCTACACGCTGCTCGGGCGGCTCGGCGAGGGCGGGCAGGGCGTCGTCTACCTCGGGCGGGACGGCGACGGCGAGCTCGTCACCGTCAAGCTGCTGCGGGGCGGAACGGCGGCCGGGGACCGGGCGCGCAGCCGCTTCGTCAAGGAGGCGGACGCGGCCCTGCAGGTGTCCGGGCGGCACACCGCGCGCGTCCTGGACGCGGACATGACCGGCGACCGGCCCTACATCGTCAGCGAGTTCGTCGAGGGGCCGCCGCTCCAGCACATCGTCGAGGACCGCGGTCCGCTGCCCGCGCCGCAGCTGCGCAAGGTCGCGCTCCGGACGGCGGCGGCGCTGGCCGCGATCCACCGCGCCGGGATCGTGCACCGCGACTTCAAGCCCGGCAACGTGCTGCTCGGCCCGGACGGCGCGAAGGTCATCGACTTCGGCATCGCCCGCACCGCCGACGCCGCGCTCGACACGCCGCTGACGACGGGGCCGGTCGGCACGCCCGCGTACATGGCGCCGGAGCAGATCGAGGACGAGCCGGTCGGGCCGCCCGCGGACGTGTTCGCCTGGGGCGCCGCGATGGTGTTCGCCGCGACGGGGCGCCCGCCGTTCGGCACCGGGCCGAGCGCGGCCGTCATGCGGCGCGTCACGTCCCGCAGGCCCGACCTCGGCGACATGGCGGGCCCGCTGCGCGACCTCGCGGCCCGCTGCCTGGACAAGAACCCCGCCGCCCGGCCGACCGCGCCGCAGATCGTCCGCGCGCTACGCGAAGGGCAGGGACCGATGACGAAACCGCGGCCGACCAGGATCCCGCGCTACCGGTGGCGGATGATGGTCGCGCTCGCCGCCGTGGTCGTCGCCGGGTTCGCCCTGGGCATGCTGTTCTAGCCTTGTTCCAGCCGTATTCCAGCCGTGGTCCGGATCCGCGCGGCCCGGCGTCACCAGTGCGGGGGGCGGTCCTCCAGGAGGCGCGAGTCGTCGTCGCCGCCGCGCCATTCGCCCCATCCGACGTCGGTGTCGTCGGAGGTCTGGTCGGGCAGGATCTCCAGCTCGTCGCCGAGATTCACCGGCCGGTCGTCGTCGGGTCCCACGCTCATGATCCCATTGTCCGCGATCGGGCCCCGGCCCGCACCGTGATACGGGTCAAATCCCCACACGGAGGTCAGCCGGCGAGCCGGCGGGCGAACTCCGCCGCGGCGGCGCCCGGATCGCCGGCCTCGGTGATCGCCCGTACCACCACGACCCGGCCCGCGCCCGCGGCCGTCACCGCACCGAGGTTGCCGAGGTCGATCCCGCCGATCGCGAACCAGGGGCGGGCGACGCGCTGCGCCGCGACGTATTCGAGCAGCTTGGGGCCGGGCGCGGGACGGCCCGGTTTGGTCGGGGTCGGCCACACCGGGCCGGCGCAGAAGTAGTCGACGCCCGGCTCGGCGGCGGCCGCGGACGCCTGCTCGCCCGAGTGCGTGGACCGGCCGATCAGCATGTCGCCGCCGACGATCTCCCGGGCGGCGGCCACCGGCAGGTCGTCCTGGCCGAGATGCAGCACGTCGGCGCGGACGGCGTGCGCGACGTCGGCCCGGTCGTTGACCGCGAGCAGTGCCCCGTGCCGGTCGCAGGCCGCCCGGAAGGTCTCCAGGTACTCCATCTCCTGCCGGGCCTCCAGGCCCTTCTGGCGGAGCTGGACGAGGTCGACGCCGCCCGCGAGCACGGCGTCCAGGAAGGCGGGCAGGTCCCCCTGGCGCTCTCTCGCGTCCGTGCAGAGGTAGAGGCGGGACCGGCTGAGCCGGGCGCGCAGCGCGACGGCGCGTTCGGAGGGGAGATGCCTGGACACGGCCGGAGTCCGTCCTTCCACAGGAGAGATCGCGGGGTCGCGCGGCGGTCACGTCCCGCCGCGCACGACCCCGCGATCGTGTCACGTGCCTTGTCTTCCGCCGGATCCCGGGGGCGGCCCTCGGCCGGACGGCGCGGGCGCCCTAGAAGGCCAGCGCCTGGGCGCGGCGGCGGACCTCGGTCCCCCGGTTCTCCGTGAGCGCGTCCACGGGCGTCCCCGGCAGAGTGTCGTCGGCGGTGAACAGCCAGCGGATCGTCTCCACGTCGTCGTAGCCCGCGTCCGACAGGAGCGTCAGCGTGCCCGGCAGCCCCTTGATGACCTGACCGTCCTTGATGAAGGCGGCGGGCACCATGGGGGTTCCTTCCCGGCGCACCGCCAGGAGCCTGCGCTCGCTGATGAGCTGCTTGATCCGGTTGGGCTTGATCCCGAGTCGTTCGGCGGCCTCCCGCAGGGAGAGCCATTCGCCCGCGAGGGCGTCGGTCCGGGGGTCGAGTGCGCTGTCAACGGTTGCGTGCATCTGCGTCACGCCCCCTTGCTACCACTCCTTCGGAACCCTCAAACCCCCTGCACAGCCGTAACGTCCCGGCGTTGATCGCCTTCAGCGAACGGCCTGCCGGAGGGGCACGCCGGGGTCGGCGATCGCGCCGGGGTCCACGGGCGTCCCGGCGGCGATGACGCGCCGCGCCTGCACCAGGTCGCGCGGCCGGTCGACGGTGAGGACCGCGTCGAGGCGGTCGCCGGTCAGCCACGCCACCGCCCATTTGCGGCCGGCCGGGTCGCCGCGGTGGACGATCCGCTCGGACGCGGCGTGACTGCCCGTGTACTGCACCATGCGGCCGAACTGCTCGGACCAGAAGTACGGGGCGGCGTCGTACACGGCGTCCTCGCCGAGGAGCGTCGCGGCGGCCACCTCGGGGGCGTTGAGGGCGGTGTCCCAGTGCTCGACGAGGAGCCGCCGCCCGTACCGCCGCGACCACCACGCGGCGCAGTCGCCGACGGCCACGACGTCCGGGCGCAGCGAGCCGGGCTCCTCCTCGCCCTGGTAGGCGCGGAACGAGCCGTCGGTCACCACGCCGCGCTCCAGCAGCAGCCCCGAGTCCTCCAGCCAGGACAGGGCGGGCCGGACGCCGATGCCGGCGACGACCTCGTCCGCCTCGATCCGGGTGCCGTCGGCCAGCAGGAGACCGCCGTCCTGCACGGCCGCGACCTTGACGCCGGTGCGCAGCTCGACGCCCGCCTCGGCGTACCACGGGACGGTGAGCGCGCCCACCTCGGGACCGATCGCGCCCTCGAGCGGGGTGTCGGCGGCCTCGACGACGGTCACGGCGCAGCCCTTCCCGGCTGCGGTGGTGGCGACCTCGGCGCCGATCCAGCCCGCCCCCACGATGACGATCCGCGCGCCCCCGGTGAGCCGGGACCGCAGCTCGCGGGCCTCGTCGACGGTGCGCAGGACGTGCTGGCGCCCGTCCCCCGGCAGCGTGACCGGGACGGCGCCGGTCGCGATGACCAGCCCGTCGAACGGAAGATCGCCCACCGTGGACGCGACGATGCCGCCGCGTCCCGGTTCGTCCAGGCGCAGGCCGGTGGCGCGCTCGCCGAGCAGCAGGTCGCAGCGCATGGCGTCCCAGTCGACGTCGACCGTCGTGTCGTCGGAGTCGCCCGCGAGGACGGCCTTGGACAGCGGCGGCCGGTCGTAGGGCCGGTGCCGTTCCGCCGAGACGAGGGTCAGCGCGCCCTCGTACCCCTTGTTCCTCAGGACCTCCACGGCGCGCACGCCGGCCAGCCCTCCGCCCACGACGATGACCCTGTCCATAAGGTCACCCTAACGGGGCGCGATCGAGGCTCGGACGATCGTCCAGACAGCTGCGCACGCTACCGAGGTCGTAGAGTGGAACCGGATAAAACAGCAGAAGCGCGGGAGTCCGGTGCGACCGGGCTGAGAGGGCGGCTGGAACGGGCCGCCGACCGCCACGACCTGATCCGGATCATGCCGGCGAAGGGAGCGCGCATGGAGATCGTGATCATAGGCGCCGGGGTCATCGGCCTGGCCACCGCCTGGCGGGCCGCGGCGGCCGGCGCCCGCGTCACCCTGGTCGATCCGGAGCCCGCGAGCGGCGCGTCATCGGTGGCGGCGGGCATGCTGACACCCGTCAGCGAGGTGACCTACGGCGAGGAGCCGCTGCTGCGGCTCGGCCTCGCCTCCCGCGACCGGTACGGCGCGTTCGCCGCCGAACTGGAGGAGCTGACCGGCCTGGAGACCGGCTACCGCACCGACGGGATCCTCCAGGTCGCGTTCGACTCCGACGACCTGACGTACCTGGACGAGCTGCGCCGCTTCCAGGAGAGCCTCGGCATCCCCGCCGAGGCGCTGACCGGGCGGGAGTGCCGGAGGCTGGAGCCCATGCTCGCCCCCGGCGTCCGCGGCGGCCTGCACGCCCCCGAGGACGGCTCGATCGACCCGCGCAGACTGACCACGGCCCTGCTGGCCGCGGCCGGGAAGACGGGCGTCCGGCTCGTCCGGCGCCGGGCCGCCGGCATCGCCGTGGCGAACGACGCGGCCGCCGGGGCACGGCTGGACGACGGGACGGTGATCCCCGCCGACCGGGTGCTGCTGGCCGCCGGCCCGTGGTCGGGCGACCTCGACGGCCTGCCTCCCGGGACCGTTCCACCCGTCCGCCCGGTGAAGGGCCAGGTGATCCGCCTCCGCACCCGGACGCCGTTCCTCGGCCGCGCCACGCGGGGGCTGGTGAAGGGCTCCTCGGTCTACCTGGTGCCGCGCGCGGACGGCGAGATCGTCCTCGGCGCCACGCAGGAGGAACTCGGCTTCGACACGCGCGTCACCGCCGGCGGACTCTGGGAGCTGCTGCGGGACGCCCGCGAGCTGGTACCCGGCATCACCGAACTGGAGTTCGCCGAGGTCTCGGCCGGACTGCGTCCCGGCTCCCCCGACAACGCGCCAGTGATGGGCCCGTCCGCGCTCCCCGGCCTCGTCGTCGGCACCGGGCATTTCCGCAACGGCATCCTGCTGACCCCGGTGAGCGCCGACATCCTGTCGGCGATGCTCCTGGACGAGCCCGTCCCCGGCGTCGCCGCGCCGTTCTCCCCCGGCCGCTTCTCCGCCGAGGTGCGCTGATGGCCGAGGTGCGCTGATGAAGGTGTTCGTCAACGGCGAGCCGCGCGAGCTGCCCGAGGGCGCCAGCGTGGCCGAGGTGGTCGCGTCCGTCACCGCCGCCGGGACCGGCGTGGCCGCCGCGCTGAACGACGAGGTCGTCCGGCGTTCCGCGTGGGAGTCGACGGCCCTGCGCGACGGCGACAGGCTCGAAGTGCTCACGGCGGTCCAAGGAGGCTGAAGGTGGACGACGACAGGCTGGTCATCGCGGGCGAGGAGCTCGGCTCGCGGCTGATCATGGGGACCGGGGGCGCGCCCAGCATGCGGGTGCTGCGGGAGGCGCTCACCGCGTCCGGGACGGAGCTGACCACGGTCGCGATGCGGCGGGTGGACCCGTCCGCGCGCGGCTCGGTGCTGGACGTCCTGGCCGAGTGCGGGATCCGGGTGCTGCCGAACACGGCCGGCTGCTTCACTGCGGGCGAGGCGGTCCTCACCGCCAAGCTCGCCCGGGAGGCCCTCGGCACGAACTGGGTCAAGCTGGAGGTCATCGCCGACGAGCACACGCTGCTGCCCGACCCGATCGAGCTGGTCGACGCCGCGGAGCAGCTCGTCGACGACGGGTTCGCCGTGCTGCCGTACACCAATGACGACCCCGTCCTCGCGCGGCGCCTGGAGCAGGCCGGGTGCGCCGCCGTGATGCCGCTCGGCTCCCCGATCGGGTCGGGGCTCGGCATCCGCAACCCGCACAACATCGAGCTGATCGTCGAGCGGGCGGGCGTCCCGGTCATCCTGGACGCGGGCCTGGGCACCGCGTCCGACGCGGCCCTGGCCATGGAGCTGGGCTGCGACGCGGTCCTGCTCGCGACCGCCGTCACCCGCGCGCAGTCCCCCGCGCGGATGGCCGCCGCGATGCGGCACGCGGTCGAGGCCGGGCGGCTCGCGCGGCTGGCCGGGCGGATCCCCAAGCGCCGCTACGCCCAGGCGTCGTCGCCGTTCGAAGGCCTCGCCACGTCGTAGCAACGCTAAAGACTCGCTTATAGAAATATTCGCTAGACCTGAAATGTCGGCTTGGTGAGACTGGGGCGGTGCACCAGGCCGCGCCGCAACCCGGCACGTTCCTTCGGTGTTCGTGGAAACGTCCCATACCTAAGGTGCGTCACTATGCAGCAGGACAGCCCGCAGACGGCCGCGCCGGGCATCGACAAAATCGCGGTGGCCGCCGCCACGGTCACGGTGGTGCTCTGGGCCTCCGCGTTCGTCTCCATCCGCAGCGCCGGCGCCGAGTACAGCCCCGGCGCCCTCGCCCTGGGCCGCCTCCTCTCCGGGACGGTCGTGCTGGGCGCACTGTGGCTCGTCCGGCGCGAAGGACTTCCGCCCAGGGGCGCCTGGCCGGGCATCATCGCCGCGGGCATCCTGTGGTTCGGCGCCTACATGGTCGCCCTGAACTGGGGCGAGCAACTGGTGGACGCGGGCACCGCGGCCCTGATCGTCAACATCGGGCCCATCCTCATCGCGCTCCTCGGCGGCTGGCTGCTGAAGGAGGGGCTGCCGCCCCGGCTGATGGCCGGCCTGGTGGTGTCGTTCGCCGGCGCCGCCGTCGTCGGGCTGTCGATGTCCGGCGAGGGAGGCTCATCCGTCCTGGGCGTCCTGCTGTGCATGGTCGCCGCGGTCACCTACGCGGCGGGCGTCGTCAGCCAGAAGCCCGCCCTCCGGCACGCCTCGGCCCTGCAGTTCACCACGTTCGCCTGCGCGATCGGCGCCCTCGCCTGCCTGCCGTTCTCCTGGCAGCTCGTCTCCGAGGCCGCGGACGCCCCGGCCGGCGCCACCCTCAACATGGTCTACCTGGGCATCTTCCCCACCGCCATCGCGTTCACCACCTGGGGATACGCGCTGGCCCGCACGTCCGCCGGGAAGATGGGCGCCACCACCTACGCCGTCCCGGCCATCGTCGTGCTGATGTCGTGGCTGTTCCTCGGCGAGGTCCCCGGCCTGATCACCCTCGGCGGCGGCCTGCTGTGCCTCGCCGGCGTGGCCGTCTCCCGCAGCCGCCGCCGCGTCCCGCCGGAACCGGCCGCGCCGCAGGAGCCGCGCTCCGTGCTCATCGAGGCTCATACTCGGGACTGATGGGATCCACGGGGATTCGCCCGTAAACTCGCACCGATGGACACGACGGTTGCTGATCCACTCGTCGGGCAGGTGCTCGACGGGCGCTACCGCATTGAGTCCCGCATCGCGCGCGGCGGCATGGCCACGGTCTACGTCGCGCGCGACATCAGGCTCGACCGCATCGTCGCGATCAAGGTGATGCACGCCGGACTCGCCTCCGACGAGGACTTCGTCGCCCGCTTCATCGGTGAGGCCAAGGCCGCGGCGGCTCTGTCCCACCCGAACGTCGTCGCCGTCTACGACCAGCGCACCGACGGCGAGCACGTCTTCCTGGTGATGGAGTACGTCGCGGGGCAGACGCTGCGCGACGCGCTGACCTCGCTCGGCCGGCTCGGCCCCCGGGCGGCGCTGGAGATCATGCAACCGGTGCTCGCCGCCCTCGGCGCGGCCCACCGGGCCGGTCTCGTGCACCGCGACGTCAAACCCGAGAACGTGCTGATCACCGAGGACGGCCAGGTCAAGGTCGCCGACTTCGGCCTCGCGCGGGCCGAGACCGCGAGCAAGATGACCAAGACCGGGATGATCATCGGGACGGTCGGCTACCTGGCGCCCGAGCAGGTCACGGCCGGCAGCGCCGACGTCCGCTCCGACGTGTACGCCGCCGGGATCATGCTGTTCGAGCTGATCACCGGGCATCTGCCCCACCGGGGCGACACGCCCCTGGCCGTCGCCTACAAGCACGTCAACGAGACCGTCCCGCCGCCGTCCGGCGTCGTCCCCGGCCTGCCGCCGCAGGTGGACGCCCTGGTCACCGACGCGACGAGCCACGACCCGGCGCGCCGCCCGGTGGACGCGAACCAGTACCACGCCGAGGTCGCCGAGGTGTACGGCGGCCTCCCCGGCGACTTCGACCGGCGCCTGGAAGAGGCCTCCCGCAACGCCACGAGCGTCCTGGAGGCGCCCCCCGGCGGACGCACGGCCGTCCTCGACCGGCGCACCCTGCCCGCCGACCACCCGTCCGAGCACGTCCCCCGGCGCACCGCGACCGACCGCGCCATCGGGGCACTGACCGGCCGCTACGTCCTGGTCGCCATCGGCGCGATCGCGGCGCTCATCCTCGGCTGGGCCGTCTGGTACCAGACGTCCGGGCAGTACGAGCACGTCCCGTCGTCGATCATCGGGATGAAGGTCGCCGACGCCCGCGACCAGCTGGAGAGCGCCGGCCTCGACGTGCGGACCGCGGAACCCGTCTACGACGACCGGGTCCACAAGGGCAACGTCGCCAAGTCCGACCCGCCCGCCGGCGCCCGCATCGCCGAGGGCCGGACCGTCACCCTGACGCCGTCCAAGGGCATCACTCCGCGCCAGGTGCCGGACGTCGCGGGCAAGACCCTGCCCGAGGCCGAGCAGACCCTCGAGAACGAAGGCTTCAAGGTCGGGCGGACGAGCACCACCCCCTCCCAGACCGTCGCCAAGGACAGGGTCATCGGCACCGACCCGGACGCGGGTGAGAAGCAGTCCCCCGACGACCCGGTCGCCGTCATCGTCTCCACCGGCATGTCCATGCCCGACCTCATCGGCGAGAACGGCGACGCCGCCGCCAACCGGCTGCGTTCGATGGGCCTCGACGTCAAGGTCGAGAAGCGGCAGGTCGACGGCAAGGAACCGAACTCCGTGATCGACCAGGCCCCGTCCGAGGGCACCGGCGTCTCCCGCGGCGACGACGTCACGATCGTCGTCAACAAGCGCGACTGCCTCGTCGACGCGGGCCCGTTCCAGTTCGGCTGCGACGACGGCAGCGAGCAGAACGTCCCCGTGCCGAACATGACCGGCCGCACCGTGGGCGACGCCAAGAAGGCCCTGAAGGAATCCGGCTTCAAGGTCAATGTGACGGGTTTCGGCGGCGACATCGTCCGCTTCCAGTCCCCGAGCAGCGGCGAGGCCCCGCGCGGCTCCACCGTGACCATCGTCAAGGGGCCGTGACCGGATAGGCTGAGCCGGTCATGACCTCACCCCAGAGCCCCGTCGGGGCCCATGTCCCCGTGGCCGGCGGCCTGGCCACCGGCGGCCTGAAGTACGCCGCCGAGATCGGCGCGGAAGCCGTCCAGGTGTTCGTGGCGAACCCGCGCGGCTGGGCCCTCCCCGAGGGCAAGCCCGCCGAGGACGAGAAGCTGCGCCGCTCCGGCGTCCCCGTCTACGTCCATGCCCCGTACCTGGTCAACTTCGGCTCCCCCTCCGAGGAGACCCTCGCGAAGTCGATCGCGACGGTCCGCCACTCCCTGGTCCGCGGCCGGGCCATCGGCGCCCGCGGCGTCGTGGTCCACACCGGCTCCGCCGTCACCCAGACCTACGACGAGGCGATGGCCCAGGTCCATGACCAGGTGCTCCCCCTCCTCGAAGAGATTCCCGACGACGGCCCGGACCTGCTCCTCGAACCCATGGCGGGCCGGGCCGGGATGCTCTGCCGGAAGGTCCAGGACCTCGGCCCGTTCTTCGAGCGCCTCGAACACCACCCCAAGCTCGGCGTGTGCTTCGACACCTGCCACGCGTTCGCCGCGGGCCACGACCTGTCCGCCCCCGGCGGCGTCAAGGACACCATCGACGCGCTGGTCGCCACGGTCGGCGAGGGCCGCCTCAAACTCGTCCACGCCAACGACTCGATGGACCCCTGCGGCTCCACCCGGGACCGCCACCAGAACATCGGCGCCGGCCTGATCGGCGAACAGCCCTTCGCCGACCTGTTCCGCCACCCCGCCGTGACCGGCCTCCCCTTCATCATCGAGACCCCGGGCCGGGCCCCCGCCCCCCACGCCAAAGACATAGAGACCCTGAAACACCTACGCGACACCCCCCACTGACCCTGGAGGCGGGGTTGGGCTGGAAGCGGCAGGTACGCGCAAAGAGGTACCGACTACTGCGCCCACACCGGCCACCACCGCACCACGCGACGACCGAAACCGTCGCGATCGCGTCCGAAGGCAGGTTGCAAGCGAAGCGAGAAACCTGATCGCGCAGCGAGCCGCAAGGCGAGCCGGAGCGATGCAGCGATCGCACGCAGTGCCCGCCGAAGGGAGGGCCCCCAGGGCCCGACCGCCAAGGGCACTGCAAACAAACACGACTCGGGCGCCGATGAACAACCCCCCGACTGTTCAGCGGCGCCCGAGCCATAGGCCACCGGATCCCACCCCCCCGGTACGGGATCCAGCGGCGCATGATCCGGCGTTCGACTGGCGCGCGCCGGATCTCCGGATTTGCTCTTGTGGGAGGTTCGCGGTGGTATGCGGCGTGGGCCGCTTTCCGGCCGCCCGCCCTCCGTCGGCGGTGTGGCGTGTGGTGCCACTGAGAACACTAGGGGTCCGGCGTGGACGATCGGCGCAGGAAAACGCGGCTCTCGATAAGCGGTACGTAGTCAGAGTTGTACGTAGCGTGATCATGCGGTGAGCGGTCGATGTTGGGGGACGAGCGGTGGGTGGGAACGGTCCACAACAGGCGGCGAACGGTCGTCGATGATTTACCCGCGGTTCAGCGGGCGTCCGCGTCCTCGGGCAGGTGCAGTTTCATCAGGGCCTGGTCGGCGCGGCGGGGGACGCGGTGGCGGGTCAGCAGCGAGACGGCGACCATGACGGCGAAGACGGCCGGTGCGACGACCAGGGTCGGCTGGGTCAGGACGGCGGCGGGCCAGCCCGTCCAGCAGCCGGAGAACAGCCGGGTGACGCCCGCGGCGGCGGCCAGGCCGCCGCCGGCGAGGAGGCCGGCGGCGGCGCCGGCGGCGGTGAGGCCGCGCCACCAGATGCCGAGGACGAGGAGCGGGCACAGGGAGCAGGCCGACACGCAGAGCGCCATCGTGACCAGGGTGGCCGCGCCCTGCGGGCCGATCGCGGGCAGGACGGCCACCGGGACGGCCAGCGTGACCACGACGCCGACGCGGAACGCGGTGACGCCGCTGGGGCGGCCCGTGCACTGGGACCGGCCCGTGCACTGGGACAGCGTCCCGGCGAGGGCCACGACGATTCCGCAGGACGTGGAGATGAACGCGGCGAAGGCCCCGGCGGTGATCAGGCCGGTGAGCAGCGCACCGGCGGGCCCGGGGAACATGCGCTGCGGGAGCAGCAGGAGGGTCGCGTCGGTGTCGCCGGTCATGAGCAGTTCGGGGGCGTAGAGGCGTCCCAGCGTCCCGTACAGGATGGGGAACACGGAGAACAGCGCGAGCAGGCAGGGAACGTACGCGGCGGTGCGGCGTGCGGCGCTTCCGCAGGTGCTGGTGTAGAAGCGCATCAGGATGTGAGGCAGGCCCATGGTGCCCAGGAGAACGCCGAGCAGCGCCGAGCAGGTGCGGAAGAGACCGTGTTCCGCGTCGCGCCCGAACGGCGTCACCCAGGCCGCGCCGTCCTGCACGGGGAGCCGTTCGGCGTGCGGCACCGCCGCCCCGGCCGGGAAGACGACCTCGGTCCCCCGGCCGATCGTGTGGCGGCCGGGCGCGAGCGGCACCGCGGCGCCGTCGTGGGCGGTGCCGTCGACCCGTCCCCGGGCGGTGACGGTGACGGCCGCCGGCACGGTGACGGCGGCGTCGGTGTGCACCTGCACCCGGGTGGTCCGCTCGAAGCTCGGCGGGCCGTCCGTCACCGGGCCGGGGCGTCCGTCGAGGTTCCACAGCGCCAGCAGCGCCACGGCGGGGACGGCCACGGCGGCCAGCTTCACCCAGAACTGGACGGCCTGGACGGCGGTGATGCTGCGCATTCCACCGGAGGCGACGGCGGTCAGCACGACGGCGACGACGACGGCCCAGCCCGTCCAGGCGGGCGCGCCGGTCAGCAGGTGCAGCGTCACGCCGGCTCCCTGGAACTGCGGGAGCAGGTAGAACCAGCCGATGCAGCAGACGCAGCCGGTGACGATCCGCCGGACGGTCCGGGAGCCGAGCCGCCATTCGGCGAAGTCGGAGACGGTGTAGGCGCCGGACCTGCGCAGCGGGGCGGTGACGAACGCCAGGAGCAGCACGTATCCGGCGGTCCCGGCGATGGGGAGCCACAGCATGTCGGTGCCGTAGGCGAGCACCAGCCCGGCGGTGCCGAGGTAGGCGGCGGCGGAGAGGTACTCGCTGCTGACCGCCGAGGCGTTCCACCAGGGGGTGACGCCTCGCGAGGCGACGAGGAAGTCGGAGGTCGTCCGGGCGGAGCGGCGGCCGTACAGGCCGAGGACGGCCGTCATCCCCAGCACCGCCACCAGCGCGATCAGCGCCGCCGTCACGGCCAGCACGGTCACGGACGGCCCACCGGCCTCGTCAGGTCGCGTTCCGCCCGCTCGGCGCGTCGCAGCTGGCACCGCGAGACGGCGATCCAGAGCGGCTGGACGCCGAGCGCGAGGACGAGCCACCACAGCGGAACGCCGTGCACGCGCGCCCGTGCGATCGCAGGGACGGTGGCCAGCAGCACGGGCAGGCCCGTCACCGTGCTCACGACGATCGCGCAGGTCCCGAGGGCGATGCGCAGCTGGGTGCGGATGAGGGCGCGTACCTCGGCGGTCCCGGAACCGCACGCGGCGGAGCCCGGCGAGCTGGGATCGGACGGACCGGTGTCGACCGTCCCTAAATCGGCCGGTCCGGCGCCCGGCGACCCGGGGGCGGGTGGGCCGGTGTCCGGCAGCCCGTTATCCGGCGGGCCGGGGGCGGGCGAGGCGGTGGGCGGTGGGGCGGAACCTGGTGCCTGGGGGACCGCGGCGGGGCGGTCACCGGTCATCGCCGTCGTCCTCCGCGGCCCCGTCGCCGTCGCCGTCACCGTCGCCGCCCGGCCGGTGGAACTTGCGGACCAGCAGGTCCCGCACCTCGCGGGTGTGGCGGCGGCTGACCTGCAGCAGCTCGTCCCCGATCTGGACGGCCGCGCGGCCGCCGTCGAAGCGCAGCTCGGTGACGTGCGCGGACGCGACCAGGGTGCTGCGGTGGATCCGGATGAACCCGGCCGCCTCCCACCGCTTGGTCAGCGCCGACAGCGGCATGCGGACCAGGTAGCCGCCGTCGGCGGTGTGCAGCCGCACGTAGTCGCCCTGCGCCTCGACGTGGGTGACCGACCGGCGGGAGACGAGCCGGGTGCGCCCGCCGAGTTCGACGGGGATCATCTCGTCGTCGGCGTCGCGGCCGTCCTCGTCCGCCGGGCCCGCCCGCCGGGCGGCCACGTGGACCCGGCGGACCGACTCGGCGAGCCTCTCGGGACGGACGGGCTTCAGCAGGTAGTCGAGGGCGCCGAGCTCGTAGGCGGTGACGGCGCAGTCGTCGTGGGCGGTCACGAAGACCACGTGCGGGGGTGCGGTGAAGCCGGTGAGCAGGCGGGTGAAGTCGAGCCCGTCGAGCCCGGGCATCCGGATGTCCAGGAACACGGCGTCGAGGCGTTCGCCCTCGACGAGCATCCGGCTCAGGTCACGCAGCGCGGACGACGCGTCGCCCGCACAGCTGACCTGGCCGATGCGCGGATCCCTGCGGAGGAGATAGGCCAGCTCCTCCAGGGCGGGGCGTTCATCGTCGACGGCCAGGACGTGGAGCATGAGGGCGACTTTGCCGCGATTACCGTCTGTCCGCAATCGGTTCCGAAAAGTGAGTGGCGTGTCGCGGGGGCATCGGTCAGTCCGGAAACACCCCCGGACGGTACTTCGGGACGCGCAGATTGACCTTCGTCCCGGCGCCGAGAGCGGTCTCGACGGTCAGCCCGTACTCCTCTCCGTAGACCTGCCGCATCCGCTCGTCGACGTTCGCGAGTCCGATTCCGGCCCCGGATCCGGCGCCGTCGCCGTCGCGCCGCGCCCGGGTGGTCACGCTCCCCCAGCCGGTCGGCCCGGGCCCGCCCACCGGGGCGGAGAGGATCTCCTGGAGCCGTTCGGGGTCCATGCCGACGCCGTCGTCCTCGACGCTGATCGCCGCCTCGGCGCCGGAGTCGCGCGCGACGATCGAGATGTGGAACGCCTCCCCCGTGCCCGCCATGCCGTGCCGGACGGCGTTCTCGACCAGCGGCTGCAGCGCCAGGAACGGCACCGCGACCGGCAGCACCTCGGGCGCGATCTCGACCCGGCATTTCAGCCGTTCGCCGAACCTGGCGCGTTCCAGCAGCAGGTAGCGGTCGATGGAGCGCAGCTCGTCGGCGAGGGTGGTGAAGTCGCGCGGGTTGCGGAAGGAGTAGCGGGCGAAGTCGGCGAAGTCCAGCAGCAGCTCCCGGGCGCGCTCGGGGTCGGTGCGGACGAACGAGGCGATCGTGGTCAGCGAGTTGTAGACGAAATGGGGGGAGATCTGAGCGCGCAGGGCCCGCATTTCGGCCTCGGCCAGGCGGATGCGGGCGGTGTCGAGCCCGGCCAGCTCCAGCTGCCCGGTGACCAGACGGGCGGCCTCGCCGACCGCCCTGACCCGCGCCGCCGACGGGTGCCGCCAGTACGCGGTCAGCGTCCCCTCGACACGTCCCTCGACGGTGAGGGGCGCGACCATCGCGACCTGGACGGGGCACAGCGGGTCGTGGCAGCCGGGCGGCTCGAGGGTCGTCACCCTCGGCCGTCCGGAGGTCAGGACCGGCAAGGCGTGCTGGACGGCCTCCGCCGCGTGGACGCCGCGACCCGCACCGTCCCATGCGAGCAGCCACGGCGCCTCCCGGACCGGCTCGGGACCGCCGTCGCCGGGGCCGTCGCCGTCGCCGGAATCGTCGAGGCCCTCGGGATGGGCGGCGTCGTCCGGGGGCGGTACTCCGACCAGCGCGACCGCCTCGGCGCCCAGCAACGATCTGAGCCGCCGGGCGGCTTTGCGCGCCGATTCCTCGGTGAGCCCGGCACGCAGCGGCGGCGACGCCCGCGCGACCGTGTGCAGGGCCGCGAACGCCGCCTTCTCGGCGGGATCGGCGGGCGCGCGGCGCGGGACGCGGAGCCATCGGCGCAGCGCCCAGGCTCCCGTGGCGGCACCGGCGGCCACGGCGCCCGCCACGGCGTCCACGACGGACGGTAGGACCATGACGACTTACGGTAACGTCTGTCTTCCGTGCGGGTCGGTGTGTTGACCATTTACGAACCTCTTGGGTGGCCACACACGGCCACACGGCCGCGCGCGCACCAAGAACGCCCCCGTCTGCGCACGCGGGTCACAGGGGCGGGGCTTCGCCTTCGTCCTCCTGGTAGGAGTACCGCTGCTCCCGCCACGGGTCGGCGACGTTGTGGTAGCCGCGCTCCTCCCAGAAGCCGCGGCGGTCCTTCACGAGGTACTCCACGCCCCGCACCCACTTCACGCTCTTCCACGCGTACAGGTGCGGGATCACGATGCGCAGGGGGAACCCGTGGTCGGGAGTGAGCCGCTCACCGCCGCGGTGGGTGGCGAACATCGTCGTGTCCGCGAGGAAGTCGGTCATCCGGATGTTGGCGCTGTAGCCGTACTCCGCCCAGACCATCACGTGCGTGGCGTCCGGCGCCGGAGGCGCCAACTCCGCGATCACCGTGCCCGGGACGCCCTCCCACTCGTTTCCGGGGATCGTGAACTTGGTGACGCAGTGGAAGTCGGCGACCGCCGCGGCCGTCGGCAGCGCCTCGAACTCGTCCCAGGTCCAGCGGTGCTGCTCACCCGACTCCGTCGCGCCGAAGACCCGGAAATCCCAGTCCTTGGGACGGAACTTCGGCACGGGGCCGTAGTGGAGGACGGGCCAGCCCCGGGGGACGTACTGGCCGGGCGGCAGGTCCCGCGGCTGCGGCGCGGGCTGTTCGGGGTGGGACATGACGCGGCCATACTGCCATCCGGGGTGAGCTGAGCCATATTCGGGGTCGCGCGGGCCCACCACCGGGAAATTCGGCTACGCTGACCACATGCGCAGCGTCGTCTATTTCTTTTGGTACGACCAGCCCGGGCGGCTGGTCTGCCACGCGCTGCGCTGACAGACCACAGAACGAAAGCCCCGGGCCGGCTGGCCCGGGGCTTTCGCCGTTTCAGGGGTAAGCCGCGAGGTCACCGGGATCCCGGGCGTACAGGAGAGGCAGCACATCAATGGTCGTCGTCATGGCCCAGGAGGCCAACGAAGCGGACATCAGGGCCGTCGTCTCACTTGTCGAGACGGCGGGAGGTGACGCCTTCGTCAGCCGCGGCGTGGAACGCACCATCGTCGGGCTCGTCGGCGACGTCCAGCAGTTCGGCTCGCTGAACCTGCGCGGGATGCGCGGTGTCACCGACGTCATCCGCATCTCGGCGCCCTACAAGCTGGTGAGCCGCGAGAACCACGGCGAGCGCTCGATCGTCCGGGTCGGCGGCGTGCCGGTCGGCCCCGGCACCATGACGCTGATCGCCGGCCCGTGCGCCGTGGAGACCCCCGAGCAGACCCTCGGCGCGGCGCAGATGGCGCAGGCCGCGGGCGCGACGCTGCTGCGCGGCGGCGCGTTCAAGCCGCGCACCTCCCCGTACGCGTTCCAGGGACTCGGCGAGACCGGCCTGCGCATCCTCGCGGACGTGCGCGAGGAGACCGGAATGCCGATCGTCACCGAGGTGGTGGACGCCGGCGACGTCGACCTCGTCGCCTCCTACGCGGACATGCTGCAGATCGGCACCCGCAACGCGCAGAACTTCTCCCTCCTGCAGGCCGCCGGCGAGTCCGGCAAGCCGGTCATGCTCAAGCGCGGCATGAACGGGACGATCGAGGAGTGGCTGATGGCCGCCGAGTACGTCGCGCAGCGCGGCAACCTCGACATCGTGCTGTGCGAGCGCGGCATCCGCACGTTCGAGAAGGCCACCCGCAACACCCTCGACATCTCCGCCGTGCCGGTGGCGCAGCGCCTGTCCCACCTGCCGGTCATCGTGGACCCGTCGCACTCGGGCGGCAGCCGCGACCTCGTCCTGCCGCTGACCCGCGCCGCGATCGCGGTCGGCGCCGACGGCGTGATCATCGACGTGCACCCGCACCCCGAGACCGCCCTCTGCGACGGCCCGCAGGCCCTCGTGGACGGCGACCTGCGCGAGCTCGCCAAGCTGGTCCGCGACCTGCCCCCCATCGTCGGCCGCTCCCTGGCACAGGCGCCCGACACCGACACCGTCCCCGCCTGACCGGCCATCGTTCTGGACCATGGCGTACTGGACCCCTGACTGCGGACCGCCGCGCTCCTGACGGGGCGCGGCGACCGCACTCTCCACCCGAGTCCTGACACGGCCCGGCACCGGCGTGTGCCCGGGGCCGTGCACTCCTGCGCCCCGAATCCGGATTTCCTCTCTCCGATTTACCGCGCTCTCCTCGGGGTGATCACCACGGGCGGCGGCTATCTTCTGTTCGCCCGGGGGCTGCGGACCACGCCCGCCACGACCGCGACGACGCTGACGCTGGCGGAGCCCGCGGTCGCCGCGGTCCTCGGTACCGTCCTGCTGGACGAGGACCTGGGCGCGGCCGCGCCGGGCGGGTTGGCGCTGGTGGGGGCGAGCCTGATCGTCCTCATCGCACCGGCCGGGCCGCGGGCCTCCCGGCGGAGCCGCGAGAAAACGCGAACGGGCCGGTAACAAATTGGTCTGAACCATTGGCCGGAGCGGGCGCGACGAGGATGATGTCCGGCATGACAACCGGCGATGGTGATGCCGGGGGGCGGCTGTTCCCGGAGGACCTGGACGGCGTCGACCCGGTCGCGGCGGTGATGCTCGCGGACGCGTGCCGCGCCATCTCCGCCTACCCGGAGCTCGTGGCCGTCGGCGCGCTGTTCACGGCCGCCGAGCAGGTCCCGGGCGGCTGGCAGATCATCTGCCCGTGCGACCCGCTGCCGCAGGGCGCGCGTGAGCTCCTCGCCGTCCATCTGGCGGACATGGCCGTGTCCGCGGGCCGCGCGGAGGCGCGTGAGCTGCGCGCCGCCGCACGGACGCTGCAGGACGAACCGACCGACGCGGTGAACGCGGGCGAGCGGCGGTTCCGGATCGTGCGGATCGAGCAGCTGGTCCGGACCGGGCCCGACGGGCCGGAACCGCCCCGCCCGACGGACGTGGACCCGTCCGGCCCCCGCACCGGGCCCGGCCGCCGCCACGAGCTGCTGCCCGACCACGGTTCCGCGTCCGACCTCGCGACCGCCGAACTGCTGTGCCAGGTGCTGGACGCCGCCGCGGCCATCGGGAACGAGCCGTCCGGCGCGTTCCTCACCCCGGTCGCGCTGGCGCCCGCGTTCACGGTCGCGGAGCGCAGCGAGCGGCGCTGGCGCCCGGTCGGGCGGCTGCACGACGCCCCGCAGCGGGCCCGCGCCTCGCTGGTCACCTACTTCCGGCACGTGGTGCCCGCGGTGGAGAGTCCCGGCGACGCGGACGTCGCCCAGTTCGCCGAGGCGGCGGAGCTGATGGAGGACGAGACGCGCCGCAACGGCATCGCCGTCGCGGGCCGCCGGTTCCGCATCGTCCGCGTCGAGCGCATCGCGCTGATGGGTCCCGGCGGCCCCGAGCCGCCGCGCCTCACCGACTTCGACGCGCGCTAGGCGCGCCGGGCCCCGCGCTCAGCCGGCCGTGTCGCCGTAGACGGGACGGTGCTCCTGGACGGAGCCGGCGAGCTGGTCGGCGAGTTCCCCGGCGTCGAGGCGCTTCTCGATCTGCCGCAGGTCGTCGATCCTGGCCTTGGTCTCGGCGCGGCGCGGCGCCAGCACGGTGCAGCAGTCCTCGTCCGGCAGCTCGGAGATCGTCAGGGTGCGGATGCGCCGCGCCTGGTCCATGATCTCGACCTTGTCCATGCCGACGAGGGGACGCAGGATCGGCAGCTCGACGGCGTCGTCCAGCGCGGTGATGTTGGTCAGCGTCTGGCTGGACACCTGGCCGAGCGCGTCACCGGTGATCAGCGCGCTGCCGCGCAGCCGGCGGGCGAGGATCTCGCCGGTGCGCAGCATCAGCCGGCGCTGCGCGATCACGGCGAGCCGGTCGGCGCCGGACGTCTTGATCTGCTGCTGCGCCTTGCCGAACGGGACGACGAACAGCCGGGAGCCGCCCTGGAACCTGTCCAGCTCGCGGACCAGCGCGTACGCCTTGTAGATCGACTCCGGGCCGGTGAAGGGCATGCCGGAGAAGTGCAGGTAGTCGACGCGCAGGCCGCGGCGCATCATCCGGTAGGCGGCGACGGGCGAGTCGATGCCCCCCGACATCAGCACGAGGGCGCGGCCGCTCATGCCGACGGGCAGTCCGCCCTGGCCGGGCAGGCCTCCGGAGTAGACGAACACCTCGTCGCGGTCGACCTCGATCGACAGCGTGTGCTCGGGGTCCTTGAGCCTGACGGGCTGCCCGTACCGGGCGGCGACGAGGGCGCCGATGTGCCGGTCGAGCTCCATGGACGTCATCGGGAACCGCTTGTCGCGGCGGCGGGCCCGGACGGCGAACGAGCCGATCCGCCCGTCCATCAGCTCCAGCGCGGCGCGTTCGACGCTGGCGAGGTCTTTGCCGACCCGCCAGGCGCGGTGCGCCCACACGATGCCCATGACGTCGGTGACGCGCTGCGCCACCCGTTCCATGGTCGCCAGATCGGCGTCGTGCTTGCGGACGATGAAGACGCCGTGGCGCCGGATGACGTCCACCCGGGCGATCGGGCGGACGGCGGTGCGGACGTTGTCGGCGAGGCGCCGCTCGAACTGCTCGCGGTTCTTGCCCTTGAGGACGACCTCGCCGAGTTTGAGCAGCACGCACGGCTCGCCGTCGACCGGTGACTGCTCCCGGACGTCCGCCGGCGCCGGCGCGGGCGCCGGCACGGTCGCGGGCGCGGGGTCGAGCGTGGTCATGCGTGATCCTCCTGGCGGGAACAGGTCGAAAGGGAGCCTCCAGTGTGGCCCAGTGGAGCCGATGCCGCGACCCGATACTCGTGGGACCATCCCCGCATGCGCGGGGAGCAGAGTTCCCGCCAGGACGGGCGGTCAGCCGAAGAAGACCTCGGCCTCGGCGTATCGCTCCAGCGGGACGGTCTTCAGCGTCTTGGTCGCCTCGTCGAGGCCGACCCGGATGATGTCGGTGCCCTGGAGCGCCACCATCTTGCCGTAGTCGCCGTCGCTGACGGCGTCGATCGCCTGCAGGCCGAAGCGGGTGGCGAGGACGCGGTCGAACGCGGTCGGGGTGCCGCCGCGCTGGATGTGCCCGAGCACGGTGGCGCGGGCCTCCTTGCCGGTGCGCTTCTCGATCTCGTCGGCGAGGGCCTGCCCCATGCCGCCGAGCCGGACGTGCCCGAACGCGTCCCGCTCCCCGGTCTGCAGCTGCATCTGCCCGTCGACCGGGTGGGCGCCCTCGGACACCACGATGATCGGCGCGTAGCGGGTCTTGAACCGGCTCTCCACGTACTCGACGACCTTGTCGATGTCGAAGGGCCGCTCGGGAATCAGGATGACGTTGGCACCGGCGGCCATCCCGACATGCAGCGCTATCCAGCCCGCGTGCCGCCCCATGACCTCGCAGATCAGCGCGCGGTGGTGGCTCTCGGCGGTGGTGTGCAGCCGGTCGACGGCCTCGGTGCCGATGTTCACCGCGGTGTCGAAGCCGAAGGTGTAGTCGGTCGCGTTGAGGTCGTTGTCGATCGTCTTCGGGACGCCGACGACGTTCACCCCGTTGGCGTACAGCTCGCGCGCGACGCCGAGGGTGTCCTCGCCGCCGATCGCGATCAGTGCGTCCACGCCGAGGCCGGCCAGGTTGTCCTTGATGCGCTCGACGCCGCCCTCGACCTTGACGGGGTTCGTCCGGGACGAGCCCAGGATCGTCCCGCCGCGCGGCAGGATCCCGCGCACGGCCTGCACGTCGAGGGCCACGGTGTCGCCTTCGAGCGGGCCGCGCCAGCCGGCCCGGAAGCCGACGAACTCGTAGCCGAAGACCTGGACGCCCTTGCGCACGACCGCGCGGATCACAGCGTTCAGTCCGGGGCAGTCACCGCCTCCGGTCAGCACTCCGACGCGCATGCCCTCTCCTTGTCCCGCCACCGGGCTCCTCCCTCGATTCACATGGCCAGGGCCAGACTAGCCATCCGGACGCGGCCGCACAGGGCATTCACCGCCCGCCCCGGCGTGCCGCCATTGGTCTAGACCATAGCCGCTCGCGGGCGCCCGCCGCACGTCGTCCGCCGAGTGGACGGCATCAGCGCGCCGGGTCCCGGCCGAAGACGCGGATCCGCCCGCCGACCTGGATCAGCACGCCCCCGGGCACCCGCCGCACGGCCGCCTTGCGGGGCCTCCTGCGCCGCCGCCGGCCCTGAGCCGAAGGGGCCGGGGCCGAACGCGGCGCTCATGTGACGGGCGGGAGGTCCGCTGTCCACTACCGGTCTTGGTCGAGACCCTTCTCGATGGCGTAGCGGACGAGTTCGACGCGGTTGTGGAGCTGGAGCTTTCCGAGGGTGTTCTGGACGTGATTCTGCACCGTCCGATGGGACAGGACGAGCCGCTGCGCGATCTGCTTGTACGTCAGGCCCTTCGCCACCAGCCGCAGGACCTCGGTCTCGCGGTCGGTCAGTCGCGGCGCGTCGTCGTCGGCGCGGGCGGGCGCGGCGGCGAGGCGGCGGTACTCGCCGAGCACCAGCCCGGCGAGGCCGGGGGTGAACACGGCGTCGCCCTCGCCGGTGCGCCGGACGGCGTCCAGGAACTCCTCGCGCGCGGCGGACTTGAGCAGGTAGCCGGTGGCGCCCGCCTTCACCGCCTCCAGCACGTCCTGCTGCTCACCGCTCGCCGACAGCACCAGGACGCGGACGGGCGGGTCCGCGGCGGCCAGATGGCGGGTCACCTCGACGCCGCCGATGTCGGGAAGCTGGAGGTCGACCACGGCCACCTGCGGGCGCGCGGCGGCGGCGACGCGGATGGCGGCGCGTCCCTCGCCGGCGGTCGCGACCACGTCGTGACCGGCCTCGGCGAGGTCGCGGGCGACCGCCTCGCGCCACATCGGATGGTCGTCCACGACCATGACCCTGAGGGGAACGTCGCTCACGCCCACACCCTAAGCCGCGCGCCAGGGGCGGGGGACGGTCAGCTCGATCTCTGTGCCCTCGGCCTCGGTGGAGACGATCGTGACCTTGCCGCCGAGGTCGGCCACCCGGCCGCGGATGGACTGGGCGACGCCGAGCCGGCCGTCCGCCGCGGCCTCCTCGAGCCGCCCGGCGGCCATGCCGGGGCCGTCGTCCCGGACGCTGACGGTGATCTCGCCGGCGCCGTCCTCCAGCAGCACCCAGGCGCGGGCACCGGCGCCGCAGTGCCGCCGGACGTTGTCGAGCGCCGCCGCGACCGCCGCCTCGACCTCCCGGGCGGCGGGCCCGGGCAGCAGCACCTCCGTCGCCGGCGTCGAGACCGTCACCGACGGAGACGCGTGGCCGGTCAGCAGCGGCCGGAGGTCGACCCCGGCCCCGGCGCCCGGCGACGGCGCGGGCACGGCCGGGCCGGTGCCGATGAGGGACCGCAGCGCCGCCTCCTGCTCCCCCGCCAGCCGGCCCAGCTCCGCCGCCTCGCCGCCCAGCTCGCCGCCGCGCCGCTGCACCATCGCCAGCACCTGCAGGACCGAATCGTGGATGCGGCGCGCCAGCCGCTCCCGCTCCCGGGTGGCCGACTCCAGTTCCACGGCCCGCGCCAGCCGCGCCTCCGCCTCCAGCGCCAGCCGCACGACGTGCCCGACGACGAGGCCCGCGAGGAACAGCAGGACGATGCCGTTGAACGTCGTCGACCCCATCCCGCCGGCCGTCCCGGCGATGGCGTGCACCGTCAGGTTCGCGGCGGCGAGCACGAGCGCCGCGGTGACGCCGAGCCGCCGCCCGCCCGCCACCGCCCATGACAGCACCGCGGCCGCCACCCACGACACCGGCAGCGTCGGCCGCCCGGCCGCGATGTTCTCCGCCGTCTCCACCCAGGCCGTCGCGAGCACGCATCCGGCCGCGACGGCGAGATCGGCGCCCAGCAGCGCCCGCCCCCGCCTGCGCGGGTCGCCGAACGCCCGCACCGCGTACGCCGTCCAGGCGGCCATGACACCGAGGACGGCCCAGCCGGCCGCCGTATGCGCGTAGCCGCCGGAGTTCATCGCGATCACGAGCCCGGCGTAGACCAGCGCCAGGCCGCGGTAGACCGCCACCGCCCGCCACAGCGCGGCCTCGAGCCCCATCCCCCGGGGCTCGGCCCCGATCATCCGCGCCCTCGCGGGTGGGCGGGCCCCGCGCCTCCCGGTCCGCCTTCGCTCAACCATGCCGCTGTGGGGGACGACCCCCCACACCCCCCGGGTCCGCTTCGCTCATACGTGCCACTGTGGAGGGACGACCCCCCACACCCCCCGGTCCGCTTCGCTCATACGTGCCACTGTGGAGGGACGACCCCCCACACCCCCCGGTCCGCTTCGCTCATACGTGGTCGCTCAGGCCTCAGTCGTCCTCGGCCGGCCGCGTCGGCTTGCCGGCCATCTCCGCCTTCACCTCGGCGGCGTACCGGTCGACGTACTCCTGCCCCGACAGCTCCCTGATCGCGTTCATGATCTCGTCGGTGACCTCCCGCAGGACCGCCTTGTCGTCCTCGCGGCCGTAGTGGCGGGAGAAGTCCATCGGCTTGCCGAACCGGACGCCCGGCCGGACACCGAGCCGCGGGTAGGTCTGGCCGGGCGGCATCAGCTCGAACGTGTTGATCATCGCCATCGGGATCACCGGGACCCGCGACTTCAGCGCCAGCCGCGCGGCGCCCGTCTTGCCGCGGTACAGCCGGTTGTCGGGGGCCCGGGTGCCCTCCGGGTAGATGCCGAGCAGCTTGCCCTCCGCGAGGATCCGCAGCCCGGTCTGCAGCGCCGCGTCGGCCGCCGAGCCGCCCGTCCGGTCCACCGGCACCACGCCCACCCCGGTCATGAACGCCTTGCTGATCAGCCCCTTGACCCCCTTGCCGGTGAAGTACTCGCCCTTGCCGATGAAGAAGATCGGCCGCATCAGCGGCAGCGGCCCGAAGAAATGGTCGGCGAACGACAGGTGGTTGCCCACCAGCAGCGCCGGCCCCCGCTTGGGGACGTTCTTCATCCCCCGGTTCCGCGGCCACCACAGGAGGTACATGAGGGGCGAGAGAACGATCCGGAGCAGGATCCAGAACCAGAGCATGCGGGACCTTCCTCGGACCGCGTGCCCTGGATGAGCACGACCGGTCCCTGACCGACGAGAGATGATGGGACATCTTCCCACTCCACGTCCCATCCATCTACCGGCCGGTACTCCCCGGGTCCCGGGCGGCCCGCCCGGTCGCGCGCCGAAGCGATGCGGCGAGCGGCGGCCGAATGAACGTAGGCTCTGACGTAAATCTCAATCGGGTGCGCCCGGGGGCTTGTCCCGGGCGGCGCAGCGAATACCGTGGGACACACGTTTCAGGGTGTCCGGAAGTGCCGCCGCGAGCCGGGGGCGCCACCGGGCACATGTCGTTGGGGGAGCGGAGGCCGTCATGCCGGTGCTGTCGGTCACGCCGGAGTCGAAGGAGCCGGCCCCGTGAATCGCCGTGGCAATGGACTGTCGGCCGACACCTACGCCCCGCTGGTCGACCTCGCGCCGCACCTCGCCGACGCGATGCTGGCGGCGCTCGGGGAGGCGGGCGTGGCGGCGTACGCGGCCTCGCCGTCCGACCTCTCCGACCTGACCGACCCGTCCGGCGAACCCGTCGCCGGCGACGTCCTCGACCGGCTGTACGTCGACGTCGACATGAAACCCGCCGCCGAGGGCATCCTGCGCGCCCACCTCGCCCGACTGCGCGACACCTCCGCCCGCGGCCCGGACGCCGAACGCCCCGAAACCGACCTCGCCGGCCCCCGCGACGCCGCGGAGAACCGCGACGCCGCCGCGGACCACGCCCCCGCCAAGGCCAAGGACACCGACCTCCCCGCCGACCGCGACGAGGACGCCATCTGGGCCGAGATCGTCGCCGGGTACGACTCCGTCCCCGAGGGCGACGACGTCCCCTGGCCCGACGAGGAGAACCTCCGCGAGCCCGCCGACCCCCCGCGGGAAGGCGACGACCGCACCGGACGCCTCCCCCGCGCCCGCGTCATCAAGCCCGCCGAAGATCCGGAGATCCCCCCGGACGACGACGCGGACGGCCACTACATCCCGCCCCCGCCGCCGCCGCTGCCCAGCGCCGACCCCCTCACCAAGAGCGCCTGGATCGCCCTGATCGGCGGGCCCGTCTACCTGCTCGTCACCGTCATCCTCGACTGGGAGGTCCCCGGCTGGGCCGCCTTCCTGGCCGTCGCCGCCTTCATCGGCGGCTTCGTCACCCTCGTCCTCCGCATGGGCGACGAGCCAAGGGACCCCGACGACGGCGCGGTCGTCTAAGGGAGTTCCAGGTCGGCCGTCACGGGCCGGTGGTCTGTGGCCTCCGCGTGGTCGGCGGCCGTATCGGGGGTGGGGACACCGCAGGCGGTTATGCGGACGGAAGGGTCGGCGAAGACGGCGTCGATCCGCCTGCGGGGGTCGCGGGCGGGGAAGGTGAGTTCGCCGCCCGCGGGGGCCGCCCGGTAGGCGTCCCGGAGGTGCTCGGTGAGGAGTGTCCAGGATGGGCCACCGGGGTCCTCGTTGAAGTCTCCGGCGAGGACGACCGGGGCCTGGTAGCGGGCGCGGGCGCGGTCGAGGTGGGCGAGGATCTCGTGGACGTGGCGCAGGCGCGGCTCGCCCAGCACGTCCAGGTGGGTGCTCGCGGCGATGAGCCGGGTTCCGCCGGTCTCCAGGACGGCGATCGCCAGGGCGCGGCGGTGCAGGCCCGGTTCGGGGGTGAGCAGGTGGAACTCGCGGGCCACCCGGTGGACGTGCGGTGCGGTGAGGACGGCGAGCCCGCAGGCCCGCCGTCCCGCCGCGATCCGCAGGCCGCACGCGCGGGCGAGTCGGCGGCGCCGGAGGCGCCAGCCCAAGAAGCGCGGGACCTCCTGCAGGCACGTCACGTCCGGGGCGATGCCGCGGACGACCCGGGCCACGGCGGCCGGGTCGTCGCGCAGCGACCGGATGTTGTAGCTCAGCAGGCGGACGGACGCCATCCCTAGACGACGACGTCCTGGAGGGGGCGGACGCGTGCCAGGTCCGCGGCGCCGACGATCCCCGCCGCCGAGCCCAGCTCGGCGATGCGGATGTCGGGCAGGGGGCGGTGGCCGCGGCCGGTCAGGGCGTCCTCGAACGCCGAGCGGATCGGGTCGAGCAGCAGATCGCCGGCGTCCGACAGGCCGCCGCCGATGATGAACGCGCCCGGGTCGAGGATCGCACTGAGGTCGGCAAGACCCTGGCCCGCCCAGTGCGCGATGGTCCGGAAGCACTCCAGGGCGGCCTTGTCTCCCTCGCGGGCCGCCTGTGACACCTCCGGGCCGCTGATGCCCTCGGGCCGGCCCTCGCCGAGCTCCAGCAGGCGTCCCGCCATCGCGGGCGCCACCCGGGCCAGGTCCCGGGCCTCGTGGACGAGGGCGTTGCCGCTGGCGTACTGCTCCCAGCAGCCGCGGTTGCCGCAGCCGCAGCGGCGGCCGTCCGGGACGACCCGGAAATGCCCCATCTCGGCGCCGATGCCGAAACTGCCCCGGTACAGCTCGCCATTGATGATGATGCCGCCGCCGATACCGGTGCCGAGGGCCACCAGGACGAGGAAGTTCTCGCCGCGGCCGGCGCCGAAGCGGGCCTCGCCCCAGGCGGTGGCGTTGCCGTCGTTCTCCACCACGACCGGCAGGCCGACGAGGCTCTCCACCTTCTCCTTGATCGGCTCGTCCCGCCAGGCCAGGTTCGGCGCGAACAGGACGGTGGAACGGGTCTCGTCGACGAAGCCCGCGGTGCCGAGGCCGACCGCCGACACCTCTTCGAACTTGCCCGCCAGGAGGTCGACGACCTCGGCGATGGTCTCAGCGGTCTCCTTGGGGTTGGTCGATGGAGTCGGCCTGCGTACCTTCTCCAGAATCGTCCCCCGGTCGTCGACGACCCCTGCGGCGACCTTCGTACCGCCCACATCCACGCCGATGGTCAGGGCCATGTACCCTTCCTCCTCCTCGCGCGCCCCGGCTGGAGCCTGTACCGCACTACCCGATGTCGGTGGGGCCGCCGCCCGTGGCGACCGACCACACATCACCCGTCTCCGGACGTTCCGACCGCTCGGACCTACCCGCCCGCGGGCTCTTCGACGCCTCCGGCGGCCGGTTCCGGCTTGTCCGGCCGGAACCCGTCCGGCCGGAACCCGTCCGGTCGAACGCCGCCACCACGTCCAGTGCGGCGGCGAGCAGCGACCGGCCGGCCTCGTGCAGATGCCGGCCGACGTCGCCGCCCGCCTCGCGCTTCACCGCGATCGCCCGGCAGACCGGGCAGTCGAGGCATTCCGGGGCGCCGGTGGCGATGCGCGGCTCCTCGGCGGTGGCCCGCCCCCACGCGTCCCCGCCCGCACCGCGGTCCCGGCCGGCGCCTCCGCCTCCGGCCACCCGCCTGATCAGCGTGTCGAAAAGCTTGGCCGCCTCGTCCAGGACGTCGCCCGGCTGCTCGCTCATGGGTCCATCTTCCATCGGTCGTCGGCGTGCACGGTATCGCTTGGGCGTGGTGTTCAGCTCTCCACGTGGCGTTTGAGGCCCTTGAGGGCCGAGTCGGTGATCCGCTTCTCGCCCTTGCGCTTCACCATGCCGATCAGCGGTATCCGGACGTCCACGGCGAGCTCGTAGGTCACCTCGGTGGATCCGTCCCTCTCCTCCAGGCTGTAGGAGCCGTGCAGGCCGGTGACGACCGAGCCCTGCTCCACCAGCTTCCACGTCACCCGGTCGTCGCCCTCCCAGGTGTAGGCGAGGCCGACGGTGTCGCTGAACGGGCCGCCGTCGAAGGTCAGCTTGGCGAGGGACGCCCGGCCGTCCTCGCCCGTCTCCTGGACGGTGAACCCGCGGATGCCGCTCGCCCACCCCGGGTACCCCTCAAGGTCGGCGATCACCGCCATGATCTCGGCCTTCCCGGCCTTGACCGTGATGGTGGAACTCGTGCGGTCCGCCATCTGCGTCTCCCTCCGGCTCTCGGTGAGCCCACGCGCGCGGGCCCGCTGTCCTAGAGAAAGTATCTTTCACACCGTCAGTACGTGCGGCACGCCACGGGCCCGGAAGTGGCCCACGTTCACGCATTCGGTGCGGCCGATGCGCATCCGGCTCGCGAGCGGCTGGTGGACGTGCCCGAACAGCACGTACTTCGGCTGCGTCCGGTGGATCGCGTCCAGGATCGCCCTGCTGCCGCGTTCGAACCTGCGCGCCACCGTGTCGTACAGCAGCTCGGGGACGTCGGGCGGGATGTGGCAGCACAGCACGTCCACCTCGCCGACGGCCTCGACCTTGGCGGCGAACGCGTCGTCGTCCAGTTCGTAGGGGGTGCGGTACTCGGTGCGCAGGCCGCCGCCGACGAACCCGAACCGGAGGCCGCCGATCTCGGTGGTCTCGCCGTCCAGGACGTGGTGGCCGTCCCGCAGGTGCGCTCCCCACATGCGCGGGACGTCCACGTTGCCGTACGTCAGGTACGCGGGGGCCGGCATGGCCGCGAACAGTTCGGCGTACTGCCGGTCGACCGCGCGTTCGATGTGGGGCCACGCGTCGCCGTCGAGGGACGCCCACAGCCCGCGGGAGAACTCGCGGGCCTCGTCGAAGCGCCGCTCGGTGCGCAGCGTGATGAAGTGCTCGGCGTTCTCCTGCCCGAACAGGTCGGCGAAGATCCCCTGCGCGTGGTCGTGGTAGTCGACGAACAGGATCAGGTCGCCCAGGCAGATGAGCACGTCCGCGCCGTCCGCCGCGCTCGTCAGCGCATCCGCGCGGCCATGGACGTCGCTCACCACGTGGATCCTCATGAACCGACTCTAATAGGGCACACCGCCCACGAGAATGGCCGGGTTCCGCGCCGACCGGGCGGAACACCGCGGGCGGAACACCGCGGGCGGAACACCGCGGGCGGGCCCGGTCAGCCGGTCGCGGCGGACACCAGGGAGCGCCACTCGCTCACGAGCGCGGGTTCCACGGGGGCGTCCCAGGCGCCGTCCGGGCGGACGGCGGTGCCCACGTGGAACGCGGTCACGCCCGCGGCGGCGAGGAGCGCGACGTGCTTGCGGCGCAACCCTCCCCCGGCCATGATCATCTTGGCGGAGTCCGGGTCCTCGGCGGCGCGCCGGACGAGGACGTCCACCCCGGCGTCCACGCCCCGCGCGGAGCCGGCCGTGAGGACCGTGTCGGGCCCGCCGCCGAGATGCCGGACGGCGTCCCACGCGGCGCCGGGGTCGGCGGCGTGGTCGAGCGCGCGGTGGAACGTCCAGGGCAGCGGGGCGGCGTCGGCGGCGAGCTTGCCGGTCGCGGCCGTGTCGATGTGGCCGAACGAGTCGAGGAAGCCGAAGACGAACCCGTCCGCGCCCGCCTCGGCGAGACCCGCGGCGGCGCGCCTCAGCCGGTCCAGTTCGAAGCCGGTCGTGCGGAAACCGGCGTTGGCCCGCAGCATCACCCGCATCGGCAGAGTGGTGACCTTCCGGACCGCCTCGACGACGTCGGGATCGGGGGTGAGGCCGTCCGCGGCCATGTCGGCGACGACCTCGAGCCGGTCGGCGCCGCCGTCCTGCGCCGCCCGCGCGTCCTCGGCCGTCAGCGCGATCACTTCGAGCAGCATGGCGATCCCCCGGAACCCCGTTCGTGTGCGACCGGCCCAAGCGTAGGCGACCACGCGGCGGACGCCGCCGGTGACGGCCGGTCTTTGCCGTGCCGTTAACCCGTACCGCCGGCGGGTGCCGATGACCGGGCCTTCGGGGCAAAGTCCCTACTCATGGGTATCATTCGTCAACCGGAGAAGCCTCGTGGGGACTTCCCCGCCGACCTCGAAGATCGACTACAGGAGCAGGCCGTGCGCGAGTTCAGCGTTCCCGTGATGGTGGAGGTCCCCGATTCCGCCACCCTGACCGACGCGCCCTTCACCAGGGCCGCAGAGGATCCCGGCGTGATCGTGGCGCGCCGCAAGAACGGCTCGGGCGAGGGGGCGGCGTGGAGCGCCGTCACCGCGGCCGAGTTCGCGGCCGAGGTCGCGGCCGTCGCCAAGGGCCTGGTGGCCGCCGGGATCGAGTCCGGCGACCGGGTGTGCCTGCTGTCGCGGACCCGCTACGAATGGACCGTTCTCGACTACGCGATCTGGACCGCCGGCGCGGTCTCGGTCCCCATCTACGAGACGTCCTCCGCCGAGCAGATCGAGTGGATCGTCGGCGACTCCGGCGCGAAGGCCGTGTTCGCCGAGACGGACGCGCACATGGCCTCGGTCGATGAGGTGCGCGAGCGCCTCCCCGGCCTCGCGCACGTCTGGGGCATCGACGCGGGCGGCGTCGACCGGGTACGCGAACTCGGCACCGGCACCGGCGACGACGTCGTCGAGGAGCGCCGCCGCTCCCGCACCGCCGCGGACCTCGCCACGCTCGTCTACACCTCCGGCACCACCGGACGCCCCAAGGGCTGCGAGCTCACCCACGGGAACCTCGTGGCGACGTCCCGCAACGCCGTCCAGGGCGCGATCGCCGAGGTCGCCGTGGAGGGCAGCTCCACACTGCTGTTCCTGCCGCTGGCGCACGTGTTCGCCCGGCTCATCCAGGTCGCCACGATCGAGGGCGGCATCGTCCTCGGGCACAGCGACATCCCGAACCTGCTGCCCGACCTCGCCTCCTTCCAGCCGACCTTCCTGCTGGCCGTCCCGCGCGTCTTCGAGAAGGTCTACAACGGCGCCGAGCAGAAGGCCGAGGCCGACGGCAAGGGCAAGATCTTCAAGGCGGCCGCCGAGACCGCGATCGCCTACAGCCGGGCACTGGACGACGGCCGGCCGGGCCTCGGCCTCAAGGCCAAGCACAAGGTCTTCGACGCGCTGGTCTACGGGAAGCTGCGCGCGGCCGTCGGCGGCAAGGTGCAGTACGCGGTGTCCGGCGGGGCCGCGCTCGGCGAGCGCCTCGGGCACTTCTTCCGCGGCGTCGGCATCACGATCCTGGAGGGCTACGGGCTCACCGAGACGACCGCTCCCGCCAGCGTCAACCGCCCCACCGCCCTCAAGATCGGCACCGTCGGTCAGCCGATCCCGGGCGTGGACGTCCGCATCGCCGAGGACGGCGAGGTCCTCGTCCGCGGCATCAACATCCTGCGCGGCTACTGGAACAACGAGGCCGCCACCAAGGAGGCCCTGGAGGACGGCTGGCTCCACACCGGCGACCTCGGCTCCCTCGACGACGACGGGTTCCTGCGCATCACCGGCCGCAAGAAGGAGATCCTCGTGACCGCGGCCGGCAAGAACGTCGCGCCCGCACCGCTGGAGGACAGGCTCCGCGCGCACCCGCTGATCAGCCAGTGCCTGGTCGTCGGCGACGGCCGCAAGTTCATCAGCGCCCTCGTCACGCTGGACGAGGAGGCGCTCGGCCCGTGGAAGGAACGGCACGGCAAGCCCGAGACGATGACGGTGGACGAGCTGCGCCTCGACCCCGATGTCATCGCCGCGATCGAGGCCGCCGTCGCCGAGGCCAACAAGTCGGTCAGCCGCGCCGAGGCGATCAAGAAGTACGTGATCCTCGGCGTGGACTTCACCGAGGAGGCCGGCCACATGACACCGAGCCTGAAGGTCAAGCGCAACGTCGTGATGAAGGCCTTCGCCGGCGAGATCGAGTCGCTCTACACCGGCTGACCCGGGGTGCGGGCCCGCCCTCGCCCGGTCAGCGCAGCGCGTTGACGGCGTCCCCGACCGGGGTTTCGCCGTTGAGGAGGTCGAGCGTGCGGCGGCGGACGTCGCCGGCGTCGAGCAGCGCCACGATGACCGCCGCCACGTCGTCGCGGGTGACCGCGCCGTGCCCGATGGGCGGTTCGGCGAGGGTCACCCTGCCGGTGGCCGGGTCGTCGGTGAGGCGGCCCGGCCGCAGGATCAGCCAGTCGAGGGCGTCCCGGCGGCGCAGGTCGTCCTCCGCCTCGCCCTTGGCCCTGATGTAGGCCTCCCACGCCTCACCGCGGCCCGGCGGCGGCGGCTCCCCCGCGCCCATCGCGGAGATCTGCACGAAGCCGCGGACGCCCGCGCGCTCCGCCGCGTCCGCCGTCAGCACCGACGCGGCCCGGTCGACGGTGTCCTTGCGCGCCGCGCCGCTGCCCGGCCCCGCCCCGGCGGCGAACACGACCGCGTCCGCCCCGGTCAGATGGCCGGCGACCTCGCCGGCGTCCGCCGACTCCAGGTCGCACACCACCGGCTCGGCGCCGGTGCCGCGCACGTCGGACGCGTGGCCGGGATTGCGGATCAGGCTCAGCACGGTGTCCCCCCGCGCGGCCAGCAGCCGCGACAGCCGCAGTGCGATCTTCCCGTGCCCGCCCGCGATCACGATGTCCATGCCCCGATCGTACGGAGCCGGGGCGCCCGGAATCGCGCGGGCACGCGGGCGCGGCCGGTGAGTATGCCGCCGAAGGTCGAAGACGGCATCCTCACCGGCCGCGCGTCCGGGTCAGCCCGGGGCGGTCCGGATCACCCGGACGTCCGGTGGATCAGTGGTGGCGCTTGGGCCGGGTCGTGGGCTGGTCGCCGCCCTCCTGGCCGCCGCCGTTCTGACCGCCATCGCCGTTCTGGCCGCCGCCGCCGTTCTGGCCGCCGCCCCTGCCGTTGATGGTGTTGACCGCCTGCTGCATCAGCTCTTCACCCATCACGTTGATGAAGTCGCCGTGGTCGGTCACCGGGTCGTGGCCCGACTCGGGGAAGCTGTCCAGCGCGAACGCCAGCGGCTCCGCGGGCACGTCGTAGGTCAGGGTCATCCGCAGCTGCGGCACGGCCTGAGTGCCCTCCGGGCAGGCGCCCGTCCGCTCGTCGGGGAAGGCGATGTGGTCGCGGTGGTTGGCGCTGTCGGTGTTCTGGCCGTCCCAGCAGCTCGGGAAGTTCAGCACACGCGCGACCTGGCTGCCCTCCGGGCAGAGCGGGTACTTGTCGGTGAACGCCCGCTCCTCGAAGCCCGTGCACATCCACAGCGCCTTCGCGTTCTGCAGGCCGTTCGTCACGGCCTTCGCGTCACCGGTGGCGACCCGGATGAACTGCGGCATCGCGGTCACCTTGCTGCGCGGATTGCCCAGGAACTCCAGGCGCGCCTCGGCCGGCTCGACGATGCTGCCGATGTTGCCGTCGATCTGGCTCTGCTCGGCCCGCTCGGAGTCGTCCTGGCCCGCGCGAAGCCGCAGCACCGGCCAGAAGTAGGCCGACTTGTCGCCGTTCTCGCAGGTCGTCCCGGCCGCGGCGAAGGTCTCGTCGGTCGAGAAGGCGTCGGTGTCGAGGTTGCCGACGTAGTCGTGGATGTGGTGCGCGCCGTTCACGACGCCGGGCGCCGCGAGCACGTTGTCGGGGTTGCTGTGCGCCTGGCCCTCGTTCGTGCCGCAGTCCACACTGAACACACCGGTGGAGGCCCGCCGGGTGTTGCGCGGCTGCCGCACGCGCGGCGCCTGCTGGATCGGGACGAACTGGTCGGCCCTCAGCTCCGGGATCTCGACTTCCTGGCCGTCGCCCTGGTCGTTGCCCTGGCCCTGGTCGTTGCCCTGGCCATGGTCGTTGCCCTGACCGTCGCCCTGGTCGTTGCCCTGGCCGTCGCCCGGCTGGCCGCCGCCGTCGCCCGGGTCCTGCTGACCGCCGCCGGGGTCCTGCTGACCGCCGCCCGGATCTTGCTGACCGCCGCCCGGGGTCTGCTGGCCGCCGCCCGGGTCCTGCTGACCGCCGCCCGGATCTTGCTGACCGCCGCCCGGGGTCTGTTGACCGCCGCCGGGCTGCTGGCCGCCGCCGTTCGGGTAGCCGGTCGGAGCTCCGGTGGGGGCGCCCGGGTTGTTGACATCGTCGAGATTCCCGCCGCCTTCGAGGTCCGAGCCGTCCGCGGCGGCCGACGTGCTTGCGCCGGGTTGCGGGGCGGCGATCCCGCCGGGCGTCGTCTGACACGCCGACGTGACAAGGGCGAGCGCCGGAATGATCACGGCGAAGGCTTTTTTCTTGCTTCCCATGGAAAGGTACTCCCTTTTGCGGGGTGGGATGTACGTCATTTCAGAGCACGCCTGGGTACCAGGCCGGTGCTCTCCAGCAGCGACATGTGCGTGTTGACGAACTTCATGGAACGCTCGGCGAACGCACGGACCTCGCTGTTCTCGGACTGCGAGCGCACCTTGGCGATGACGGTGAAGACCGCCCCGTGTGCGGCGCGCAGCCGATGCACCCAGATCTTGTCGTAATCGGCGCCGAATTTGCCTGACATCTCTCTCAGCCAGGCTTTCTGGCTCCCGTTGGGCTCGTTCGGGAGGAGCACGCCGAGCCGCTCCGCGGTCGCGCGGGCGTCCGCGTCCAGCTGCACGTGCTGCTGCCAGATGATCTCGGCGACCTCCCTCACCCGGGGGCTGGAGGCACGCTGCTGTGCCTGCTGGCCTGCGGGGATCTCCCAGAGGCCGGCCTGCCGCACCGCGACGAGCAACTTCCTGTCCAAAGTGCTCAGACGTCCCCAGCGGGTGTTCACGGTGCCACCGAGGTTCGCCGCGCCGCTGGCGGGGACGCCGACCGGGTTCATGACGACCACGAAGGCGGCCCCCACGGCCGCCACGGCCGCCAGAATCAGCAGGGTGCGGCCCAGGCGAAGGCGTGGCAGCCTGCGCATTTCGGCGATTCCGTAGGATTTCCTCAAGGGAACTTCTTCCTCCTTTCGAGGATCTCTCGACGGACCCGGCGCGGGTTCTGTGGGAGATACGCGCCACGCGGGGTACCGGGTTCAAGAGCGCTCATCTGATTTCCTCTTTTTCACACGCCCGAATTGGCCGCCGGACCGTCGGGTCAGCGCCTGGACGGGATGCCGGGGACGCCGTCGACGACGCGCAGCGCCAATGCGGGGCACATCGCGACCGCCTTCTGCACGTCCTTTTCCATCCAGGAGGGAATGTCGGTGCCGAGCACCACCGGGAAGCCGTACCGGTCGAGCTGGATCAGCTCGGGGACGATGTAGGCGCACAGTCCGTGCCCGTCGCAGCGGCTCCAGTCGATCGCCACCCGGCCCTCCGAGCCGTCGGGCACCGGCAGCGGCAGGACCCCGTACGTCGACAGATCGCAGCCGCCGCCCCACCGGTGGGCGTCGATGTCGGCGGCGAACGCCTCCATCGCCGAAAGGACGAACCTGGCGGTCCCGTCCGGGTGGGTGCAGGCGCCCCGGCCCCGGCCGATGCCGGCGGCGCGGCGGACGTCCTCCACCGTTCCCGCCCCCTCGGTGAGGGAGTTGAGGGACCGCACGACGTCGGGGAGCCCGAGCCGGCACGGCCCGCACTGCCCGGCCGACTGCGCGGCCAGGTAGGAGGCGATCCGGGTGACCTCGCCGAGCGGGCAGGTGCCCTGGCTGAGCGGCAGGATGATCCCGGCGCCCACCGTCCCGCCGACCCGGCGCATCCCCGCGCGTGACAGCACGGCCCGCGGCACCGCGGCGGGGCCGAGCCACATCCCGTGGTAGCCGCCGACGAGCACGCCCGGCGACGGGGGCACCTGGCAGTGGTCGAGCACGGCCTGGAGCGGCGTGCCGAGCGGCGCCTCCACGACCTGGGTACCGCCGACGGTGAGCAGCGTGGTGCCCGGCTCGTCGTCCGTCCCGGCCGACGCGTACAGGTCGGGGCCGAGGGAGACGAGCACGGCGAGCTGCGCGAACGTCTCGGTGTTGGACAGCAGCGTCGGGTAGCCATCGACGCCGGAGTCGGACGCGCGGACCTTGACGCCCGGAGGGATCGGCGTCTCCCCGTTGATCGCGCGGACCACCGCGCCGCTCTCCCCGGAGATGAACCGCTCGGTCAGCCGGACGACCCGCGCGGGCATCCGCCGTTCGCTGATCGCGGCGCGGACCGAGCGGGCGGCCTCGTCGTCCTCGACGGCCACGACGATCCGCTGGGTGCCGAGCGCGGACGCGGCGATCTGGGCGCCGTCGAGGACGAGGTGCGGCGCCCGTTCGAGCAGGACCTTGTCCTTGGAACTGCCGGGCTCCCCCTCGGCGCCGTTCACCACGATGACGACGTCCTCGCTGGAGCCGCGTTCGTTGCCGCTCTCGCCGGGCAGCAGCGCGGTCTGGTCGGCCGTCGGGTAGTTGACCCGCGCCGCCACGGCCATCAGCTTGCGGGCGAACGGGAAGCCGGCGCCGCCGCGCCCCCGCAGATCGACCTGCTCGCACATGCGGACGATGTCGTCCAGGTCCGGCGCGCGGAGCCTGCCGTGCACGGCCAGGTGCCTGTCGAGGTCCAGCCGGTCGAACCTGTCGAATCCGAGCGTGAGCCGCGGACCGCCGATGCCGGAGACGGTGACGGTCGATGTCATCGGTAGACCTCGGTGTCGTTTCCGCCGCCGTACACGGGCATGCCGCGCGGGTCCTGGACGGTGCCGCGCGGGTCGTCGAAGCCGTCCATGGGATCGGCCTCCCTCGCGCGGGCCGCCGCGGCGGCGCGGGCCTCCTCGTGCTCCATCGCCGCCATCGCGCGCCGGTCGCGGCGGCGTCCGGCGCCGTCCGGCCTGGAGAACGGATCGATCTCGTCGTCGGCGCGGTTCAGCTCCCGTGGTTTGACCACCACGATCAGGCGGGTCGTCAGGGCGAGCACGACCAGCACCACGCTCATCACGTAGGAGAGCACGACCCAGTTCGCCGCGGCCCGGCCGGTGATCAGGCCGTGCACGATCGCGAACGGCCACGCGACGTAGGCGAGGGCGTGGACCGACCGCCACACCCACGCCTTGCCCCGGAACGCGAACCGCGACCGCAGCATCCCGGTGACGACGATGACGAGCATCAGGTCGAACGCGACCGTGCCGAGGCCGACCGCCCCGCCCGTCGGCACGACGACGTTGACGGGCAGGGCGAGGCCGGCCATCACCTTCACCGACACGTGCGCGAACAGCATCGCCACCGAGATGATCGCGGACGCGCGGTGCAGGGCCTGCGCGAGCACCCGGTGCCGGATCTTCAGGATCAGGCGATCGGTGGCCAGCAGCCCGCTCATCACCGCGGTGGTCAGCGCCACGAGGGCGAAGACGCCGGCGAAGAAGTTGAGGAAGTACTGCACGTTCGCGACCGCGACGGCGCCCTGCGGGGTCGCCGCGCCGACGAGCACGAGCACCGCGCCGGCGAGCACGAGGCGCAGCGCCCAGGTGGGGACCATGGGATCATCACTGTTGCGAATTCGCACCGCTCGGACTCCTCTTCTGGGTTGCGCCCTCCGCCGGGGCGGGGGGCGTTCCGGCGCCGTCCTCCGGCGAGGCGCCTGGGGACGGCGGCGACGACGGAGGGTCGTCCCCCGCGGGGACCGCGCCGAGGTTGGCCAGCAGCCCGCCGGGAAGCACCTGGAGAACACCGCGTTCGGCGAAGCCGAGGAGGGGGTTGGCCCGCTCCTGGAACGTCCAGCCGCCGATCTGCGCGCCGTCGAGGGGGATCGGCCCGCCGCCGCGGCGCAGCCCGAACCCGACCTCGGCGCGCGGCGAGGCCGCCCCGCCGCAGGGCCGTTCGGTACCGGTGCGGCCGAGCGGGGCGCCCTGCTCGACGACGCTGCCGTCGCGTACCGCCGACGCGCCGCGGAGCCGGTAGTAGGTGGTGGCCACACCGCTCCCGTGGACGAGCATGACCATCGCACCGCCGCCCGAGTCGGCGCAGAAGCGGTAGAGGCGGCCGTCGCCGGCCGCGAGGACCCGCCCGTCGCCGCCGGAGAACGCCAGCGAACCCAGCGGCCGCGGCGAGCCGTTTGAGGTCGTCATCGACCAGACCTCGCCGGTCTTCCACGGCAGCATCAGCGCGTCGCCGGCCCGCGAGCCGTTGACGAGCGCGGTGGCCTGCGCGGCGGTGAGGGCGCCGTACCGGCGCAGGGCACGCACCTCCGCCGCCGGCATGACCTTCGCCGGGGCGGCGCCGAGCAGCGCGTTGAACTCCGTCCCGCCCGAGAGCGCGACCTGCCACTCCTCACCCGTCCAGCGGGCCGCGTAGAACGCCACTTCGGGGGTCGCGGTGCTGCCGGTGGGGACGGGGAGCGCGGTGGTGCCGAACACCCAGCTCTTGTCGGCGCTCGTCCTGGTCGCGTCCACGATCGGCCGGCCCGCCGGCGCCGCGCCGTAGGCCTGCCGGGCGGCCGCGCCGCGCTCGTCGATGGTCAGCTCGCGCACCTGCGCGGCGAGGATCCCGAGGTTCGGGGCGGACGGCGCCGCGGGCGCCCCGCTCTGCCCGGGCTGCTGCGGCCGGCCGGGCTGCTGCGGCTGTGCGGGGTCGCCGCCGGGCTTGGGCGGCGTGATCGCGCGCTGTGAGCCGGCCGGGCCGGACGCCCCGCCGATGGGCCCGCCTTCCAGCAGCGCCCGCTCGGCGATGCCGAGCAGGGACAGGCCGACGGCGGTGGACAGCACGATCGCGCCGATGCTCATCCGGTCGGTGGGGCGCCGCCCGCGCCGCGGCTTCGCCTTCGGCCCCGGCCGCGGTGTCGCCGGGCGCCGGGACGGCGGACGGGCCGGCTGACGCGACCGGGTGGCCCGCTGCGGGGGACGTTCCGCTGCGCGCCGCTGGGAGCGTGACCGCTCCGCGGGCCGTGCCCGTCCGCCGCGCGGCTGGAACTCCCGCGACCGGTCCCGGCCCGCCGCGAGCCCTTCCGTCCGCGCGTCGAACCCTTCCGTCCGCGCGTCGAGCGTCTCGGACCGGGCGTCGAACCGGCGGGTGCGCGCATCGGACCGGCCGTCCCGTGGATCGGGCTGCCGGCCCCGGGCATCGGACCGGCCGTCCCGCGCATCGAACTCGCGGGTTCGCGCATCCGGTGGATCATTGCGGGGGCCGAACTGGCGGGTCCGCGCATCCGGCGGGTCGTTGCGAGGGCCGAACTGGTTCGCCCGGGCATCGGACCGGCCGTTCCGTGCGTCGAACTGCCGGGTCCGCGCATCGGACCGGTCGTCCCGCGGACGGTCGTCCCGGTCCTTGGGAGGCCTGTTCCGCGCGCCGAACTGGTCATCCGTGCGCTTGCGGGACCGCTTGGCGCGGGCCTCGTGCCGCTTCATCTCGCGCCGGCTCGGCCCGCGGCGCGACGATCGCCGTCCGCGCTCGGTGCCGTCCGGCTGCTCGGACCACCAGGACCCTTCGGGCCACTGCGGCCGCGGCTGCGGCTCGTCGGACCATGTCCCCCGACGGGGCTCAGGTCTCGACGAGGGACGCGCGGGCGTCTCGGCCCACGGTGAAGCATGCGTGTTGTTCCGGGACGCATGCCCGATATCGCGTCGCGCCATGCCCTCTCCTGTGGAGGAGACGGAGGGCTCGGCGAACGCCGGTCGGCTCCGGACCGCCCGGCTCATCACCCGGCGGCCTTCCCGCTGAGACATCGGAGATCGCGGTGCGGGAGCCCGCTCGCTCCCACCGCGTTCCCCGAACGGATTCTTGACGAACCCGCTCGATCACTCCGGGAGCATACGCCCCATGAGTCACTCGTTGCGCGCTGGTGCCAAGAAATCCGTACAGACCCTATCCCGCGGCCCTTCTGCTCTCCACTGGAGTACGCGGGGACACCGCGGAGTGTTCACGATGAGGCTCACCTTTTCCGGAAGTCCGCCGCGAACGCACGGCGGCCGCGGAGCACCGGTCAGCGGACGGCCTTCAGGAAGCGGGCGGCGAGCGGCGCCGCGACCTCCGGCCCCGAGCCCCCTGCCTCGACGAAGACCGAGAAGGCGAGATCGTCGCGGTATCCGATGAACCAGGCGTGCGACCGCCCGCCGCCGAACTCGGCCGTGCCCGTCTTGCCCGCCGTCCCGGCCGGCAGGCCGGCGCCCGCGGCGGTGCCGCCGGTGACCACGGCCCGCATCAGCGTGCCGAGCGCGGAGGTCCCGGGCACCCGGCGGGGTTCCGGCACCGCTCCCCCGCCCTCGCGGATCAGCTTCGGCGCCAGCAGCCGCGGCGCCCGCCACGAGCCGTCCGCCACGGCGGCGGCGGCCGACGCCATCAGCAGCGGGCTCGCCTGGACGCGGCCCTGCCCGATCCCGGCCTCGGCCAGTTCCGCGCCGCCGCGCGGGTCCGGGAAGCCGCCCTGGGCGGCGTCCACACCCGGCGTGATCCGCACGCCGAACCCGAAGCGCCGGGCGCTCGCCGCCAGCTTCGCCGCACCGAGCCGCTCGACCGCGAGCCGCGCGAACGTGGTGTTGCAGGACGCGGCGAACGCGGCCCGCAGCGACGTCGGGCCGAGCGCGTGGTCCTCGTCGTTGTGGATCGTGCGCTGCGCGGTGACCACCGAGGCGGGGCAGTCGACACCGGTCCCGGGGCCCGCCCCGTCCGCGATCAGCGCGCCCGCGACCACCACCTTGAACGTCGAGCCGGGCGGGTAGAGGGAGGCGAACGCGCCGAGCCCGCCGAGCCCGTCGGCCACCGCGAGCACCTCCCCGCTGGACGGGCGGACGGCGATGACCGCGGCCCGGCCGGGCGCGGACGCGGCCGCCTTCACCGCCGCCGCCTGTACGCGCCGGTCCAGCGTCGTGCGGATCTTCTCGCCCTTCTCCACCCCGAACAGCTTCACGCGCTGCGGTGGTCCGCCGTCGTCGCGCAGCTCGATCGCCCATCCGGTCTGCTCGTCCTCCTTGCCGAGCCGGTCGGTGATCCCGGCGAGGTAGGGCGCGAGCGGGCCGTCCTCGGGCAGCGCCTCGCCGTCCCGCGCGACCAGCGTGACGGCGGGGACCCGCACCTGCCGCAGCGCCCACCGCCCGCTGCCCTTCAAGCCCGGGTACAGCGTGGCGGGCGACCACAGCACGCGCCACCGTCCGTCCACCTGCCCGAGCCGCAGTTCCGACGTGAACGACCACCTCCCGTGCCCGGCGACCGACCTGCTGACGGTGAAGCCGGCCCGCGCGGCGGCTCGCCCGGTGCGAACGACGGGGCGCGGCTCCAACGCGATGCGGTCGACCAGGAGGCCGCGGGACAGCGCGCGGTGCTGCGAGGCGAAGTCGGCGGGCGGGTCGGCGACGAACTCGCGCATCTCGTCCAGGTCCCCGTGGCTCCAGGCCGCGAAGTACCCGGCCGCGACCTCCCGGGGATCGCCGCCCCGTCCGTTCCCCAGTGCCCAGCCGACCGTGAGCCCTGCCACCAGGACGGCCGCCAGCACCCCCGCCAGCACCACAAGGCCCTTGGACCGCACCCGTCCTCCTCGACCCCGCCCAGAGATGATCATCCCAATGTCGGATAGTGCCGTACATGCTTAAGAACAGGTACTTTCTGGCCGAATGTGGTGATGGGCTTAGCGACGACTGATCCACCCCTTAAGCGCGCTTTAACGGGGATGCCGCGACGGCCGAGGGTGCCTACCTTCGTGAACGTCCATGACCGCGGACACATGCGGCAGGAGGTGCCCCCGGATGAGTCGATCACCGCGACAGGGATCAGCCCAGGGGGGCGCCCACCCCTCCTGCACGTCCGCGGCCGGGCACCGTCACGGGGCCGGGCCCCGCGGTGCCGGATGCCGGGGCCGTGCCCCGCACTCCCGTCCACGCGAACTCGATCCGGCCCCGCGGGCCGGCCCGCACGGCGCGCCCGTCTCCAGGTCCTCCCCCACGAGGGCGCCGGGCCGGTCACGCCGGATCACCACCCACCCCATCTCGGCAGGGGCGTTCGCGTGGAACCGGTCTCCGGAGGCGAGGCACGGCCCCGACCGGCCACCGGTCCGCGCGTCACCGGCCGCCGCGTCACCGGTCAGCGCGTCCAGGGGAGGCGGACGGCCTCCAGACCCGGATCGGTCAGGACGGCGTCGACGAGCGCGGTGGGCCCGACGACCTTCGTCCCCCACAGATCCCAGTCGCAGTAGACGACCCAGGACCGGTCCTCCGCCCACAGATCGGACGGGCAGCTGGACATCTCCGGATGGTCGTACAGGGCGGCCGCGTCGCCCAGCCGTCCCGCGAAGACCGTCTCGTCGTCCCAGTCGGCCGTGACGAGCGGGCAGTAGTACGCCAGGCAGCGGGTATCCGAGCCGGACGGGCTGTGCCGCAGCAGCAGCCCGATCAGCCGGAACCAGCTCTCCCGGTCGAGACAGCCCTCCGCGGGCGGCTGGATGGCCGCCGACCAGCTCCCGGCCGGATGCCCCTGCCGCAGGCAGCGGTTGCCGGGCAGCTCCCCCTCCGGGACGGCATGCTCGCCGAACCCGCGCGCGAGCTCCTTCCAGCGCAGCCTCCGCCACCCCGCGCCCGGATCGCCGCTGCGGCCGAGGCCGGTGCCGGTGACGATCGCGCCCTCCAGCAGGTCGCCCACATCGCCGGGCACGTCACCGGCCGTGTCGGCCAGGCCAGCCGCCGCCACGGACTGGTGGACATCGTCGTGGGTCGTGGTGACCAGCCCCTCCTCCCACGCGTACATCGCGTGCAGGAGCCAGACGGAGTCGGGACGGCGCGGCGGCTCGAACCCTGAATAGCAGTGGTCGGGATCCAGATCGTGCAGCCACCGGGCGGCCTCCCCGGGAACGCGGGCCCATGCGTCCTCGATGTCCATATCCGCATCCTGCCATCTCAGGACGCGAGCAGGCCGCCGAGGCGAGCGGCCTGGATCTCCCAGCGCCACTCGCGCTCCACCCAGGCGCGGCCCTTCTCGCCCATTGCGCGGGCGCGGCCGGGGTCCGTGAGAAGCCCGGTGAGCGCCTCGGCGAGGCGGGCGACCGAACGGCCGGGCACGACGACCCCGGTCTCGCCGTCCAGCACGGCGTCGGGCGCGCCGCCGGAGTCGCCCGCCACCACCGGCAGCCCGGTCGCCGACGCCTCCAGGTAGACGATGCCGAGCCCCTCCACGTCCAGGCCGCGGCGGCGGGTCCGGCACGGCATCGCGAACACGTCCCCCGCGTCGTAGTGGGCGGGCAGTTCCTCCCACGGGACGCCGCCGGTGAACACGACCGACCCGCCCACCCCGAGCGACGCGGCAAGGCGTTCCAGATCGTCCCGGTACGGCCCGCCGCCGACGAGCAGCAGCACGGCGTCCGGTACCGAGCGCAGGACGTGCCGCCAGGCGTGGATGAGGGCGTCCTGCCCCTTGCGCGGCACCAGCCGGGAGACGCAGACGACCACGGGACGGCCGGCCAGGCGATGCCGCGCCCGGATCTCCTCGCCGCCGGCGCCCGCGCGGAACACCTTCTCATCGACGCCGGGAGCGAGCCGCGCCATCCGGGCCCCGGCGTCCGGCGACAGCGCCCGCGCCATCCGGGACCGCGTGTACTCGCCCAGGTACGTCAGCACGTCCACGTCGTCCCCGATGCGCCCGAGAAGGGCCCGCGCGACCGGCAGCGACGCCCAGCCCGCCTCGTGCCCGTGGGTGATGCCGACGAGCCGCCCCGCGCCGCGCCGCCGCAGCGCCGGGGCCAGCAGCCCCAGCGGCGCCGCCGCGCCGAACACCACCGAGTCGCAGCCCTCCGCGCGCAGCACGTCCGCCGCCCGGCGCAGCACGCCCGGTTCCGGCAGCATCAGCGACCCCGGATGCCGGACCACCGGGAACGGCTGCGCCGCGTCGAACTCCGCGGCGCCCTTCCAGGCCGGGGCGTAGACGACCACCGAGCCCGGCGGGCGCCGCACCGCGAGGCCGTGCACGAACGCCTGGATGCCGCCCGGACGGGGTGGGAAGTCATTGGTGACGAACAGCGTCTTGGTCATCGCCGGCCAGCATACGGACCCGGTGGGAACGGCAGGGGCCCGGCACCGCCGTGACGGTGCCGGGCCCCTCCGAGGCCGGGATGACGGGTCAGTGCTTGACCTGCTCCGAGTCCTTGCCGCTCTCGATCGCCTCATGCTCGCCATGCCCGTGCTCCTCGACGGGAATGTCGTCGAAGGTCCACGCGCGGTTCAGCCGCGAACGCAGATGCCCGATCGGGCCCTTGGCGGCGGGGATGCCCTGGGCGTCCCGGTCGGGCGCCTCGGGCCTGGCGTTCTCCTTGGACAGCAGAACGGCCTTCTCCTCCTCGCGCGCCGGTTCGTGCCGCTCGGAGAACTTGCCTTCCGGCGACATGAGGATCACGCCGCTCTCCACGCCGTGCCCGACGATGCCGGCGTCCTTGCGCTGCAGGCCGAGGCAGATCCGCTTCGTGATGATGAACGCCAGGACCGGGCCGACGAAGAACGCGACGCGGAAGAACCAGGTCGTGGCGAACAGCGAGATGTGGAACCGCTCGGCGAGGATGTCGTTCGCGCCGCCGAGCCACAGCAGCCCGTAGAACGTCACCGCGGCCATGCCGGTCGCCGTGCGGATCGGGGCGTTGCGCGGCCGGTCGTTGACGTGGTGCTGCCGCTTGTCGCCGGTCACCCATGCCTCGACGAACGGCCACAGGGCCGCACCGGTCATGATGATGCCGAGCGGCACCAATGCGGGGATCAGCACGTTCAGGCTGACCGTGTGGCCCCAGGCGGTGATCTCCCAGCCGGGCATGATCCGCAGCGCGCCTTCGAGGAAGCCCATGTACCAGTCCGGCTGGGAGCCGGACGAGATGGCGCCGGGATCGTACGGGCCGTACAGCCAGACCGGGTTGATCTGCAGGAACGCGCCGAACAGCGCGCACACACCGAACGTGAACAGGAAGTAGGCGCCCGTCTTGGCCATGAACACCGGGTAGAACGGGTAGCCGTACACCTGCTTCTCGGACTGGTGCTTGACCGGCATCGCGGTGTGCTTCTGATGCCACATGATCATCATGTGCGCGGTGATCAGGCCGAGCAGCAGGCCCGGGATCAGCAGGATGTGCAGCATGTACAGCCGGGGGACGATGTCCTGGCCGGGGAACTCGCCGCCGAACAGGAACATGTAGATGTAGGTCCCGACGACGGGGATCGACTCCGCCACGCCCTGGGTGATCCGCAGGCCGGTGCCCGACAGCAGGTCGTCCGGCAGCGAGTAGCCGAACAGGCCCTCCAGGATGCCGAGGGTGAACATGCCGAGGCCGATGAGCCAGTTCAGCTCGCGCGGCTTACGGTAGGCGCCGGTGAAGAACACCCGCAGCATGTGCGCCAGGATCGACGCCATGAACAGGATCGCCGCCCAGTGGTGGATCTGCCGCATGAGCAGGCCGCCGCGGACGTCGAAGCTGATGTGCAGCGTCGAGGCGTACGCCTCGGACATCGTCACGCCCTGCAGGTTCGTGTACGAACCGTCATACACGACCTCCACCATGCTCGGCTTGAACCAGAGCGTGAGGAACGTACCGGTCAGCAGCAGGATGATGAAGGAGTACAGGGCGATCTCGCCCAGCATGAACGACCAGTGGTCCGGAAAGACCTTCTTGACGTTCCGCCTGAAGAAGGTGGTGGATCCGAGGCGTTCGTCGATGAAGCCGAGCGTGCCCTCGACGGCCTTCGGAGCCGTGGTGTCGCTCATCCGCGCTCCCAGAAGCTCGGTCCGACGGGCTCTTGATAGTCGCTCGTCGCGATGAGGTACCCGTCCTCCACGCCCAGCGGCAGCTGCGGCAGCGGCCGCGCCGCGGGACCGAAGACGACCTTCGCCGCGTCCGTGGCGTCGAACGTGGACTGGTGGCACGGGCACAGGATGTGGTGCGTGGTCTGCTCGTACAGGGCCGCGGGGCAGCCGACGTGCGTGCACACCTTCGAGTACGCCACGACCCCGTTGACGTGCCAGTTGGCGCGGCCCTCGGCCGGCTTGAACAGGGCCTCGGGGACGTTGATCAGGATCGTGACCGCCTTGGCGACCTCCGTCAGCACCCGGTCGTGGGGAACGTGCTCCTCAAGACCCTCGGGCAGGACGGTGATCATGCCGCCGGGCTCGGCGAAGTCGCTGACCCGCAGCGGCTTGTGGGTGCCGTCCACCACCAGGCGGACGCCCTTCTTGCCCTCGCCCTTCGCCCGCTCGACGGCGTCGGCCCAGTAGGTGCTGCGGAGCTTCTTCTCCGGCAGCGGGCCGAGGTCGCGCAACAGCACCAGCGGGGCCAGGCCGAGCGGCGCGGCGGCCAGCAGCAGCGTGCGGCGCAGCAGCGGCCGCTTGGTGATGCCGCTGTCGTCGGCGCCCTCGACGAAGTCCCTGGCGAAGGCGGCCCGGCTCTCCTCGTCGGAGGCCAGCTCGTGCCGTTCCTGGACGATCGGCTTGCTGGTCATCAGCCGCCGCACCCAGATGGTGACGCCGGCGGCCATCGCGAGGAAGGCCACCGCCATCGTCCCGCCGAGCCAGAAGTTGGACTCGCGGGCGTCCCAGACGCCGTGCATGCCGCCGTCGCGGCCGCTCCAGCCGATGAAGTACGCGATGAACGTCACGCTGGCGGCGAACGCGAGCAGGAAGAACGCCGCGACGATCCGCTCGGCCCGCTTGGCCGACGCCTCGTCGAGCTGATCCCCCACGCCCGCGGGCGCCGAGATGTCGTCCTCGGCGAGGAGGGCCTTCTCCCTCGCCGGGGACGGGGTGCCGACCACGCGTTCGCGCCGGCCGCCCTCCTCGCGCGGGTCCGTCGAGCCCGCGCTCTCGTTGTTGTCGTCGCTCATGACTTCTTCAGCTTCTTCGGCTTCTTCGCGGTGATCCACATGGCGGCCAGCACCAGCAGCCCGAGGCCGACCAGCCAGCCGGCCAGGCCCTCGCTCACCGGGCCGATGCGCCCGAGGCCGTTACCGCCCGGGTTCGGCTCGTTGCGCACGTCGACCAGGTAGGCGATGATCGCCCGCTTGTCCTCCGGCGTGAGCGTGGTGTCGTTGAAGACCGGCATCGCCTGCGGCCCGGTCAGCATGGCCTCGTACATCTGGGTGGGCGTGACGTCCCCCGTCAGCGGAGGGGCGTACTTGCCGCCGGTCAGCGCGCCGCCCTGACCGGTGAAGTTGTGGCACTGGGCGCAGTTGGTGCGGAACAGCTTGCCGCCGAGGGCGACGTCACCGCCCTCGGGGTCGACGGCCGAGGCCGGCGGAACCTCCGGGCCGCCGCCCAGCGACTGGATGTAGGCGCGCAGGTCGGCGACGTTCTTCTGTGCCTGGGCGACCTGCTCCTCGGCGTGCCGCCGCTTCTCCGGCTCCTCGTAGTCGGTCTTGATCGAGGTGTTGAAGGCGGGGATCGGCTCCTTGCGCGGCACCTGCGCGCCGGGGTTCATCGCGGGCATGCGGCCCGTGGTGACCTGGAAGTCGACGGAGGCGGCGCCCACGCCGATCAGGCTGGGCGCGATCGGGTTGCCGTCGGCGTCCTCGGTGCCCTGGGCGTTCAACCCGTGGCAGCTCGCGCAGTTCTTGTTGAACAGCGCCTGGCCGTTCGCCAGGTCCTGCGCGGCCTGGGCGCTGCTCTGCGCCTCGGCGTGGTCGGTCTTCGGCGAGAAGCCGGCGTAGATGACGCCGATCGCCGCCAGGGCCGCCAGCACGACGGCGTAGCCCGCCCACGGGCGCCGTCGCCATGCGGTGATCCTTTTCACGGAAATCCCCGTTCGGGTCATGTCTTCTGGTGGGTCAGGGTCGTCGGGCCGGTCAGACGTCGAGAAGGTAGACGACCGAGAACAGGCCGATCCACACCACGTCGACGAAATGCCAGTAGTAGGACACGACGATCGCGCTCGTCGCCTGCTCGTGCGTCCAGCGCTTCGCGGCGTAGGTCCGCCCGAGGATGAACAGGAAGGCGATGAGGCCGCCGATGACGTGCAGGCCGTGGAAGCCGGTCGACAGGTAGAAGACCGACCCGTAGGCCGAGGAAGAGAAGGTCAGCCCGTCGTGGGTGACCAGGTTGTAGTACTCGTACCCCTGGCCGGCCACGAAGTAGGCGCCCATGAGGAACGTGAGCACGTACCACTCACGCAGCCCCCAGCGCCGGAAGTTCAGCAGGCCGCCGTCGCGGCCCACCTTGCCGGCCTCCGCCTTGAACACCCCGATCTGGCACGTCACCGAGGACAGCACCAGGATCGTGGTGTTGAAGGCCGAAAGCGGCAGGTCCAGCGGGGCGCCCGGCCAGGCGTCCTGCCCGGACTGGCCGATCGTCACGGAGCGGATCGTGAAGAACATCGCGAACAGCGCCGCGAAGAACATCAGCTCGGACGACAGCCAAACGATCGTCCCCACGCTGACCAGATTGGGACGGTTCGCCCGTGCGTGAGGTGTTGTCTCTATCGCGGATGCTGTCACGGGCGACATTATTGCGCCCCCATCCCGTGAGTGACGCATGACCCCCCTTCTAGGGTTCCCGAGCGTGTCCCCGGCGCTCCCGACCCGGTAACCTTCACGTCCATGAGCACCGTCCCGGAGAGCCCGATGAAGGTTCTCGTCTACAGCGACGACGCGAACACCCGCGCCCAGATCCGGATGGCGGTCGGGCGCCGCCCCGCCGCCGGCCTCCCGAAGGTCGAGTTCATCGAGCGGGCGACGCGGCCCGCCCTCATCGAGCGGCTCGACGAGGGCGACATCGACGTCCTTATCGTGGACGGCGAGGCGCAGCCCGCGGGCGGCCTCGGCGTCTGCCGGCAGGCCAAGGACGAGGTGTACGACTGCCCGCCCGTCCTCGCGATCATCGGCCGCCGCGACGACGGCTGGCTCGCGACCTGGTCGCGCGCGGACGCGGTCGTGAGCCTCCCGCTCGACCCGATCGCCGTCGCCAACGCGCTCGCCGGCCTGATGCGCAAGCGCATCGAGACCCGCCTGCCGGTCCTCTAGCCGGCCGGCCCGCCCAACCCGTCAACCGATCGACGCTGTAGGGGACATGGACGCGCGCACCACCTGGCCCGCACTCCTCAACGCCCTGCTCTCGGGCGACTCGCTGTCCAGCGAGGAGACCTCCTGGGCCATGAACAGCATCATGGCCGGGGAGGCCACCGACGTGCAGATCGCGGGCTTCGCGGTCGCGCTGCGCGCCAAGGGCGAGACGGTCGAGGAGGTCACCGGCCTCGCCGACGGCATGATGGACAACGCCACCCCCGTGGACGTGCCGGGCCCCATCGCCGACCTCGTCGGGACCGGCGGCGACCGGGCGCACACGGTCAACATCTCCACGATGGCGGCCGTGGTCGCCGCGGCCTCGGGCGTCCGGGTCGTCAAGCACGGCAACCGGGCGGCGTCGTCGTCGTGCGGCGCCGCGGACCTGCTGGAGAACCTCGGCGTCGCCATCGACCTGTCCCCCGGGGCCACCGAGCGGGTCGCCGAGGAGCTCGGCATCGCCTTCTGCTTCGCGCCGCTGTACCACCCCGCGTTCAAGCACACCGCCAAGCCGCGCAGCGAACTCGGCACGCCGACGGTGTTCAACTTCCTCGGCCCGCTGACGAACCCGGCGCGTCCCACCTCCCAGGCGGTCGGGGTGTTCCACCCGCGGATGGCCGGCGTCGTCGCCGGCGTGTTCGCCGCCCGCGGCTGCTCGTCGCTGGTGTTCCGCGGCGACGACGGCCTGGACGAGCTGACGACCACCGGCACCTCGACGGTGTGGGTCGTCCGCGACGGGACGGCGACGGAGACGACGTTCGACCCGTCCGACCTCGGCATCCCGCCGGCCGAGCCGGAGGACCTGCGCGGCGCGGGCCCCGACTTCAACGGCCGGGCGGCCCGCGAGACGTTCGCCGGGCGGCCGGGCCCCGTCCGCGACATGGTGCTGCTGAACGCCGCCGCGCTCATCACGGCCTACGACGGCGCGCCGGCCGCCGGCGGGCTCACCGGGGCCCTGCGGGACGGCTACGAACGCGCCGCGGCCGCCGTCGACTCCGGCGCCGCGAGCACGCTCCTGGACAACTGGGTCGACCTCTCCCAGAGGCTGCGCTAGCTGTACTGACCACAGAGGTTGTGGCGGGGATCTCTGTCAGTCGGCGTCGGGGAGGCCCAGGGCGAACGCCTGCTCCAGGTCGTGCTGGGAGTAGGTGCGGAACGCGATGTGCGTCTCGGTGCCGAGGACGCCGGGGACCTTGTTCAGGCGGCCCGGGATGACGTCGTTCAGCGCCTCGTGGCGGCCCACCCGGACCATCGCCATCAGGTCGTGCTCCCCGGTGATGGAGTAGACCTCGCTGACGCCGTCCAGGGCGGCGATCGTCTCGGCCACCTCGTGGATGCGCGCGACGTCGGCCTTGACGAACACGATCGCAGTGACCACTTCATCCTCCCCCTGAGATTGCGACACTCCGACCCTACCGGGCACGGGTCAGCCGCGGCTCAGCGCGGCGAGGCGTCCGGCCGCACCTGCCCGGCGGGCGAGGAGCGCGAACACCACTCCGGCGACGAAACCGTAGATGTGCGCGGTGTAGGCCACGTTGCTCTGCTCGTCGCCCAGAGACAGCCACTGCAGGACGAACCAGTACCCGAGCACCACCCACACCGGCAGCCGGATCACGATGATCGGCGGCACGAAGCTCACGATGCGGCCCCGGGGGTTGAGGATCACGTAGGCGCCCATCACCCCGGCGATGGCGCCGGACGCGCCGATGAGCGGGATGACGGAGTCCGGCGACGTCCATGCGAAGCCGTAGACGGCCGCGAGCCCGAAGACCAGGTAGCTGAACAGGTAGCGCCATCGTCCGAGCCGGTCCTCGACGCCCATCCCGACGACGAACAGCGCGACCAGGTTGCCGAGCAGGTGCAGTGCCCCCGAGTGCAGGAACATCGAGGTGAATGCCGACGTCCAGGGCGCCTTGTCGAAGCCCGCGGGCCCGCACTGGCGCACGATGTCGGTCGGCACCGGCTGCTGGTCGCCGGTCGTCAGCTCCTTGGGGACGGCGCCGTACTCGTAGGTGAAATGCGCGGCCTTGCACTCGCGGACCCGGTCCTCGCCGTACCAGGTGGCGAAGTTCGACATCGGGGTGAGCAGGAACACCACCACGTTGGCCGCGACCAGCAGGTACGTCACCCACGGGACGCGCCGGGCCGGCTGGCTGTCGTAGAGAGGCAGGGCCATTCGCGGGTGCAGTCCTCTCCGGGCGCCGAGCTTCCCCGATCACCTTAGCGGCGGCCGGGCCGGGAATGGGACGGCTCACGCCGCTCGTACGTCCTGTCGTAGGCGCGGTCGATCAGCTCGCGCAGGCCCTCGGCGCCGTGCGCGGGGCACGTCCAGGCGCCGTCGACCTCGACCAGGCGGACACCGGGCAGATCGAGCCACCGCAGCACGCACTCCATCTCCTCGGCCGTGGCGCCCGCCGAGGGCGGCTCACCGAGCGCGACGCCGCCGGGCGCTTCGCCCGCGGGCGGGAAGACGGTCTCGGCGGTGGCGATGAGCGCGTCGACGTAGGGGCGGGGGTGGGCGCGGGGCGGAACGGTCCCGGCGGCGGCGAGCCGTCCGTAGCGCACGACCGACAGCTCCCAGCCGCCGTCGAAGCCGGGACGGGCGGCCACCATCTCGGGGAGCCGGGCCAGCGCGGCGAGCCGCTGCCCGCGGGCGGCGGCGCGGACGAACGCGGCGAGCCGGTCGCGCTGGGCGGCGGCCTCCTCGTAGCGCAGTTCGGAGGCGAGCCGGTCGATGCGCACCTGGGCGGCGGCCACGACGGGACGCACGTCGCCCTCCATGACCGAACGCGCCGTGCCGACGTGGACCGCGTAGGCGTCGGCGGACTCGCGGCCGTCGCAGGGCGCGCCGCAGCGGCCGATCTCGGCGAGCGCGCACGCGCGGGCACCGCCGCGCTCGATCAGCCGGAGCGTCAGCCGCTGGGTGCACTGGCGCAGGGGGACGGCCTCGTGCAGCGCCGCCCGCGCCTCCTCGGCCTGCCGGCGGGACGGGATCGGCCCGAGGTAGCGGGCGCCGTCGGTGCGGCACTCGCGGACGATGGACAGCCGCGGGAACGGCTCCACGGTCAGCTTCAGCCAGATGGCCCGCTCGGGGAACTTGGACCGGCGGTTGTAGCGGGGCTTGTGCTCGGCGATCAGCCGCAGCTCGCGGACTTCGGCCTCCAGCCCGGTGGCGCACTCGATCGTCCGGACGTTCTCGGCGAGGCCGACCATCTCGCGGACGCGCCACCGCGTCTCCGAGCCGGTGAAGTAGCTGCGCACCCGCGAGCGCAGGTCGCCGCTCTTGCCGACGTACAGCACCTCGCCGGAGGCGTCCTCGAACAGGTAGACGCCGGGCGTGCTCGGGACGTCGTCGGCGAGGTGGCGTTTGCGGCGCTGCTCGGGCGTGGGGGCCTTGGCGAAGCCGCGCATCTCCTCGAGCGTGGTGACGTTGAAGGAGCCGAGCCGCTCGATCAGGCCGTGCAGGACCTCCACGGTGGCGCGGGCGTCGGCGAGCGCCCGGTGCGTCGGCTCGGTGGTGGTGCGGAAGAAGCGGGCGAGCGTGCCGAGCTTGCAGTTGGGCACCTCTTCCTTGGACAGGACGCGGCGGGCGAGGTCGACGGTGTCGACGACGGGGAACGTGGGCCAGGCGTGGCCGTGCTCGGCGCAGGCGGCCTTGAGGAAGCCGATGTCGAAGGACGCGTTGTGCGCGACGAGCACGCCGCCGCGCGCGAACTCCAGGAACGCGGGCAGCACCGACTCGATGCGCGGCGCGGCCGTCACCATCGACGTGGTGATGCCGGTCAGCGCGGTGATGAACGGCGGGACGGGCCCGCCGGGATCGACGAGCGTGCCGAGTTCGCCGAGGTCCTCTCCGCCGCGGACCTTGACCGCGCCGATCTCGGTGATGGCCGAGTCGGCGGCCGAGCCGCCCGTGGTCTCCAGGTCGACCACCACGAAGGTGACCTCGGACAATGGCGTGCCGAGGTCGTCCAGAGTTCCCTGGACACCGGCCCCCTGGACACCGTGCGCAGCCGTCATGTGCGCGACCGTAGAGGACGCCACCGACAGAAGCCCGGCCCGCTAGGGTTGAGGGGCGCCGGCACGTCCCGCCGGGCCGGGGGCCACGGGGCGGCTCCGGGGGGACCGGCGCGATCCGTCCGATTGCACGTTCGTGCTGGTTAAGTGCGGGCGGCTCGGGAAGACACAGCCCACCGGCGGCGAAGCCCGGAAGGAGCGGGATCATCGACAGCGGCCCCGAAGCGACCCCCGGTTGCGAAGAATCCGCAGAGAGGCCGCGTCCATCCGAGGGAACGGACCCTCCGGCCCGCCCGGACGTGCGTCTGAGCAGGCCGCTCCCCGAAGCCGTGCGGCAGAGCGTCGTCGAGGTCGCCGCCGAGCTGATCGGGGCGCTGCCCCATGACGAGGTTCCCGCCCCGCTGCGCCGGTTCGCGCGGTTCGAGCGCCGCAAGCGCGCCAAGCTCGCCGGGCAGCACATCGCGGCGGTGCTGGAGAAGGACTCCGCCTTCCGGCGGCGCGTCGCCGAACCGCTGCGCGAGGCGCAGGCCGACCTGGTGGAGGCCGTGGAGGCCGGGAACGTGCCGCCGGCCGCCGACCCTGTGCGGGTGGCGGTGCTGGCCTACCTGCTGCGTCCCGAGGGCTGGACGGACCTCGTCGAGTCCGCGCGCGAGGAGCTGGACCGCTCCGCGACCGCCTCGGAGGAGGAGGCCGCCGAGCGCCGGGTCGCCGCGCTCAAGGAGGAACTCGCCGCCGCCCGCAGCGCCCGCGGCGCCGAGGTGGACCGGCTGCGCGCCGAACTGCGCGAGACCAAGGCCGAGGTGGCGGAGCTGCGCCGCAAGCTGCACGAGGCGCGCACCAGGTTCCGGGCCGCGGAGGAGCGGGCCGGCGCGGTCGCGGCGGAGGCCGGCCGCGAGCAGGCGGCCGCGCGCGAGTCGACCGCCGCGTCCGAGAAGGAGCTGCGCCGGCTGCGCGCCCGTGCCGTGCAGGCCGAGGCCGCCGCCGAGGCGGCCAAGCGGGCCGCGCGGGAGGGCCGCAACGTCGACGACGTCCGGCTGCGGATGCTGCTCGACACGCTCCTGGACGCGGCGCAGGGCGTCCGCCGGGAGCTGGCGCTGCCCTCCACCATCGGCCGTCCCGCGGACGCGGTCGGCGGCCTGGAGCCCGATCGGCAGGCGCACCGCGCGCTCCCCGGCCGGGCCCTGTCCGACAGTGACCCGCAGCTGCTCGACCGGCTGCTGACCCTGCCGCGGGTGCACCTCGTCGTGGACGGCTACAACGTCACCAAGACCGGGTACGGGGAACTGCCGCTCGCCGACCAGCGCAGCCGGCTGCTGTCGGGGCTCGGCGGGCTGGCCGCGCAGACCCGCGCGGAGGTGACGTGCGTGTTCGACGGCGCGGAGCTGGACGCGCCGGTGGCCATCGCGGCGCCGCGCGGCGTCCGGGTGCTGTTCAGCCGTCCCGGGCAGACCGCCGACGAGCTGATCGGCGAGCTGGTCCGGGCGGAGCCGCAGGGCCGCGCGGTGGTGGTGGTCTCGTCCGACCGGGAGGTGGCCGACGCAGCGCGCCGCGCCGATGCCCGGCCCTGCCCGTCCACGCTGCTGCTGCGCCGCCTCGGCCGCTCCTAGCCGGGCGGCGCGCGGCGGCCGCGATCAGGACGCCCGCCATGACGCCTTTATCGCGCTGTGTGATCACGTCGGCACGGATGGCGCTTATTCCGAGTTAAGCCAGCTAAAGAGTGATGAACCGGTTGTGACGGTTGTTGCGTATCGCTAATGTCATCCGCTGACTGTCGTGGACGAGAGGGGCGAAACCGACCGTGGCCAATGATCTCATCGGGCAAGCAGCGCACGAGCGCGACCGGCGAGGGGGCGCGGCGAACAGAGGCGCCTCCCGTCGCCTGGCGGCCGTCGCGTGCCTGACGCTGACGGTCTCCCTCGCGTCTCCCCCGGTCGTGGCGCACGCCGAGCCCGAGCCGACCAGGGCGCAGGTCCAGAAGAAGCTCGACAAGCTGGCCGAGGAGATGGACCAGAAGGTCGAGAAGTTCAACCAGCTCAACGAGAAGCTCAAGATCGCCAAGAAGAAGTACAAGGTCGCGAGCAAGTCGAGCAAGCGGGAGCAGGCCGCCTTCGAGGAGCAGCGCGCCAAGATCGCCCAGATGGCGGCCGCCGCGTACAAGAACGGTGACACGGCCAACGTCACCGGCTTCGTCGGCACCGGCGACCCGCAGGCGATCCTGGACCAGGCGGCCGTCTTCTCGCATCTGTCGCACGAGCGCAGCTCCCAGCTGACCCAGTTCCTCGCGACCGCCCAGCGGCTCCGCCGCGAGGAGGCGCAGGCCAAGGCCTCCTACGACGATGTGAAGGCCAAGAGCACGGAGCTGAAGGAGCAGAAGAAGAAGCTCGACAAGGAGGTCGCCAAGCAGAAGGCCCTGCTGCGGCGGCTCGGCGGCGGGACCTCGTCCGGCGGCTCGGGCAGCGTCGGCGGCACCTACAACGGCCCGGCCAGCGGCTCGGCCCGCGTGGCGCTCAACTTCGCCTACGCCCAGCTCGGCAAGCCGTACTCCTACGGCGCCACCGGCCCGAACTCCTACGACTGCTCCGGCCTGACGATGAAGGCGTGGGCCGCGGCGGGCGTGAACATCACCCGCACCACCAACACCCAGTACGCCGCCACCAAGCGGGTGTCCAAGAGCAACCTGCAGCCCGGCGACCTGGTGTTCTTCAGCGGCCTCGGGCACATGGGCATGTACGTGGGCGGCGGCAAGATGATCCACGCGCCGCGCACCGGCAAGAACGTCGAGGTCGTGAGCATCACCTCGGGCTACTACCTGAGCAACTACTACGGCGCCGGGCGCCCCTGACGCCCCGCACCGGAGCGCCCGCGATGGGCGTGACGGAGCCCTTTGTGACAGCGGACCAGGCTTGACCTGGTCCGTTGTTGATTTTGGGGGGGTTTGCCATCTGTTGGGGCTTTGGTACGTTGTCACCACTCACGGCGCCCTCCAGACGCCGTGGCCCCGAGGCGCCCACCAGGCGCAACGGCCCCCGCGCGGCACATCCAGCTGCCGCGTGACTGCGGCGCGAGCCACGTGCCGCTCCCCCCGGCGGCACGATCCACGCGTCGCCCCCCGGTACCCGACGGGTACCGCAGACGGTCTCCCAGCAGACCCGGCCGGCCCGGCCCACCGTGCGCACGCCCGCAGCGTGCATGGCGCTGAGAGCGCTGCCACGGCGGATCCCGCGGATCAGGCCCAGGACGGTCCCCGCAAACGGGCCGCCGTCCGCACACACAACATCAGGCGCCGCTCTTTCGCACGCGGGAGACAGGTCCCGCGCACGGGCCCCATCACGCCCCCAGGATCGCAGCGGCAGCGCCGAATCCGCCGACGAGCGGAACCGGGGACCCATATCCGCCGGAGTCCAGGGACCGTCCCTGGACGGGCATTCCGGCACCCGGGGTGAATCGGTGCGTCTCTCACCGCCGAACGGTGGGAGCCCGCCGTAGGGCCACTTCCACGCCCGAACCCGTCAGCTAACCCGGTAGGCGTCTGGAAGAAGAAGGAGAGAAACCCGCAGCGTTACCTGGGCGTGGCCGCCCGAGTGCGGCCACGCCCGGCTTTCCCTTCCTTCCGCACGGGCGCCCCCGCCCGGCGGAACCCCCATCCGAACCGGCGTGCCCGCCCCCGGGCCGCCACCGCCGAGTCCGCGGTTCACCGTGCCCAGACGCACGGGAGCGCGGAGCCGGGGACCCACTGTGTCCTTTCGGGGTGAATCGGCCTGCCCAGCGGGCCGTAGGGCGGCTTCCACGCCCGAACCCGTCAGCTAACCCGGTAGGCGGCATGGAAGTCAGGAGATCCCCCATGCCAGGCGCGCATCGCAAGAAGATTCCGGGCAAGCACCGCAAGCCCAGTACCTTGGCCATCACCTGGCGGACGGCCGGCGGCGTGATCGTCGGCGCCGCCGTTCTCGGCACCGCCGCGGCCACCGCGCAGGCGTCGGTCCTGCCGTTCGCCTCCGTTCCCACCCACGCCGCCGCGGCCGGCCCGGCCGCCGGCGGGGACGCGGGCAAGTCCACACCCGGTTCCAAGTCCTCGTCCAAGGACAGGTCCGGCTCCAAGGACGAGAACCGGAGTAAGTCCAAGGACGGTGGCAAGGAGGGCGAGCCCACCGGAAAGGGCCGACCGCAGTCCGGCGCCCCCAAGAAGCCGTCAGAGGATTCGCGGCCCACCGCCGGCGAGGCCATCGAGCTCGCCAGGGCGCAGGTCGGCATCGCGGAGGACGGCAGCGGCAAGACCAAGTTCAACACGTGGTACGTGGAATCCGCCCGCGCCAAGGAGACCGTCGCGCGCGACGGCGGCTCCGTCCAGGCGTACGACGACGCCGCCTGGTGCGACATGTTCGTCTCATGGATCGGCGAGCAGATCGGCCTCAGCGACCAGTTCGGCAGCGACGCCTGGACCATCGCCCACGCCGAGTGGTTCCGGGACCAGGGGCGCTGGGGCACCGAGCCCAAGCCCGGCGCGATCGTCTTCTACGCCTGGAACGGCGGCAAGGACATCGGCGACATCGTCCACGTCGGCATGGTGACCAAGAAGATCGACGACGGCACCATCGAGGCGGTCGAGGGCAACACCGACAACGCCGTCCGGGTCAGGGAACGCTCGACCGGCACCGTCGTCGGCTACGGCTACCCCGAGTACAGGTCCTGACGTCCCCTCCTCCCCCGCCGGCTGCATAGGATCACGCGCATGGAGGACGGTCCCGGGCAGGCCGGAAACGGCGGCCCCGTCACGCGCCGCAGGGCACTCGCCCTGGGCGCCGGCGGGGCCGCCGTGCTGCTGGGCGCCGGCGCGGGGCTCCTCGGCACACGTTCCGGCGACGACGGAGCGCCGGACGCCCAGGCGACGCCGCCCCCCAACGCCGCGCAGGCCGCCGGAGCGTTCAGCCCCGCGGACGCCGCCGCCGTCCTCGCCAACCGCGCGCGGGCGGTGAAGGACGGAAACCCGGCGGCCTTCCTCGCGACGGTGGCCTCCGCCCCCGCCGCGTTCCAGGACGCCCAGTCCCGCTTGTACGCCAACCTCCGCAAGCTCCCCCTGGACGGCTGGGAGGAACGTGCCATCGGCACCCAGTCGATGGACGACGAGCAGGGGGTCGCGGTCGTCCGATTGGAGGTGCGCTCCAGGTTGCGGGGGTTCGACCGGGGCGACGTCGTCCGCACCCGCTACCTGGCGCTCGCCCCCGGCTCCGGCGTCTGGACGATCGTCGGCGACGGGTCGTCCCACGGCTTCGAGGACGACGCCGCCATCTGGGACGGCGGCCCCCTGACGGTGGTCAAGGGCCGCGCGAGCCTCGTCATCGGCGACGCCGCAGCCGCCGGGGCCCCCGGCCTGGAAGAGATCGCGGAACGCCTGGACGCGGCCGTCCCCGTCGTCACCGGCGCCGTCGGCAGGGGATGGGCGCGGCGGGTCGTCGCTCTCGTGCCCGCCGACGCGGGCCTCGCCTCCGCCCTCGCCGGTCCGGACCAGAACCTCGGCGGCATCGCGGCCCTCGCCACCGTCACGCCGTCCGCCGGCGGCGGCCACGGCGAGGACCGCGTCGTCATCTCCCCCGGCACCTTCCGCCGTCTCAACGAACTCGGGCGCGACGTGGTCCTGACCCACGAACTGACCCATGTCGCCACCGGCGGCGCCCGCGACCGCAGAACCCCGCTGTGGCTGATCGAGGGCTTCGCGGACTATGTCGGCTACCTCCGGACTGAGGTCGGCGTCCGGACGGCGGCCGGCGAACTGCACCGCGAGGTCGCCGCGGGACGCGTCCCGTCCGCGCTGCCGGCCGCGGACGCGTTCTCCGGCGGCTCCGCACGCCTCTCCCAGTCCTACCAGGAGGCCTGGCTCGCCTGCCGGATGGTCGCCGACCGGTACGGTGAGGCGACGCTCGTGCGGCTCTACCGCGCCGCCGGGCGCGTCCCGGAGGCCACCGCGCTGAGCGACGTGCTGGGACTCACCCGGGACCGCTTCACCGCCCTGTGGCGCGACTACCTGAAGAGGGAGCTCAGATGAGCGAGGCGGAGGCGGACGCGGACCGGGCCGGGCCCGGCGCCCGCCGGGACGGGGACCCCGGCCCCATGCGGCGGCCCCGGATCGCCGCCGCCGTCGCCGCCGCCGCGCTGTTCGCCGCCCTCGGCACCGTCCTCGCGCTGAGCACACCGTGGAACCCGCTGCCCGATCGGGTTGCGGGCGGGCAGGTGGAGCCCGATCCGGCGCTGGACTTCTCCGCCGCCGAGATCGCCCGATCCCAGGCGTTCGACTCGGCCATCAACCCTCCCGCCTACGCCGGCCTCCTCCTCGGCCTGGCCCTGATCTTCGCGCTGGGTCTCACCCCGCTGGGCGCACGGTTCCTCGGCCGGGTCACCGCGCGCAGCCGGCGGTGGCCCCGCCGGTCGGAGGGGGACGCCCCCCCGCACTCCCCGGAGCGCCTGCGGCACTGGACCCTGAGAGTCGTCCTCGGTGCGGCCGCCCTGACGACGCTGCTGCGCGTCGCCGGGCTCCCGTTCGACGTCTGGAGCGAGTCGGTGCTGCGCCGGTACGGGCTGTCGACGCAGAGCTGGCCCGCGTGGCTCGTGGACCAGCTCAAGTCCCTCGGCGTCACCTGGGTCATCTACACGGTCGCCCTGCTGCTCCTGTACGCGGTCGTGCGCCGCTTCCCGCGCTACTGGTGGACGGGCGCCGCCGCCGGCGGGTTCCTCCTCGTCGTCCTGGTCTCGTTCATCTACCCGATCGCCGTCGAGCCCGTCTTCAACAAGTTCCACTCGCTGGAGCAGGGACGCCTGCGCAGCGACCTGCTGGCGATGGCCGAACGGGACGGCGTGCCCGTCGACGACGTCCTCGTCGCCGACGCCTCCCGCAGGACGACGGCGCTCAACGCCTACGTGTCCGGGTTCGGTTCCACGCGCCGCATCGTCCTGTACGACACGCTGCTGGAGTCGCCGCCCGAGCGGGTCGAGTCGATCGTCGGGCACGAACTCGGCCACGCCAAGCGCAACGACGTCCTGTGGGGCACGCTCGTGGGGGCGCTCGGCGTCGCCGGGTCCATGTGCCTGCTGCACCTCCTGATGACCTCTCCGCGCCTCCTGCGCCGGGCGGGAGTCGATCCCGCGGCGACACCCGAGCACCGCCCCGGAGGCCGCGGCGCCGGGGCCCGCGACCCGCGGTCCCTCGCGCTCGTCCTCGCGCTCGTCACGGCCGGGACGCAGTTCGGCGCCCCCGTCCAGAACCTCGTCAGCCGGCAGATCGAGACGCGGGCGGACGTGCACGCGCTGAACCTCACCCGCGACCCGTCCACGTTCGTGTCGATGCAGCACGAGTTGTCGGTGCGCAACATCTCCGACCTGACCCCGGACGCACTTGAGCGCCTGCTGTGGCTGACCCACCCGCCGGGCCCCGACAGGATCGCCATGGCCCGCGAGTGGGCGCGCGTCAACCACGTTCAAGAGCCGCCGCCGCTGGAGACGCGGCCCGACTGAGGGCGAGGCGGATGGGGCGGCGCGGGGCCGTCAGTCGCCTTCCGCCCGCCGCCCGTCCTGCCCGGTCCCGGCTCGGCCGCCCTGCTCCGCGGACACCGTCGAGGCGTCCTCCTGCGGCGCCGTCGTGACCGGCCGTTTCAGGGCACTGCCCTTCACCCAGTCCTTCCAGCCGAGCTGCCAGTAGCCCCAGCCGTTCCCCGGTTCGAGTTCCCGGTCCGATCCGGTCACCACCACCGGGTCGCCGCGCTGAGTGAAGTCGTAGAACCACTTCGCGTTGGACGGGCTGATGTTGATGCAGCCGTGGCTGACGTTCTCGCTGCCCTGGCTGCCGACCGACCAGGGCGCGCTGTGGACGTACTCGCCGCTGTCGGAGATCCGCACGGACTTGTACACGGTCAGGCTGTAGCCGCCCGGACTTCCGGGGCTGATGCCCATCCACTCGGACGTCATGACGGTGGGGTCCTCCTTCGACATCGTCAGGTGGACGCCGTTGGTGGTGGTGTACTTGCGGACCCCTCCCTTGCCCATGCTGGTCGGGATGGTGCGGACCTTCTTGCCGTTGGCCTTCACGACCATCTTGTGGGTGTCCTCACCCACCGTGGAGACGTGCGAGTCACCGACCTTGAAGCCGAGGCTGTAGTTCTTCCCGCCGTACACGTCGCCGCCGGTGCGCACACCGCTGAGGTGGGCCTTGAACGTCACCTCGGTGTGGGCGGGCCAGTACTCCTTCGTCCGGAACACGACCTCCTGGTCGCCGAACCAGCGCCAGGCGCCCTTGACGGCCTTGTCGGCGCGCACCTCCAGCGCCCGCTCGACCGCCGCCCTGTCCTTCACCGGGCTTTCGAACTGCATGATGATGGGCATCCCGACGCCGACGGTCTCCTCGTCGCGCGGCGCCTCGATCGTCACGTCGTTCGTCTTCTCCACCTCGGCCGTGGTGAAGCGGCTCCTGACGGTCCGGGTCCTGCCGTCGTCGCCGAGCGCCGTCGCGTCGACCGTGTAGGTCGCTCCCGGCGTCAACGTCCAGCGTGAGCGCCACCGGGTCCGTTCGGCGTTCAGGTCTCCCTCGACCTCACTGTCCCCCGTCGACACCGTCACGTTCTCGATGGTGCCGCCGCGCGCCTGGACGGCGATCGGGCTGTCCGGCCCGAGCCCGTTCCCGCCGCCCACGGGCGACACCGTCAGCCGCACGGCTTTCGTGCCGTCCTGATCCTCGCCCCCCGAGCATGCCGCGGCCCCCGCCACCATGCTCGCGCCGACGAGCACGGCGGCCGTGCGCCGTCCCCGGTCTCCCGGTCCTGAGCCACCCACCCGCATGTGGTCCCCCCGGTCGTCCACTGGGCGATCGGTCCGCCTGCCCAGCCCCGTCGCTGGAGCGGCGCCCAGTATGTGAAAGGGCCGGTACCCGCAAAAAAGCGGACACCGGCCCCCGATGGGGTTCTTTTACTGATCAGTGGGCGAAATGACCCCGGTAGTACTCGAAGACGAGACCGATCGTCGACATGATCGCGGCGGCCACCCCGAGGATGACCAGCCACCAGCCGAACACGATGCCGAGCGCCACCGCCGCGGCCGACAGCCCGACGTACAGCGGCCACCAGCTGTGCGGGCTGAAGAAGCCCAGCTCGCCGGCCGCGTCGGCGATGTCGCCCTCCGGGTCGTCCTCGTACAGCGGCCCGGCGTTGGCGCGCTCGAGGCGCCGGACCGTGAAGTGGATGTAGAACCCGATGAGCCCGGCGAGGCCGACGGCCAGTCCCAGCGCCGTCGTGCCCGTCCAGTCACCGGACCAGAGCCAGTACACGACGTCGGTGACGAGGAAGAAGAGCGCCGACCCGTAGAACATGAACGCCTGGACGCGCATCGGCTACTCCCCCTTCGCCCCGGCCAGCTCGCCCTGGGCACCCACGTGCGGGTGGTGCAGGTCGAACGCCGGCCGCTCGGAACGGATCTTCGGAATGGAGTTGAAGTTGTGCCGCGGGGGCGGGCACGACGTCGCCCACTCCAGCGAGGAACCGTAGCCCCAGGGGTCGTCGACCTCGACCCGCTTGCCCCTCTTCCACGTGATGTAGACGTTGTAGAAGAACGGCAGCATGGAAGCGCCGAGCAGGAACGAGAAGATCGTGGAGATCTCGTTCAGCCCCTGGAACTCGGCGGCGTAGTCGGCGTACCGGCGCGGCATGCCCGCGGCACCCAGCCAGTGCTGGATGAGGAACGTGCCGTGGAAGCCGATGAACAGCATCCAGAAGTGGATGTGGCCGAGCCGGTCGTTCAGCATCTTGCCGGTCCACTTCGGCCACCAGAAGTAGAAGCCCGCGAACATCGCGAACACCACGGTTCCGAACACGACGTAATGGAAGTGCGCCACCACGAAGTAGGTGTCCGACAGGTGGAAGTCCATCGGCGGCGACGCCAGGATGACGCCGGTGAGGCCGCCGAACAGGAACGTCACCAGGAAGCCCAGCGACCACAGCATCGGCGACTCGAACGTCAGTTGTCCTCGCCAGATCGTCCCCACCCAGTTGAAGAACTTCACCCCCGTGGGCACGGCGATGAGGAACGACATGAAGGAGAAGAACGGCAGCAGCACCTGGCCGGTCACGAACATGTGGTGCGCCCACACGGTGATGGACAGGCCCGTGATGCTGATGGTCGCGAAGACCAGGCCGATATAGCCGAAGACCGGTTTGCGGCTGAACACCGGGAGGATCTCCGTCACGATGCCGAAGAAGGGCAAGGCGATGATGTAGACCTCCGGATGCCCGAAGAACCAGAACAGGTGTTGCCAGAGCAACGCGCCGCCGTGGGAGGCGTCGAAGATGTGCGCGCCCAGCTTGCGGTCGGCCTCCAGGGCCAGCAGCGCCGCGGCGAGGGGCGGGAACGCGATCAGCACCAGGATGGAGGTCAGCAGGACGTTCCAGGTGAAGATCGGCATCCGGAACATCGTCATGCCCGGCGCGCGCATGCACAGGATCGTGGTGATGAAGTTGACCGCGCCCATGATGGTGCCGAAGCCCGACATCGCCAGGCCCATCACCCACAGGTCGCCGCCGACGCCGGGGGAACGGACCTCGTCCGACAGCGGTGCGTAGGCGAACCAGCCGAAGCTGGCCGCGCCGTTGGGGGTCAGGAAGCCCGACAGGGCGATCAGGCTGCCGAACAGGAACAGCCAGTACGCCAGCATGTTCATCCGCGGGAACGCCACGTCGGGCGCGCCGATCTGCAGCGGCATGATGACGTTCGTGAAGCCGGCGAACAGCGGCGTCGCGAACATCAGCAGCATGATCGTGCCGTGCATCGTGAACATCTGGTTGAACTGCTCGTTGCTGACGACCTGCAGACCGGGCTGGAACAGCTCGGCGCGCATCACCAGGGCGAGCACGCCGCCGAACAGGAACATGAAGAACGACGTGATCAGGTAGAGGTAGCCGATCACCTTGTGGTCGGTGGACGACAGCCAGGAGGCGAGGATGCGCCCCTTACTCGTCCGCGGCGCGGCGATCGGCGCGCTCGGTGCGTGACTCGTCGTGGTCACTTGGCACCTCCCGCGGCCAGTGCGGCCTTCGAATCGGCGATGAACTTGTCGTACTGCTCGGGCGTCACGACCTTCAGCTGGAACAGCATCCGGCTGTGGTCGACACCGCAGAGCTCGGCGCAGCGGCCCTCGTAGGTACCGAGCTTGGTGGCCGTGAACTCGAACTCGTTGGTGTAGCCCGGCATGACGTCCTTCTTGTAGATCAGCGCCGGGACCCAGAACGAGTGGATGACGTCGTTGGCGTGCAGCCGCACGCGAACCGTCTCGCCCGAGGGAATCGTCATCACCGGCTTGCCGGGGGCGGGACCGTTCGGGTTCACGGGCTGGCCGATGACGGAGGCGACCGTCTTCTCCTTGCCCGTGGCGTCCTTCTCCTTGTAGTCGAACTGCCAGCTCCACTGGAACCCGGTCACGTCGACCACCACCGAGGGATTGTCGGTGGTCTTCTCGACGAAGTTCTCGTCGCGGGCGGTGAAGTAGAACAGGACCGCGATGATGACGAACGGGACCGCCGTGTAGAGGATCTCGATCGGCATGTTGTAGCGGACCTGCGGCGGCAGGTCGTCGGAGCGCTTGCGATGGAACAGCACCGCCCAGATGATCAGGCCCCAGACGAGGCCCCCGACCGCGAACGCCGCGATCCAGGAGCCCTGCCACAGGTGCAGCATGCGTTCGCCCTGAATGCTGATCGGCTCGGGCATGCCCAGGCGGGTGCCGCTGCACGCGGTGGTGGACAGCGCCAGCAGCCCTAGCGCACCGGCGCTTTTCAATGCGCGGCGACTGCGCACAGGCGTACGCCGCTCCCTAGAGCGGGTCGGACTCACGGAATGCCTTCCCCACGGATGAAGCCCGGTCGGCCGGGCGGAGAGAACAGTTGTTACACGTGTGGTGGACACACTAGCGCTAGGGTCGCCCACCCCCCCGATCGGGTGCCCGGTTAGTGTTTGCGCGTGGCCGATCCCAGCGCGCAGGTCGCCTATTTCGACGCCGCGTCCACCGAGCCGCCGCACCCGGCGGCCCGGTCGGCGCTGCTTGAGGCACTGGACTCCGGCTGGGCCGACCCCGCCCGCCTGTACGGGACGGCCCGAGGCACCCGCGTCCTGCTCGACCGGGCCCGCGCGCGTGTCGCCGCGGTCCTGGGCGCCCGGCCCGACGAGGTGTCGTTCACGTCGTCGGGAACCCAGGCGGTGCATCTGGCGGTCCTCGGCGGCCTCCGGGCGCGTCGCCGTGTCGGCCGGCATCTGGTGGTCGGCGCCGTGGAGCACTCCAGCGTGCTGCACGCCGCGGAGGCGCACGAGCGCGACGGCGGCGAGGTGACGACCGTCGGCGCCGGCCGGACGGGCCGCGTCGACCCGGAGGAGTTCGCCGCCGCGCTGCGCCCGGACACCGCGCTCGCGTGCCTGCAGTCGGCCAACCACGAGGTCGGCACCGTCCAGCCCGTCGCCGAGGCCGCCGCGGCGTGCCGCGCGGCCGGGGTGCCGCTGTTCGTCGACGCCGCGCAGTCCCTCGGACGGGACGACGTCCCGGCCGGCTGGTCGTTCCTCGCCGGCAGCGCCCACAAGTGGGGCGGCCCCGCCGGCGTCGGCGTGCTCGCCGTCCGCAAGGGCGTCCGGTGGCGCTCCCCGCTGCCGGACGACGAGCGGGAGCGGCGCCGCGTCCCCGGGTTCGAGAACGTCCCCGGCATCGTGGCGGCGGCCGCGGCGCTGGAGGCGTACCGTGCGGACATGACCGCCGACGCGCCCCGCATCTCCGCGCTCGTGGACCGCATCCGCGCGGAGGTCCCGCGGACGGTGCCCGACGTGGAGGTGGTGGGCGACCCGGTCCGGCGCCTGCCGCACCTGGTGACCTTCTCGTGCCTGTACGTGGAGGGCGAGGCGCTGCTGACCGAACTCGACCGGCTGGGTTTCGCGGTTTCGTCCGGGAGTTCGTGCACGGCGGATACGCTGCGTCCCAGTCACGTGCTGGAGGCGATGGGAGTGATCACCCATGGAAACGTGCGGGTATCGCTGCCCCGCGGCGTCGGCTCCGCGGACGTCGACCGGTTCCTCGCCGAGCTTCCGGGCGCCGTCGCCCGCCTCCGCGGGGCGGCGATGAACACGATCGAGACAGGGAGGCGGTCGCGCCCATGAGGTTCCGAGGCCGCGCCAAAGGCGGGACGCCCCCCGCCGAGTCCTCCGGCGAGCCGGCCGGCCCGCCGCCCGTGCTCGTCATCGACGCGCTGGGCCGCAAATGCCCGATCCCGATCATCATGCTGGCCGAGCGGATCCGGGAGGTCCCGGTCGGGCAGATCGTCGCCGTCCTCGCCGACGACGCCGCCGCCCGCACCGACGTCCCCGCCTGGTGCCGCATGAAGTCCCAGGACTTCGTCTGGGAGGAGACCCTCCAGCAGGGCGGCTGGGGCTTCCACATCCGGCGCACGTACTAGAACGCCGGAACGTCCGGAACGTCAGAACACGCAGGGGGCCGCGCCGGTGGGCGCGGCCCCCTGACGTGCGGCACGTACGTGGCTACGGGTTGGGGCAGCTGATGTGGGGGGCGATGTCGCCGGTGGCGGCGGAGCCGTAGGCGGCGGAGAAGCGGTCGAGGAACGCCTGCCGGGCCAGGGAGTACTCCTGCGGGCCGGCGGCTTCGAGGGCGTGCGCGGCGATCGCGTTGCCGACCTGCGCGGCGCGTTCGAGCGTGACCCCCCAGGCCGTGGCCGTCAGGAAGCCGGCGCGGAAGGCGTCGCCGACACCGGTCGGGTCGACGATGTCGTCGACCTGCAGGCAGGGGACGTGCACGCCCTCCTCGCCCTCGCGGTCGATGACGACGCCCTTGGCGCCGAGCGTGGTGACGCGGACTCCGACGCGGGAGAGGATCTCCTCGCCGCTCCAGCCCGTCTTCTCCTCGGCGAGGGCCCTCTCGTAGTCGTTGCTGAACAGGTAGGCGGCGCCGTCGATGAGGCGGCGGACGTCGGGGCCGTCCATGCGGGCGAGCTGCTGGGACGGGTCGGCGGCGAACGGGATGCCGCGGGTGCGGCACTCGTCGGTGTGCCGGAGCATCGCGTCGGGGTCGTTGGGGCTGACGACGACGAGGTCGAGGCCGCCGACGCGGTCGGCGACCGGCTTGAGCTCGATGGAGCGGGCCTCGCTCATCGCGCCGGCGTAGAACGTGGCGATCTGGTTCTGTTCCTGGTCGGTGGTGCACAGGAACCGGGCGGTGTGGTGGATCTCGGACACGTGCACGGACGCGGTGTCGACCGCGTGCCGTTCGAGCCAGGAGCGGTAGTCGGCGAAGTCGTCGCCGACGGAGCCGACGAGGACCGAGTCCTTGCCGAGGCTGCCCATGCCGAAGCAGATGTTGGCGGCGATCCCGCCGCGGCGTATCTCCAGCTCGTCCACCAGGAACGACAGCGACACCCGGGCGAGCTGGTCGGGCAGGAGCTGGTCGGTGAATCTCCCGGGGAAGGTCATCAGATGGTCGGTCGCAATGGAGCCTGTCACGGCGATGCGCACGAAGCCGCTCTCCTCGTCGTGGTCGTCCGGCTGTTCACCGGCTGTTTCGAACCCGGCAAGAGTACTTCCCCACCGCACGGTAGATCACGACCGGAGGGCGGCGGGCAACCGGAAAGAGGCGGCCGGGCAAGGTGCCGGCCGCCTCTCGCGGACCTTCGCTCAGTTGAAGGAGTCGCCGCAGGCGCAGGAGCCCGACGCGTTCGGGTTGTCGATCGTGAAGCCCTGCTTCTCGATCGAGTCGACGAAGTCGATGACGGCGCCGGTGAGGTAGGGGGCGCTCATCCGGTCGACGCGCACGGACAGGCCGTCGAAGTCCTGGACCTGGTCGCCGTCCTGCTCCCGCTCGTCGAAGAAGAGCTGGTAGATCAGGCCGGAGCAGCCGCCCGGCTGCACGGCGACACGCAGCGCAAGGTCGTCGCGGCCCTCCTGCTCGAGCAGGCCCCTGGCCTTCTCGGCGGCGGCGTCGGTGATGACGACGCCCTGCTGCGTGGTCTCCTGCGTGGTCTCGCCTGAAACCGTCATGTGTGTCAGCTCCCGGTCTCGCTGCGCCGCACGCGGCGGCGGACTGTCGCTTGTCCTCGAGGACGTCGTACGCCTCTTCCCGTAGGACAACGTACCTCGCCACATGGCCATTCCGCGTATCGGCCGTGTTTAACGCCCGCGGACGGTGCGGTCTACGTCACATCACGGCCGGGCCCCGCATGTGCCATCATTAGTCGTCAAAGCGACGATAAGTCCTCCGTCGCGAAGGGAGACCGCCGTGACCACCCCGGTAAAAGACCTGCCGCTGCTGCTGCTCGGCAGTGACGCCGACCCCGCCAGCGAACGCGGCGTGGACTGCCCCGGCGAGCTGCCGCCGGCCTCCGACCCTGCGCTGGTCGAGCGGGCCCGCGCCGCCAAGGCCGCCCTCGGCGAGAAGGTGTTCGTCCTCGGCCACCACTACCAGCGCGACGAGGTGATCCAGTTCGCGGACGTCACCGGCGACTCGTTCAAGCTGGCCCAGCAGGCGGCGGCCCGCCCCGAGGCGCCCTACATCGTGTTCTGCGGCGTCCACTTCATGGCGGAGTCGGCCGACATCCTCACCGCCGGCCACCAGCGGGTCATCCTGCCCGACCTCGGCGCGGGCTGCTCGATGGCCGACATGGCCACCTTCGACCAGGTCGAGGAGTGCTGGGACGTCCTGGAGGACGCCGGTGTCGCCGACGACGTGGTCCCGGTCACGTACATGAACTCCTCGGCGGACATCAAGGCGTTCGTCGGACGGCACGGCGGCGTGGTGTGCACCTCGTCCAACGCCAAGCGCGCCCTGGACTGGGCCTACGGCCAGGGCGAGGCAGGTTCGGGCGATGGAGACAAGAAGGTCCTGTTCCTGCCCGACCAGCACCTCGGCCGCAACACCGCCGTCCTGCAGATGGGCCTCTCGCTGGACGACTGCGTCGTCTACAGCCCGCACCGCCGCGACGGCGGCCTGACCCCGCAGCAGCTCCGCGACGCCAAGATGATCCTCTGGCGCGGCCACTGCTCGGTGCACGGCCGGTTCACCACGGACGCCGTGGACGAGGTCAGGGAGCGCGTCCCCGGCGTGAACGTCCTGGTGCACCCCGAGTGCCGGCACGAGGTCGTCACGGCCGCCGACCAGATCGGCTCGACCGAGTACATCATCAAGACGATCGAGGCGGCCGAGCCCGGCTCGTCCTGGGCCATCGGAACCGAACTGAACCTCGTCCGACGGCTGGCGAACGCCCACCCGGACAAGAACGTCATGTTCCTCGACAAGACCGTCTGCTACTGCTCGACGATGAACCGCATCGACCTGCCGCACCTGGTGATGTCGCTGGAGTCACTGGCGCGCGGCGACGTGGAGAACGTCATCGAGGTGGAAGGGGAGACCGCGCACCACGCCCGCGCGGCCCTCGACCGGATGCTCGCCCTTCCCTGATGAGGACGTGAGGGCCGGTCACAGGCCGGGCGCGTCCCAGACGGGGAACCACCGGCCGGTGTCCGGCTCCATGGCCAGTTCGCCGGCGAGCGCGTCGCGGACGCGCATCTCGACCGTGTTGTTGCGGCGGCGGCGCGCCCCCGGCTCGCCGGGCGGGCCGGGGGCGAACGGGTAGAACGTCCCGCGGCCGGGCGAATGGACCAGCAGCAGCCGCTGCGGCTCGTCTCCCCTGCGGAAGCCGGCGACCGAGCACAGCAGGTAGGGCCCGTACCCGGCGCCGGTCAGCATGGAGCCGACCATGTGCAGGTCGGCGATCAGCCGATCGAACGCGTCCGGCGGGCGGGTGACGTGCGCCCATCCCCAGCCGTGCGGGCCGGCGCTCATGCCCGTCTCGCGGGTCCCGTCGCCGCGCAGCAGCCGGACGACGTCCCGCTGCGCGCCGCCGAACGCACCGAACGGCCCGCCCTCGACGAGGCGGTGGCAGACTGCGCCGGTGCCGTCCGGGGCGAAACCCGTCACGGCCTCCAGCGCCGGCACGGCGGCGGACAGGTCGAACAGCCGGTCCAGGTCGGGCATGCCGGGCGCGGGACGGCCGAGCAGCCCGTCCAGGATCCCCATGTCAGCCGCCGCCCGTGAGCCGCCAGGAGATGGCCGACAACCGTTCCCTGCGCCGCTCCAGAGTCGGATGGCCGGACAGCAGCCCGTCGACGCCGCCGCTCACCCCGACCACGCACAGGGCGCTCACCGGCCGCAGCGCGCGCAGATCGTGCGGGGACGCGTCCCGCAGCCCGTCACTGATCTTGCCGAGCGCGGACGCGAGGTCGGTGGGACGCCCGGTCAGCAGCGCCCCCGTGGAGTCGGCGCACAGTTCCCGGTGCCGCGACAGCGCGAGCCCGACCAGCGTGCCGACGCCGTGCAGGACGGCCGCCGCCGCCCCGAGCGGCAGCAGGACCACCCCGCCGGCCATGGCCGCCGCCACGCGTCCGGCTCCGTACCTGTCCCGGCCGGTGATGAGGCCCGTCCACCAGCCGAGGAACAGGCCGGCGCACAGGCCGGGGAACGCGGCGATCGCCCCGACGAGGACGTCCCGGTTGGCGACGTGCGCGGTCTCGTGGGCGAGGACGGCGGCGAGTTCGGCGGGTTCGAGGCGGGCGCGCAGCCCGTCGGTGACGCACACCACCGCCGAGCCGGGGCCCGACCCGGCGGCGAACGCGTTGGGCATGTCCAGGGCGGAGACCGCGAGGCGCGGCTTGGGGAGGCCGGACGACATGCACAGCCGGTCCAGGACGGCGTGCAGTTCCGGCTCCTCGTCGGAGGCGACCGGGCGGGCGTCCATCGCGTACAGGGCCAGCCGGTCCGCGGCCCGCACCGAGACGACCGCGATGGCCACCGCCACGGCCGCCGCGACCGCGCCCCAGACCGGACCGGCCAGGAATGCGGGCAGCACGGCGGCCGCGTACACGAGCGCGACCAGGACCGCCGTGGCGAGCATCCGCCAGGCCAGCCCCGCGTCGGGTGCGTCACGGAAGGGCTCCATGGCCCGACGCTAGAGCGGCTTCAGGTTACGGTCAGCGTCTTATGCCACAAATCCAGGACACGAGCCGGTGACGACTTGCCGCGGGTCACAGGCCGGGCGCGCCCCAGACGGGGAACCAGCGGCCGAGGTCGTCCTCGAACGGCAGGTCGGCGCCGACCGCGCCGCGCACCTGAAGCTCCAGCGCGTTGTCGCGCTTGTCTCCCGGCAGGGGTGCGAACGGGTAGAACGTTCCGCGCTTGTAGAGGTAGACGAGCGCGAGGCGCCGCCCGTCGGGGCCGCGGAATCCGGCCAGGGAGCACAGCAGATGCGGGCCGAACCCGCCGGACTCCAGCGTCGCGTTCACCGCGTGCAGATCGGTGACGAGGTCGGGCAGTTCGTCCGGCCGGTGCGTGGCGAGCAGCCAGGTGTAGCCGTAGGTGTCGGTGCTGACCTCGACCTTGGGGCCCTCGTCGGCGTCCAGCAGTTCCCGGACGTCGCTCTGCAGCCGCGCGAACGCGCCGCCCTCCGCGGCGCGGAAGCACACCGAGCCGAGCCCCGTCGGGGTGAAACCCGTCGCCGCCTCCAGCGTGACGGCGGCCGTCGACAGCCCGAACAGCCGGTCGAGGTCGGGTTTGACCGGCTTGGATCGGCCGAGCAGCGTGTCCAGGAAACCCACGGATCAGACTCCCCTGCTGAGCTGGTCGGAGATCTTCGAGAGCTGGGCGAGCCGCTTGTCCAGCGGCGGGTGCGTGGAGAAGAGCGAGGAGACGCTGAAGCCCTTGCCGAACGCCGGGGTGAAGAAGAACGCGTTGAACGCCTGCGCCGACCGCAGATCCTTCGTCGGAATCCGCGCGATCTCCCCGTTGACCTTGGTCAGCGCGCTGGCCAGCGCCGAGGGGCGGCCGGTCAGCAGCGCGGCGGCCCGGTCGGCCGACAGTTCGCGGTAGCGCGACAGCGCCCGGGTGAGCATGAAGCTGATCGCATAGGCCAGGGCGCTGGCCCCGACCACGGCCAGCAGGATCAGCCCGGTGTTCTGGTCGTTGCTGCGGCGTCCGAAGCCGCCCCACAGGCCGAAGTGCAGGCCGAACCGGGTGATCAGGCCCGCGCAGATGCCGAGGAACGAGGCGATCGTCATGACCGCGACGTCCTTGTGGGCGACGTGCGCCATCTCGTGCGCGAGCACGCCTTCCAGTTCCACGGGGTCGAGCCGGCGCAGCAGCCCCGTGGTGACGCAGACGACGGCCTTCTTCTGGTTGCGGCCGGTGGCGAACGCGTTCGGCACGTCGGTGTCGGCGATCGCGACCCTCGGCTTGGGGGCGTCCGACATCGCGCAGATCCGGTCGACGACGCCGTGCAGTTCGGGCGCCTCCTCGGGGGAGACGACCCGGCCGTGCATGGCGAACAGCGTCATCTTGTCGGAGAAGAAGTACTGGGCAAGCAGGAACAGGCCCGCCACGGCCAGCGCGACAAAGGCCCATTCGGGCACGAAGACGAAGAAAGCCCCCACAAAGACGACGTAGACCAGCCCCAGCAGGAACATCGTCACGAGCATGCGCGACGTCAGCCCCCGGTCGGAGGCATAACGCGTACTGGCCATGCGGCCACCCCCTGCGGTTCCCCGATTTCGTTATTCACTTGTCATAACGCGTGAAAGCACGGTTTTGTGCCCGACTGTCCAATTCGAACGGGCCCGCCCCCAGTCCTTACGCGCTCAGTCGGGAATCAATCCCTCGTCCCCGAGCATCGAACGCACCTCGTCGATGTGCGCGTCCGCCGGGGGGAGGATCAGCTCGGACGGGGCCAGGCTGTCGGGCGGCAGCGGCTTGCCCACCTTGCGGACGTTCTCCAGCAGCGCGTGCAGCGCGGAGCGGAAGCCCGTCTCGTCGCCCGACTCGATCGCCGACTCGAGCTCGGCGTCGAGCGTGTTCAGGGCGGACAGCTCCTCGTCCGCCACATCGAGCTGGCCCTCCCCCATCAGGCGGACGATCACTGGGCACCCCCGGGATTCTGCGGCCACTGGGCCTGCTGGGGGGTGTCCTGCTGCTGCGGCTGCGCGGTCGGCGTGCCCTGGTTCAGCTCCTTGGGCGCGGGACCCTGGCCGAGTTCGGCCTTGAGCCGCTCCAGCTCCATGTCGACGCCGGGACCGGAGCCCATCCGGTCGAGCTCGGCCTGGATGTCGTCCTTCGGGCCGGAGAAGTCCTCCAGGGCGCCGGAGGCCAGCAGCTCGTCGATCGCGCCGGCACGCGCCTTCATCGTGTCGGTCTTCTCCTCGGCGCGCTGGATCGCCAGCCCCACGTCGCCCATCTCCTCGGAGATGCCGGAGAACGCCTCGTTGATCTTCGTCTGCGCCTCGGCGGCGGTGTAGGTCGCCTTGATCGTCTCCTTGCGGGTGCGGAAGGAGTCGACCTTGGCCTGCAGCCGCTGGGAGGCGAGCGTGAGCTTCTCCTCCTCGCCCTGCAGCTGCTGGTACTGAACGCGCAGGTCGTTCAGCTGGCCCTCCAGCCCGGACCTGCGGGTCAGCGCCTCGCGGGCGAGGTCCTCGCGGCCCACCTGCAGCGCCTTCTTGCCCTGGTCGGTCAGCTTGCCCTGCTGCTGTTCCAGCTGGTTGATCTGCAGCTCGAGACGCTTGCGCGAGGTGGCGACGTCGGCGACCCCGCGACGGACCTTCTGCAGCATCTCCAGCTGGCGCTGGTAGGAGTAATCGAGGGTCTCGCGAGGATCCTCGGCCCGGTCAAGCGCCTTGTTGGCCTTGGCCTTGAAGATCATCGACATTCGTTTCATCACGCTCATCGCGCGGCGCCGGTCCCTTCGTGCTGTCGCCTCAGTCGCAAACTGGGCTCAATGACCACTGCTGGGGTTCTTATCACCCTACGCGTTAACGCGCGAGGCAGCCACGATGTTCGCAGCCGGTAGGCTGATCCCGTGTTCAAGCGTCGTACCCCGGAGGCCCCGGCGAATCCTCCTCAGGTAGTAAAGCCGGGAGGCAAGGGCCGCCCCACGCCCAAGCGCAGCGAGGCCGAGAAGCGGCGCCGGCAGCCGATCACCGCACCGGCCACCCGCAAGGAGGCCTACAAGAAGCTGCGGGAGAAGCAGGCCGCCGACCGCGCCAAGGTCCGCGCGGGCATGGCCAAGGGCAGCGAGGAGCACCTGCTCAAGCGGGACAAGGGCCCCGTGCGCAGGCTCGCCCGCAACTATGTGGACTCGCGCCGCACGGTCGGCTCCTACCTGATGTACGGCATGTTCGCGATCGTGCTGCTGAGCATGCTCCCGATCCCCATCGCACGCCTGCTGGTGCTGTTCGCGCCACCGGTGCTGCTCTTCGTGGTGTTCGCCGAGGGCATCCTGCTGAGCCGCGGCATCAAGAAGCTGGCCGCCGAGCGCTACCCCGAAGAGGACGCCAAGGGCGTCGGCATGTACGCGGCGATGCGGGCCATGCAGATCCGCCGGCTGCGCATCCCGAACCCGCAACTCAAGGTCGGCGAGAAGGAGAAGGTCTGACCGGACGGCCCGTCCCCGTCCGGAACCGCCCCCCGGGTCTGTCACGTGTGCGGTTTCCGTCATGGGATTCCCGGTCAACGGCGGGCTAGGGTCTGGGTCATGGAGTTCCGAAACCTGGGCCGGAGCGGTCTGAAGATCAGCGAGATCGCGTACGGCAACTGGCTCACCCACGGCTCCCAGGTCGAGGAGGACGCGGCGCGCGCGTGCGTGCGTGCGGCCCTCGACGAGGGGATCACCACCTTCGACACCGCGGACGTCTACGCCGGCACGCGCGCCGAGGAGGTCCTCGGGCGCGCGCTCAAGGGGCAGCGCCGCGAGGGGCTGGAGATCTTCACCAAGGTCTACTGGCCCACCGGCCCCGGCATGAACGACCGGGGCCTGTCCCGCAAGCACATCATGGAGTCGATCAACGGTTCCCTGCGCCGTCTCGGGACCGACTACGTGGACCTCTACCAGGCCCACCGCTTCGACTACGAGTCGCCGCTGGAGGAGACGCTGCGGGCGTTCGACGACCTCGTCCGCCAGGGCAAGGTCCTCTACGTCGGGGTGTCGGAGTGGCGCGCCGACCAGATCGAGAGCGCCCTCAAGATCGCCGACGAGATGGGCTTCGACCGGATCGTCTCCAGCCAGCCGCAGTACTCGATGCTGTGGCGGGTCATCGAGGAGGAGATCGTTCCGCTGTGCGAGCGGGAGGGCATCGGCCAGATCGTCTGGTCGCCGATCGCCCAGGGCGTCCTCACCGGCAAGTACAAGCCGGGCGGGCCGCTGCCCGAGGGGTCGCGCGCCACCGACGACAAGGGCGGCGCCGACATGATCAGGCGCTACCTGAACGACGACCTGCTGACCCGCGTCCAGGACCTGGAGCCGATCGCGGCCGATCTCGGGCTGTCGATGGCGCAGCTCGCCATCGCCTGGACGCTGCAGAACGCGAACGTGGCGGCGGCGATCGTGGGCGCGAGCCGCCCGGAACAGGTCGCCGACAACGTGAAGGCCGCCGGGGTGCAGCTGGACGACGAGGTGATGAAGCGGATCGACGACATCATCGACCCGGTCGTCATCCGCGACCCGGGCAAGACCGCCAGCCCCAGCCGGCGCCCCTGACCGGCCCGCCCGGACACCAGCGCGAAGGGCCGCGGAGCCTCAGCCCCGCGGCCCGTCCGCGTGTCCCCGTCTCACTCCGGTTCGTGCAGGCTCATCTCGTAGACCAGAGACTCGCCGTCCAGCAACGCCACCTTGTCGACCTCGCCGGAGCGCAGCCCCCGCCAGTTCTCCCCCAGCCAGCTCTCCGCGTCCGCCTGGGTGGAGAAGGTCTCTTCCGACATGCCGACCGTGTGCCCGTCGGCCTTCTCCAAACGCCAGCTCCACGCCATCGCGTTCGACCTCCCTCGTCGCGCTGAGACTAGCCGCGTCGCGCCCCTCAGGATGCGGCCTCGATGGCGCGGCGCATCGCTTCCGGGCTCTCGATGTCGGACGAGCCGAGCGTGCGGCCGTTCACCTGCACACTGGGCGTGCCCCGGACGCCGCCCGATATGTAGCCCTGGCTGACCGTCTTCACGCTCTCGGCGTAGCGCTGCTCCTTGACGCACGACGCGAAGCCGTCGTCGGCGGCCACGAGGTCCCCGGCCCAGACGAGCAGGTCCTCCGTGGAGTACCCCGGGGAGTTGAGGGTCGCCGGCTGGTGGGCGTACAGGGCGTCCTGGTAGGAGAGCCAGCGTGCTCCGTCGCCGACACAACGCAGCGCGGACGCCGCCCGGAGGGAGTTGCCGTACGCCGGCTGGTTGCCCTCGCTGAAGACGACCATCGGGCGGAACACGACCTTGGCCTGCCCGGAGACCGCCAGTTCCTTGAGCATGGGGTCGTTCTTGCGGTCGAAATCGCCGCAGTGCGGGCAGGCGAAGTCCTCGTAGACCTCGACGACGGGCGATTCGACGCCCGGCCGCGCCATGGCCAGGCCGCCGTCGGGGAGGGGCGTGGCCTCCGCACCACCGGCGATCTTCCCGACCGTCAGTTCGACGTCGCCGCCGCCACCGCCGCCACCGCCGTCGTCGCCCCGGACGACCACGAAGAAGACCACCGCCGCGGCCAGCAACAGGACCAGGCCGCCCGCGGTCAGCGCGATCACCAGACCGGCGGCACCGCCCTTGCCCCGGTGAGGCGGCGGCGGCCCGAACGGGCCGGGCGGGCCGGGCTGCCAGCCGGAGCCGCCCGGCGGCGGGCCGGGGGGCGGGCCGTAGGGCGGTTGGGCACCGGGGCCCGGCGAACCCGGCCATGGTGCGTTCGGGGGGTTGCCCACGGGGCCTCCTGACGGGGGGACGGCGTAATCCTTCCAGGCGAGCGTAATCGTAGAGTTCCGGGCAAGATGAACATCGAGCTTCGCGGCATCGCCGCCCCGGAGGGCTGGCCCGCGCAGGGGTGCCGCTGCGCGTCCTGCAGCCGGCTCCGCGCCGCAGGTGTCCGGCACGAGCCGGCCGATGTCGTCATCGACGGCGTCCCGCTGCAGTCCTGGCCCCGGACGGACGTGCCCGGCGGCTACGAGGTGCGCGCCCCGCACGGGCATCGGGTGCTGGTGGCGGCCGGCCCCGGGGCAAAGCCGGAGCCCGCCGCCGGCGCGGAGTACGACGCCGTCCTGCTGGACCTGGCCGGTTCCCCGGAACACCTCGGCCGCCTTCGCCGCACGGGGGCGGTGACGCCCATGACGGAGGTGGTGGCGATGCACGTGGACCACCGCATCTCGTCGCCCGCCGAACTGGAACGCCGCATGGACTTCTGGAGCCGTCCCCGGCACGGCCCGCATCGGACCCTTCTTCTCGGCGGGGCACGGTCGGGCAAGTCCGCCGAGGCGGAACTGCGTCTGGCCGCCTGCCCGGACGTCCTCTACGCCGCGACCGGGCCGGCCGGCGACGGCGACCCGGAATGGAGGGAGCGCGTCGCCGCCCACCGGCTTCGCCGCCCGGCATGGTGGCGCACGGCCGAAACGACGGACCTGGTGGACGTCCTGGAATCCGAAACGGGCGCGGTACTGGTGGACGGCATCGGCACCTGGCTCGCCGCCGCCATGGACGAGGCCGCCGCATGGGACGACCCGGCCCTGGCACAGCCGTCTCTGGACGATCTGGTCACGGCGTGGCGCGGCACACGGGCGCGCGTGGTCGCCGTGAGCGACGAGGTCGGCCTGTCGCTGGTGCCGGCGACGCCGTCCGGGCGGGCGTTCCGCGACGTGCTCGGCCGGCTCAACCAGCGGCTGGCGGCCGAGTCCGAGGAGACGGCGCTGGTCGTGGCGGGCCGCGTCACGGAGCTCGGATGATCGCCGGTCTGCGGCTGGCCGTCACGCTGCTCACGGTCGTCCCGCTCGGGACGGACCGGGTCGACCGGGGCGCCGCCCGGACGGCCATGCTGCTCGCCCCGGCGGCCGGCCTGATCACCGGCGGCGCCGCCGCGCTGGTCCTGCTGGCGGGCGGCCTGCTCGGTCTGCCCGGTCTCCTGGCGGCGGCCCTCGCGGTGGCCGCCACGGCGGCGGTCACCCGGGCCCTGCACCTGGACGGCCTGGCCGACCTCGCGGACGGTCTTGGCAGCGGGCGTCCAGCCGCCGGCGCCTTGGCGGTCATGAAGCGGTCCGACATCGGCCCGTTCGGCGTCGTCACCCTCCTGCTGACCCTGCTGATCCAGGTCACCGCCCTGGCCGCGGCCCCGCATCCCGCCGTCGCGGCGCTGGTCGCGGCGGCCGCCGGCCGGCTGGCGCTCCCCTGGGCCTGCCGCGCCGGTGTCCCCGCCGCCCGCCCCGGCGGCCTCGGCGCACTGGTCGCGGGCACGGTCCCCGTCCGCGCCGCGTCGGCCGCCACGGCCGCCGTCCTGGCCGCCGCCGCGGCCGCCGGGACGGCCGCCGGGGGCCTCGGCGGCGCGCTCCACGCCGTCGCGGCGGTGGCCGCCGCGCTGGCCGCCGCCCTGCTCGTGCTCCGCCACGCCGTGCGCCGTCTGGGCGGTGTGACCGGCGACGTCCTGGGCGCCCTGGTCGAGATCGCCGGCACCGCCGCCTTGATCGTTCTCGCTGCCGTGCCGCCGGGCGGATGACTCGCCGGGACGGGCAATGCTTGATCCAAAAGGACGAAACCGGTCACCGGGACGACTAACATCGTGCTACGTGACGAGCATCAGCCTTGACAGCGCAGCCCTGGCCAGCATCGACGTCGACGCGATCGTGGTCGGCGTCGCACCAGCCGAGGCGGGCCCGGTGCCGGCCGCCGGCGCCGAGGACCTCGACCGCGCGCTGGACGGGCGGCTCACGGAGGCGCTGGGCGCGCTGGGCGCCACCGGCAAGGCCGGCGAGATCACCAAGCTGCCCGCGCTAGGCGCCGTCACCGCCAAGGTCATCGTCGCCGCCGGGCTGGGCGAGACGCCGTCCGCCGAGAACGTGCGCCGCGCCGCCGGCGCCGCCGTCCGCTCCCTCGCCGGCACCGCCAGGGTCGCCGTCGCGCTGCCCGGCCTGTCCGCCGGGGGATCCGCCGAGGACGTCGAGGCCGTCGCGCTGGGCGCGCTGCTCGGCGCCTACTCCTTCGACTCCTACCGCACCGGTGACCAGCACAAGAGCCCGGTCGAGGAGATCCTGCTGGTCTCCTCCGCGGCACCCGGCGGCGCCGAGGCGGCCGTGGAACGCGCGCGGACCCTCGCCGCCTCGGTCACGCTGGTCCGCGACCTGGTCAACACCCCGCCGTCCCACCTGTCCCCCGAGGACCTCGCCGGCGAGGCCGAGCGGGTCGCCGGCGAGACCGGGCTCTCCATCGAGGTGCTGGACGAGAAGGGCCTCGTCGAAGGCGGCTACGGCGGCATCGCGGGCGTCGGGCAGGGCTCGGTCAACCCGCCGCGGCTCGTCCGCCTCTCCTACACGCACCCTGAGGCGTCCAAGACCCTCGCCCTGGTCGGCAAGGGCATCACGTTCGACTCCGGCGGCCTGTCCCTCAAGCCCGCCGAGGCCATGGACTGGATGAAGTCCGACATGGGCGGCGCGGCAGCGGTGCTCGGCGCGCTGTCCGCCATCGCCGCGCTCGGCCCCCGGGTCAACGTGGTCGGCTACCTGGCCATCGCGGAGAACATGCCGAGCGGCACCGCCCAGCGCCCGTCCGACGTGCTGCGCATCTACGGCGGCCAGACCGTCGAGGTCCTCAACACCGACGCCGAGGGCCGCCTCGTCCTCGCCGACGCCCTCGTCCGCGCGGGCGAGGACTCCCCCGACCTGATCGTGGACGTGGCCACGCTGACCGGCGCGCAGCTCGTCGCGCTCGGCACCCGGACCACCGGGGTCATGGCCAACGACGACGACGTCCGTGAGAAGGTGGTCGCGGCGGCCGAGCGCGCCGGGGAACCGTCCTGGGGCATGCCCCTTCCGGCGGAGCTGCGCAAGGGCCTCGACTCGGCCGTCGCCGACATCGCCAACATCAGCGGAGAGCGGTGGGGCGGCATGCTCGTCGCCGGGATTTTCCTCAAGGAGTTCGTCCCGGACGGCGTCAAGTGGGCCCACCTCGACATCGCCGGACCGTCGTTCAACAAGGGCGAGCCCTACGGCTACACCCCGAAGGGCGGCACGGGCGCCGCGGCCCGGACGCTCGTCCAGATCGCCGAGGACGTCGCCGCGGGAATTCTGTAGGGGGTCCGCCCGCTTTCCGGGTGGAGAACAGAATAGATTTTCTCGTGGCGGTGGGGGCCCGGAACCCGGTGCGCCCCGCCCCGCCCAGGGCGCCCCGGACCACGCGGGCGCCACAACCGGGGAAAGGGAGCGACCAGTGGCCAACAGCGGCCCCTTCGACATCGTCGTCCTAGGTGCCGGCAGCGGCGGTTACGCGTGTGCGTTGCGCGCCGCCGAGCTCGGCAAGTCCGTCGCGCTCATCGAGCGGGACGAGTCCCTCGGCGGGACGTGCCTCAACCGCGGCTGCATCCCCACCAAGGCGCTGCTGCACGCGGCGGAGGTGGCGGACCAGTCCCGCGAAGCGTCGTCGATCGGCGTGAGGACCACGTTCGAGGGCATCGACGTCGCCGGTGTGAACGCCTACAAGGACAAGGTCGTCACGACGACCGTGAAGGGCCTCACCGGGCTGATCAAGTCCCGGGGCATCGAGGTCGTGCACGGTGCCGGGCGGCTCACCGGCCCGACCACGGTCGAGGTCACCACCGCCGGCGGGCAGGTCCGGATGATCGAGGGACGGCACCTCGTGCTCGGCACCGGATCGGAGCCGAAGACGCTGCCCGGCCTGGAGTTCGACGGCGAGCGGATCATCTCCAGCGACCACGCGCTGCGGCTCGACCGCGTCCCGGGCTCGGTCGTCATCCTCGGCGGCGGCGTGATCGGCGTCGAGTTCGCCAGCGTCTGGCGCTCGTTCGGCGCAGAGGTCACCATCGTGGAGGCCCTCCCGCACCTGCTGCCGCTGGAGGAGGAGTCCAGCTCCAAGCGGCTGGAGCGCGCGTTCCGCAAGCGCGGCATCAAGTTCGAGGTCGGCACCCGCTTCGAGAGCGCCAAGACGACGCAGGGCGGAATCGCCGTCACCCTCGAAGGCGGCAAGACGGTCGACGCCGAACTGCTGCTGGTCGCGGTGGGACGCGCCCCGGTCTCCGAAGGGATCGGCCTGGCCGAGGCCGGCGTCGAGACCGAGCGCGGGTTCGTCAAGGTCGACGAGTACTGCCGGACGAACGTCCCCACGATCTCGGCGGTCGGGGACCTGATCCCGACGCCGCAGCTCGCCCATGTCGGCTTCGCCGAGGGAATCCTCGTCGCCGAGCGGCTCTCGGGCCTCACCCCGCCGCCGATCGACTACGACGGCGTCCCCCGCATCACCTACTCCGCCCCCGAGGTGGCCTCGGTCGGCATCACCACCGCCGTGGCCAGGGAGCGCGGGTACGAGATCAAGGAGGTCACCTACGACCTCGCGGGCAACCCCAAGAGCAAGATCCTGGGGACGCAGGGCGAGGTGAAGGTGATCGCGGCCGTGGACGGTCCCGTCCTCGGTCTCCACATGGTCGGCGCCCGCGTCGGCGAGCTCATCGCGGAGGGCCAGCTCATCTACAACTGGGAGGCCCTGCCGGGCGAGGTCGCCCAGCTGATCCATCCCCACCCGACCCAGTCCGAGGCGGTCGGCGAGGCTCATCTCGCCCTCGCCGGCAAACCACTGCACGTGCACGGCTGAACGCCGCACAAGTATTCCGAAGGAGTCGCTGAGACATGCCGGTCTCCGTCACCATGCCCCAGCTCGGCGAGAGCGTCACCGAGGGCACCGTCACCCGCTGGCTCAAGAAGGAGGGCGAGCGCGTCGAGACCGACGAGCCGCTTCTGGAAGTGTCGACCGACAAGGTCGACACCGAGATCCCGTCGCCCGCCTCGGGCGTCCTGACCAGCATCACCGTCGCCGAGGACGAGACCGTCGAGGTCGGCGCCGAACTGGCCGTCATCGGGGACGAGGGCGAGGCGCCGTCCGGCGGCGGCGCCCCCGCCGCCGGGGAGCAGGAGGCCCCGGCCGCCCAGGCCCCGGCAGCCCAGCCCCCGGCGCCGGCCCCGGAACCGGAGCCGCAGCAGGCCCCGCCGCCCGCCGCCTGGCCGCCGCCCGCGCAGGAGCAGCCGCCCGCACCGCCGACCCCGGCGCCCGCCCCGGCCCAGCAGGCCCCCCCGCCGGCCGCGCCGCAGCAGGCCCAGGCGCAGCAGCCGTCCGCGCCCGCTCCGGCCGAGGCGCCGGCCGGTGAGGGCCCGTACGTCACACCGCTGGTGCGCAAGCTCGCCGCCGAGCACGGCGTGGACCTGTCCACGGTCAAGGGCACCGGCGTCGGCGGGCGCATCCGCAAGCAGGACGTCCTGGAGGCGGCCCGCGCCGCCCAGGAGGCGGCCCGGGAGGCGCCCCCGGCCCCGGCCCCGGCCCCGGCTCCGCAGGCCCCCGCCGGCCGGCACGCCGCACCGGCACCCGCCGGCGCCCCCGCCGAGCAGCTCGCGCTGCGCGGACGCACCGAAAAAATGTCGCGCATGCGCCAGACGATCGCGCGCCGCATGGTGGAGTCGCTGCAGGTCTCCGCGCAGCTCACCACCGTCGTCGAGGTGGACATCACCAAGATCGCGCGGCTGCGGGAGCAGGCGAAGGCCGACTTCCAGGCCCGCGAGGGCGTCAAGCTGTCGTTCCTGCCGTTCTTCGCGATGGCGACGGTCGAGGCGCTCAAGGCGCACCCGAAGATGAACGCGCTCATCAACGGTGAGACCAACGAGGTCACCTACCACGACGTGGAGAACCTCAGCATCGCCGTGGACGTGCCGGAGCGCGGCCTGATGGTCCCGGTCGTGCACAACGCGGGCCAGCTCAACCTGGGCGGTCTCGCGCAGCGGATCGCCGACCTCGCCGAGCGCACCCGCGCCGGCAAGGTGAGCCCGGACGAGCTGGCCGGCGGCACGTTCACGCTGACCAACACCGGCAGCCGTGGTGCGCTGTTCGACACCCCGATCCTCAACCAGCCGCAGGTCGGCATGCTCGGCACCGGCGCCGTCGTCAAGCGTCCCGCCGTCATCGACGACCCGGACCTGGGCGAGGTCATCGCGGTGCGCTCGATGGTCTACCTGGCGCTGACCTACGACCACCGGCTGATCGACGGCGCGGACGCCGCCCGCTTCCTCGCCACGATCAAGCACCGCCTGGAGGAGGGCAACTTCGAGGCCGACCTCGGCCTCTGACCGTTTCCCGCGGACCTCGGTCCGCCCGACGATCCGGGACCCCGCCGCGCCACCGGCCGGCGGGTCCCGCGCATGTGATCCGTGGAAACCCGGGACCGGTTGGGAGTCTCAGCCTTCGGTGGCGCCGTCCGCTTAGGGTGGAGGGCATGAGGGTCACCGTCACGGGCTCGTCGGGCCTCATCGGCTCGGCACTGGTGCAGTCGCTGCGGGAGGACGGCCACGACGTCGTCCGGCTGATCCGGCGAGAACCGTCCAGATCCGACGAGGCGCGCTGGTCCCCCGCCGACGGGTGCGTCGAGGCGGCCGCGCTGGACGGCACGGACGCCGTGGTGCACCTCGCGGGCGCCGGGATCGGCGACCGGCCGTGGACGAAGGCGTACAAGCGCAAGATCAGAGACAGCCGCGTGGTCGGCACCCGGACGATCGCGGAGGCGATCGCGGCGGCCGGCCCGCGGCCGCCGGTGCTGGTCTGCGGGTCCGCGATCGGGTTCTACGGCGACACCGGCGGGCGGGAGGTCGACGAGAAGGACCCCGCGGGGCGCGGCTTCCTGGCCGGCCTCGTCCGCGACTGGGAGGCCGCCGCCACGCCCGCGAAGGAGGCCGGCGTCCGGGTCGTCCACCCGCGCACGGGCGTGCTCCTCACCCGCGAGGGCGGGATGCTGGGCCGCACGCTGCCGCTGTTCCGGTTCGGGCTGGGCGGCAGGCTCGGCGGCGGCGGGCAGTGGATGAGCTGGATCTCCATGGCCGACCAGATCGCGGCACTGCGGTTCCTCATCGACCATGAGATCGCCGGGCCGGTCAACCTGACCGCGCCGACCCCGGTGACCAACGAGACCTACACGAGGACGCTCGGCCGTCTCCTGCACCGGCCGGCGCGGCTGGCCGTCCCGGCGTTCGCGCTGCGGGCGGCGCTGCGCGAGTTCGCCGACGAGGGGCCGCTGGTCAGCCAGCGGGTCCTGCCGCGGCGGCTGGAGGAGGCGGGGTTCCGGTTCGCGCACCAGGACCTCGACTCCGCTCTGCGCGCCGTCCTGTGAGTCCCAAGAATCGTCAAAGTCCCGGCCGATCCCGTTCGGTAGCCATACGGTGACATTGAGACAGCTTGGCCCAGAGGAGGGTGAATGAGCACCGACGGACAGCCGCACATCCTCGCGATCGGCGGGGGCACGTTCGTGCCGGACGGCCGGGAGGGGCTCGAACCGAGCCCGCTGCTGCGCTACGCGTTCGACCTGACCGGGCAGGACCGGCCGAGGGTCTGCGTCATCACGACGGCCGTCGGTGACGGCGCCGAGTACATCGCGCGCTTCTACACGGCGTTCTCGTCGATGGACGCGGAGGTCAGCCATCTGGCGCTGTTCCCGATGCCGAACGTCGCCGACGTCCGGGCGCACCTGCTCACCCAGGACCTCGTCTACGTGAGCGGCGGCAGCGTCGCGAACCTGCTGGCCCTGTGGCGCCTGCACGGCCTGGACGAGATCCTGCGGGAGGCGTGGCAGGAGGGCGTGGTCCTGTCCGGGCAGAGCGCGGGCGCGCTGTGCTGGCACGTCGGCGGCAACACCGACTCGTTCGGGCCGCAGCTCCGCCCGCTCACCGACGGCCTGGGCTTCCTGCCGTTCTCGTGCGGCGTGCACTACGACAGCGACCCGCAGCGGCGTCCGCTGCTGCAGCAGCTCGTCGGCGAGGGGACCGTGCCCGGCGGCTACGCGGCCGACGAGTCGGTGGGCCTGCACTACGTGGGCACCGAGTTCGTCCAGGCCGTGTCGTACCGGCGTGAGGCCGGCGCCTACCGCGTCGAGCCCGACGGGCCGGGGACGGCGAAGGAGTCCCGGCTGGAGCCCCGCCTGCTCGCCGCCCTCTGAAGACGCGCCGCCGTCCGAGGACCGCGCGCCGCGAAGGCTTAAGCTTGCTCGTGTGAGCGATGTGGACGTACGCGAGCTGGTGGTGGTGCACGCGGGGTTCGGCACGGCGGCCGTCCCCTATCCGGACGGATGGGAGTTGCAGAAGCGCACCCACGCGCTGCGGGTGGACGACGCGATCCCCGACACCGTCCTGCTGCTGGAGCATCAGCCGGTCTACACGGCGGGCAAGCGCACCGAGCCGCTCGACCGCCCCTTCGGCGACCCGGGCGCCCCGGTCATCGACGTCGACCGCGGCGGCAAGATCACGTGGCATGGGCCGGGGCAGCTCACCGGCTACCCGATCGTCCGGCTGCCCGATCCGAAGGACGTCGTCGGGTACGTGCGGCTGCTGGAGCGGATGATGATGGACGTCTGCGTCGAACTCGGCCTGGAGACCGCCACCGTCGAGGGGGCCAGCGGCCTTTGGGTGCCCGGTGCCCCGAACCGCAAGATCGGCTCCATCGGGATCCGGGTGGCGCGTGGCGTGACGATGCACGGGTTCATGCTCAACTGCGACAACGACATGGGCTGGTTCGACAAGATCGTCCCCTGCGGGATCCGGGACGTGGGGTCGACCAGCCTCAGCCGCGAGCTCGGCCGGGACGTCCCGGTCGCCGAGGTCGTCCCGATGGTCGAGCGGTGCCTGTCCGCGGCGCTCGGCGCGGCGGAAACGCTCCACCGCACCACGGCACAACTGGGAGCCTGAAGGGCCGCAGGGGGCCGGCCCTCGGGGTCAGCCCTCGGGGTCAGCCCTCGGGGGTCATCACCTTGTAGACGGCCTGCCCTTCTGCGGCGGCGGCCGTGAAGAACTCCCCCAGCCCCTTGTAGGCGGGCTTGAAGAGCTTGTCGCGGGCGGCGGCGTCGAGCCTGCCGGCGTCCTGGACCCCGGCCTTGCCCATCGCCGCCGGGTCGTACCGTCCGGCGACCTTCGCGAACGGCGTCGCGGACAGGTGGTCGGCGGCCGGCTTGACCCGTTCGGGGGCGAGGTAGATCACGTCCATGCCCAGTTCGTCGGCTCCGTCCTCGGTGAGCAGCCGCCCGCCGCACACGAGGTCGGCCTCGGGCTGCCGCCCGTCCCACGGGTCGCCGGTGACGAGGTAGTGCATCGCCTGCCACGCCCAGCCGAGATCGAACAGTTCCGCCGCGCCGCGCCGGCGCCAGTCGGCGGCACCGAAGATGTGGCGGGCGGTCCGGCCGGGATCCGGCTCCCCCTCCAGCACCGGCGGCACCCTGAGGTACGACATTGCCAGACCCACTGCGGCCCTCCTGCTAACGCTGTTGCGTGACGACAGGGAGTCACCCTAGAGAGATCCACTGTTGGACATGGGGGAAACACGCGAATCCGCGAGGTGAACGGGGTACTGTCATACGTTCGAGATCGCTCCGATACGCCTTTGAGCCCCGCCCCGCCGACCCGGCCCCGGCGGCGGCCGGTGTGCCGCCACCGTAGATCGCGACGTACGCTGGGTCCCGTGACGACGGTGACACCTGACGGACGCAAACTCCTGCGCATCGAGGCACGCAACAGCGAGACCCCGATCGAGCGCAAGCCCGAATGGATCAAGACCCGGCTGAAGATGGGCCCGCAGTACCGCGAGCTCAGCGGCCTGGTGAAGTCCGAGGGCCTGCACACCGTGTGCCAGGAGGCAGGCTGCCCCAACATCTACGAATGCTGGGAGGACCGGGAGGCCACGTTCCTGATCGGCGGCGACCAGTGCACCCGGCGCTGCGACTTCTGCCAGATCGACACCGGGAAGCCCTCCGCGCTCGACCGGGACGAGCCGCGCCGCGTCGCCGAGTCCGTGGCCACGATGGGCCTGAAGTACGCCACCGTCACCGGCGTCGCCCGCGACGACCTCGAGGACGGCGGCGCCTGGCTGTACGCCGAGACCGTCCGGCAGATCCACGCGGCGATCCCCGGCTGCGGCGTCGAACTGCTGATCCCCGACTTCAACGCCGTCCCCGAGCAGCTCGCCGAGGTCTTCTCGTCCCGCCCGGAGGTCCTGGCGCACAACGTGGAGACCGTCCCGCGGATCTTCAAGCGGATCCGGCCCGGGTTCCGCTACGACCGTTCCCTCGACGTCCTCTCGATGGCGCGGGAGGACGGCCTGGTCACCAAGTCCAACCTGATCCTCGGCATGGGCGAGACCCGCGAGGAGGTCTCGCAGGCCCTGCGCGACCTGCACGCCGCCGGCTGCGAACTGATCACGATCACCCAGTATCTGCGGCCGAGCGCCCGCCACCACCCGGTGGAGCGGTGGGTGAAGCCGGAGGAGTTCGTCGAGCTGTCGGCCGAGGCCGAGGAGATCGGCTTCGCGGGCGTCATGTCGGGGCCGCTGGTCCGTTCCAGCTACCGCGCCGGCCGTCTGTACAAGCAGGCGATCGAGGCGCGGGAGGGCTGAACGCGCGAACGTCGCGACACGACTATCCTTGGGCACATGTCGAAGAAGCCCACGGACGGGGCGCAGGAGCGTCCGGGCCGCCTCAAGCAGATCCGCATGGTCGCCCAGGTGCTCCGCCAGGCCGACCCGAAGGCCCTGCCGATCGTGTTCGCCTCGGCGATCGGCGCGCTGGTCGTCGTCATCCTCATCGGGTGGATCGTCGGCCAGCTGTGGTTCTTCATCCCGATGGGCGTCATGGCCGCCCTGGCCGTCGGCATGATCGTGTTCGGTCAGCTCGCGCAGCGCGCCCAGTACAAGGTGATCGCCGGGCAGCCGGGCGCCGCCGCCGCGATCCTGAAGAACATGCGCGGCAACTGGACGGTCACCGAGGCGGTCGCCGGCAACCGCAACCTCGACATGGTGCACCGCGCGGTCGGCCGTCCCGGGGTGGTGCTGGTGTCGGAGGGGGCCCGCAACCGCGTCGGGCCGCTGCTCGGCGCAGAGAAGAGGCGCCTGTCCCGCGCCGCCCAGCAGGTGCCGATCTACGACGTGCAGGTCGGGGACGACGAGGGCCAGATCCCGGTGGACAAGCTGCAGCGCCATCTGATGAAGCTGCCCCGCAACCTGAACAAGGGGCAGGTGAGCGAGCTGAACGACCGGCTCCAGGCACTCCCCCGGTCGATGCAGATGCCGAAGGGCCCGATTCCCAAGGGCGCGAAGATGCCCAAGGGCCCCAAGCCCAAGATGCGATGAGAAAGCGCCCCGGCCGGGGCGCTTTCCTCGTTCACGGCTCAGATGTTGACGACGACCGTGTTGCTCGCTCGGTCGTGCAGGCCCCGGTAGTCCCGGTCCCAGATCAGCGCGGGAACGACCAGCACCAGTAGCAGCGTCCTGGCCAGTGCCCAGCCGAGCCCGACGGGTCGTCCGTCCAGGCGGGCGACGTGGATGCCGCACAGCCGCTTGCCGATCGTCGTGCCGAGCAGCGCCGTCAGCAGCCACACCTGGATCCCGAAGATGACCAGAGTCCACATGCTGCGCTGCGACGGGTCCCACCCGAACGAACGCGCCAGCAGGCTCGCCACCAGCATCGACAGCCCCCAGTCGACGAACAGCGCGACGAGCCTCCGGCCGTAGGACGCGACGGCGCCGCTGCCCTTCTCCGGGAGGCCGAGCCTCGCACCGGGCTCACCGAGATCGGCGCCGGCCGAACGCGCCCCGCTCAGCCACGTCTGCGTCCACCGCGGCCCGCCGGCCTTCGCCTTGCCACTGCTCATGCCCTCTAAGCTATCCCGTCCCCTCGCGGGTCCGGACCCGGCTCCCGGAGCCACGGCGTGACGCGTAACACAGCGGAAACATATGAGACACGGCCGGGAAACGGCGCCGCCGTAGCCTGCCGGAAGCCAAGTAGCGCCCCAAGGAGGCTGGATGTTCAGCAGCGCCGAAGAGGTCCTGAGCTACATCAGGAACGAAGGTGTGCGATTCGTCGACTGCCGGTTCGTGGACCTGCCGGGCAAGATGCAGCACTTCACGTTCCCCGTCGAGAGCTTCGGCGAGAGCGTCTTCACCGAGGGGCTGATGTTCGACGGCTCGTCGGTCCGCGGTTTCCAGGAGATCCACGAGTCGGACATGCTCCTGCTCCCGGACCCGTCCACCGCCGTCGTCGACCCGTTCCGCCGGCACAAGACCCTGAACCTGAACTTCTTCGTCCACGACCCGCTGACCGGCGAGCCCTACAGCCGCGACCCGCGCAACGTGGCCAAGAAGGCGCAGGACTACCTGCGCGGCACCGGCATCGCCGACACGTGCTACTTCGGCCCCGAGGCCGAGTTCTACATCTTCGACGACGTCCGGTTCGAGACGAAGCAGAACGCCGGCTACTACTACCTCGACTCGGTCGAGGGCGCCTGGAACACCGGCCGCGAGGAGCCCGGCGGCAACCTCGGCGCCAAGCCCCCCTACAAGGGCGGCTACTTCCCCGTCCCGCCGATGGACCACTACACCGACCTGCGCTCGGAGATGGTCGCGCAGCTCCTCGACGTCGGCATCCATGTCGAGATGCAGCACCACGAGGTCGGCACCGCCGGCCAGGCCGAGATCGACTTCCGCTTCGACACCCTGCTGAAGACGGCCGACCAGCTGCTCCTCTACAAGTACATCGTCAAGAACGTCGCGCGCGACGCCGGCAAGACCGTCACCTTCATGCCGAAGCCGATCTTCGGCGACAACGGCTCGGGCATGCACTGCCACCAGTCCCTCTGGAAGGACGGCTCACCGCTGTTCTACGACGAGGTCGGCTACGCGGGCCTGTCCGACAACGCCCGCTACTACATCGGCGGCCTGCTCAAGCACGCCCCGTCCCTGCTGGCGTTCACGAACCCGACGGTCAACAGCTACCACCGCCTCGTCCCCGGCTATGAGGCCCCGGTCAACCTGGTCTACTCCCAGCGCAACCGCTCCGCCTGCATCCGCATCCCGATCACCGGCTCGAACCCGAAGGCCAAGCGCGTCGAGTTCCGCGTCCCGGACCCGTCCTGCAACCCCTATCTGGCCTTTTCCGCGATGCTGATGGCCGGCCTGGACGGCATCAAGAACAAGATCGAGCCCCCGGAGCCGGTCGACAAGGACCTCTACGAACTCCCGCCCGAGGAGGCCCGCGCCATCCCGCAGGTCCCCGGCTCGCTGCCGGAGGTCCTCGCGGCCCTGGAGGCCGACCACGACTACCTCCTCGAAGGCGGCGTCTTCACCCCGGACCTCATCGAGACCTGGATCACGATGAAGAACGAGTTCGAGATCGACCCCATCCGCCTCCGCCCCCACCCCCACGAATTCGAGCTCTACTACGACATTTAGGACCGGCGGGCGCGTTGACCCGGCACATCGTCAACGCGCCCACGCCTGGTTCGAGCTTTGTTCCGCGCGAGGCCGCGGTTCCGGGTAGACGCAATGATTAGGTCATACTATCATCGCTGCCATGCTCTTCCCTACCCCGGCGCTCACTCCCGAGGACACGCGGGTACTCGGCGAAGTCGAGCAGATGCGTGAAGCCTTGCGGAACCAGGTGCGCAACGCACCGTTGAAGTGGACGCAGGGATTGCGGAAGTTCCTCACCGCCGACGCCGTCGCGGCCTCCAACTCCATCGAGGGCTTCAAGGTCGCCACGGTCGACGTCGAAGACCTGATGGACGGCGAACGCGATGTCGAGGTCTCCGAGGAGGACCGCGAGGAAACCCTCGCCTACCAGCGGATGATGACCTACATCCAGACCCTCCATGACGTCGAGGACTTTTCTTACGGCAAGAGCTTCCTCAACGCCCTGCACTGGATGCTCCAGGGACACCGGCATACCTCGCGCAAGCCCGCCGGCCAGTGGCGCCGCGGCCCCATCCACGTCACCGACCCCCGAGACGCGAGCATCGCCGCATACACAGGGCCGGACGCGGACCAGGTCCCGGCCCTCATCGAAGAACTGATCGACTGGCTCAACTCCGACAACGGCACCCACCCCCTGATCCGCGCGGCGATGGCCCACCTTCACCTCGTGTCCATCCACCCCTGGGCCGACGGCAACGGCCGGATGTCCCGCTCCCTGCAGACGCTGTTGATCGCCCGGGAAGGCGTCCTCGCCCCGGAGTTCTCCTCCATCGAGGCGTGGCTGGGCCGGCCGGGAAACACCTGGGAGTACTACCGGGAACTCGCCGGCCGCGGCGCGCGGTACCTCCCGGACCAGGACGTCTCCAGCTGGATCCGCTTCAACCTCACCGCGTACCACCAGCAGGCCCAGACGGTACGAGGCCGCCTCGACCGAGCCGCCGGGGTCTGGAGAGCACTGGCCGAGTTCGCGGAGGAGACCGGCCGAGATGAACGCACCGTCACGGCCCTGCATGACGTCGCCATGACGGGACGCGTCCGCCGACTCCGCTACGAGCGCGCAGAAGGTCTCAGCCTCCAGCAAGCCCAGCGCGACCTCCGCGACCTCGTCACCGCCGAGATCCTGACCCCCGTCGGCCGCACCCGGGCCCGCTACTACACCGCAGGCCCCCGTTTCCCGGAAGAAGCACTGGACGTGGCGAACACGCCCATGACCCTCACCGCGCCCTACGCGGCCTGACGGCCGGCAGGCGCATGAGCGACGTGGCCGCGCCGGTGCACTTGGCTCGGTGCGGTCAGTGGCTTCCGGTGGTGTGCGGCCGGACACCGCTGCGGACGAGATCGCGGTAGAGGGTGTAGGCGGGCTTGGGGCGGTAGGTGTCGGTGACGACCCCCAGTGTTCCGGTGGGCTGGGTCGAGCCGCTGTCGGCGTCCCGGAGGCTGAACAATTCGTACTGGGTGATGTTCAGGGGTTCGCGGAGGGCGAGGATCGTATTGATCATGCTGGACAGGGAGTCGCACTGCGCCTGCTCGGTGCGCGGCTCCCCGCTCGGGGTGCCGTTCTCCGCGATGTGGATCGGGGTGCCGGCCGGGATGCGGGCACGGGGTAGCGAGTGCTCTCGCAGGTGGTGCAGGGCGTGGACGGTGAGGGACGCGGCATCTCCCGGTGTACCGCGCGGGGCGGCGGGTGAGAAGGCGTCCGGGTACAGGCCCAGGCCGACGTAGTCGACGTGGTCGGCGAAATCCTGCTGCGGCACGGCGGACAGGTACCGCCAGAACTCGTCGTCGCCGCCCAGCCATTCCGGTGGTTCGGCGACGGAGAAACCGACCCGCACGTCGCTGAGGCCGCGTCGGTCCAGCGCGGCGCGTGCGTGCGGGATGCCGAGGGTCAGGGCTTCGAGGACTCCCGGGGCGCTTCCGTCGATGAGCGGGATGGGGAAGTTGGGTTCGAGCGTCACCTGCAGGTACCGCGCCAGGTGGCCGTAGCGGCCGATGACGGTGTCGAGGAAGGCCAGCCATCCGGGAAGGTCGGCGACCTGGGGGATGTAGCTCACCACGAGGTCCAGTTCACGGCCCGCCTGGACGTACCACTCGTCGGGCATCGTGAGGCGGGCGAGTTCGTCGTCCGCTCCGAGTGAGGTGACGACGTCCGGTGGTGTCGCGTCGCCGAAGAAGTGCACGTACTCGCGGACGACGAAGGCGTTGCCGCCGGCGAGGTCGTCCACGAGGTCACCGATCGCGGCGGGGTCGGGCGGGTGCGAGCAGACGGTGGCCGCCCGGCCGCCCGGGTAGATGCCGAACTTCACGGTCCGGCCCTCCTTTCGTCGGGCCGGACGTCCGGCCAGTCGATGTCGTGTGAGCGGATCCGCGACGCCAGACTCCTGATCCAGGTGGTCTCGGCGGTCACGATGGTGCGCCAGTAGGCGGCTTCGAGCATGTGCGCTTCGGCCACGCCGTCGGGGCGCTCCGTTCGCCGCAGGGTGGCCAGTTCCTCGTCGAGGCGGTCGGCGCGGGCGTCCAGGATGGACGCCGCATGATCGGCCGGGAGGGCACCGGCGTAGGCGACGGCCATGACGAAGTCCACGGAGGCGACCTGGCCCTCGCGCAGGCCCGCCTCGACCTTCCGCCGGAAATCGGCCATGCCCGCTTCGGTCGGCTCATACGCCGTGCGCGGCGGGCGGTTGCCGACCCGTTCGGGCCGGCGGGAGGCGACCAGGCCCGACGTCTCCATCGCCTTCAGCAGCGAGGTGACCGTGCTGCGTGTGACCGGCAGATGGCCGTATCGCTCGCGCAGGCGCGAGGTGAGTTCGTAGGCATGCGACGGCTGCTCGACCAGAAGCCCGAGCAGCGGCAGCACCAGGCTGTTCCGTGACGCGTCCAAGGGCACCCATGGATGATATAGACGTATACGTCTAATGACAAATCCGGAAGCGGCCCTGTATCGGGGTCCTGGCATGATGTGCGGGGCGATGTGGCTGAGGAGCGGGATGGCGTACGACCCGAAGGACGTCCTGCGGGATGGCAACTCCCTGCTGGGCGCCGCGCGTGTTCTGCTGGCCGATCATGACCAGGCTCTCGGAGAGGTGCAGCGGGCGCTGGCGCCGTTGCGGGCGGAGGCGGCGCGGGAGAAGCTCGCGTCGATCCCGGTGGAGCGGCTGAAGGACGTCACCGGCGGGCGGCTGCGTGTCGGCGCGCTGGAGAAGGCGGGGTTCACCACCGTCGCGGACGTCCTGGAGACGACCCGGTACCGGCTGCAGCTCGTGCCGGGAATCGGGCCGCAGACGGCGGCGCAGGTGCATGCGGCGGCGGGCAGCCTGGCGGAGGCGGCGGAACGGTCGGCCGGGATACGGGTCGACCTGGAGCGGCGGGACGGCGTGACGACGCCGCTTGTCATCGCACTGCACCGGCTGGTGAACGCCGGGCCGGACATTCCGCGCGCCCGCGCCGCGGCGGAGCGGCTGGCGGAGCGGCTCGGCCCCCTGGCACACGATGCGAGGCCGGCGGGGTCGTGGTGGCGGAGGCTGTTCGCCCGGCCGGCCAAGCGGGAGCGTGCGGAGAATGCGCTGAGCGAGCTGGCCCAGGCCGTGGAGGCGGAGGGCTCGCGGGACACCGGCCTGCTGATGTCGCAGGCGTCGGTCGATCTGCTGCGGCCGGCCGTCTCGGCGGACGAGGCGTGGATCGACTTCGAGCTGCGCGCGTCCGACTACCAGACCCTCCTGGCGGAGCTGGCCTCCGTGGAGCCCGGGCGGGAGGCCGCCGAAGGGTTCGTTCCGAGTGATCTGGCCGCCCGGGTCAAAGCGCAGCCGCTCGACGACGCCTGCCGGCGGGTCTCGCTGCGCGGCTACCAGTCGTTCGGGGCGCGGTTCGCGCTCGTCCAGGAACGGGTGATCATCGGCGACGAGATGGGGCTCGGGAAGACGATCCAGGCGATCGCGGCGATCGCCCATCTGCGGGCAGAGGGCGGGACGCACTTCGTGGTGGCGTGCCCGGCGAGCGTCCTGATCAACTGGGTGCGCGAGATCGAGGCGCGCAGCACGATCCCCGCGCATCCGCTGCACGGCCCCGGCCGGGACGAGGCGCTGGCCAAGTTCGTCGCCGACGGCGGCATCGGGGTCACGACCTTCGCCACACTGCCCATGCTGGACGTTCCCCTCGACGTCGACGTGGCGATGTTCGTGGTGGACGAGGCCCACTACGCCAAGAACCACGAGACGCGCCGCGCCAAGACCGTCGCGTCGTGGTGCCGGCGGGTGAACCGGGTGCTGTTCCTCACCGGCACGCCGATGGAGAACCGCGTCGAGGAGTTCCGCAGTCTGGTCGCGCATCTGCGGCCGGAGCTGGCGAAGCAGGTCAGCCCGGGAGAGGCGGTGCTCGGTCCGCAGGCGTTCCGGTCGGCGGTCGCCCCCGTCTACCTGCGCCGCAACCAGGAGGACGTCCTCGTGGAGTTGCCCGAGGTCGTGCACGTGGACGAGCTGGAGGAGTTCAGCGCGGCGGACCAGGCGGCCTACCGGCGGGCGGTGGCGGCCGGCAATTTCATGGCGATGCGCCGCGCCGCGTACGCCGTCCCGAAGAGGTCCGCCAAGCTCGACCGGCTGCTGGAACTGGTCGCGGAGGCCGAGGCGAACGAGCTGAAGGTCGTGGTGTTCTCCTACTTCCGGGACGTGCTGGCCGCCGTCGACGACGCACTCGGCCCGGAGGTGCACGGCCCGATCTCGGGCGACGTGGCACCGGTGAGACGCCAGGAGGTGGTGGACGAGTTCACCGCCGCACCCGGGCACGCCGTCCTGCTGGCCCAGATCCAGGCGGGCGGGGTCGGGCTCAACCTTCAGGCGGCGTCGGTCGTCATCCTGTGCGAGCCGCAGGTGAAGCCGACGATGGAGACCCAGGCGATCGCCCGCGCCCACCGGATGGGCCAGGTGCGCACCGTCCAGGTGCACCGCCTGCTGACGCCCGACAGCGTGGACGAGCGGATGCTGAAGATCCTGTACACCAAGACCAGGCTGTTCGACCAGTACGCGCGGCGCAGCGACCTGGCGGAGCAGACGCCCGACGCGACCGACATCTCCGAGCAGACCCTCGCCCGCCAGATCGTCGCGGAGGAACAAGAGCGCCTGGGCACGTCCTGAGGGCCGGGAAGAGCGCGCCCGGTCGCGCTGTTCACGTGGGCGAGACCGAACGATCAAAGGGGATGCCATGGCCGAGGTCAGGGTGGAGCGCACCGGGGACGGTTTCCAGGCCGTCAACGACCGCGGCGCGAAGGTCGCCATCGGGGATCACGACACCGAGGGGGTCTTCACGCCGGTGGAACTGCTGCTGGCGGCGCTCGGCGGCTGCGAGCTGGTCACCGTGGAGCCGCTGACGGCCAAGCGCGGGCACCGGATGGCGCGGCTCGCCGCGACCGTCCAGGCCGACAAGGTCGCGACGAGCACGCTGGGCACGATCACGGTCACCTACGACGTCGAACTGCCCGAGGGCGACGACAAGGCCGAGGACGTGCTGAAGTCCGTGGCCGCGCGGGTGCACGAGAGGTACTGCACGGTCGGCGCCGCCCTCCGGGAGCCGATGAAGGTGGAGCAGGTCGTGGACGCCGGACCGGGCGGCGACGCCTAGCCGCAGGTCGTGCCCGCGGCCGGCACCTTCCCGAGCAGAAGGTAGGCGTTCACGGTCCTGCGGACGCACGGGTCGCCGGTGTCGTAGGCGCCGTGGCCCTCCCCGTCGAGGGTGAGGAGCGTCGCCCGGCCGCCCAGTTCCCTGGTCAGGGCGGGCGCCCACGCGTAGGGGGTGGCCGGGTCGCCGGTGTTGCCGACGACGAGGATGGGCGCGGCGGACGGGGCGGACACCTCGCGTGCCGCGTCGTCGCCCGGCACCGGCCAGCCGGTGCATTGCAGCAGGCCCCACGCCATGGACGTCCCGAAGACCGGTGAGGCGTTGCGGAACGCCGGCAGGAGCCGCCGGACGTCGGACGGGGTGTGCCGGCCGGTGCCGTCCGCGCAGGTGATCGCGGTGTTGGCGGCGGTCAGGTTGGTGTAGGTCCCGTCCTCGTCGCGGCCGTTCTGGACGTCGGCGAGCATGAGCAGCAGCGAGCCGTCGCGGCGCTTGACCGCGTCGACGAGGCCCTGCGCGAGGTACGGCCAGGCGTCGCGGGAGTAGAGCGCCGCGGCCACGCCGGAGGTGCCGAGGCTCTGTGTGAGCCTGCGGCCGCCGGACGTGGGCAGGGGTTTCCGGTCGAGGCCGTCCAGGATGCGCCCGATGGATTTCACGACGGACGGGCCGTCGGCGCCCAGCGGGCAGTGCTTCCTGCCGAGGCGTGCGCAGGCGTCGCCGAAGTCGCGGAGGGCGCGCTGGAACGCGGCGGCCTGCTGGAGGGCGAGGTCCACGCCGCTGATGCGGGTGTCGACGGCGGCGTCGAGGACGGCTCGTCCGACCTTGTCGGGGAACCGGTGCGCGTAGGCGCCGCCAAGCCAGGTGCCGTAGGAGATCCCGAAGTAGTGGAGTCTCCTGTCGCCGAGGGCGACGCGGATCAGTTCCATGTCGCGGGCCGCGTTGAGGGTGCCGACATGGGGCAGGAGTCCGCCGGAGCGGGTCGCGCACCCTTTCACGTAGGCGGCGCGTCCGTCGGCGTACGCCTTCTCCTCGGCGGCCGTGTCGGGGCTGTCGTCCCGGGCGACGATCTCGTCCATGCGCCGGTCGCCGACGCAGGTGACGGGGGTGCTGCGTCCGACTCCGCGGGGGTCGAACGCGACGAGGTCGTAGCGGGTGCCGAGTTCGGCGTACTGGCCCGCGACCTGGGCGAGCGTCTCGACGCCGTCGCCGCCGGGGCCGCCGAAGTTGAACAGCAGCGAGCCGACGCGGTGACCCCGGTCGGTGGCCGGCACCTTGATCAGCGCGATGTCGATCTTCTTGCCGGCGGGGCGGGCGTGGTCGAGGGGCACCTTCAGGGTCGCGCAGCGGAGCCCGGACGGTGGCGTCTCGGCGCCCGGCGGCGGTTCCGGGAGGCCGGTGCAGGGCTTCCAGTCCGGTGGACGGGCGGTCGCGCGCGGCAGGCTCACCGCCGCGGCGGCCGTCGTCGCCTCCGGGCGCCGCACGGACGTTCCGCCGAGGCAGGAGATCAGTCCGGAAACGGCCAGCGCACAGGCGCCGACCAGCACGATGCCAGGTATCGCCCACTGGCGGGTCATTCGTCCCCCGTTCGTTTCGCGGGGGGGCGGTCCGAACCTACCCAGGGCCTCCTATGCTGACTCCTGATCAACTTCAGTGGCTCCACGCGGGGGAGGAGCGGAGGGGGATGCGACCCCGACATCTCTCCCCCGAAAGTCCGGATACCGCATCAGGGTCGTACTACTCAAGTCTGAGATGAAGACCATTCGCCGCGGTGATCACAGTCAGGGGGCCGTGCGGCAAAGATAGGTACCATGGCTCAACCCGCCCCCCCAGCAGCCCGCCGAGGCCAGGCCGCCGAGGCCCGGCAGGGCGAGCAGCGAAAGCCTGCCGCGACGGTGCGGCGCCGGGTGCTCAGAGCACCTCCGGTGTGGCGTGAGCTTCTGCTGGTCGTGCTCTTTTACACCGGGTATACGCTCACGCGCATCGTCCTGGTTCAAGACGGCACGGGGCCGGCGTTCGCGCACGCCGACCAGATCCTGAGCGTAGAGCGCGCCCTCGGGCTGGACATCGAGCTTTACCTCAACGAGACGCTGCTGGCGGTCCCCTGGCTGGCGCGCACCGCCAACGTCTTCTACGCCACGGCCCACTTCATCGTGACTCTCGCCGTGGTCATCTGGCTGTACCGCTACCGGCCGCAGCACTACCGGTGGCTCCGCACGTCGATCATGGTGGCCACCGGGGTCGCGCTGATCGGATTCTGGCTGTACCCGCTGGCGCCGCCGAGGTTCCTGCACAGCGAGGGCTTCGTCGACCCGGTGACGGCGCTGCACTCACTCGGCCTGTACGCCAGTGACGCCTCGGGAAGCCTCACCAACCAGTACGCGGCGATGCCGTCGATGCACGCCGGATGGTCGCTCTGGTGCGGGGCCATCCTGGTCAAGCTGGCGACGCAGACGTGGGCCAAGGCGCTCGGAGCCCTTTATCCCGCGACGACCGTCGTGGTGATCCTGTCCACCGCCAACCACTACGTCCTGGACGCCGTGGCCGGGATCGCGCTGGTCAGCGGCGCACTGTGGGTGTCGTGGATGCTCTACACGCGGTGCCCCCAACCGCTCCTCATCGCGCGGGCCCGCGCGTCCCACAGCCTCGCCCAGCGCACCCGCCGCGGCCCGAGCGGGTCGGCGGCCGGCTCCGCCGCCACCCGGTGCGCCGGACGCACCTGACCCCCGCGTACTCCCCCGGGAGTACGGCGGCCGGTCACTCCGCGCCGTAGAACACACGGTCGACGACCGCGCGGGCGCGGCGGGTGTGGCGGCGGTGATCCTCCAGGAGGTCCCCCGTCCCCGGGTAGCCGAGGACGCGGGTCACGGCGCTGCGCTCCCGGTGGTGGTCGGTGGGCAGCAGGTCGGACGCACGGCCCCGCACCAGCATGATCGAGCCGCGGATGCGGGTCGCCAGGCACCACGCGTCTTCGAGGACGGCGGCGTCCTCGGCGTCCAGGAGGCGGGCCTCGACCGCCGCGTCCAGCGCGTCCAGGGTGCGGGTGGTGCGCAGGCCGGGGATCTCGTGCGCGTGCCGGAGCTGGAGGAGCTGAGCGACCCACTCGACGTCGGCGAGGCCGCCGGGGCCGAGTTTGGTGTGCAGCCGCCGCTCGACGCCGCGCGGGAGCCGCTCGGACTCCATCCGGGCCTTCAGCCGCCGGATCTGCCGGACGGCGGCGTCGTCGATGCCGTCCTCCGGCCAGCGGACCGGGTCGATCAGGGCGCGGAACCGGTCGCGCAGCCCCGCGTCGCCGATCAGCGGGTCGGCGCGCAGCAGCGCCTGCGCCTCCCAGGGCTCCGACCAGCGCGCATAGTAGGCGGCATAGGACGCCAGCGTGCGGACCAGCGGGCCCTGCCGGCCCTCCGGCCGCAGGTTCGGGTCGATCTCCAGCGGCGGGTCGGGGGCGGGCAGCGCGAGGAGGCGGCGCAGTTCCTCGGCGACGGCGTGGGCGGCGCGCCCCGCGGCCCGCTCGTCCGCGCCGGGCAGCGGGTCGTGGACGAACATCACGTCGGCGTCGCTGCCGTAGCCGAGTTCGTGGCCGCCGAACCGGCCCATCGCGACGACGGCCATCCGGGTCGGCAGCGGCTCACCCGCCGCCGTCTCGATCTTGTTGACGGCGGCGCTGAGCGCGGCCTCGACGGTGACGGTGGCGATGCCGGTGAGGGCCTCCCCGACCGTCCGGACGTCCGCCATCCCCAGCAGGTCGGCGACCGCGACGCGGAACAGTTCCCGGCGGCGCAGCGCCCGCACGATCCCGACCGCGTCCTCCGCCGATGCCGTGGCGAGCGCTCCGTCCTGGGAGGACGCGTCGCCGGGCCCCCCGGAAACGCCCCAGTGCCGGCGGACGGCGGCCAGCGCCTCCGAGCGGAGGGCTTCGAAGGGACGCGGCGCCAGGTCGGCGTCGCTGCCGAGGATCGCGACCGCCTCGGGGGCGCGCAGCAGCAGGTCGGTGGCGTAGCGGCTGGACCCGAGCACCCAGGCCATCCGCTCGGCGACGGTCACCTCGTCGCGCAGCAGCCGCAGATACCAGGGGGTGGTACCGAGCGCGTCGCTGACCTGCCGGAAGCCGAGCAGGCCCGCGTCCGGGTCGGGCGCGTCGGCGAACCAGCCGAGCATGACCGGCAGCAGCGTCCGCTGGATCGCGGCGCGCCGCGACACCCCGGAGGTCAGCGCCTCGATGTGCCGGAGCGCGCCCGCCGGGTCGGCGTAGCCGAGGGCCTCCAGCCGGGTGCGGGCCGCCTCCGGGGTGAGCCGGGACTCCTCCCCCGGCAGCCGCGCCACGGCCCGCAGCAGCGGCCGGTAGAACAGCTTCTCGTGGATGCGGCGGACCTCGCGGGCGTGCCGCCGCCACAGCGCGGTGAACTCCCCGACCGGGTCGGTGCGCAGGCCGAGGGCCCGGCCGAGGCGGCGCAGGCCGTCCTCGTCGCCGGGGACGAGGTGGGTGCGGCGCAGCCGGTGCAGCTGGACGAGGTGTTCCACGCGCCGTAGGAACCGGTACGCGGAGGCCAGCGCCGCCGCGTCGTCGCGTCCGACGTACCCGCCCTGCGACAGGTCGGCGAGGGCGTCCAGCGTGGTCGGGCTCCGCAGCGTCTCGTCGGCGCGGCCGTGGACGAGCTGGAGCAGCTGCACCGGGAACTCGACGTCCCGCAGGCCGCCGGGGCCGAGCTTGAGCTGGCGTTCGGAGTCGGCGGTGCGCTGGTTCAGGTCGGCCTCGACGCGGCGCCGCATGGCCTGGACGTCCTCGACGAAGCTCTCCCCTTCGGCGGCCTTCCACACGATCGGGGTGACGGTGTCCAGGTAGCGGGCGCCGAGGCCCGCGTCACCGGCGACGGGACGGGCCTTCAGCAGGGCCTGGAACTCCCACGTCTTGGCCCAGCGCTCGTAGTAGGCGCGGTGGCTGGCGAGGGTCCGCACGAGCGGCCCGGCCCTGCCCTCGGGACGCAGCGCCGCGTCCACCTCCCACAGCGAGCCCTCCTCGGTGCTGGCCGAGCACGCCCGCATCATCGCCGACGCCAGCCGCGTCGCGGTGCGCAGCGCGGCGTCCTCGGGCTCGCCCTCGCGCGCTTCGGCCACGAAGATCACGTCGACGTCGCTGACGTAGTTCAGCTCGCGTCCCCCGCACTTGCCCATCCCGATGACGGCGAGCCGGCACGTCCCGTGCCCGGGGACCTCGGCGCGGCCGACCGCGAGGCCCGCCTCCAGCGCCGCGGCGGCGAGGTCGGCCAGCTCGGCGGCGACGTCGGCGACGTCGGCGACGCCGATCAGGTCGCGTCCCGCCAGGGCGAGGAGCCGCCTGCGGTACGCGACCCGCAGCGCGACGAGGGCTTCGGGGCCGGATCCGGACGCGACGGGCTCGTCGGCGGCCGGGTCCGCGCCGACGGCGGCCAGCAGATCGTCGCGGGGACTCCCGGCGGGTCTCCCCTGGCCGTCGCGCAGCATCACCCAGTGGTCCGGGTGCCGGGCCAGGTGATCGCCGAGCGCGGCGCTCACCCCGAGGACGGTGGTGAGCCGCTCCCGCGTGCCGGGCTCCGCGGCGAGGGCGTTCCGCAACTCGCCGCCGGCACCGTGCTCGGACGCGGCGGCGAGGATACGGAGCAGCCCGTCCAGGGCCAGGTCGGGGTCGGCGGTGCCGCCGAGGGCGTCGAGCAGGTCGTCGCCGGGGCCGGCGACGGTGTCCCGCCCGGCCTCCAGGAGGAGGCGTTCGGCGCGGGCGGCGTCGGTGAAGCCGAGCCTCGCCAGGCGGCCGGCTAAGGAGGGACGGCGGTCGGGAGTCCAGGACTCGGTCACAGGGTCCACCGTATTCCCGCAGGGCATGGAACGGAGCCCGTCCGTTGAATGGCGGCGGGTGGGGGCTGGAGGACGGTCAGAGGACCGCCAGCAGCCGCTTGCGCTCGAACTCGGTCACCTGGCGCCGGTAGTCCTCCCATTCCTGACGCTTGTTGCGCAGGAAGAAGTCGAACACGTGCTCGCCGAGCACGTCGGCCATCAGCTCGCTGCGCTCCATCGCGTGGATGGCGTCGTCCAGGTCCTGCGGGAGCGGCTCGATGCCGAGGGCGCGCCGCTCGGCCACGGTGAGCGCCCACACGTCGTCCTCCGCGCCCTGCGGCAGCTCGTAGCCCTCCTCGATGCCCTTCAGCCCGGCGCCGAGGATCGCCGCGAACGCCAGGTACGGGTTCGCGGCCGTGTCCAGCGACCGGAACTCGATGCGGGTCGAGTGGCCCTTGTGCGGCTTGTACATCGGGACGCGGACGAGCGCGGACCGGTTGTTGTGGCCCCAGCAGATGTAGGACGGGGCCTCTCCCCCCGCGCCGGCGGCGGAGCCGACGTTGCCCCACAGCCGCTTGTAGGAGTTGACCCACTGGTTGCACACCGCGGTGATCTCCGCGGAGTGGCGCAGCAGCCCGGCGATGAACGCCCGCCCGACCTTGGACAGCTTGAACTCCGCGCCCGGCTCGTAGAAGGCGTTGCGGTCGCCTTCGAACAGCGACATGTGCGTGTGCATGCCCGAGCCGGGATGCTCGGTGAACGGCTTCGGCATGAAGGACGCGTTGACGCCCTGCTCCAGGGCGACCTCCTTCATCACCAGCCGGAACGTCATGATGTTGTCGGCGGTGGTGAGCGCGTCGGCGTACCGGAGGTCGATCTCCTGCTGGCCTGGGGCGCCCTCGTGGTGGCTGTACTCCACCGAGATGCCCATCGCCTCCAGCATCATGATCGCGTTGCGGCGGAAGTCGTGCGCGGCGCTGTGCGGGGTGTGGTCGAAGTAGCCGCCGGAGTCGGCGGGCTCGGGCTCGCGGCCGTCCTCCGGCTTGTCGTTGAGGAGGAAGAACTCGATCTCGGGGTGGGTGTAGAAGGTGAACCCGAGGTCGGCGGCCCGCGACAGCGCCCGCTTGAGGACGTAGCGGGGGTCGGCGAAGCTCGGCGTCCCGTCCGGCATGAGGATGTCGCAGAACATCCGGCCCACGCCGGGCGACTCCGACCGCCACGGCAGTACCTGGAACGTGGACGGGTCCGGCTTGGCGATCATGTCGGCCTCGTAGACCCGCGCGAAGCCCTCGATCGCCGACCCGTCGAACCCGATGCCCTCGCCGAATGCGCCCTCGAGTTCGGCCGGGGCGACGGCCACGGACTTCAGGAACCCGAGCACGTCGGTGAACCACAGCCGGATGAAGCGGATGTCGCGCTCCTCCAGCGTGCGGAGCACGAACTCCTGCTGACGGTCCAAAGCCTTCTCCCTCGGTACTGCCCTGCCGATGACCTTGCCGTTGACCTTGCCATTGACGGGGCCGGGCGACGCACGCCGGCCGCGATCGCCGGTCCGGCCACGTTGCAGTATGCCCGGCCGCTGTTACCGCGACGTTACGCGTCGGGCACCGCTGAACGGAACATATCCGACTCCCCGGTCTTCTCGGTCCCGGAGGGCGGGCGCGGCACGCCCATGACGGTCCCGCTTACCGGTTTCCCGAAAATTGACGTGGCGATCATGCTCGCCGTACGCAGTGATCATTAGCGTGGACGGGGTCGTGGACATCTCTCTTCTTCTCTCGATGACCGACCGGGTGCCCGCGCTGGCCGCCCCGTCGGCCATGCATCCGGAGTCGTGGCAGCTGTGCGCGCAGGTGGAGACCTGGGCACGCGGCCGGGGCCTGGTGCTCGGAGATCCGGACACCTCGCCGCTCGGCCGCGCCCGCTGCGAGCGCCTCGCGGCGCGGGTCTTCCCCGCCGCCGACCTGGCCGCCGTGGACCTGTTCGCCCGCTGGCTGACATGGTCTCTCGCCCTGGACGACGCGATGGACCATCCGCCGCTCGCCGACAGCGGCAGCGCCGTCCACGGGCTGTACGACGACCTGCTGCGCGCGATGCGGCGCGGGCACGCCCGGCCGGGGGCGCGGCCGCTGGAGTCGGCGCTGGTGGAGTTGTGGCACGCCACGTCCACGGGCATGAGCCGCGACTGGCGCCGCCGGTTCATGCTGCAGCTGGAGGCGCACCGGGACGGCTGCGCCGAGGAGTCGGTCAACCGCCGCATCCGGCACGTCCCGACGGAGGCGGAGTTCGCGCCGCTGCGCCGCCGGGCGTGCGGGCCGTTCCTGTACGACCTGATCGAGCCCGTCCTCGGCATCGAGCTGCCCGCCCGGCTGCTGCGCACGCCGCGGTGGAAGACGCTCGCCCACAGCGTCGCCGACGTGGTGGCCTGGTCCAACGACCTCGCCTCCCACGATCTGGAGTCGGCCCGCGGCGACGTCCACGACCTGCCCGCCGTCCTCACCAGGGCGCACGGGCTGGACCCGGCGCAGGCCGCGGCGGCGGTCGCCGACCGGATCGCGGACCGGATCGAGGACGCCTGGACGGCGGCGCGCCGGCTCCCGGAGATGCTCGACCGGCTGGAGCTCACCGTCGCCCAGCGCTCCGCCGCCGCCCAGGTCGTCAAGGTGCTGCTGGACACGCCGCGCGCCCATGTGGACTGGCTGGCCGAGTCGGGCCGCTATGAGGCCGCCACGGGCGGCACGGGCGGCACGGGCGGCTCGCCGCTGCGCCTGGACGCCCTCGCCTCACTCCGGTGATCATCAACCGTCGGAACACGCCCCGTGCGTACTTTTCGTCATAGTGACGAAACTGGGGCCGGACACCTATCCTTGGACCGTGGCACAGCTCAGGATCGCACTCGCACAGGTGAACTCGACCGTCGGCGACCTCGACGGCAACGCCGACAAGATCGTCGACTGGGTCCGGCGCGCCGCCGGCGCGAACACGCACCTGGTCGCCTTCCCCGAGATGATGCTGACCGGCTACCCGGTGGAGGACCTCGCGCTGCGCGCGTCCTTCGTCGAGGCGTCCCAGCGGGCCCTCGACCGCCTCGCCCGCAGGCTCGCCGACGAGGGTCTCGGCGACGTGGCCGTCGTCACCGGCTACCTCGACCGCCGTCCGGTCGGGCTCGTCCGGTCCGGGCAGCCCGCCGGGGCGCCGCAGAACGCCGCCGCGTGGCTGCACGGCGGGAAGGTCGTGGTGCGCTCGGCCAAGCACCACCTGCCCAACTACGGCGTGTTCGACGAGTACCGGATCTTCGTGCGCGGCGACCGGCTGCCCGTCGTCCGCGTCCACGGCGTCGACGTCGCCACCGCCGTCTGCGAGGACCTCTGGCAGGACGGCGGCCCCGTCAGCGTCACCACCGCCTCGGGCGCCGGGCTGCTGCTCGCGATCAACGCCTCGCCGTACGAGCGCGACAAGGACGACGTCCGCCTCGACCTGTGCGCCCGGCGCGCCCGCGAGGCCGGCTGCGCCCTCGCCTACGTCAACATGGTCGGCGGCCAGGACGAGCTGGTCTTCGACGGCGACTCCGTCATCGTCGGCGCCGGCGGGTCGCTCCTCGCCCGCGCCCCCCGCTTCGTCGAGCACCTCCTCATCGCCGACCTCGCGCTCCCCGCCGCCACCTCCGCGGGCCCGGACCGCACCCCGGTGGACGCCCTGGACGGCACCACGATCACCATCGACCGGCACGTCCTGTCCAGCGCTCCCCTGCCGGCCTATCCGGTCGAGCCGCAGACCATCGCCGAGCCGCTGGACGACCTCGCCGAGGTGTACGCGGCGCTCGTCCTCGGCACCCGCGACTACGTCCGCAAGAACGGGTTCCGCTCCGTCGTCCTCGGCCTGTCCGGCGGCATCGACTCCGCCCTCGTCGCCACCATCGCCGCCGACGCCATCGGCCCGGAGAACGTCCACGCCATACTGCTGCCGAGCCGCCACTCCTCCGAGGGCTCGGTCGTCGACGCCGAGGACCTCGTCAAACGGCAGGGCGTCAACTCCCGCATCGTCCCCATCGCCGGAATGGTCGAGGCGTTCGAGGAGCAGCTCGATCTGCACGGCCTCGCCGCCGAGAACCTCCAGGCCCGCATCCGCGCGAACGTCTGGATGGGCCTGTCGAACGAGCACGGCCACCTCGTCCTCACCGGCGGCAACAAGAGCGAGCTCGCCACCGGCTACTCCACCCTCTACGGCGACTCCGCGGGCGGCTTCGCCCCCATCAAGGACGTCTTCAAACTCACCGTGTGGGACCTCGCCCGCTGGCGCAACGCGCAGGCCGGCGTCGACCTGCCGTTCCTGCACCCCTTCGCCGACGAGCCCATCCCCGAGGCGATCATCGAGAAGGAGCCGTCCGCCGAGCTGCGCCCCGGCCAGCGCGACATCGACAGCCTGCCGCCGTACACCGACCTCGACCCGGTGCTGACCGACTACGTCGAACGCGACATGGGCCGCGACGCCCTGGTCTCCGCAGGCCACGACCCCGCCCTCGTCGACCGCGTCATCCGCATGGTCGACATCGCGGAGTACAAGCGCCGCCAGTACCCGCCCGGCCCCAAGATCACCCCGAAGAACTTCGGCCGGGACCGCCGCCTCCCCATCACCAGCCGCTGGCGGGAGAGGTAGCCGCCCGGCCTATTCGCGGTGGTGGTTCTCGCCGGGCCAGGATTCGCCGGGCCAGCCGGAGACCTGCTCGGAGGCGTCGGGGTCGACGCCGGGGACGATCTGCTCGCACCAGACGACCTTGCCCGCCGCGGTCCGGCGGGTGCCCCAGCGGTGCGCGAGCTGGCTGACGACGAGGAGGCCGCGGCCGTTCTCGTCGTCGTCCTCGGCGCGGCGCAGGCGCGGCAGGGCGGCGGACCGGTCCAGCACCTCGCAGACGAGGGTGCGTTCCAGCAGGAGGCGCAACTCGATCGGGCCGGGCGCGTACCGCAGCGCGTTGGTGATCAGCTCGGACGTCAGCAGCTCGGTGGTGTACTCCAGCTCCTCCAGGCCCCACTCCCCCAGGCGGGTGCGGACGAGGCCGCGTGCGCGGCGGACGGCCGCCGGGTCGGCGGGCAGGGTCCAGGAGGCGTAGCGGTCCTCGGGGAGGCGGCGCAGGCGGGCGATGAGGACGGCGATGTCGTCGCGGTGCTGGTCGGCGTAGACACCGGCGAGGGTGGCCTTGGCGAGGTCCTCCATCGGGCGGTCGACGGATTCCGGCCCGAAGATCTTCTGGAGGCGGGCGAGGCCGTCGTCGATGTCGCGGCCGCGGTTCTCGACGAGGCCGTCGGTGTAGATGACGAAGAGGCTGCCGTCCTCGACGGTGAACTCGCGGCTCTCGATGGCGGCGCCGCCGGCGACGCCGAGCGGCGGGGCGGGCGGGACCTGCAGGTACTCGTTGTCGCCGGCGGGACCGGCCAGCAGCGGCGGCAGGTGGCCGGCGGAGGCGATCTCGATGGTGCCGGTCGTCGCGTCGTACACCGCGTACACGCAGGTGGCGAAGTGCGGTTCCTGCTCGCCCAGCTCGATCATCAGCTCGTGCATGACGTGCAGCGCGTCGGCGGGCGGCAGTTCCAGGTTGGCGAGGGTGTGCAGCGCGGTGCGCAGCCGTCCCATGGTGACGGCGGCGCGGACGCCGTGCCCCGCGACGTCGCCGACGATGAGGGCGACGCGGGCGCCGGGCAGCGCGATCGACTCGTACCAGTCACCGCCGACCTCGACGAGCTTGCTGCCGGGCAGGTAGCGGTGCCTGACCTCGACCGACGACGGCGCCGACAGCCGGTTCGGGAGCAGGCTGCGCTGCAGGGCGAGCGCGGTGGCCCGTTCGCGGCTGAACAGCCGGGCGTTGTCGATGACGATCGCGGCGCGGGCGGCGAATTCCATGCCGATCTCGACGTCGTAGGCGTCGAACTTGCGGAACCCGGGCACGCGGGTGCAGGCGATGAAGCCGAGCAGGGTGTCGCGGGCGATCATCGGGAGCAGCACCATCGACACGTCCGACAGCAGGTCGCCCACCGGGCCGCGCCGCCACAGCCGGGCGATCTCGGACGCGGCGCCCATGTCGACGTTCGGCAGGTGGACGGGCCGGGCGGTCTCCATGACCTCGCGGTACGGGGTGCCCTCGGGGAAGACGAGCACCTCGCCGACGGGGAACGTGGACGTCCACCCCGCGTTGCCGTCGTCGGAGGTGACGGCGATGCGGCGCAGCACCGCCGAGCCGGACTCGCTGTGCACCTCGTCGGCGGCGACCAGGCTCTCCAGCACCAGCACCGAGGCGACGTTGCAGTAGTGCGGGACGACGACGTCGACGAGGCCGCGGGCGGACTGGTCGAGGTCGAGGGACGCACCGAACCGGGTGACCTGGTCGTCCATCAGCGCGCGGCGCATGAGGGCCGGGTCCTGGTAGCGCTCGCTCGGCGGCAGCGCGACCCGGACGTACAGCAGGGCGGAGGGCGCCGAGCCCGCGTCGCCGACCATCGGCTGCGCGGTCACCACGGCGTCGGCGGACGTGCCGTCGCCGCGCAGCACGGTCATCACGCCGTTGCGCTCCTGGCCGACGTCGTTCGCTTCGAGGAGGGCCTCCAGCTCGGCTTTCGCCTCGTCCCCCACCAGGTCCGTCGCGGGACGGCCGATGAGGTCCTGGGGGGCGCGGCCGAGGACGGCCCGGGCGTTCGGTCCGCACTGCACGATCCGCCGGGAACCGTCGATGCCCAGGACAAGGGTCCGGGACGCGGAATCGGTGGCGGGCGCATCGCCACGCGGCGCCATCACTGATCTCACCTGACGCGCTCCAGACAGCCGGTCGTCTTAGCACTACCCAGCGACAGTATGGGGCATGACACCGTTTCCATGGGAGAAGATCACGCTTACCACGCCGAAAACCATTCGGCATTTGCCGCATATCAGTCCCGGACGGCTCCGATCCCCTTCAGGAGGGTGTCGACGACGGCGTCGGCGTACCCCTCCGGGACCGGCTCCCGGACCCTCCTCGGCGTCAGGGAGCCGACGAGCATCGACATCGCGACCTCCACGTCGAGGTCGGCGCGCAGTTCCCCTCCGGCGACCCCGCGGCGCAGCACGTCGCGGACGATCGCGCGGCGCGGCTCGATGATGTTCTCCTTGTAGCGGGCGTACAGTTCGGGGTGTTTCTCCGCGCTGCCGACGACGTTCCAGAAGCATCGGGAGTGCCGGCGTCCCCGCTCGGCGGCGAGCGCGCGGGCGATCTCGGTGAGGTCCTCCCGGACGGACGCGCCGGACGGCTCGGGCAGCGGGGCCTTCGCCGAGCCCAGCGCCTCCACGATCAGCGCCTCCTTGCTGGGCCAGCGCCGGTAGATGGTGGTCTTGCCGACGCCGGCGCGGGCGGCGACCGCCTCGATGGACACGCCCGCCACGCCCGACTCCCTGGCAAGCAGGTCGAGGGTCGCCTCGATGATGGCCTTCTCGGCCCGTTCGCTGCGGGGCCGTCCCGGCGCCCGGGTGCTCTTGGTCACGGCTCTCACACGCCGGCCTTCTCCTGCCGCCGCGGCGCGTCCGGCTCCGCGGCGGGCGCGGCGGGCGCGGGCGCGGGGCCGGTCGCGGCACGTCCCGGCATCCACCTGAAGACGACGACGGCGCCGACGAAGGCGACGACGGCTGCGGCCGCCGACGCGGTGTGCATGGCGTGCACGAACGCGGCGTTGGCGGGTTCGATGAGGCCCTGCCCGGAGGCGCCCATCTGGGCGGCGACGCCGTGCGCGCCCTCGATGGACTCACCGGCGGCCTCCCGCACGCCCTCGGGCAGCGCGGCGAGGTCGCCGTGCAGGTCGCGGCGGTAGACGGACGCGACGACGGAGCCGAGCACGGCGACGCCCATCGCGACCGCGACCTGCCGGGCGACGTTGTTGATGGCCGACCCGGCGCCCGCCTTCTCGCGGGGCAGCGCGGACATGACCGACTCGGTCGCGGGCGGCATCACGTTGGCCATCCCGGCGCCCTGCACGAAGAAGATCACGCCGAGGATCCACATCGGGGTGTCGGTGCCGATGAAGTGGTAGCTCGCCAGCGCGGCGGCGACCAGCACCATCCCGGTCGTGCAGACGGCCTTGGCGCCGAAGCGGCGGACCATGACGGCGCTGCGCGCGGAGAAGATGAGCTGGGCCGCGGCGAACGGCAGCAGCATCGCGCCCGCCGCCAGCGGGACCATGCCGCGCACCGACTGCATGTAGAAGTTGGCGAAGAAGAACACGCCGGACGCCGCGAAGAAGCACAGCGCGATGGACGCGACGGCGGCCGACAGCCGCGGGTCCCTGAACAGCCGGACGTCGAAGGCCGGGGAGTCGCTGCGGGCCTCGTGCAGGACGAACAGCGCGAGGACGGCGAAGCCCGCGAGGATCGGGCCGACCACGGGCGGCTCCAGCCAGTTCCCCGTTTCGCCGCCGCGGATGATGCCGTACGACAGGACGACCAGGCCGACGACCGACAGCAGCACGCCGAGCGGGTCGAGCCGTCCGGGCTTCGGGTTGCGAGAGTCGGGCACCAGGAACACCATCAGCGCGATGCCCACCGCGATGACCGGCACGTTGACCAGGAAGACCGAGCCCCACCAGAAGTGGGCGAGCAGCAGGCCGCCGGTGAGCGGGCCGATGGCGATGGCGAGGCCGACCGCGCCGGCCCAGATGCCGATGGCGCGGGCGCGCTCGTGCGGTTCGAAGACGTTGGTGATGATCGACAGCGTCTGCGGCATGATCGCGGCCCCGCCGAGGCCCATCAGCGCGCGGGCATAGATGAGCTGGTCCGGGGTCTGCGCGTACGCCGACACCAGCGAGGCGAGCGCGAACACCGCCATCCCGCCGATCAGGACCCGCTTGCGCCCGAGCCGGTCGCCGATCACGCCGAAGGTGAACAGGAGGCCCGCGAAGACCAGCGTGTAGGAGTTGATGGACCACTCGAGCTCGCTCTGCGTCGCGCCGAGGCCCTTGACCGGGTCGGCGATGGTCTTCAGCGCGACGTTGAGGATGGTGTTGTCGAGCACCACCACCAGCAGGCTCATGGTCAGCACGCCGAGGATGTACCAGCGGCGCCGCTGGATCGCGGGGGAGTCCATATGGATACGCAACGGTACCGTTTCGGATTCCATTCCCGGCCGGGTGGTGTGTGGCGGACGTCACGATCCGGGAATGGCGGGGGCTACCAGAATCGTTCTCGAAGTGGCACGATCGGTTCCGTCTGGGTACGCCACCGTGGCGCCTCAAGACCGGAGGTTCTCGCATGTCTTCTTCTGTCGCACCCCCAGCGCAGCCGACCGCACTGTACGGCGGTACGAGCGGGCGGAGGGTCACCGTACGCGACATCGCGGCCGCCAAGGAGCGGCACGAGAAGTGGCCGATGCTCACCGCCTACGACGCGCTCACCGCGCGGATCTTCGACGAGGCCGGCATCCCCGTGCTGCTCGTCGGCGACTCCGCCGCGATGGTCGTGTACGGCTACGACTCGACCATCCCCGTCACCGTGGACGACCTGATCCCGCTCACCGCGGCCGTCGTCCGCGGCTCCAAGCGCGCCATGGTCGTCGCCGACCTGCCGTTCGGCTCGTACCAGACGGGCGTCCCCGAGGCGCTGTCGGCCGCCACCCGGTTCCTCAAGGAGACCGGCGCGCACGCGGTCAAGCTGGAAGGCGGCCGCCGGGTCATCCCGCAGGCCGAGGCGATGGTCTCCGCGGGCATCCCGGTGATGGGCCACCTCGGCCTGACCCCGCAGTCGGTGAACGTCTTCGGCGGCTACCGGGTGCAGGGCCGCGGCCAGGACGGCGACGAGCTGATGGCGGACGCGAAGGCCCTCGAAGCGGCCGGCGCGTTCTCCGTCGTGCTCGAATGCGTCCCCGAGGACCTCGCGGCCCGCGTCACCGCGTCCCTGTCCATCCCGACGATCGGCATCGGCGGCGGCAACCAGACCGACGCGCAGGTCCTCGTCTGGCAGGACATGGCCGGGCTCACCCCGCACACCGCGAAGTTCGTCAAGAAGTTCGCCGACATGAACGGCCTGCTCAGCGATGCCGCGCGCAGCTACGCCGAAGAGGTCGTGAGCGGCGTTTACCCGGCACCCGAGCACACCTACCACTAGATTCCCGGCCGCATCCCGGTCCCGCCGCCGCCGTGGCGGCGGCGTGGCCGGTCCGGCCGGCGGACCACTCCCCCGCGGGAACGGTCAGGCGCCGTTCTCGTGGCGGCCGTTGTCGCGGGCCTCGGCCTCGCCGGATTCGGGCGACGCCCGCCGCTCCCGCTGGGAGCGCACCACGATCAGCCGGTCGCCGGTGTGGAGGTCCGCGCATGCGGGGTGGTCGAACGGCAGCAGCCGGCCGTCCCGCACCACCGCGAGCACCGGCTCGCCCACCACCCCGGCCGGCCCGCCGGCCTCGTCCGGGCGCACCTCGCGCTCCGTCAGGTCCATGCCGCTGCCCTGGTCGAGCAGATCCTCGATGACCTGGCCGACGTTCGGCTGGCTGGTGGACACTCCGAGCAGCCGCCCGGCCGCCTCCGAGGACGTCACCACGTGGTCGGCGCCGGACTGCCGCAGCAGCGGGACGTTCTCGGACTCGCGCACCGACGCCTGGATGCCGGCGTGCGGGTTGAGCTGCCGCGCCGTCAGGGTGACCAGCACGGCCGTGTCGTCGCGGGCGCTGGCGACGACGATCTCCCGGGCCCGCGCGACCGCCGCCTGCCTGAGCACCGAGCTGCGGGTGGCGTCCCCGACGATGCCGACGAACCCGGCCTCCGCCGCCTCGGCCACCACGCGCGGGTCCGGGTCCACGACGACGATCGACTCGCGGCTCACGCCGGTGCTGAGCAGGGTCTTGATGGCACTGCGGCCCTTCGTGCCGTAGCCGGCCACCACGATGTGGTCGCGCACGCGTGTCCTCCAGCGGGCCTTGCGCCAGTCTTGGCGGGTGCGTTCCGCCAGCACCTCAAGGGTCGTGCCCACGAGGACGATGAGGAACAGCACCCGCGCGGGCGTGATGAAGAGAATGTTGACCAGCCGGGCGGATTCGCTGACCGGCGTGATGTCGCCGTAGCCCGTGGTCGAGATGGTCACCGTGGCGTAATAGAAGGCGTCCAGCAGCGACAGCGTTCCGTTCGCGCCGTCGCGGTACCCGTCGCGGTCGGCGTACACGGCGGCGACCGTCGCGAAGAGCAGCAGCAGAGCGACCCCGACCCGCTTGGCGACGGCGCGCAGCGGCCCCGTCCGGGCCGAGGGCAGCAGGACGAGCGGCCCTTTCGCCGCCTCCGGATCGTTCACCATCGGCACCGTACCGGGTCGGACGATCAGACGTCGGTGATGCGCAGCCCCGCGTGTGCCTTGTAGCGGCGGTTCATCGAGATGAGGTTGGCGGTGAACGCCTCGATCTGGCCGGCGTTGTGCAGCCTGCCGCCGTAGACGCCGCGCATGCCGGGGATCCGGCCGGCCAGGGACTGGACGAGGTCGGTCGCCTCCCGGTCGTTGCCGAGGACGAGCACGTCCAGTTCCATCTCGTCCACCCCGGGGTCGAGCAGCAGCTTCGCGGAGACGTGGTGGAACGCGGCGACGACACGGCTGCCGGTCAGGACGGCGGTGGCCTGCTCGGCGGCGCTGCCCTCCTCGACGGGCAGCGCGAACGCGCCCTTGCCCTTTTCGAAGCCGAGCGGGTTCACGCAGTCAACGACGATCTTGCCGGCCAGCTCGTCGCGCAGGGACTCCAGCGTGGCCTTGTGGCCCTCCCACGGCACCGCGACGATCACGACGTCGGACCCCTGGGCGACGACCGGGTTCTCGGCGCCGGACACGGGAAGGTCCGCGCGCTCACCGGCGAGGTCGTCGGCGGCCTGCTGGGCGCGCTCGGCCTTGCGCGACCCGATCGTCACCCGGTGGCCGGCGAGCGCGAACCGGCGCGCGAGGCCCTTGCCCTGGTCCCCGGTGCCGCCGAGGATGCCGATCGACAGGCCGCTCGCGTCGGGGAGGTCGTAGGGCGTCTTCTGCTGCTGCTCCGTCATGCGGCCGAGTCTGCCAGGCGGCCTTCCGGGCGCCTCGCCCCGGGCTCCCACATCGCGGAACCGTCCTGCTCAAGGCGTCCGGTTGCGGCACCATGGTCCCGTGGACGCCGAGCAGATCACCATGTTGCGCGAGGTGCTGTCGGCCACGGGCTGGCTGGAGCGGACCCGGGAGTTCGGCCGCGCGCTGCGCGTCACGTCCCGGACGCCGGGCGGGCTGCTGCTGGTCGGGACCCCCGGCGGCGACCCATGGCATCTCGCGGCCCACCTGGACGACGAGAGCCGCCTCGCCGACGTCCCCGGCCTGGCCCCCACGCTGGTGCGCTGGAAACCGCCGGCGGACGCGCCCGCGCATCTGAAGATCGGCCTGGAGCGGCTCGAAGCGGCACGGCGCGGCGAGACGCTGTTCGTCGTCGCCGAGGAGGACGCGCCCGTCCCGCTGCTGGAGCGGGTGGACGACGCGCGCCGCACGGGCGCGACCGTCCTCGCCCTGGAGGGCGGCGACCGCGAGCTTCGCGGCCTCGCCCATGAGGCGCTGACCGTCCCGCCGCGGGAGGCGCTCCTGTCGTTCGACGGCGCGCAGCACCTGGTCAGCGCGGCGGCGGGCGAGGAGCCCGCGAGGAGTCCCCGCGGGCTCCGGCGCCGCCTCGCCAGGCTGCTCGACACGGTGTCGGGCCCGACCGTCGACTGACCCGGCCGGCCGGGTTACTCTTCTCCGTTCTGCCTGCGCCACGTCTCGTTGCGCTCGCGCGCCAGGGCGAGGGCACCCGCCGCGTCGCTCTCGGTCTCGTACGGGCCCATCCGGTCCTTGCCGGGGCAGCCGGGTCCGTGCTCGACCTTCATGTGCTTCAGGCAGAACCACCAGTCACCGTCGTCGCCGGCCATCGGCGCTCCTCTCGAATGTGCGCTCGGCACGGGATTCGTTGCCGCGATCCCGCTGACTACACTCCATCACTATGACGACCCAGCTACTCCGGCCCGGACACGTTTCCCCCATGCGCAAGGTCCCGGCGACCATTCCGCGCCCGGAGTACGTGGGGAAGAAGCGCCCGAAGACCGGTGAGCCCGACGTCAAGACGCCCGAGATCATCGAGCGGATGCGGGTGGCGGGGAAGATCGCCGCACAGGCGCTGCAGGAGGTCGGCAGGCACGTCCGGCCGGGCGTCACGACCGACGAGCTGGACGTCATCGGGCACGAGTTCATGCTCGACCACGGCGCGTACCCGTCCACGCTCGGCTACCGCGGGTTCCCCAAGTCGCTGTGCACCTCGATCAACGAGGTGATCTGCCACGGCATCCCGGACGACACCGTCCTGCGCGACGGCGACATCATCAACGTCGACATCACCGCGTTCATCGACGGCGTCCACGGCGACACCGACGCGACGTTCCTGTGCGGCGACGTGGACGAGGAGTCGCGGCTGCTGGTGGAGCGCACCCGCGAGGCGGCCATGCGGGGCATCCGCGCGGTCAAGCCGGGACGGGCGCTGAACGTGGTCGGGCGGGTCATCGAGTCCTACGCCAAGCGGTTCGGGTACGGGGTCGTGCGCGACTTCACCGGCCACGGGATCGGCACGACGTTCCACTCCGGGCTGGTCGTCCCGCACTACGACGACCCGAGCGCCACGACGATCATCGAGCCGGGGATGACGTTCACGGTCGAGCCGATGCTGACGCTCGGTACCCACGACTACGACATGTGGAAGGACGGCTGGACGGTCGTCACCAAGGACCGCAGGCGCACCGCCCAGTTCGAGCACACCCTGCTGGTGACCGAGGACGGCCACGAAATCCTCACCCTGCCGTGACGCACCTCTTGATCTAGAGTCCGATTCGCCCCCTTATCCGGCCGGGAGACTCTCTAGAGATGAACGCCCCAGCGCCGTACGAGCCGCGGGTTCCGTCCGACAGCATGCCGCCGGGGCGCGCGGCGCTGAGCGTGACGTGGGCGGCGCTGCCGTTCCTGACCCTCGGCTACGCCACCCCGTTCACGTTCGCCGCGGCCGCGCTGTGGCGGCGCAGCGTGCATCTGCTGCTGTCCACGGCCGCCTACCTCGGCGTGTTCGCGGTGATGCTGTACCTGCTGCCCGGCATGGGCGAGGACGACGGCACCGAACGGACGGTCGGCGTGCTGCTGTTCGTCCTCGCGGTGGTGGGCTGCGCGCACGCGTTCATCATCCGCCGCCGCGTGTTCGACCCGCACGGGCTGTCCGCGGTCGACAACGAGGCCGTCGTGGAGCGGGTCAAGCGGCGGCGGCTGCTGCGGGACAAGGCGCGCGAGCTGGCGGCGGACGATCCGGGTCTCGCCAAGGAGCTGCGGATCGGGCGTCCCGACCTGCCGCGCCAGTACAACGACGGCGGGCTGGTCGACGTCAACCACGCCCCGGCGGAGGCGCTGACGCTGCTGCCCGGCATCACCCCGGACCTCGCCGCGAAGATCGAGCGGGTGCGGGCCGAGACGGGCGGGTTCATGTCCGCGGAGGAGCTGTCCGCGGTGGCGGGCCTGCCGGCGGCCCTCACCGGCGAGGTCGCCGACTACGCCGTCTTCATCCGTTGATCTCGGGTACGGAACGGGCGTGACCCCTGAGAAGCGGAAGAACGGCGACCGGCTGGCGGAGTACCGCGGCAAGCGCGACCGGGAACGGACACCGGAGCCCGTTCCCGAGGAGAGGGCGCTGCCGCACGGTGACGACGACACGTTCGTCGTCCAGGAGCATCACGCGAGCAGCCTGCACTGGGACCTGCGGTTCGAACGCGACGGGGTGCTGGTCTCGTGGGCCGTCCCGAAGGGCCTGCCGTGGAGCCCGGAGACCAACCATCTCGCCGTGCACACCGAGGACCACCCGCTGGAGTACGCCACGTTCGAGGGCGACATCCCGAAGGAGGAGTACGGCGGCGGCAAGGTGATCCTCTGGGATCGCGGGACGTACGAGACGGAGAAGTGGTCCGAGCGCGAGGTGAAGGTCGTCATCCACGGCTCGCGGGTCTCCGGCCGGTACGTGCTGTTCCGGACGCGCGGCAGGAACTGGATGATCCACCGGATGAACCCGCCCGCCGACCCGGACGCCGAGCCGCTGCCGGAGTCGCTGCGTCCCATGCGTCCGGTGGAGAGGGCCCGGCTGCCGCGCGACCAGGACGCGTGGGGTTTCGAGTTCGCGTGGGGCGGCAGGCGGACGGCCGCCTACGTCGAGGGCGGCCGGACCCGGTTCACCGACGGCCGGGGCCGCCCCGTCGACGGCCCGGGCGGTCTCGGGTCCCGCCTCGGCGCCGCGCTCGGCGCCCGGCCCGCGCTGCTGGACGGTGAGCTGGCCGTCCTCGACGGCCGCGAAACCTACATGATCTTCGACGTGCTGCATCTGGACGGGCGGCCGCTGCTGGACGTCCCGTACCGGGAGCGCCGGGAGACGCTGGACGGCCTCGGCCTGTCGGGTCCGCTGTGGCAGACCGCGCCGTGGTTTCCCGGCGACGGCGACGCCGTCCGCGCCGCGGCGGGCGAGCAGGGCCTGCCCGGCGTGGTCGCCAAGCGCCTGGACTCCCCGTACGAGCCGGGCGAGGAGTCCGGCGCCTGGCGTTCGGTTCCGTCCTAGTAGGCGACCGTGATCCTTTGGCGGACGGCGTTGTTCTTCTCGAGCTCGTCGACCAGCGCGATGGCGTAGTCCTCGGCGCTGATGGCGCTGTTGCCGTCGGCGTCGCTGAGGAACCGGTCTCCGCCCAGGCGGAACTCACCGGTGCGCTCCCCCGGCTCGATCACCGCCGCGGGCGAGATGTAGGTCCAGTCGAGGTCGCCGGCCTCCGCCCGGATGACGCCGAGCTGTTCCGCCGCCGCGAGCGCCTCGCTTTCGTACTCGGCGGGGAAGCCGGGCGTGTCCACGAGCCGGACGCCGGGCGCGATCTCCAGGCTTCCCGCGCCGCCCACCACGATCAGCCTGCGGACGTCCGCCCGCCGCAGCCCGTCGAGGACGCCTCGCGTGGTGGCGAGCAGCGGGCCGGTCGTCTCCGAACCGTCGCGGGGCGGCGGGACCGACAGCACGGCGGCGTCGTGGCCCTTGGCAAGCGCGGCGATCGCCTCGGTGTCGCGCGCCTCGGCCCTGGCCGTGCCCTCGTTCCCGCTCCGGGTGACGCCGGTGACCTCGTGGCCGCGCCGGCGCGCCTCGTCCGCGACCCGCCTCCCGATCATCCCGGTCGCGCCGATCAGCAGAATCCTCATGTGACCTCCTAGAACGCTGTCGGTACAGGACGGTATCCATTGGATACTGGTTACTTCAACGTTCCATTGGTACCCTCTGGAAACCATGAGAGGCGACGCGTTCGACCCCGACTGCCCGACCCGGCTCGTCCTGGACCGCATCGGCGACAAATGGTCCGTGCTGGTGGTGCTCGGCCTGTGCGACGGGCCGCGCCGCTTCACGCAGATCCGCGACATGATCGGCGGCGTCACCCCCAAGGTCCTCACCCAGACGCTCCGCGCGATGGAACGCGACGGCCTCCTCACCCGGACGGTCTTCGCCGAGGTCCCGCCCCGGGTCGAATACGCGCTGACGCCCTTGGGCCGCTCCCTGCGAACCCCCATCGAGGCCATCACGCGATGGGCCGAGGAGAACGTCGAAGCCGTCGTCGCGGCCCGCGACCGCCACGCCGCCCTGAGCGGAACCGGGGCGGGGTTTCCCGCATCCAAACGGACGTAACGCCCGGTTCGGCGCGTCGCCGCTGAAAACGATCAGTAGCGGGCTAGAGTCCCGCTCTGAAACCGGGCGGTGGACGCGCTGGAAGGCGGGGGAACGGCAGATGATGGGCAAGACGCACGCCCTCAGCGGCGCGCTGGTGTGGCTGGCGGCCGTGCCGGTGCTCGCGCAGGAGCGGCTGCTCGGCGACTACGCGGTGTCGCTGTCGGTGGAGCAGGTCGCCGCGGGCGCCGTGGTGTGCGCGGGAGCGGCACTCCTGCCCGACATCGACCACCACAACGGCCGCATCGCCAACACGTTCGGGCCCATCACCGGCCACATGTGCAAATGGATCGGGAAGATCTCGGGCGGGCACCGGCAGGCGACCCACTCGATCCTGTTCGCCGTGGGCATCGGCTGGACGATGGACATCCTCGCCACCCACTACGTCTACGCCTGGTGGGCCTGCCTGTTCATGATCGTCGGCCTGGGGCTGCGCGGCGTCGGCCTGGACTTCGAGGGCAAGGAGCCCCAGTCCGCGCTGGCCGACTGCGCGCTCGCCCTCATCGCCGTCTGGCTGATGCACAAGATCGACATGAGCTTCGCGGGGTACGCGGTCACGCTCGGCTGCCTGGCGCACGTCGCCGGCGACTGCCTGACACCGCGGGGATGCCCGGTGTTCTGGCCGCTGCGGTGGCGCCTCGACGTCCCCGTCGTCCCGAGGACGGACGGCAAGGTGGAGCGCTTCGTGGTGATGCCCGTCCTCACCCTCGGCATCGCCGTCCTCGCCGTCCGCTCGGTCCTCGGCGACGTCACCGCCCAGTGGCTCACCCGCGGCTGACCCGGAGGCTCAGTAGCGGGTCACCAGGGCGATGCGGCCGTGGTCGACCAGGAAGCCGTCCGAGACGAACGTGACCTCGCCGCCGTACTCCAGCGTCGACTCGATGACGTCGTCCACGGCGTCGTCGACCACGTCCGCGCCCTTCAGGACGCCGGGCATGCCGTCCACCGGGACGAGTTCGCCGCGGGACTTCACAGCGGGCGCGTAGTAGCCGCGCTCGACGACCAGATGCTCGCCGCGGCCCTCCTCGACCAGCCGCGTGACCTCGCAGAGACCGCCCGCGTACCGCTGGATGCTGCGCGCGGCCTCCAGTTCGGACAGCACGCCCACCTCGCGGAGGTCCTCGTAGGCGGCGAGCGCCGGACGGGCCGCCTCGGCGAGCGTGCTGGGCGCGGCACCCTCGTAGCTGCCGTCGACGCGTCCCGCGACGACCGTGTGAGGGCCCGCCACCTCGTCGAACAGCGCCTGGTGCCGGGTGACGCCGGCGACGATCAGGGGACGGCGGTCGTGCGCGAGGATCCGGTCGACGGCGTGCGCCACGTCCCGGACGGCCTGCCGGTGCCGTGCCGCGTCGCCGCCCTGCGCGGCGCGCCGCGACTGCTTCCCGGAGCCCGCCTCGTCGATCGGCTCCGGCACGGCGGGAAAACCGCCGCCGACGTGCTCGGTCAGGTCGCCGTCGTGGCCGTTCCACAGCCGCGTCCGCTGGTCCGACAGTGACAGCAGCCAGTAGCGGGGGGTGCGGGTGAAGTCGGCGACGAGGTCGCGGGTGGCGAAGCCGGTGTCGACGACCACCCGCTCGTCAACGGGCTGGCCGATCGTGAACGCGTGGTGCTCCCCGTCGGGCGCGGCGAACAGCACCAGCCCGTCGGAGGCGTGCCGCAGGTCGACCTCGTTCGCGGCGCGCTCCAGTCCGCGGACGACGTTGTCGGCGGCGTCGGACGCCACCCGGGTGTCGTCGTGCAGCCGCCGCCGCACCTCCGCCAGCAGGTTGCGCAGCCGGATCGGGTCCTGCCGGTTCTCCGGGAGGGACCGGTGCGTCGGCATCAGCACCGACACGGCCGGGTAGGTCCTCGGCTTGCGCAGTTCGGACAGGGTCGCGGCGTCCATGATCCCCCGATCGTCGGACTTGTTCGCTTCTGACTCCGTTGTAGCTACTCGCAGGTAAACGACGCGTAAGGACCGGTTCATCAGCCCGGTGTGATGAAGGCCGTCTCGTACGCGAGGATCACCGCCTGGGTGCGATCGCGGGCCTGGAGTTTGGCCAGGATGTTGCCCACGTGCGTCTTCACCGTCTGCGGGCTCACGTACAGCTCCCGGGCGATCTCGGCGTTCGAGCGCCCCTTGGCCATCAGCCGCAGGACGTCCCCCTCCCGCTCGGTGAGCTGCTCATGCCAGCGCGCCCCGTCCGCCGAGCGGCCGGACGTGCCGTGCAGGGCGGCCAGTTCCCGGATCGCCGCGGGGAACAGCAGGCTGTCGCCGTGCGCGACCATCCGGATCGCCTGGAGGATCTCCTCCGGCCGCGTCCGCTTGAGCAGGAAGCCGTTCGCGCCCGCCTTCAGCGCGTCGTAGACGTACTCGTCGTTCTCGAACGTGGTGACGACGATGATCCGGGGCGGCTCCGGCACGGTCTCCAGGATGTGGCGGGTCGCCTGGATGCCGTCGAGCCGGGGCATCCGCACGTCCATCAGGATCACGTCGGGACGCAGCCGTTTCACCTCGCCCGGCACCTCCGACCCGTCGGACGCCTCACCGACCACGGTCAGGTCGTCCTCGGCGCCGATGATGGCCGCGAGGCCCGCCCGGATCAGCCGCTCGTCGTCGACCAGCAGAACCTTGATCGTCATGTTCCGGACCTTAGCGGCAGTGACACGTGGAAACGCCAGAGATCCCCGTCCGGCCCGGCGGTCATCTCGCCGCGCAGCACGGTGACGCGCTCGCGGACGCCGCCGAGGCCGCGCCCGCCGCCGTGGTCGGCGCCGTCGCCGCGCGGCGCGCCGAGCGGATTGCTCATCTCCATCTCCAGCCTCTCCCCCTCGATCCCGAGCCGCAGCCGCACCGGAACCTTCCCGGCGTGCCGCAGCGCGTTCGTCAGCCCCTCCTGGACGATCCGGTACGTCTCGCGCGACACCGCGGCCGGGACCCGCCCCACCTCGGGGCCGACCTCCGCGTCGATCTTCACCCCGGCGATCCTCGTCTGCTCCAGCAGCCGCCCGAGATCGCTCAGGGTGGCCTGCGGCGCGGGACGGGACGCGGCGTCCTCACGCAGCAGCCCCAGCACATGGTCGAGGTCCTCCAGCGCGGCGCGGGCCGACTCCTCGATGGCGCCGAGCGCCTCCCGGGCGAACGCCGGGTCGCTGTCGAGCACCCGTCCCGCCGCCCCGGCCTGCAGCGTCACCACGCTCAGGGCGTGCCCCACCGAGTCGTGCAACTCCCTGGCCAGCCGGTTGCGTTCGGCCAGCTTGACGGCCTTGGCCTCCATGTCGGCGAGCCGCTCGGCGGCGGACGGCCCGAGGAGCCACGGCGCCAGCCGGGACAGCAGTGTGCCCGCACCCACGATCAGCGCGAGGAGCACCGCCATCGACGCCAGCCCGATCGGCGGCGCGGCCCACTGGTGCCAGGTCTCGCGCAGCCCCAGCGACTCCAGGAACCGGGTATCCCAGTTCACCACCGGCGCGACGATCATCACGAGCGCGAACGGCGGCACCGCCAGGCTCAGCCCGCTGACCACCACGCCCACCGCCAGGTGCAGGCTGAACCACGCCCCGGCCCGGAGCCGGCTCTCCCACGACCGCGCCGGCCCCGGCACGACGGCCGTTGCCGGGCCCCTGAGAAGCTCCTTGGCGAGGGCCCCCTCCAGCAGCCGCACCGTCGGCACCAGCCCGGTGACGAACGTCGCCGCCGCCGGCATGACGAGCAGCGACAGCACCAGCATGACCACGACGTTCCCGACCAGGGCCGGGACGATGGTGACCCCGAGGAACCAGTACGGCATCAGCAGCGCGCCGCCCACCACCAGATGGGACCAGCGCTGCCAGGTCGTCCGGTCGACCAACGGCCGCAGCACACGTCTCACACCCCCGATCCTGGCAGACCGGGCCGCCCGCCCACTCCCCCGCGAGAGGGAGACGGGTCAGGCGCGTTCGCCCTGCTCCTCGGCGGCGCTCTTGTCGCGTGCGGCGAGTTTGGCCAGGCGGGCGTTGTAGGCGGCGAGTTCGTCGTCCTCGGGGCGGCCGCCGGGCAGAGCGGCCCGGTCGGCCTTGCGGTCCATGCGGCGCGCCTGCCGCTGGTCGTCGAAGAACCACTGGAACGCCAGCACGATCAGGACGATGAACGTCGGAATCTCGCCGAAGGCCCACGCGATCGCGCCGCCGGTCTGCTGGTCGTGCAGGATCGTCGTGCCCCACGGCGGGTCGACGGAGGCGTACCAGCCGCGGGCGAGCGCCTGGCTCATGTTCATCAGGGCGATCCCGAAGAACGCGTGGAACGGCATCGTGACGAACAGGAGGAGGAGGCGTCCGGGGTAGGGCAGCTTCTTCGGCGCCGGGTCGACGCCGAGCAGCACCCAGAAGAACAGGAACCCGGCGGCGAGGAAGTGCACCATCATCGCGATGTGGCCGAGATGGTTGCGCATCGCGGCCTCGAACAGCGGTGTGAAGTACAGCGTGAACGTGCTCGCCACGAAGACGACCGTCGCGACCGCGGGATGCGCGATGACCGTGAGGTACCGGCTGTGCATCATCGCCGTCAGCCATTCGCGGGGGCCGCGGTCGCCGCGGATCCGGGCGGGCTTGAGGGCGCGCAGCGCCAGCGTCACCGGCGCGCCGACGACCAGGAAGATCGGCGTCAGCATGTTCAGCACCATGTGCTGCGCCATGTGCACGCTGAACAGGATCGGCGCGTACTTGGCGACGCCGGTCTGGGTGACGGCCACGATGGTCAGCAGGCCGACGAACCATGACACGGTGCGGACCACCGGCCAGCCGTCCCCCCGGGCGCGCAACCGGAGGACGGCGGCGAGGTAGAGGCCGCCGAACACGATGACCAGGACGGCGAAGAAGAGGTCGAACTGCCACAGCGTCGCCAGCCGCACGGGGGTGACCTCGGGCGGCATCTCGTAGCCGAGCAGCGACTTGATCGCGCTCTCCGGGGCCGCCGGCGGGGGCGGCGCGGTGCGGGCCAGCGCGACGGCGAGGCCCATGGCGGCGGCCATCACGGCCGCCTCGACGGACGCGAACCGGGTGAACGACCACGGCCTGCGGTCGGCGAGGGCGGGCAGGGTGCGGGTCCGGTGCCACCAGCCGAAACAGCCGAGTGCACAGAACAAGACGATCTTGCCGAGGGCGAGCCTGCCGTAGTCGGTCTCGACGAGCTCCACCGGATCGGGGAGGCGGGCGATCACGTTGACCAGGCCGCTGGCGCCGACGGTGACGAAGCACCACAGCGCCATGCGGCTGAACCGGTCCGCCATGATCGGGAGCCGGTCGCGGCGGAGCAGGGCGTGGACGCCGACGATGGCGAGGCCGCCGACCCACGGGGCGACGGCCGCCACGTGCAGGGCCACGCCCGTCGTCGCGATGGCGTGGTTGGCGGCGGAGGCCGAGTGCCCGGTCAGCGGCGCCGGCAGCAGCGCGATCCCGGCCATCGCGAGCAGCCCGAACGCCGCGGCGGGCGTGGTGGTGGTGCGGGCCAGCAGCGCCACGACGACGGCCAGCAGCACCACGAGCATGAGGGCGGTGCCCTGCGGCAGCGAGCCGACATAGCTGCTCAGCTCGCTGCCGGTGACGACCTCCTGCACCGGCTGGCCGAGGACGTCCGCGACGGTGAACACGAGGGTGGCCGCCGCGGCGGCGGCCCAGGCGGCGGCGAGCCAGGACGCGGCGAGCACGTAGCCGACCGCGTCCTTGGAGAGCCGGGCGGCGCCGTCCTTCGCGGACCGGCCGGCGCGGTCCTTCGCGGACCGGCCGGAGCCGCGCCCGCCCTCGACCGGCAGGAACGCGGCGGCGGCCAGCAGGGCGCCGACGGTCAGCGCGGACAGCAGGTCCATCGCCGTCCGGGAGGCGGGCAGGCCCCAGCGGGTGAGGGCGCCGGCGTCGCCGAGGCCGGGGATGACCCTCTCGGCGACCGAGCCGCCGAGCACCAGTCCGGCCACCAGGACGGCGGCGGCCGCGGCCACCGCGATCACGGCGGCCCGCCAGACGCCGAGGCTCCGCCTATTCACGGCCGGAGTCCGCCTGGTACTTGCGCTGGGCCCGGAACACGATGCCGATTCCGATGCCGATTCCGACCACCAGCCCGGCGACGATCAGCACCCACAGCGCCGCCCCGGAGCCGGGCTCCTCCTTCGCGGCGGCCGGCTGCGCGTCCGCCTCGGGCGGCTGCTCGCCCGGGGCGCGGGCGGCGTCGCCGAGCGCCCCGGCGCCGCCGGCCGCGGTGAACGTCAGGTCGTCGTTCTCGATGGGGTGCCCGTCCTCGCCGACGACCCGGTAGGCGACCGTGTAGGACCCGGCGGGCAGCGCGCCCGACAGCCTCTGCGTGACCGTCGTCCCCGAGCGTTCGGCGGCGCCCGCCTGGAACGTCCTGCCGCCGCCGTCCCTGACGATGACCTCGGCGACCCTGATCTCGTCGCTGAAGACCAGCTTCACCTCGGTGACCGATTCCGCCGTCGCGCCCTTGGCGGGCGTGCTGCCGGCCAGCCGCGGGTGGGCCAGCGCCGGCGGCGCCGCGGCGACGGCGAACAGCACGGCGAGGACGGCGGCGAGTCCGAGACCGCGCAGGGGCCGGCGAAGCGTGCGGAGTTTCATGAATGGCCGGGTTCTCTAGAGGGTCGGAGGAGCTCCCCCCACCCTACTGAGGCCGTGAGAGTGGCACACCCCGGGTTCACCGGGCCCGAGACGGTCCGCCTACACTCCGACGCACGTCAGGGCGCGGCGGTAGGCGGCCATCCGGGGCTCCTCGGTGCCCGTCTCGGCCAGCACCTCGGCGAGGTCGAACCACGCCTGCGCGGCCCCCCGGGAGGACTCCATCTCCTCCAGGCAGGTGGCGGCCCTGGTCAGCACCTCGACGGCGCGGTCGCGGCGGCCGAGCCGCACCGACGCCTCGCCCAGCACGGTCAGCGCACCGGCGGTGGCGCGGCGCGGCGCGTCCCCCAGCAGGTCGAGAGCCTCCTCCGCGAGCCGCACCGCCTCGGCGGGACGGCCGAGGACGGTCTCGGCGCGGGCCAGCTCGGTCAGGCACCAGGCGACGTCGATCTCCCCGGACGAGCTGGCGTTGATCTCGTCGCGGACCCGGGTGAGCAGCTCACGGGACCGGCCGGCCTGGTCGGGCCTGGCGCGCAGCAGCAGCCCCGCGTAGCTGACGCGGAGCCGGTTGAGGTCGCGCGGGTCCTCGCCGTCGCCGGCCAGCATCAGCGCCCGCTCGGCGAGAGCGACGCCGTCCTCGTACTCGCCGCGGATCTCGGCGACGTAGGCCGCCTCCCAGTAGGCCACCATCCGGGCGCGGGAGCTGCCGATCCGCTCCGCCCGCTCCACGAGCTGAGCGGCGAGCTGGCGGGCGCGGACGAGGTCGCCGCGCTCGATGAACGCGGCGAGCAGCGCCGCACCGAGATGCACGGCGGCGTCGGTGGAGTCGGCGCCCGTCGCGATCAGATGCCGCAGCGCGTTCTCGGCCGCCTGCACACCGGCGCTGATGTCGCCGCGCTCGCGCAGGCAGCGGCTCAGCGCGACGTGCACCTTCGCCCAGTGGTCGAGGTCGGTCTCGGCGGACGCCTGCTCGGTCAGCTCCGACAGCCCGGCGATCGCCTCCTCCAGCTCGCCCGCGGCCTCCAGCGCGAGGGCGTGCCCCCACCGCGCCTGGTGCAGCATCTCCGGCAGCGCCACCGCGTCGGCGCTGGCCAGCACTTCGGCGAACCGGGCCCGCGCCTCGGCCGCCGCGCCGTTGCTCAGCGCGATCTCGGCGTAGTCGAGCGTGACGCGCAGCTCGTCCACGACGTCCTCGCTGACGCCGCTGACGAGATAGGTCGCCGAGCAGTTCAGCTTCGCCGCGAGCAGCTCGACCACGCTCGGCGCCGGCACCCGCTTATCGCTCTCGATCAGCGAGATATAGCTGTCGGACAGCTCGGGGAAGGCGAGCTGCGCCTGGCTCACGCCCTGCCGGATCCGCAGGGCGCGGATGCGCTGCCCCAGTGTCTCCCGATCCATCGTGTGACCACCGCCCACAGAGTTTTCCCGCTAAAGGGTGCTCGCCGGCTGCGTCGCGCGCAGGGCGAGGAAGAAATCGACTCGGTCCTCAAGTGTGCCGAGGTCCCGGCCGGTAAGGTCCTCGATTCGCCGGATTCGGTACCGAAGTGTGTTCACATGGACGTGCAGCCGCGTCGCGCTGCGGCTCCAGGACCCCGAGCAGGCGAGGAAGACCTCCAGCGTGTGCAGGAGCTCGGCCTGCCGGCTGCTGTCGTACTCCTCCAGCGGCCCGAGCATCCGGGCGCGGAACGACGAGCGCGTCCGCTCCGGAACCGATGCCAGCAGCCGCGCATAGGAGTCGAGGCCGTCCGTCTCGGCCGAGTCTCGCATTCGCACCAGGGCAGGCTATAGCGGACCCCTTATCGCCGTCACGCTGCGGAAGCCGGGAATCACGTCTCGGTACCGCGCCGCGGCGGTGCCGACATCGCGCCTGCGGCGGTGCCGGTGCAGCACGTCCGGGACCGGGACGGTTAACCTGTGCACGCCATTTCCGAGACCATGCTGCTGAATGCGGAGCACCCGTCATGTCCGAGACCAACGCCGCCACGACCGACGATTCGCCGCCGGCGGGCGGGCGCGGGCCGCTGGAGCGGCTGTTCGACCTCACCGGGCGCGGGACGACCGTGTCCCGCGAACTGCGCGGCGGCGTCACCACGTTCTTCGCGATGGCCTACATCATCCTGCTGAACCCGATCATCCTCGGCGGGGCGAAGGACGTCACCGGGGCGACGCTGTCGATCCCGCAGCTGACCACGATGACGGCGCTGTCCGCGGCGATCGCAACGGTGATCATGGGCCTGGTCGGGAACGCGCCGCTGGCGCTCGCCGCGGGCCTCGGCATCAACGCGGTCGTGGCGTTCCAGGCGGCCCCGGTGATGACCTGGCCGCAGGCGATGGGCCTGGTGGTGATCGAGGGGGCGGTCATCGTGGTGCTGGCGCTCACCGGGATCCGCGAGCGGATCATGAACTCGATCCCGCTGGCGCTCAAGCACGCGATCGCGGTCGGCATCGGGCTGTTCATCGCGCTCGTCGGGCTGTACGACGCGGGCTTCGTCACCTCCAGCGCCACGAGCCCGCCGCTGTCGCTCGGCACCGGCGGCCGGCTGGAGACCTGGCCGGCGCTGGTGTTCGGGCTCACCCTGCTGCTGATGATCATCCTGTACGTGCGGCGGGTGCCCGGCGCGATCCTGATCAGCATCATCGTCGGGACGATCGGCGCCGTGGTCATCCAGGAGCGCGAGGCCGTCAAGGAGGGCGGCTGGGGCGTGGTCACCCCGAACATGCCCGACAGCCTGTTCGCGATGCCCGACTTCGGGCTCTTCGGTGAGTTCGACCTGTTCGGCGGCTTCGCCGAGGCCGGGGTCATCACCGCGCTGGTCGTGCTGTTCACCCTGGTGCTGTCGGGGTTCTTCGACGCGATGGGCACGATCCTCGGGGTCAGCGACGAGGCGGGCCTGCTGAACGAGAAGGGCGAGGTGCCGAAGCTCGGCCGGATCCTGTCGGTGGACGGCGTGTCCGCCGCGTTCGGCGGCATCACCAGCTCGTCCGCCAACACGGTGTTCGTGGAGTCGGCGGCCGGCGTCGGCGAGGGCGCCCGGACGGGCCTGGCCAACATCGCCACCGGCGCGCTGTTCGCCGTGACGCTGTTCCTCACCCCGCTCGCCGCGACGGTGCCCGCGCAGGCCGCCGCGCCCGCGCTGGTCGTCGTCGGTGCGCTGATGATGACGCAGGTCGCCAAGGTGAACTGGGACGACCTGGACATCACCATCCCGGCGTTCCTGACCATCGTGCTGATGCCGTTCACCTTCTCGATCACGATCGGGATCGGCGCCGGCATGGTCAGCTACGCGCTGATCAAGCTGGCCCGCGGCAAGTGGCGCGAGGTGTCGATCTGGCTGTGGCCCGTGGTGGCGCTGTTCCTGGTCTTCTTCCTGATCGACCCCATCGAACAGGCGCTGGGCGTGCGCTGACCCCGTCGCGCACCGCCAAAACGCCCGAATCTCCCGCATTTGAAAGTTTCGGACACGCGTGCGGGTGTTAAAAAGTGCCGTCATGGCGTAAGCAGAAGGTAGTGCCTTACCCCCGGCGTGAAAGGCGTGGCTGTGGTGTCCGCGGACTCTCCCCCCCACCCGTCTCCGCCAGGTCACGTCCTGCTGGCGCCCGACAGGTTCCCGGGAGCACTGACCGCGGCGCAGGCGGCACGGCACCTCGCGGCCGGGCTGCGCCGCGCCCGCCCCGGCGTCCCGCTGGTGGAGCTGCCGGTGGCCGACGGCGGGGAGGGCACCGTCGACGCGGCCCTGGCGGCCGGATGGCGGCCGGTCGAGGCCGAGGTGTGCGGGCCGACGGGCCGTCCCGTCACCGCGCGGCTGGCGGTGGACGGCCGCAGCGCGGTGGTCGAGCTCGCCGAGGCGTCCGGTCTGCGCCGGCTGCCCGGCGGCAAGCCGCGCCCGCTCGTCGCCTCCAGCCTCGGGACGGGGCAGCTGCTCGCGCACGCGGTGCGGCTCGGCGCCCGCCGGATCGTCCTCGGCCTCGGCGGCGGCGCCTGCACCGACGGCGGCGCGGGCCTGGTGCAGGGGCTCGGCGGGCGGCTGCTGGACGCCCTCGGCAAGGACCTGCCGCCCGGCGGGGCGGCGCTGCGCTCCCTGCACGCCCTCGACCTGCGCGGGCTTCCGGACATGTCGGGCATCGAGGTGGTGGTCGCGGGCGACTCCGCGGGGCCGCTGCTCGGCCGGACCGGGGCCGCCGCCGTGGACGGGCCGCGGCGCGGCGCCGGCCGCGACGAGGTGCGGCTGCTGGACGCGGGGCTGCGTCGCTGGGCCGACCTGGCGGAGGCGGCGTCCCGCACGGCGGCCCGCGACCTGCCCGGCGCCGGGACGGCGGGCGGCGTCGGGTTCGCCGCGCTCGCCTTCCTCGGCGCGACGATCGAGCCCGGCGCCGCGCTGATCCTCGACCTGCTGGGCTTCGCCGAGAAGGCGCGGGGCGCGCACCTGGTCGTCACCGGCGAGGGCTCGCTCGACACCCGCTCGCTGCGCGGCACCGCGCCGATCGGCGTCGCCCGCGCCGCCGCCCGCGCGGGCGCGCCCGTCGTCGCGGTCGCCGGGCGGCGCGGCCTCACCGGCGAGCAGCTCAGGAAGGCGCGCATCCAGGCGGCGTACGCGCTGGCCGACATCGAGCCCGACGCCGAGCGCCGTGTCCGCCGTGCCGGTCCGCTGCTGGAGCAGCTGACGGTCGCGATCGCCGACGAGTGGCTCCCCCCGGCACGCCCCTGATTCGGATCGCTCCAACGAACAATCGCCACTTCCATGACGGCGAACCGGTCAGCCGTTTACGATCTGGGGTGGCGGCGGAACCTGAGAACTCAACAGCGGCGCGAGGCGGACACGGCATGGCCGAAGAGCAGTACGACTGGGCTTCACTGGGAATCGACACCACCAAGCCGAGCATCGCCCGGACGTACGACGTGGTGCTCAGGGGCAAGGACAACTTCGAGGTCGACCGCGCCTTCGTGGCGGAGATCGTCAAGATCATCCCGGAGATCTACGACGTCGCCACCTACAACCGCGAGATCCTCGGCCGCGGAGTGCGGTACCTGGCCGGGGAGGCGGGCCTGCGCCAGTTCCTCGACCTCGGCTCCGGCCTGCCGACCGTGCAGAACACCCACCAGGTCGCGCAGGCCACCGCACCCGGCGCACGGGTGGTGTACATCGACAACGACCCGATCGTCCTCGCGCACGGGCGGGCGCTGCTCGCCGAGAACGCGCTCACGACGGTCGTCACCGCGGACGTCCGGCGGCCGGCGGAGATCCTCGCGCACGAGGACGTGCGCCGGCTGATCGACTTCGACGAGCCCGTCGGGGTGATGCTGGTCGGCATCCTGCACCACCTGCACGACGACGAGGGCCCGCAGCGGATCGTGGAGACGCTGATGGACGCCGTGCCGTCCGGCAGCCACCTGTTCGTCACGGCCTTCTGCGCGTCCAGCCAGGAGGCGGTGGACGCCGAGGCGCAGTACCAGGGGCTGCTCGGCACGGGACGGTTCCGCACGCCCGAGGAGATCATCCGCTACTTCGACGGGCTGGAACTCCTCGAACCCGGTCTCGTCCCGCTGCCGCTCTGGCGGCCCGATGGGGACGTCGCGGACGAGCTGACCGTCGGGCAGCGCCTCATGTACGGGGGCATCGCCCGCAAGCCGTAGCGCGCGGGATCCGGGCTTCCCGGCACCTCTCGCCCTGTGCGCCGTACCCGGGGCCGCCGTACACACAGGGCAGCCGTACTGGGCCCTCTTACACCATGTCATCGAGAAGGCCGATGCCTTGACATTGTGAGCATGGCCGGAGGGGGCCTCGCGCCGCACGCTGGAGGAGTAGACCCGTCGGCGTTGGCGGAGGAGCTCCCGTGAAGATCGGCGTCCCGCGCGAGGTCAAGAACCACGAGTACCGGGTGGCCATCGCCCCGGCGGGAGTGCACGAGTTCACCCGCCACGGCCACGAGGTGTTCGTCGAGCGGGGCGCCGGGCTGGGATCGGCGATCCCCGGCGACGAGTACGCCGCCGCGGGCGCGAAGATCGTGGACGGCCCGGACGAGGTCTGGGCCGAGGGGGAGCTGATCCTCAAGGTCAAGGAGCCGGTCGCGTCCGAGTACCATCGGATGCGCGCCGGCCAGGTCCTGTTCGCCTACCTGCATCTGGCCGCCTCCCGCGAGTGCACCGATGCTCTGCTGGCCGCCGGCGTCACCGCGATCGCGTACGAGACCGTCCAGCTGCCCGACCGCTCCCTGCCACTGCTGGCCCCCATGTCCGAAGTCGCCGGGCGGCTCGCCCCGCAGGTCGGCGCCTACAACCTGATGGCCTCCAACGGCGGCCGCGGTGTCCTGCCGGGCGGTGTCCCCGGCGTCGCCCCGGCCAAGGTCGTCGTCATCGGCGGCGGCGTGTCCGGCCTGAACGCGGCGCAGATCGCCGTCGGCATGGGCGCGGACGTGACGGTCCTGGACGTGGACATCGAGCGTCTGCGCCACATCGACGCCATCTACCAGGGCCGCCTCCGCACCCTCGTGTCCAGCGCCTACACCGTCGAGCAGGAGGCCCGCGCCGCCGACCTGGTCATCGGTGCGGTGCTGATCCCCGGCGCCAGGGCGCCCAAGCTCGTCTCCGGCGATCTGGTCGCGGGCATGAAGCCCGGTTCGGTCCTGGTGGACATCGCGATCGATCAGGGCGGCTGCTTCGAGGACTCCCGCGCCACCACGCACGCCGACCCGACCTACCGGGTGCACGACTCGACGTTCTACTGCGTGGCGAACATGCCCGGTTCCGTCCCCAACACCTCCACGCACGCCCTCACGGGGGTCACGCTGCCCTACGCCGTCCAGATCGCCGACAAGGGCTGGCGCCGCGCCCTGGAGAGCAACGGCGCCCTCGCCCGCGGCCTCAACACCCACGCGGGCGACCTCGTCTACGACCATGTCGCCGCCGCCCACGGCCTCCCGCACACCCCGCTCGCCTCGATCCTGGACTGACCGCGCGAGCGCATAGGGTACCCATGAGGGGAAGTCCCCCCAGGGGTACCCGGGCGTGCGCCCTCGGGAGATTGTGAGGACGGAGATGGCGACCAGCGAGACCCCCACCCGCGGGTACACCGCCACCAAGGACCAGCTGCAGACCCGGCTGGCCCGGATCGAGGGGCAGGTGCGCGGCATCGACCGGATGGTCGAGGAGGACCGCTACTGCATCGACATCCTCACGCAGATCAGCGCCGTCCAGGCCGCGCTGGACAAGGTGGCGCTCGGCCTGCTGGACGGGCATGTGCGGCACTGCGTGGCCGAGGGCGCCGAGGAGGGCAAGGGCGAGGCGATGTCCACCGAGCTGATGGCGGCCGTGGGCCGGCTGATGCGCCGCGGCTGACGGGTCACGCGCCGGCCGGCGCGTCCCCCCGGCCGTGCGCGTCCCCCGGGTCGTGCGGGTGGTGCCCGCTGAACGGGTCATGCGAGCCGGTGGCCTCGATGCAGTCGACCAGGGTCCGCCAGCCGTGCAGGAAGTGCGCTCGCTCGGCGGGGCCGAGCGCCTCCAGGGTCATCCGCAGGGGGCGCAGCCGGCGCCAGGCGAACCGCTCGATCGCCTCGCGGTGCGCCTCGCCCAGGCTGACGATCATGCGCCGGCGGTCCCGTTCGTCCGGGCGCCGCTCGACGAACCCGCCGCGCTGCAGTTCGCCGACGAGCTGGCTGACCGTGGCGGGGTTGAGGGCCATGTGCCGGGCGAGGACGCCGACGGGTGCCGGGCCGTGCAGGACGAGCGCCATCAGCGCGGTCATGTGCCGGGGGCCCAGTCCGACCGCCTTCACCCGGCCGACGAGTTCCCCGCCCTCTCCTTCCCCGCCCTCTCCGTGTGCGCCCGGTCCCTTCATGCCGCGGAACAACCGCCCCATGAGCTGGAGCATCGTCTCCAGGTCGGCGTCGATCGACGCATCGGCGGGACGCAAATTCTCGGACATACCTTGAAGTTCAACATATTTCGTGGTGCACTGCAAAATACCTTGAACTTCAAGGCGTTTCAGATTTTCACGATCGGGGACACGGGGCAACCGGAACCTCGGGGCAAGGGGGCGACATGACCGAAGGACCGTCCACCAAGGTGGCGCCGTCCGGCGACGCCTCCCGCGGCGACCGCCTCGACCGGCAGGTCATCCTGCTCGGCCTGGTGATCGTGTCGGGCAACGTGATGGCCATCCTGGACACCACGATCGTCAACGTCGCGCTGGAGACGCTCGGGCGCGACTTCTCCACCGGCCTGTCGACGATCCAGTGGGTCATCACCGGCTACATGCTCGCCATGGCCACCGTCATCCCCCTCACCGGCTGGGCCATCGACAGGTTCGGCGGACGGCGCGTGTGGATGACCTCGATCGTGCTGTTCGTCCTCGGCTCCGGCCTGTCCGGCGCCGCCTGGAACATCGAGTCCCTGATCGTCTTCCGGGTGCTGCAGGGCCTCGGCGGCGGCATGCTGATGCCGACCGGCATGGCCATCCTGACGATGGCGGCCGGAGCGCACCGGCTGGGCCGGATCATGAGCATCATCGGCGTCCCGATGCTGCTCGGGCCCGTCCTCGGCCCGGTGCTCGGCGGCTGGCTGATCGAGGACGTCGACTGGCGCTGGATCTTCTTCGTCAACCTGCCGGTCGGCGTGCTCGCCCTCGCGCTGGCCTGGTGGAAGGTGCCGCGCGGCCGCGGCGAGCACACCGCACCGGCGCTCGACTGGCGCGGCCTGATCCTGCTGCCGCCCGGGTTCGTGCTGCTGATCTACGGCCTGTCGACGGCGTCCAGCAGCGGCGGATTCGGGGAACCGGCCACGATCGCCTGGCTGACCGGCGGCGTCGTCATGGTGGGTCTGTTCGCGCTGCACAGCCTGCGGTCGCGGGAACGCTCCCTGATCGACGTGCGGCTGTTCACCGACCGGACGTTCGCGACGGCGGCGGCGGCGGTGTTCTTCGTCGGCATCGCACTGATGGGCTCGATGCTGCTGATCCCGCTGTACTTCCAGATCGGACGCGGCGAGGGCGCCCTCGCCGCGGGCCTGCTGCTGGCGCCGCAGGGCCTCGGGGCCGCGATGGCGATGCCGCTCGCCGGCGTGATCACCGACAAGTTCGGCGCCGGGCGGATCGTCCCGGTCGGCATCGCGCTGCTGGTGCTCGGCACCGTCCCGTTCGCCGTCGTGGAAGCGGACACGTCCTACTGGGTGCTCGGCATCGCGCTCTGGGTGCGGGGCCTCGGGTTCGGCTGCACGATGATGCCGACGATGTCGGCCGCGCTGACGACGCTGCGCCGCGCGGTGGTGTCGCGGGCCAGCAGCACCCTGAACATCATCGTCCAGCTCGGCGGATCGGTCGGGACGGCGCTGCTGGCCGTCGTCCTGTCCCGCGAGATCGGCGACCGGATCCCGCAGGCGGCCGGCGGCGGTGCGGGCGCCATCGGCCAGATCCCGGAACGGGCCCGCGAACAGGTCGCGCCGCAACTGGCGGACGCGTTCGGGTACACGTTCTGGGTCGCGCTCGCCCTCACCGCCGTGCTGATCGTCCCGGCGCTGCTGCTCCCCCGGCACGGCGCGCGCGCCGACGAAGCGCCGGACGCGCCGCCGATGGGGTGACCCGCGCGGTCCCGGACGGTCAGGACGCGATCGACCAGGTGGCCAGGTCCGCCTCGTGCCGGCGCGTGAGGCGCCTGGCCCGCTGGGCGTCCGGGGAGTACCGGAAGCGCTCGGGGACGACCTGCGACGTCCGGTACAGGCCCTTGAGCGTCAGTGTGGCGGCCAGGTCGGACGTGGGCAGCCCCGGCAGCCCGTACATGCGGCGGGCCCAGCGCGGCAGGGTCGAGACGACCAGCGTCCCGATGCCCGGGGCGGCGAGCTTCAGCGGCAGCATCTTGCGCGGGACGGCCGGGTTGAACATGCGGCGCATTCCGTCGCGGGCCTCCCGGCACGCCCAGATCCGCCGGCGCATCTCCTCGTAGTACTCCTTCATCTCCGCGACCGTGCCGGGCACGTCCGCGGGGTCGAGCCCGACGACGGCGGCCGCGCGGCGCTGCTCGTCCACGAACGCGTCGGCGTCGGCCGCGGTCAGCGGCACACCGGCGCGGCGCGCCACGTCCAGGTACGAGTCGACCTCGCCCAGGTGGACCCAGAGCAGGTTCTCCGGGTCGTCGACCGCGAACGTCTCACCGGTGCGCATGTCGAGGCCGGTCAGCTTGGAGTGCAGCTTGCGGACGCGGCGGCCCACCCGCTCGACCTCCGCCTCCGTCCCGTAGGTGCGGACGCGGACGAACTCGACCGTCCGGCCGAGCCGCGCCCAGGCCGCGGCCGGGTCCATGAGCTCGGAGTTCTGCGCGGTGCCCCACATCGACCTCGGATGCAGGCCCTGCAGCAGCAGCGCCCGGATCCCGCCGATGATCAGCACGGGTTCGCCCATCACGCGCCAGGTCACCGAGCCGGGCCCGAACAGCCCGTGGTCCGTGCGCTCCTGCGTGAGGGGCGATCGGCCCAACTCGTCGTGCACGTCGTACCGCCTTCCGTCGCCGCGGCCGGTACAGCACCCCGGCCGGGGTAACCGGAAACTTACCCTGATTTGACGCACATCACACGATCGGCCCTGCTCATCGCCGGTCCTTCCCGCCGGTCCTTCCCGCCGGACCTGCCGCCGTCAGTCCTGGTCGTCGTCGGCGATGGCCTCGTCGCGTTCGTCCGGCTCGGTCTGCTCGGTGACCCAGGCGAGGTAGTCCATGCTGCCGGCGACCACCGGCGTCGCGATGATCTCCGGGGTGTCGTAGGAGTGTCCCTCGGTGATGAGGGAGGCCAGCTCGTCGAAGCGGTCGGCGGAGGTCTTGAAGAGCACCATCCACTCCTCCGCCGACTCGATCTCCCCCTCCCACCAGTAGGTGCTGGCGATCGGGCCGACCAGCTGGGCGCACGCCGCGAGCCGCTCGGCGACCGCGGCCTTGGCAAGCTCGGCCGCCTCGGCGCGCGAGTCGGTCGTCGTCGTCACCTGCACGTAAGAGTGGGCCATGGCACGACTCCTTCCCTCTCCTCGCACCGGCTACCGCCGGGCCGGACGGACGACGAGGGCGCTGCCGCCGCCGCGCCGCGTCGGCTCCGCCACCGCCTGGACGAGCCCGGGCCGCAGGATCTCCAGTCCGGTGGCGGCGCCGATCACGCCCGCCGGCGGGCCGGCGAAGACCTCCAGGCGGTGTCCGCGTGCGGCCAGGTCCGCGCCGTAGGCGTCGATGAACGGCTGCTCGGCGAACACCTGCGGGGTGTTGCGCTGCGTCGCGCGCGGGGCGTTGAGCGCGGCCGGCAGGTCCATGCCGAGGTCGATGCGGTTGATCAGGATCTGCAGGACGGTCGTGATGATGGTCGACCCGCCGGGCGTGCCGAGGGCCAGCTTCGGGCGCCCGTCCTTGAGCACGAGCGTCGGGGACATGCTGCTGCGCGGACGCTTGTGGGGGCCGGGCACGTTCGGGTCGGGCGCCTGCCCGGGCGCGGGCGGCCGGAAGGAGAAGTCGGTCAGCTGGTTGTTGAGCAGGAACCCGCGTCCGGGAACGGTGATGCCGCTGCCGCCGAACTGCTCGATGGACAGCGTGTAGGACGCGACGTTGCCCCACTTGTCCGCGACGACGAGGTGGGTGGTCTGCGGGCCCTCGGGCGCCAGCGCCCGGGTCCGGGTGCCCGGCGGGACGCACGGCCGGTAGTCGCCGTCGGGCGAACCGGCGGCGACGGGCGCGGCGGCGGCCCGGCCCGGGTCGATCAGGCAGGCGCGCTCGCCGGCGAATCCGGACGACAGGAGCTCGTCCACGGGCACGTCCACCTTGTCGGCGTCGCCCAGGTAGCGGCCGCGGTCGGCGTAGGCGAGCTTGGTCGCCTCCAGGTAGTGGTGCAGGGCCGCGGCCGGGTCGCGCTCATCGAGCCGGAAGTTGCCCAGGATGTTGAGGGTCTCGCCGATCGTCGTCCCTCCGGACGACGACGGCGGCATGCCGTAGACGTCCATCCCCCGGTAGGAGACGTGCGTGGGCTCGCGCACCAGGGCGCGGTAGGCGGCCAGGTCGCGGGGGCTCATCAGGCCGGGGCGGACGTCGCGGGTCGCGTCCGGGTCGACCGGCGGGCGGGCGACCGTCCGCGCGATCTCCCGGCCGAGCCGTCCCTCGTAGAACCAGCCGGTGCCGCGCCTGGCCAGCTCGCGGTAGGTGTCGGCGAGGTCGGGGTTGCGGAAAACGGACCCGACGGCGGGGACCCGCCCGTCCGGCAGGAACAGCTCGCGGGTCGGGACGATGTCGCGGAAGCGCGCCGCGTTCATCGCGGTCTGGTCGTGGAACTCCCGGTCGACGACGAAGCCCCGGTCGGCGACCTTGATCGCCGGGCGCAGCAGGCGGCCGAGGTCGCGGGTGCCGAAGCGGCGCAGGGCGAGGTCCCACTGCGCGAGCGTGCCGGGCACGCCGACGCCGAGCCCGCTGGTGACGGCCTGGTCGAACGGGAGCGGCTCGCCGGTGGCGGGGTCGATGAAGGCGTCCTCCCGCATCCTCTCCGGCGCGATCTCGCGGCCGTCCAGGGCGTGGACGCGGCGCTCCTCCGCGTCGTAGTAGGTGATGTAGCCTCCGCCGCCGATCGCCGCCACGTACGGCTCGGTGACGCCGAGCGTGGCCCCGGCCGCGACGGCCGCGTCCATCGCGTTGCCGCCGCGCCTGAGCACCTCCAGCGCCGTCCGGCTGGCGTCCGGGTCGACCGTCGACACCGCGCCGCCGTATCCGGTCGCGACGGGCTGCTTGGCCGGGGGCCGCGGGTGTACAGGTGCGGCGGGAGGCGCGATCGGCGCGGCGGCCGCGGCGGCGGGGACGGTCAGGGACGCGGCGGTGGCGATCGCGGCCACCAGGGCCGTGCGGCGCGGGGCTCGGGGCGCGGGCGGCTTCGAGGGCGATGGGGAGCGGGACACCGGACCTCCAGTTGAACGCGGCGTCCCCACGGTGTCATCGATCTTCGTCCGGCGCCACCCGATCAAAGATCGTAAAGCGCTTTCTTTATTGGCCGTCCCGGGTATTTCGGCCGGAACGATCCATTGGAAACGGATTCGGTGTTCGCCCAGCGTGAGGACGGCGCTGCGCCACGTCGCCGCCCGGCGGCTACCAGGCGGTTTAGCATTATCCGCCAACAGATCGTTGGCACCGATCCGCCCGGAAACGTTGCGATTATGGTCATACCTGGTTAATTCTTAGGGACTTCAGCAGACCATCATCTCGCGATCAGCGGCGCGGGTTCAGCGTCCCCGGCCCCCCGGCCTGGGGGGAGAAATCTATGACCTGGGACATGCGCATGCGCAACAACATGTTCCGGCGGCTGCCGGTGGAGCGGGCGACCGGAAGGCTCTACGGCGGCCGGCACCGGCTCCGCGTGGTCTACCGGACCCGCGATCTCGTCGTGCTCGGCCTCGGCGTCATGATCGGCTCCGGCATATTCAAGATCGCCGGTGAGCAGGCCGCCGCGACCGCCGGGCCGGGCGTACTCGTGTCGTTCCTCATCGCGGGGGGCGTCTGCCTGCTGGTCGCGCTCGCGTTCGCCGAGCTTTCCTCGATCATCCCGGTGGCGGGCAGCGCCTACTCCTTCAGCTATGTCGCGTTCGGCGAGGTGTGGGCGTGGATCGTCGGCTGGGCACTGGTGATGGAGCTGCTGCTGGCCGCGTCGGTGCTGGCCCGGGTCTGGTCGCTGTACGCGGCGCAGGCGCTGAACGACTTCGGGGTACAGGTCCCCGGATGGCTCGGCGACCTGATCGGCCAGCAGAAGGGCCCCGACCTCTTCGCCCTCCTCATCCTGCTGCTGGTCGTGCTGATGCTCGCCACCGGCAGCCGGATGAGCCTGAAGACCCTGTGGTTCATGGTGATGGCCAAGGTCATCGTGATCGGGCTCGTCATCGCCACCGGGCTGAAGTTCTTCAGCGGCGGCAACCTCACCCCGGTCCTGCCGCCCGCGCGACCGGCGCCCGAGGCCGACCAGACGGTGCTGGACGCCATGCTCGGCGCGGTCGGCGGCGGGACCCCGGAGGTGTTCGGGATCTGGGGGCTCTTCGCGGCGGCGCCGGCCATCGCGTTCGCCTACATCGGATTCGACCTCATCGCGACCGCGTCCGAGGAGACCGAGGACGCCCCCCGCAAGGTGCCGCGCGGCATCATCACGGCCCTGCTCGCCGCCGTCGTGCTGTACGCCGCCGTGGCGGTCGCACTGGTCGGCATGGTCGGGATGGACGGCTTCGCCAAGCTCGATCCGGACAAGCTGCTGATCGCCGCGGCGTTCGACTCGGTCGGCGCGGGCGCGATGGGCAAGCTCGTCGACGTGGGCGTGGTGCTCTCCCTGACGACCGTCATCCTGGTCGTGCTGGTCAGCCTGACCCGGGTGATCTTCTCGATGTCGCGCGACGGGCTGCTGCCGCGGCCGCTGGCCTCCATGAGCCGCTACAAGGTGCCGTCCCGCGCCACGCTGCTTGCGGGCGGCGCGGCCGTGGTGACCTCGCAGACGATCGACGTGCTCACACTGGAGCAGCTCGTGGTGATGGGGACGCTGTTCGCGTTCCTGTTCGTCCCCGCCGCCGTGATGGCGCTGCGCCACTCCCAGCCCGACCTGCACCGCCCGTTCCGCGTGCCGGTGGCGCCGCTCACCGCCGTGGTGACGATGTTCGCGGTCGGCTGGCTGATGGTGAACCTGAAGGTCCAGACATGGGGCTACTTCGCGATCTGGATGGTCGCCGGACTGCTGCTGTACCTCGTCTACGGGCGCCGGAAGAGCCAGATGAAGCTCCTGCTGGACGAGCCTCCGCCCGAACGTCCCGTGGCCGCCCGGCTGGCCGCGCCGCCGCCGGGAGGCGGCCCGTTCCCGGGCCCGCCTCCCCCCGGTGGCGCCGCGGTCGCCCCCTACCCGCCCGGCGGAGTGCCGGCGGGCGGGTACCCGGGCCAGGGGACGGGATCGTGGCCGGGCGACATGCGTCCCGGGCCGTTGGCCCCGGAGAGCCCCTACCCGACGGGCCGCTACTCGACGGGACGGCAGCCGACCGGCCAGTTCGCCCGGGAGCCGGGCCGGCCCGAGCCGCCCGGCCCGCCAGCCGACCCGTACGGCATCGACCCGGGCGTCTCCGATCCGTACCCATCGGGCCCGTACGGTTCCGATCCCTACGGTTCCGATCCCTACGGGTCTGACCCGTACGGCTCCGATCCGTACGGATACGGCCCGCCCGAGGGCCGGCCGCCCCACGACGGGGAGCACCAGGAACCGCCTCCCGGCGGCGGACGGCACCGCCGCTGACGGGCCGACTACCGAAACTTTCGATTTGTAGAGTTCCGCCGAACGACGAGGGCGCCGCACCCGTTTCCCGGGGGCGGCGCCCTCGTCGCGTCCGGGACGGGCCGGGCGACCGGCTGGACAACGGCCACCGCCTGAGCTAGGTTACTCTCAGCATGAGATTGACTCATATTGAGACTTACTCGGAACGAGATCAGCTGGGAGAGGCGCGGATGTCCCCGGAACCGAGGCGCGACGAAAGCGAGTTCCTCGCGAACTACGACCCTCGCGACTACGACCCGGTCGCCGTGACGGTGGACGTGGTCGCCCTCACCATCCGCGACGGCGCGCTGCACGTCCTGCTGGTGCGGCGCGGAGTCGCCCCGTACGAGGGGATGTGGGCGCTGCCCGGCGGATTCGTCCAGGCGGGCGGGCCGCTCCAGGGCACCGGCGCCGAAGACCTGCCCGACGCCGCCGTCCGGGAACTCGCCGAGGAGACCGGCCTCAGCGCCAAGGGCGGCGTGCTCGGCCGCGTCCACCTGGAGCAGCTCGGCACGTACGGCTCCCCCGGGCGCGACCCGCGCATGCGCGTCATCTCCGTCGCCCACCTCGCGTTCGCGCCGGAGCTGCCGGACCCCGAGGCGGGCGGCGACGCGGCCGACGCGGCGTGGGTCCCGGTGGACGCGCTCGGCCTGTCCGAGTCCGGCGACCAGCGTCCGGGCACCACCCGCCGCCTGGCGTTCGACCACGCGCGGATCCTGTCGGACGGGCTGGAGCGGGCGCGCGGGAAGCTGGAGTACACCCCGCTCGCCACTGCCTTCTGCGGGGGCGAGTTCACCATCCCCGAGCTGCGCTCGGTGTACGAGGCGGTGTGGGGCGAGGAGCTGCACGCCGGCAACTTCCACCGGAAGGTGCTGTCGGTGCCCGGGTTCGTGGAGAGCACGGGCGCGACGTCCGACCGGGGCGGCCGCCGCGGCGGACCCCGGCCCCGGCTCTACCGGCCGGGCGACGCCCGCCTCCTGCACCCCGCGCTGCTGCGGCCGAGCAGGGAGGAGGACATCAGATGAGCGGCCGGGGAACGGACCTGGACGACGCGCTGGCGCGGCTCGACCGGGCGCGCGTCCCCGCGGACCTGTTCGGCGGCGACGCCGCGGAGGCGGCGCGGCGCTACCGGCGGCTGGCGCGGCTCGTCCACCCGGACGCGACCGGCGGGCGGACCCGCGACGCCTTCATCAGGCTGAACGCGCTCTGGCGCGGCTACAACCGGGACGACGCGACCCTGATCACCACGCGCCGCCACGCGTACCGGCTCGCCGGCGCCCAGATCGGCGGCGACCTCGCCGAACTGTACGGGGCGCGCCCGGACGGCGGCGGACGGGCGGTGCTGCTGAAGATGCCGCGCGACCCCCGTGACGGGGACCTGCTCGAACGCGAGGCCGTGGCGCTCCGCCGGCTCCCCAGGGACGGCGATGGGAGGTTCCTGCCGTACGTCCCGCGGCTGGTCGAGTCGTTCCGGCACCGGGACGCGTCCACCGGCGCGGAGCGGCGGGTCAACGTGGTCGCCGCGCTGGACGGGTTCCACACCCTGACCGCGGTCGGGAAGGCGTTCCCCGGCGGCGTCGACCCGCGCGACGCGGCATGGATGTGGCGGCGGCTGCTGGTCGGCCTGGGGTTCGCGCACCGCGCGGGCGTCCTGCACGGCGCGGTCCTCCCCGACCACGTGATGATCCACCCGGAGAGGCACGGCCTGGTCCTGGTCGACTGGTGCTACTCCGTTCCGGGCCGCGACGCGGCCACCGGCCCGGCCGGCCGCGTGCCGGCGATGGTGGACCGCCACGCGGACCTGTACCCGCCGGAGGTTCCGGGACGGCGGCCGGCGAGCCCGGCCACCGACATCTTCATGGCCACCCGGTGCATGACCGGCCTGATGGGCGGCAAGGCGCCCAAGGCGATGCGCGCGTTCGCCCGCGGCTGCCTGCTGCCCGCGCAGAACCGGCGCCCGTCCGACGCCTGGCGGCTGCTGGCCGAGCTGGACGAGCTGCTGGACGGGCTCTACGGCCCGCGGCGCTTCCGCCCGTTCCACCTGCCCCTCGCCCGCTGACACCCCTCGAAGACCCCTCCCACACCGAAGGAGACGATCATGGGAAGCGGAAACTGGTCCACCGACGTCTACGCCGCGCGGGCGAGCTACCGCGCGTCCACCGGCGCCAGCGCGTTCGCCTACTCCGACGGCGGCGCCACCACCGTCCACCCCGACCTCGACCCGCGCGGCGTGACCGCCCGGGAGAGCCGCGACTCGGACGACCACCCGGAGCCGCTCGCGATCGGCGTCCTGTTCGACGTGACCGGTTCGATGGGACACGTCCCGCGGACGCTGCAGACCAAGCTCCCCGACCTGCTCGGGCTGCTGCTGCGCAAGGGATACGCCGAGCACCCGCACATCCTGTTCGGCGCGGTCGGCGACGCGACCTGCGACCGGGCGCCGCTGCAGATCGGCCAGTTCGAGGCCGACAACCGGATGGACGACGACCTCGGCAAGATCCTGCTCGAAGGCGGGGGCGGCGGCCAGATGCGCGAGTCGTACGAACTGGCCATGTACTTCATGGCCCGCCACACCTCGATCGACTGCTTCGACAAGCGCGGCAGGCGCGGCTACCTGTTCATGATCGGTGACGAGCTGGCCTACCCGAAGGTCAAGCGCGGCGAGGTCGCGAAGGTCATCGGGGACGACCTGGACGAGGACGTCCCGGTCGAGGCGATCGTCCGCGAGCTGCAGCGCAGGTACGAGGTGTACTTCATCATCCCGGAGGGCGCCCACCACGCCGGCAGCCGCGAGCTGAGGGACTTCTGGCGCGGGCTGCTCGGCCAGAACGTCCTGCACCTGGACGATCTCGACGCGGTCTGCGAGACGATCGCGCTGACCGTCGGGCTCGCCGAGGACGCCATCGACCTCGACGAGGGCCTGGGGCACCTGGCGGAGGCGGGCTCGGACGCGGGCGCGTCGGTGTCGCGGGCGCTGGCCCGGCTGGACGCGTCCCGCGCGCCGGTCGCGGTGTCGTCCACGCCGCCCGGCCTGGACGCCGCCGGCCCGTCCGCGACGACCCGGCTCTGACCCGATGGGGCACGTGATCGTCGTCGACCTCGGGTTCGGGGACGCGGGCAAGGGCACGGTCGTCGACCACCTCTGCTCCGCGTCCCCCGTCGCGGCGGTCGTCCGGTTCAACGGCGGGGCGCAGGCGGCGCACAACGTCGTCACGGCGGACGGGCGGCACCACACGTTCGCCCAGCTCGGCTCGGGGACGTTCACGCCGGGCGTCCGGACGCACCTGTCGCGGTTCATGCTCGTCGACCCGCTGTCCCTCGCCGCCGAGGCGGACCATCTGCGGGGGCTGGGCGTGCGCGACGCGCTCGACCGGCTGACCGTCGACCGGGACGCCCTGCTGACGACGCCGTACCACCGGGCCGCCAACCGCGCGCGGGAGTCGGCGCGCGGCGCGGCCCGGCACGGGTCGTGCGGGATGGGCATCGGCGAGACTGCGTCCTACGCCCTGGCGCACGACGACGCGCCGCGCGCGGGCGACTGCCTGTCGCCCGCGCGGCTGCGGCGCCGGCTGACCGCCGTGCACGACTGGTATCGCGACACCTTCCCGTCGGGCGAGGACGTCCCGGGCGCCGATGCCTGCGCCGCCGCGTTCACCGCGTTCGGCGAGAGGGTCGCGATCGTGGACGCGGGCCACCTGCACGGCCTGCTCCGCACCGGGAACGTGGTGTTCGAGGGCGCCCAGGGCGTCCTGCTGGACGAGTGGCACGGCTTCCACCCGTACACGACCTGGTCGACGACCACGTTCGCCAACGCCGAGACGCTGCTGGCCGAGGCGGGCGAGTCCGCCGCGCGGCTCGGGGTGCTGCGCGCGTACGCGACCCGCCACGGCCCCGGCCCGTTCGTCACCGAGGACCCGGCGCTCACGGCGGACCTGCCCGACCCGCACAACGGCACCGGCCGCTGGCAGGGCGCGTTCCGCGTCGGCCACCTCGACGCCGTCGCGCTCCGGTACGCGCTGGACGTGGCGGGCGGCGTGGACGGCCTGGCGGTCACACATCTGGACGTGGCGGGGGCACGTCCAGACCTGCGGGCCTGCCTGGCCTACGACATGGACGGCGAACGGGTCGGGCGGCTGGCGACCGGGCCGCCCGACCTGGACCGCCAGGCCGGTCTCACCCGCCGCCTGTTCGCGGCGCGTCCCGTCTACGCGCCGCTCGGCCGTCCGGTGGAGACGATCGAGGACGCGCTGCGGGCCCCGGTCGTCCTCCGCTCGTACGGCCCGGCCGCGGCGGACAAGCGCGTGACCGTTCCGTTGCCCACCCGGAACCTGGCCGACTCCGGACGCCTCTTGACCTGAGCCTCCGGTGAAATCAAGATCGGCTGAACGTCGCGGATCCTCCGGAGGTGGACGTTGCGTCTCCCCCAGCGCACTCTCTCGGCCGTCGCGGCGCTCGCCGCGTCCCTCGCGCTCCTGACCGTCCCGCCCGCGGTGACGTCCGCCGCGGCCGAGACCGGGCCCGGCTGCGATCCCATCGACCCGGCGGCGTGCCTGCTGCCGTTCCCGAACGACTGGTACACGGTGCCCGACGCCGCGACCCCGACGGGCCGCCGCGTCCACATGCGCACCACGCTGACGAACGCGCTCGGCATCCCGGTGTCGCCGGACGAGTGGAACCGGGCGGACGGCTTCTCCCCCGGGTCGATGCTGCTCAGCCGCGTCCCCGGCCTCGACCTCACCCGCACCGGCGCGGCGCCGGTCACCGACATCGGCGCCTCGCTCCGCGACGACGCCCCCATCGTCATCGTGGACACCGCGACCGGCGAGCGCCAGCCGTACTGGGCGGAACTGGACGCCAACGCGCCGGACGACCGCAGGGCGCTGATCATCCGCCCGGCCCGGAACTTCCGCGAGGGCCACCACTACGCCGTCGCGCTCCGGAACCTGCGCGACGCGTCCGGGAACCCGATCGGGCCGAACGACGCGTTCACCGAGATCCTCGGGCCGGCGCTGCCGTCCTCCGACCCGCTCCACGAGCGGCAGCGGGACACGCGGAAGGTCCTCGCGGCCCTCGAACGCCACGGCGTGGGCCGCGACGGCCTGTACCTCGCATGGGACTTCACCGTCGCGAGCCGGCAGAGCCTCGCCGGACCCGTGCTCCACATGCGCGACGAGGCGCTCGGGAGGCTCGGCGACCGCTCCCCGTCGTTCCTCGTGACGCAGGTGACCGACGACGTCGACGACAAGATCGCCCGCGAGGTCAGGGGGGTCGTCTGGGCGCCGAGCTACCTCGACCAGTACGGCGGCCTGCCCGGGGCGTCGCTGCACCGCGGCCGGGACGGGAAACCGGAGCGGCTGCCCGGCAACTCCCAGGCCGTCCCGTTCCAGTGCGAGATCCCGAGATCGGCGTTCACGGAACCGGCCCGTCCCGCCCTCTACGGGCACGGCCTGCTCGGCGGCGAGGACGAGGTCGACGCCGGCAACGTCACGTCCATGGCCTCCGAGCACGGGTTCGTGTTCTGCGCGACCAGATGGATCGGCATGTCCGAGGAGGACGTCCCGAACGTCGTCTCGGCGCTCGCCGACCTCACCCGCTTCCGGACGGTCGCGGACCGCACCCAGCAGAGCTTCCTGAACTTCATCTTCCTCGGCCGCGCCATGACCCGCGGCTTCGCCGGCCACAAGGCGTTCCAGGACGACGCGGGCACGTCGCTGATCGACGCGGACGCCGAGCTGACCTTCGACGGGAACAGCCAGGGCGGCATCATGGGCGGCGCCCTCACCGCCGTGTCGCCCGACATCCGCCGCGCCGTCCTCGGCGTCCCCGCGATGAACTACAGCACGATGCTCAACCGCAGCTCCGACTTCCCCCAGTACGGGCGGGTCCTCGACCTGTTCTACCCCGACAGGCTCGACCAGCAGATCGGCATCGCGCTGATCCAGATGCTGTGGGACCGCGGCGAGGCCAACGGATACGCCTGGCACATGACCGGCGATCCGCTGCCGGGCACGCCGGGGCACCGCGTCCTCATGCACGTCGCGTTCGGCGACCACCAGGTCGCGCCCGTGGCCGCCGAGGTCCAGGCGCGCACGATCGGCGCCCGGATCCACGCCCCGGCCGTCCGGCCCGGCCGCAAACCCGACAAGGTCCCCTACTGGGGCATCCCGGCGTTCGGCGCGTCCCACGACGGGTCCGCGATGGTCGTCTGGGACAGCGGCTCCCCGCACCCGCCGCTCAGCAACACGCCGCCTACCGAGGGCCGCGACCCGCACTCCGACCCCCGCAACAACGCCGACGCCCGCAGGCAGAAGGCGATCTTCCTCAAGACCGGCACGGTCAGGGACGTGTGCGGCGGCGGCCCCTGCGTGATCACGCCCTGACCGGTCAGGAGCGGGGATTGTGGCCCGCGTCGGCGTCCATCCGGGCCCAGTCGGCCTCCCACATGCGGTCGCGGTGCCGGTCGCAGCGGCGGCGGACGACGATGTACATCACCAGGACCGGCAGCCCGCAGCCGAGGACGGCCGCCGTCCCCGCGTAGGCGGCGTCGGTCACCGTGCGGCTGTGCGGGCGGGGCCGGACCGCCGGGTTCCCGTCGCGGTCGACCCAGATCCTCCGCTGCGCGCCGACCTTGGCGCCCTTCCAGCTCGGCAGCGTCCCGACGCGGTTCTCGCCGTTCACCCCCGCCCAGGTGGCATGGACGGTCTCATGGACGTAGCGGTCGCCGGACGCGCCGATGCCGCCGGTCGCGGTCACCGTGGCGACGACCTGCCGGCGGTTCGCCCGCTCGGCGTCCTCGGCGCGGACACCGGCCTCGTAGGACCAGGTCGCGGCCCAGGCGGCCAGTGGCGGCGCGGTGCCGAGAAGCAGCACGAGCAGGGCGAGGGCGATCACCCGCTGGACGCGGTCCACCCGGCGCCGCAGCTCGCTGCGCTCCAGTCCGAGCCGCCGGCGCAGCCTGGTGAGCGGCGTGCCTCCCCGGCCGATACCGGACCTGCGCATCTGCGTCACCTCCCCGGGGAGTGCCCTCCCGGCAAGAGGCCTTCAGCCTTCTTCGCCCAGGATATTCCCGAGTCCGCTGATCGGCACGTGGCCTGTGGCCGAATCCTTTCCCGCTTCGCGCCCGGTATGCCCGAATGGTGACCGAATTTCGCCATCGCCCGGATCGTCGTCCGAGTCCCGGTGGCCCCCGCCACCCGCGGCCAGCGCGAGAAGAGCACCGAGAACGCACATCCCGGCGGTGATCCAGAAGATCTCCTGGTACTCGGTGCGCAGCGCCTCGTCCAAGGCCGCGTTGTAGATCTTCATCTGCCGCGCGAACTCGCCGTCCGACATCAGGAACGGCAGCGGCGGCTTCAGATCGGCGGTCAGCGCGTGGAAGCGGTAGAACCCCCACGCCGACAGCGCGGAGATCCCGAGCAGCATCCCCATCATCCGCGCCACGACCACCGCCGCCGACGCGACACCATGCCTGCCCGCGGGAACGAACCTCAGCACCGCCGACGACACCGGCGCGATCACCAGGCCGAGGCCGAGGCCCGTGACCACGAGATCGACGTCCATCCGCGGCAGCGGCCCGTACGAGGCGTCCGCCAGATCCGCCGGCCACGCCGCGATCAGCAGATAACCCACCGCGGACACCGCCATGCCCGCCGCCATCGGCCACCGCTCACCGAACCGCCTGGCGATCACGCCCCCGGCCACCGCCGCGACCGGCAGCGCGACCAGGAACCGGGTCAGCAGCAGAGCGCCCTCCGTCGCGTCCTTGTCCAGCACGGTCTGCGCCACCAGGACGACGTCCACGAGCGTCACCATCAGCGCCGCACCCGACAGCAGGCTCACACCCAGCGTCGCCAGCAGCGGCCCGCGCCGCACACCCGACAGGTCCAGCAGCCGCGTCCTCGCCTTGACCTCCCAGAACACGAACACCACGAGGACGGCGGCACCCGCGATCAGCACCGGCGGACCCCACGGCGGCAGCGCCGACTCCTGCGGCTCCGGGTTGTAGACACCGGCGACCAGCAGCCCCAGCCCCAGCGCCAGCAGCAGCCCGCCCACCACGTCAACGCCGGGCCTCGGCCCCTCCCCGCGCCCGCCCGGCACCGCGAACTGAACGGCGACCATCGCCACCAGCACCAGCGGAAGATTGATCCAGAAGATCGCCCGCCACTCCAGGACCGCCGCGACACCCGCCCCGTACAGCGGCCCCAGCACGCTGCCCAGCTCCTGCGCCGCCCCCACCGCGCCCAGGACCACCGGCCGCTGCCGCTCCTCCCACAGGTCACCGGCCAGCGCCATCGTCACCGGCAGGAGCGCGCCGCCCGCGACGCCCTGAACCACCCGTCCCGCCGTCAGCAGCGGCACACCCCCCGCCAGCGCCGTGACGGCCGAACCCACCGCGAAGAACACCAGGCACGCCTGCAGCAGCGGCCGCCGCCCGAACCGGTCCGACAACTGCCCGAGCAGCGGCATCGCCGCCACGTACCCCAGCAGGAACCCCGTCAGGACGGGCGTCACCCGCTCCAGCCGGTTGATCGGGATCTTGAGGTCCTCGACCACCGGCACCAGGATCGTCGTGACGACATAGGCGTCCAGCGCGGCCAGCAGCACCACCGCGCCGCCGGCCCCGATCGCCACCCGGCGACGCCGCCTCACTTCGGGGCGCGGATCTCGTACGGGGCGTCGAACTCGGTGAACGAGATCACCACCGCACCCTTGTTCTCAGGGAACGCACCGCGGACCTTCACCAGGCGATGGTCGGCCTTGCTCACCCAGACCTGACCCTCCAGATCCGCGTTGATCCCCGGGATGAGGCCCGAGATCTGGGCCTTCGGGAGCTTCGCCCCCACCCGGTAGGTCTCCTTCCCGGCCACCTTCTCCTCGGCCTGCGGCTCCGGCGACGCCGCCGACGTCAGCAGCTTCGAGATCCCCCGCTCCGGATCCAGCACCGCCGACGGGTCGTACATGCTCGCCGCCAGCGCCTTCGGCACCTTGCGCCAGCCACCCGTCCCCGCGTCCAGGTAAATGCTCTCCCCGACCGCGACGACCTTCATTTCGACGTTCTGGCCCTGCTGCTCGACCGTCAGCGTCCCCTCCGCGTCACCCGCCCGGAGCAGCTTCATGTCGCCGCCCTTCACGATGACCGGAGTCTCCCCCTCCGACTCCACGGTGAACGCCACGCTCTTCAGATTTCCCATCGCCTGCGCGGCCTGCCGCAGCGTCTGCGCGGCATCGAAATCCGCCTTCCCGGCGGGCTCGTCCGATCCGCCCCCGCTGCACGCACCGGTCGAAACCAGCGCCAGCAACACGGAAACGAGGACGAGGATGCGTCTGGACATACGCGGGACCTTACCGACGGGTACCCGCACCCGTCACTCGGTAGGAGGTATGACATCCTCCCACCCGAAGTACGACCCGCCGGTGACACGGCACCTCACTTTTCCTGTGGCAGCCGCGGTTTCCGCGCCGCTAAGATGACACCCGGGCCACGCCCCCACCGTCTACCGGGGGACGCCTCGGGGCGGTAGCTCAGCTGGTCAGAGCAGGAGACTCATAATCTCCCAGTCGCGGGTTCGAGTCCCGCCCGCCCTACAGAGTCTGGGCGAACCGTGTCCGCTGGGGGGCGCGGACCGGGACTCTTCCGTCATGCCGACCCGGGGGGGCGACCCCCGGACCCCCGATGTGGGGGCTCCGCCCCCACGCCCCCTGTCGGCTCAGGTTGTTGCACCGGCACGGTCGGCTCGGGGACCGGTCCTTGGGGCTCCGCCCCTCGCCCCCGTCGGCTTGAGGTCACTGCACACGTGAGCGTCAGCCCGGGGACCGGTCGATGGGGCTCCGCCCCTCGCCCCTCTGCTGGGTGGGCTTCTGGGTCAGGCGGGCCAGGTGGGGTGGCGTTTCTCTAGGAATGCCGTCATGCCCTCCTGGGCCTCGGGGGTCTGGCTGGAGGCGGCCATCACCTCGATCGCGTAGGCGTAGGCGTCCTGCTCGGGGCGGTCGAACTGCGCATACATCGCCTGCTTGCCCAGGGCCTTGCTGCGTGGGCTGCCCTGGGTGGCGCGCAGCAGCAACTCGTGGGTGGCCTTGTCCAGCTCGTCGTCGGGCACCGCGTAGTTGATCAGGCCCCAGTCGGCGGCGGTGGCGGCGTCGAAGACCTCGCCGGTGAGGGCCATCTCGGCGGCGCGTTTGCGTCCGACGTTGTGGGCGATCGCGACCAGGGGCGTGTGGCAGAACCAGCCGCCCTTGCCGCCCGGCGCGGCGAAACCGGCGCTCTCGGCGGCGACGGCGAGGTCGCAGCTCGCCACGAGCTGGCAGCCGGCTGCGGTGGCGAGGCCGTGCACGCGGGCGACCACCACTTGCGGGACGGACTGGATCGTCCGCATCAGCTCGGCGCACACCTGGAGCAGGTCGCGGACGTCGGCGTGGGACGCCCCCGCCATGTCGGCGAAGTCGTGGCCGGCGGAGAAGACCGGGCCGTTCGCGGCAAGGATCAGGCCGCGGGTGTCGGTGCCGCCGGCCTCGCGGAACGCGTCCGTCAACGCGAGCAGGAAGGCGCGGGACAGCGCGTTACGGCGGCGCGGCCGGTTCATCGTGATCGTGGTGAAGGCTCCGTCGCGGTGGAGCAGGACGTCGTTGTCTTCGCTCATGGTCCAGACGTTACGTCAGACCCTCGTCGTACGGTGGGCGGGTCCGCTGACGCGCCGAGGGGGTATGGCCTTGAAGCTGCTCACCGCCACCAACTCCAGCCAGGGATTCCGCGACAACGACTTCGACTGGTGCGTCGAAGGGGAACTGGTCCACATCGGGATGGTGTGCGCCCGTGACCGCGACGACCCGGACGGCGGATGCGGCTGCGGCCGCTCATTCGCCGGGCTCAACTCGCACCGCGCCACGACGACCGCGATGGTCAGGGAGGTTCCGGGGTTCACGAGCGACGACTATGTGCTGGCGATCAGGTCCAGCCTTGAGCAGCAGGGCTGCGACCCCGCGTTCGCCGAGCACGAGGCGGCGCTGCTGCGGTGCCTGGTGCGCGACTGGCCGGTGGGCGTGATCGTCGAGCGGCGGCTGGATGAGATCGTGGTGCGGCAGGTCCTGCAGCCCTGACCATGGGAGGTGCACGATGCTCGTCGCGTTCTCGGTGACCCCGCTCGGCGTGGGCGAGGAGGTCGGTGAACTCGTCGCGGAAGCGGTCCGGGTGGTGCGCGAGAGCGGCCTGCCCAACCGCACCGACGCGATGTTCACCACGATCGAGGGCGAGTGGGACGAGGTGATGGCCGTGGTGAAGGCCGCCACCGACGCGGTCGCGGCGCGTGCGCCGCGGGTGGGCCTGGTCGTCAAGGCCGACATCCGCCCCGGCGTGACCGGTGCCCTCGACGCCAAGGTCGAGTCGGTCGAACGCCACCTGGGCTCGACCACCGGACCCTAGAAGCCTGCTGGACGACCACCGCCGGTCGCTCGTGCGCCGCTGAGTCCACGACACACTCGCCGGCGGGCTTCAGGGCATGGCGACGCATGCCCATGCTCTGCATGCGCGGTTGCGCAGGGCACGTCGCGGGGGTGGGCGGCAGTGCCGGTGAACAATCGCTCACCGCGCACAACGGGGAGGGCGAAACGGCGCCCGAATCCCCCGGCGGGGCGGCCCCCACTGTGCTCGCCACACAACCCGAACGGCGTTCGATTGGACGCCCGCCACGTCTTGCCCGCGCCCCATGGACGCAGGTCGGCGGCCCGTGTTGGGGTGCCAGCCACACGAGAATGTGGAGGCGTGCATGGCGAACGGGACCCTCGCGGTCCGTGATCTGTCGGTGAGCTACGGCCGGGCCGTGCGGGCCCTGCGCGGGGTGTCGCTGGACGTCCCGGCGGGATCGGTCACGGCGGTGCTCGGCGCGAACGGGGCGGGCAAGTCGACGCTTCTCCGGGCGATCTCGGGGACGCTCCCGTTCCACCGCGGCGCGGTGGACGCGGGCACCGTGCGGCTGGGCGACCGGTCCCTGATCGGTCTGCACCCGGCCACGGTGGTGGCGGCAGGGGTGGTGCAGGTGCCGGAGGGGCGGCGGGTGTTCGGCCGGCTCAGCGTCGAGGAGAACCTGCGCGCCGGCGCGCTCGGCGCGCCCAGCCGGGCCGAGGCCGCGAAGGCGCACGGGCGGGTGCTGGAGCTGTTCCCGGTGCTGGCGGAACGGGCGCGGCAGCGCGCCGGGCTCCTGTCGGGCGGGGAACAGCAGATGCTCGCGATCGGGCGGGCCCTCATGGCGTGCCCGTCGGTGCTGCTGCTGGACGAGCCGACGCTCGGCCTCGCGCCGCTGATGGCCGAGCGGATCGCCGACACCGTCCGGGAGATCAACCTGCAGGGCACGGCGATCCTGCTGATCGAGCAGAACGCCGCCTTGGCGCTGGAGCTGTCGTCGGCGGCGCACGTGCTGGAGGTCGGTGCGGTCGCCCTGCACGGCCCGTCGGCGGAGCTGGCCGGCAGCGACGAGATCAGGCGCCGCTACCTCGGCGTCGGTGAGGAGATCGCCGACGACGCGGACGGCGAGGCCACCGATAAGGACGTTCCGCCGCCCGCGTTGGAGAGGTGGACCGGATGAGCGGAGCGGACCAGGGGACGCAGGAGGTCGTCCCCACACAGGACGCAGGGACGGGCGAGCTGGTCGTCAGCGGGCTCACGGTGCGGTTCGCCGGGCTGACGGCGTTGGACGACGTCGGCTTCACGGTCGCGCCCGGGAGCGTCCACGCGATCATCGGGCCGAACGGTGCGGGCAAGTCGACGTGCTTCAACGTCCTGTCCGGGGTGTACCGGGCGAGTGAGGGCAGCGTCCGGTTCGGCGGGGCGGAGCTGACCTCGCTGGCGCCGCACCGGATCGCGGCCCTGGGCGTCGCCCGCACGTTCCAGAACATCGCGCTGTCGCGGTTCCAGTCCGCCGAGGACAACCTGATGCTCGGGCGGCACCGCCTCACCCGCGCCGGGTTCGCGTCCGCGGGCCTGCGGATGCCGTGGGCGCGCCGCGAGGACGCGCGGCACCGGGCGCGGGTCCGCGACATCGCCCGGTTCGTGGGCGTGGACGAGCATCTCGGCGCCCCCGTCGGGATGCTGCCCTACGGCGTCCAGAAGCGGGTCGAGCTGGCCCGCGCGCTGGCGATGGAGCCCCGGCTGCTGCTCCTGGACGAGCCGGTGGCCGGGATGAACGGCGGTGAGCGGCGGCGGATGACCGAGGTCATCTCCCGCGCCCGCGCCGACCTCGGCGTCTCGATCCTGCTGGTCGAGCACGACATGGGGATGGTCATGCGGCTGGCCGACGAGGTCACCGTCCTCGACTTCGGCAGGCGCATCGCGGGCGGCGACCCGGCGCGGGTGCAGCGCGACCCGGCCGTGATCCGCGCCTATCTCGGTGCCGCCCACGTCCCGGCGGCGCCCTCCCACGCGGACCCGGAAGGAAATCCTTGAGCACGTTCATCGAGCTGGTGGTCAACGGGGTCTCGGCGGGAGCGGTGTACGCGCTCATCGCCCTCGGCTTCGTGATCATCTTCAAGGCCACCGAGGTGGTCAACTTCGCGCACGCGTCGCTGCTGCTGGCCGGCGGCTTCGTGACGGCCGTGCTGCACGACGACATCGGCTTCCTGCCGGCGCTCGCCGCGGGCATCGCCGCGGCGGCGGTCCTGGGCGTGCTGGTGGAGGTGCTGATCCTGCGGCACGCGCGGGTGGAGAACCATGCGGTGCTGGCGATCGTGACGATCGGCATCGACATCGTGCTGACGACCGAGCTGACGCGGCGGATCGGCACGCAGGTCCTCTCGCTCGGCGACCCGTGGCAGAACAAGATCGTGTACGTGGGCGGGGTGGGCATCGCCCAGACGCGCATCGCCGCGTTCGTCGTCGCGGCGGTCATCATCGCGGCGTTCCTGCTGGCGTTCCGCTTCACGTCGTGGGGCGTGGCGATGCGGGCGGCGGCCGAGGACGGCGAGACGGCGTCGCTGATGGGCATCAGGCTGACGCGGGTCTCGCTGGCGGCGTGGGCGATCGCGGGCGCGCTGGCGGCCGTCGCGGCGCTGTTCCTGACGGTGTTCCCCACGCCGGGGCTGGACCGCAGCACGTCGTTCGCCGCGATGAAGGCGTTCCCCGCCGCGATCCTCGGCGGGCTCGACTCCACGACCGGGGCGCTGGTCGGCGGGCTCATCGTCGGGCTCACCGAGTCGCTCGTGACCGGCTACCAGGGCGACCTGACGTTCCTGGGCCGCGGCATCGGCGGCGTGGCGCCGTTCCTGGTGATGCTCGCCGTGCTGCTGGTCCGGCCCGCCGGGCTGTTCGGGACGAGGGAGCTGTCGCGTGTCTGAACGTCCGTCCGTCCTCCGCTTCCTCGGGCGGCGGTGGATCATCACCGCGGCCATCCTGGTCATGCTTCTCCCTCCGTTCTACCTGGACGCGTTCTGGCTGCTGACGGGCCTGTTCGCGATGTCCGCGGCGATCGGCGCGATCGGCCTGAACCTGCTGACGGGGTCCACCGGGCAGCTCTCGATGGGGCACGCGTTCTTCCTGGCCGTCGGCGCCTACGGGTACGTGTACCTGGCGTCCGGCTCGGAGGACGGCATGGTGGGCCTCGGGCTGCCGACGCCGCTGGCGTTCGTCGGCGCGGTGGTCCTCGCCGGTGTCGCGGGCGGCCTGTTCAGCCCCATCGCCGGGCGGCTGCGCGGCGTCTACCTCGGCATCGCCTCCCTCGCGCTGATCTTCGTCGGCCAGCATGTGCTGTTCAACGCCGAGAGCGTCACCGGCGGCTTCAACGGCCGCGACGTCCCGCCGCTGGAGATCGCCGGGTTCCGGTTCGACGACTCCCCCGGGGTGGTGCTGTTCAACGTGCCGCTCGGCGCGGTGGAGCGGCTGTGGTTCCTCGGCCTCGCGCTGCTGGTCCCGGCGGTGTGGATCGCGCGCGGCATCCTGCGCGGCCGTCCCGGGCGGGCGATGAACACGATCCGCGACCACGAGGTGGCGGCGGCCGTCATGGGGGTGCCGGTGGCGCGCTACCGGGCCGGCGTGTTCGTGCTGTCGTCGATGTACGCGGGCGCCGCCGGGGGGCTGCTGGCGCTGGCGTTCCAGCGGACCGTCCCCGACTACTTCGGGATGTTCCTGGCCCTGGACTACCTCGCCATGATCGTCATCGGCGGGCTGGGCAGCGTCGCCGGGGCCGTCGCGGGCGCGGTGTTCGTCTCCGTCCTGCCCCAGCTCCTCACGCGCTTCGGCGACGACCTGCCGCTCGTCGCGACCCCGGGCTCGGGCGGGGTCTCCCCCGCCGAGGCGGCCCGGATCCTGTACGGCGCCGCCGTCGTCGCCGTCGTCCTGTTCCTTCCCCGCGGCCTGGCCGGGATATGGCCGTGGCTGCGCGCCACGGCGTCGCGGCGCCGGGCCGCCCGACCCCTCACCCGACTCGAGAAAGAGGAGCAACTGGTATGAAGCGAATGGCGCGCGTCACGGCGGTCGCCGCCCTGGCGCTGGCATTGCCGCTGAGCATGGCGTCCGGCTGCAGCAAAAAGTCGACCGGCGGCCCGGGAGAGGCCGGTGCCGACGGCGTGAAGCAGGGCACCGGCGTCACCGACAAGAAGATCAGCGTCGGGATCGAGACCGACATGACCGGGGTGTACGCGCCGCTCGGCAAGAGCCTCACCCAGGCGCAGCAGCTGTACTTCGAGCAGGTGAACGCGCAGGGCGGCATCTGCGGGCGTACGGTCGAGCTCGTCGTCCGCGACCACGGGTACGACGTGCAGAAGGCCGTGGCCGCCTACAGCGAGCTGAAGACGAGCGTCATCGGCCTCACGCAGTTCGTCGGGTCGCCGATGGTGACGGCGCTCGGCGACCGCATCACGGCCGACAAGATGTTCGTCATCCCGAACGCGTGGGCGACGACGCTGCTCGGCAACCAGTACATCCAGGTCACCGGCACCACCTACGACGTCGACATGATCAACGCCCTGGACTTCCTGACCAAGGAGAAGGGGGTCGAGAAGGGCGACAAGATCGGGCACGTGTACTTCGAGGGCGACTACGGCGAGAGCGCGCTCGCCGGGTCGAAGTACGCGGCCGGCGAGCTCGGCCTGACGATCGTCGAGCAGAAGATCAAGGCGACCGACAACGACATGACCGCGCAGGTCTCGGCGCTGCAGAGCGCCGGGGTGACGGCGATCCTGATGAGCGCGGGCCCCAAGCAGTCGGCGTCGCTCGCGGGCGTCGCCCGGTCCAAGGGCCTGATGGTGCCGATCGTGGCGAGCAACTCCGGGTTCTCCCCGCAGCTGCTGAAGACCCCCGCGGCGCCCGCGCTGCTCAAGGGCTTCTACCTCGCCAGCGCCGGCGCGCCGATCGCGTCCGACCTGGCGCCGATCAAGAAGCTGGCGGACGACTACGCGAAGAAGTACCCGGGGCAGCCGCTGGACAGCGCGGTCGTCAACGGCCACACCAGCGCGGTCATCTTCGCGGACGCGCTGAAGAAGGCGTGCGAGGCCAAGGACCTCACCAGGGACGGGCTGATCAAGGCGCACCGGTCCACCACCACCTACGACGGCGGCTACGGGACGCCGATGGACTTCTCGAAGGTGGACGAGCCGGGCACCCGCAAGACCTACATCCTGCGGACGGACGCCAAGGCGCTCGGCGGCATGGTCGTCGAGCGGGAGGCCACCGCCTCCAAGGAGGCCGAGGCGTACAAGGTCCCGGCCGGCAAGTGACCCGCCCCGCTCATCGCTGATCTGCGGCGTGTCACCCCGAAGGAGCAAATCCTTCAGGGAGTGGCACGCCGCAGGTCAATGCGGGGACCTCGGCGAGGGCGCGGCCGGGCGCCGGCGTCCCGGCTCCGCCCTTTGATCAGAGATTAGGTTAGGTTAACCTAAGTAACGATCAAGCCCGCAACAGGGTTACCGCCGTTGATTCATGGAGTACGCCCGGCATGCCGAAACCGTCCCCCCCCCTACGCGTTCTTCGACCTGGACGTCCTGCGGGCCGAGCGCCTCGGCCCGTCCATGGTCCGGGTCACCTTCGGCGGCGAGTCGCTGAACGGATCCGCCGAAACGGCGTTCGTCTCCGCCGGGCGTGACCAGCGCATCAAGGTGTTCCTCCCGCACCCGCACCAGGACGCGCCCGTCATGCCGGACGACAACGACGGCGAAACCTGGTTCGCCGACTGGAAGGCCCTGGACCCGGCCGAACGCGGCATCATGCGCTCCTACACCGTCCGCGACCACCGCCCCGGCGAACTCGACGTCGACTTCGCCCTGCACGTCGAGGGCTCCTCCGGCCCGGCCGCCACCTGGGCCGCGGCGGCCCGCCCCGGCGACCGCGTCACCATCCTCGGCCCGACCGGCTCCGACAACGGCGGCTACGACTTCCGCCCGCCGCCCGGGAGCCCGGTGCTGATCGCGGGCGACCTGACCGCGCTGCCCGCCATCGCGGGGAACCTCGCCTGGCTGCCCTCAGGAACGTCCGCCCAGGTCTGGATCGACGTCCCGCATCCCGGCGACCGGCAGCACCTGCCCACCGCGGCCGACGCGGAGATCACCTGGGTCGCCCCCGGCGGCCTGCTGGACGCGGTCCGCACCGCCGACGTCCCCGCCGACGCCTACGCCTGGATCGCAGGCGAATCCGCCCTGGTCAAGGCGCTCCGCCGACACCTGGTCCGCGAACGCGGCCTGAACCGCCGCACCGTCACCTTCTCCGGCTACTGGCGCCGCGGCGCCACCGAGGAGGACCTCCTCGCCGAGTCCGTCGCCGAGACCACCAACACCGAAGAGTAAGGCCCTCGCTGACGCCACCCGGGGTGCGGAATCAGCGCAGGTCGAGCCCGCCGCTCTTCACACGCTGCGCGAACGCACGCCATTCGGCGGACGCGAAAAAGAGCCTGGGCCCATCCGAATCCTTCGAGTCCCGCACCCCGACCTCCGCCGAAAGGCTCGCCACCTCGACGCAGGCGCCGCCGGTGTCGCCACTGCGGCTACTCTTCCGCCACTCGATCTTCGACGCGCTACCGATGCTCACAGACCCTCCAAGATCGTATGAAGGAGCTTCAGGGACTCATCCGTCGACAATGCCGCACCCCTGATCAAATCGAAACGTAGCGCATACGCCCGAACCACGCGTCCTTGCTCGATCAACTGGCCGCCCACATGACCTTCAACGTACGCGGCATCGGGCCCCTCGTCGAAGCCGAGGATCATGAACGCCCCCATGACCCCCGGGTACGATCCCTTGGCGCTCGGCACGATCTGCAGCGTGACGTTCAGCCGATCGGCCAGATCGATCAGGTGCTGCACCTGACCGCGCATGACCTCTGGGCCTCCGACCGGCCTCCTGATGGCGTACTCGTCGAAGACCACGACGACATGGCAGGGGTCCTCCCCTTCGAGGATCGCCTGGCGGGAGAGCCTCGTCGCCACCAACTCCTCGGCCTCACCGGGAGTCCGGCCGGCCTTCAGTTGCTCGTACGCGTACTCCCGCGTCTGAAAGAGGCCCGTTACAGCCATGGCTTCGAAGGTATGAATCACGCGTGCCATGGCCTCACGCTGGAGGAATTCGGCGAAGCCGGGCGGGAGGAGCTGGAGGTGTCCGAGACGCTGGATCCATTCCCAGATGCGGTGGAATGCACCTTTCGTCTCGAAGAACGTGTCGCAGTCCGTCGCGAAGTTCTCGGACGGGGCGCTCTCGCCTCGCTCCAGCAGGCCGATCCACTGAGGTGAGTAGCCGAGCTTCGCGGCGAGCTGGGGACGTCCGAGTTCAGCCGTTTCGCGGCATGCACGCAGTTCTGTACCGAAGAATTCGACGGGTGTCTTCGGTATTTCGATGGTACGGGCACGGCGGGGCATCATTGCCTCCAGGGGGAAAGCTCTGCCGGTTCTCGATTGCGCCAGACGGCATTCTCGACATGCTCATCTCGCTCTTTCGGACGATAGGGCGATCACGGTGAGCCGTGAAGCGATTACCCAAAGAAGCCGCATGCCTTTCGGACGACGCGGGATTCAGCTGCTCTGACCGGCGTCGTCGACGGTGAGGGTGGTTCGGTCGATCACGCCGGCGCGGTAGGCGGCGCCGCCGATCGTCTGGGCGGTGATCGGCGCGGTGAGCAGTTGGAAGAACGCGACCAGGATCAGCGGGGTGGCGGCCGAGACGGAGCCGGTCTGGGCCGCAACCCCGGCGAGGATCAGCAGCAGCCCGATCGTCTGCGGCTTCGTTGCCGCGTGCAGCCGGGAGTGCAGGTCGGGGAACCGGAGGGCACCCAGGGCGCCGAGGGCGGAGAAGACGGCGCCCGCGGGCAGCAGGACGGCGGTGACGACGTCCCCGGCGCTCATGGGCTCTCCCCCCAGGCCCCCGCCAGGCGGGCGGCGCTGACCGAGCCCACGAAGCCGAGCATCGACACGACCAGCAGAAGCGTCGCGTACGCGGGTTCGCCCCAGTAGGCCGAGTGGACGGCGATGCCGCTGACCAGCAGGACGGCCATGACGTCCAGTGACATGATGCGGTCGAAACTGGACGGGCCGCGTACCAGCCGCGCGGCCGTCATCAGGAACGCGGCGCCCAGCAGCGCCATGGTCAGGATGTAGACGGTGTTCATCGAGGCTCCTCCTGTGGTGGTGCGTCCTCCCATGTCACGAATGCGCGCATCAGTCGCTCCTCCGTGCGGATCACGCCGGCCCGAGCCGAGTCGGCCTCCCACGGGCCGTGGACCGGCATGGCGTGGATGCGCAGGATGGCCCGGTCCAGATCCAGGTCGATCAGGATCGTGCCGGGACGCAGGGAGATGCTGGTCGTGACTCCCAGCAGGATGATGTCCGAGCGGGACCGCAGGTCCACGTCGATGAGGGCGCTGCGCACCTGCCGGGGCCTGTACAGCGCGTGCCATCCGATGACCACGCTCGACGCCAGCAGGTCCCAGGCGAACTCGGCGACGGCCATGGCGAGGCGCAGCGGCCGTATGCGCCGGACGAGCGGTACCGCGGGCAGCCGGCTCGTCGCGTACACGCCGACGACGACGACGGCGCCGCCGGCCACGGTGAGCGCGTCGACCCGTCCCCACAGCAGCAACCAGATCCCGAGCAGCCACACGCCCATGAACAGGCGGGAGGCGACGCGGCGGGAGCCGTTCAAGACCCTCCCCCCTCCAGCACGGCGTTCCGGTACACCGCCGGGTCCAGCAGGTCGGCCGCGGCGCGGTGGCTCCAGGACGCCAGCGGCCCGGCGAACACGGCGATGAGCAGGCCGCCGACGACCAGGACGGCCGCCACGGTCCCCATGAGCCGCGTGCTTCCCTCCGGGTAGGACCCGGCGGCGGGGGGCTCGCCGGCCTCCTCGGGGCGGGGACGCCAGAACCCGAGCGTCCAAATCCGCGACATCGCCATCAGCGTGAGCAGGCTCGCCAGCACCGCCACGCCGGTGACGGCGTAGGCGATGTGGCGTCCCTCCCCCAGGCCCGCCTGGAACAGCGCGAGCTTGGCGATGAAACCCGAGGTCGGCGGCATCCCGCTCACGCTCATGGCGGGAATGAAGAACATCACGGCGATGAAGGGCGACAGGCGCGCCAGGCCGCCGAGGCGGCGCAGCGACGTCTCCCCGGTGCGCCCCTGCATCAGGTCGCTGACCAGGAACAGCGCCGCCTGCACGACGATGTGGTGGGCGAGGTAGAGGATCGCTCCGGTGAGGCCGGCGACGCTGTACAGCCCGAGGCCGAACAGCATGTAGCCGATGTGGCCCACCAGGACGAACGAGAACACCCGGTGGATGTCGTCGTGGGTCAGCGCGCCGAGGGTGCCGGCGAGCATCGTCGCGGCGGCGAGGACGAGCATGATCCACGACACCTGGTCACGGGGGAACAGCAGCGTCTCCACCCGGATGAGGGCGTAGATGGCGGCCTTGGTGAGCAGTGCCGCGAACACGGCCGTGACCTTGGTGAGGGCGGCCGGGTAGCTGTCGGGCAGCCACAGGTGCATCGGGGCGATGGCGCCCTTGATCCCGAACACGACGAGGAACAGCAGCCCGAGCGCCGTGCGGGTCCCCTCGGGCAGTTCGGCGACGCGCTCGGACAGGCCGGCGAGGTTCACCGAGCCCGTCGCGGCGTAGGTCAGGCCGATCGCGGCGAGGAACAGGATCGACGACATGAGGCTGACCACGGTGTAGGTCATGCCGGCCTGGAGCCGTTCCGCCGTCGGGCTGAGCGTCATCAGCACGTAGCTCGACGCCAGCATGATCTCGAACGCGACGAAGAGGTTGAACAGGTCGCCGGCGAGGAAGATCAGGCTGACTCCGGCGGTCAGCGTGAGATACGCCGGATAGAACACGCCCGGCTCGTGCCCGCCCATGCCTCCGGCGCCCTCGGCCACGGCGTGCAGCATGATCGCCAGCAGCACGCCGATGGACACCACGAGCAGCAGCGCCGACAGCCGGTCCGCGACGAGGGTGATGCCGAGCGGTGCGGCGAAGCCCCCCATCTGGACGGCGATCACGCCGTCGCGGGCCACGGCGGCCATCAGCGCGCCCGCGGCGGCCAGCGACGCCGTGACGGTCAGCGGGGCGAGGACCCGCAGCCACCTCTCCCGGCGGCGGCTGACCATCGTGAGCGCGGACCCCAGCAGCAGCAGGACGAACGGCAGCGGAACGAGGACGCTCACGCGCCGCCCCCCGTCTCGCCGTCCCCGCGCCCGGCGGCCTCCTGCTCGGCGTCCTCCTCGAACGGGTCGGCGTCGTCGTCCCAAGACTCGTCAGGGCGCTCGGCGTGGATCCGGCGGTCCTCGACGTCGTCGCGAACCTCGTCCTCCCCCAGGAGCATCCGGCTGCGGAACGCCAAGGCCAGCAGGAACGCCGTCACCCCGAAGGTGATCACGATCGCGGTGAGCACCATGGCCTGCGGCAGCGGATCGGCCATCGGCCGCTCGGACTTCCGGCCGAGCAGCGGCGGGGAACCGGCCGCACCGCCCGCCAGCAGAAGGAGCAGGTTGGCGCCGTGCCCGAGCAGCATGAAGCCGATCACGATCCGGACCAGGGACCGCTGCATCAGCATGTTGAAGCCCGCCGCGAACAGCACCGCGGAGGCCAGGATGAGGACGAGAGCGGGCCCCGTCACGGTCGCGCTCCTTCCGCCGTGTCGTTCTCGTCCGGGACGTCCTCTTCCAGGGCGTCCTCGTCGAGGCTCGCGCCGAGTGTGGTGAGGATCGTCAGCACCAGCCCGAGCACCAGCAGGTAGACCCCGACGTCGAAGAACAGGCTCGTGGGGATCTTGACGTCGCCGATCACGGGGAGCTCGGCGTGCAGGACCTCGTTCTTCAGGAAGGCGCCGTCCGCCATGCCGCCGAACGTCCACCCGGCCACACCCGTGGCGGCCGCCAGCCCGAGCCCGCCGCCGAGCAGGACGCCGGGCCGCACGGGCATCGCGGCGGCCAGTTCGCGCCGCCCGCCCGGCAGGTAGCGCAGGACGTACGCCATGGCCGCGACGAGACCGGCCACGAACCCGCCGCCGGGACGGTTGTGCCCCGCGACGAGCAGGTAGACGGAGAACACCAGGATCGCCGGGCCGAGCAGGCGGGCCGCGGCCGCCGCCGGCACCATCGGCGCGCCGCCGAGCGCCGGGCGGCCGGAGGTCGCGAGCCAGCCTCTCCCTCCGCCGGGCTCCCCTGCCGCCTCGCCGCCGGCGGGCTCCTCGCCGGACGGGCGCGGTATGCGGCGGCGGCCACTGAGCACCAGCCCGATGACGCCCATGGAGGCCACGGCCACCACCGTGATCTCGCCGAGGGTGTCCAGGGCCCGCGCCTCGACGAGGATCATGTTGACGACGTTGTCGGCCCCTTCCTCCGCGGCGAGTTCGGCGTAGCCGGGACCGGTCGGCGTGCTGCGGCGGCTCAGCGCCGCCACCACCAGGAACGTCGCGATGAACGCGCCCAGGCCCACGCTGATCAGGCTGGTCGCGACCCTGCCGGAGAGCTTGCGCCTGCGCGGCGGGAACCGTTCCGGGAGCCGCCGCAGCACGAGCACGAGGGTGATCAGCAGGAGCGTCTCGACGACGAGGTGCGTGAGCGCGAGGTCCGGCGCGCCCTGTGCCACGAAGAGCCCGCCGATCGCGTAGCCGACCCCGGCCATCAGCAGCGCCGCCGACAGCCTGCGGCGGGCCAGCATCGCCGCGAGCCCGCACACGATCACGATCAGGCCCAGGACCGTCTGCACCGGATCGTCCCAGCCGTGCAGGACGTAGTCCGCGACGTCGGGGCTCCTCTTGTCCGTCATCCCCGCGATGAGCGCGGAGCCCGGCACCACGAGCACCGTCGTCCCGATCACACCGAGGTAGACGGGGAGCGACCCGGCCTGGAGGCGCTTGGTGACCGCGTGCGCCCCCACGAGGACCGCGCGGACCACGCCGTTGTACCCCCGCTGACCGTCCGGGACGGGCCACCGCACCGGCTTGGCCGAATACGACCGTCCGGCGAGGAGGAACAGCCCGGCACCGGCCGCGACGGCGAGCGCGGACAGCGCGATCGGGAGCCCGAGACCATGCCAGAGCGCGAGCTTGTAGCCGGGATCTCCGCCCAGCGTGTTCGCGTACGGCGCGACCATCGTCTGCACCGGGCCTGATAGGAAACCCAAGGCGAACCCTGCGGCGGCGGGCACCGCCACCGGCACGGCCATCCCCCACGGGTCCGCCGCCCGCGCCCCGCCCCCGCCACCGGCGAAGGCGGCATGGAGGAACCGCAAGCCGTAAGCCGTGGTCAACGCCGCCCCCGCCACCACACCGGCGAGGACGACGGCGTCCAGCCCCCCATGCGCGAAGGCCTTGACGGCGGCCTCCTTCGCCACGAACCCCAGGAACGGCGGCAGGCCGATCATGGACGCGACCGCCGCCGTCGCGGCGATCGCCGTCACGGGCAGCCGCCGCCCCATCCCGGACAGTTCACCGGCGCGGCGCGTCCCGGCCTCGTGCTCGACGACGCCGGCGGCCAGGAACAGCGGTGCCTTGAACAGTCCGTGGGCCAGCAGCAGCGCGGTCCCCGCCAGCGCCGCCGTCCGGGTCCCGGACCCGAGGAGGACCATCAGGAAACCCAGCTGGCTCACGGTGCCGTAGGCGAGCAGCGCTTTCAGGTCGTCCTGCCGGAGCGCGATGACGCCGCCGGCGAGCAGGCTCACCAGCCCGACGCCGATCACCGCCGGGCGCCACAGGCCGGTGTCGGCGAACGCGGGCGTCAGCCGCGCCACCAGGTAGACGCCCGCCTTCACCATGGCGGCGGCGTGCAGGTAGGCGCTCACCGGCGTGGGCGCCACCATCGCGGCGGGCAGCCACGCGTGCAGCGGCATCTGCGCCGACTTGGCGAACGCGCCCAGCAGCACCATCACCAGGCCCGCCTCCGCCGCGGCGCCGCCCGGCGGGTCGACGAGCAGCGCCGAGATCCGGTAGGTCCCGGCGGCCTGGCCGAGCACCACGAACCCGGCGAGCATCACCAGCCCGAACGCGGTCGTCATCAGCAGCGCCTGGGTCGCCGCGCGCCGGTCCTCGGCCCGTTCCGGGCGGGTCGTGCCGATCAGGATGAAGGAGCTGAGCGTGGTCAGCTCCCAGAACACGTAGAGGACGAGCAGGTTGTCGGCGAGCACCAGACCGGTCATCGCCCCCGCGAACGCGACGAGCGTCCCGGTCATCAGTCGTTCGGAACCCTCGAAGTACCAGCCCGCGTAGCAGAGCGCGACGGCGCCCACGCCACCGACCAGCAGCAGCATGACGATGGACAGCGCGTCCAGCCGGAAGTCGAGTACGAGCCCGAGGTCGGCGGCCCACACGAGCTCCGCCGTGAGGTCGTCCCCGCCCGCCCGAGTCGCGGCCCACGCCGCCGTCGCCGCGGGTAGCACCGCCGCCGCGCACGCCATCACGCGCCGGTACCGCCCCAACGCCCAGGGCACGGCGACCGCCGCGATGGCATGGGCGAGAACCAGCGTCAGCACGTCGCATGCCGACCTACCCGATCAGCGCCCCCCAAACGATCAGCGGACCTGCCCCCCATGAGGACGGAGACGGTCTACCGGCACCGGCTGCGGTGCGGCTAGCGCATCGCACAGGGCTTCTGCGAGGTCCTTGGGCGGCCACCTCGGTGAATCGCGAGCGTAAGCAGCAGTTGCTGAGGGTAGCCGACCAGCAGGCTGATCTTGTACCAGCTCGGCCGGCGCTTCGGCATCTCCCGTCGAACGGTCAGCAAGATCCTCAAGCGTCACGGCAGGGTGGAAACTGGCGGCGCGCTTCGGGGTGAGTGCCGACACGGTGCGATTGCGGTTGGTGGAGTCCGGGGGTGAGGATCCGGGCGAGAGGTGCGAAACTGATCCCTTCGCAGCAGCGGCCCCCTCCACCACGCTTCACTGATACCGAGCACATGGGGGAGCATCAGACATGCTCGACGAGCGAGATCTGATTGCGTATGACGAGCCCCGCATCTTGGGCGAGGTCTTCCCCGACCGGAATGCCGCCGGCCCCGACCACCGAAAGTGCTCCGCATGCGGGGCCGTCCTGCCCGCTGACCAGTTGACCGTCATCAAGCACCGTCACGCCCGACACGCGAAGGGGCATCTACGGATCTACTGCCCCAACCACTTCGCCCACGCCAACGAGCGCGTCGTAGGCGGCGCATCCGGACCGGCGACTCAACCGTCAAGCGGGTCGCGCCCGCTCGACGACCTCTTGATCGATACGAGTTATGACTTCCAGACCGACACTCCCCCGGGCAAAGACCCCGACACGCACAGCGACACACTGCACCGTTACCACCGGGCACTCTGGAGCAAAGAACTTCCAGGCGGAACGCCCTTCGACCTCGCTGATGGAAGGCCGGGGAGTTACCTCGTCCACGAGTCAGCCGAAGCACGGTTCTGGCTCAGCAGCGACGCCGTCATACCCACGTTCCCGCACAAGGCAAGTGCCATCGTCGCCATGCTCGATGATGGCGAGTCCGAAGCGTTCTGGAACCTGGGCTACACGATCGGCGGGATGATGATCTGGCCGGGCGACAAGATCGGAAATAAGCAGACGATCAACGGTGCCCGCGGCTTCCACCCACGGATCGCCGACCGGTTCGACCTCACGGTCGAGTGCGTCCGCCGCCACTATGCGGGCCGGCGGAGCCCACTCGGGGAGGTCCTCGCTCGGTACACCGACTTCTTCGCCCTGTTTGGAACCTTCGAAGGGTTCATCAACCACTTCCTCCTCCAGGACCTACTCGACGGGGGGCGGGTCCGGTTCGCGATGCCGTTCGACGAGTTCACCATGCCGTCAGTGCCGCAGGACCTGGCGACGTACCGCCGCTACATGGAGACGAGCACGGAGTTCCTCCACGCCAGGAACGCCCGTATCGCCGCGTACGCAAAGACCCTTCAGGGGTGAGCAGGGCCGTCATCCTATGGCGCAAAGAAACCCGCCCCGAAAGGGGCGGGTGGGCGGGGGGTGGCGGAGGCCCACGGGGGGCTCCGGGGGGTCGCCCCCCGGGCGTCATGACGGGAGCGATCCAGCGAAGACGAGCGAAGCTCGTCGAGTATGGGGAGGAATCGCTCCCGCGACTGGACTCGAACTAGTCGAACACCCGTTCGCACTGGCTGTCGACCCCACAGACCCGGAGTTACACGCCCACCGACGTCCACCGAAGTCCAGCCACTTCCTCACCCGTCGTCAGGCAGTTGGACAGGCACCACGCGCCACGTGCGACGACAGTGTCGGCTAGGTCGCCCAGCAGTGTGAGCCCGAGAATCGCGCGGGCACGGTCCGCGCCGAGAACCCCACCGGCGAAGCAGAACAGCTGCCATCCGCCTTCCCAACTGCAGACGGAGGCAAAGCACTGCACCGTCCCGGAGTCCTTACACGACCGTGACGCAAGCGAAACCACACGTTTCTGATATCTGCCGCGTGGGATCGGCGCGCCGCCTGCGAGGCTGAGTGACGGCCAGAGCCCCGCGCCCGTCCCAATCCAGGAGAACCTGATGATTCACGACTCCACCCACCTCGGGACCAGCGACACCGAGACCTGGCGAGCGGTGCCTGCCGAAATCAACCCGTCCGGTGACGAGCTCGGCGCGTGGGCTGTCGTCGCCGGTGACGGCGAGGAAGCCGACGTCTATCTTCAGGTCACCGCCGAGTATCCACGGCGAGTTGCTGAGTTCGTCGCTGCGGCCGCGCGGGCTGAGGCTGCAGGCCGCCGCTTCGCTGGCGCCACTGGCGACATCGCCGCGGAGCTGGATCGACAGCAACGGTCCAGCGGCCCGGCAGATCAGAGGGGGACGGCTGGGGCGGCATACCTGCCTGACCCGCTTCGCCTGGCGATGCTGGTCGAGCATGTCGGAGAGGTCGCACGTGAGGTCGCAGATGGGGGCGGCCGATGCCGCGATGAGGCCGCCAAACACCTTTATGCGAGCCTGACACAAGTCGCCGCAACCGCTGTGAGCTGGATGGAGGCTGTCCAAGCCCGAGGCCTGCCCGGCACCGAAACACACGCCCACGAAGAGACCAACTGACGGGCCTCAGGCAACGGCCGCCCGGCTTCGCGCCCTTGCGATTATCGGGCCTCGCCGGCGAGTTCGGCGAGCACCATCGACACGTGATGCGACAACGCGAACGCTCGCCACTGGGCTGCGCCGCCGGGGCCGCCGACTCGCCGGGCGCGGAGAGCGATCTGCCCGTCGCCCCACGAGTAGTCCTCGCCGGACCACCACAGGGCTTCTGTTACATCGCGGCACAGGTCGTAGAAGGTGGAGAAACCGCCGTTTGGGGCCGAGGGGTAACGGTAGGTGTGCCAGCATGTGTGGGCGGTGTAGCGAAGGTTGGGTTTGGGGAACCCGTCCCGTGGGAGGCTGGTTCCGGCCACGCCGTAGTCTCCGAACCCCAAGCGGCCCGACAACTCGGGCGCTCCCGTCACCGATTGGCGCCAGAGATCGGCATCCAACCGCGGGAATGCCACGCACTGCCCGAGCGGGACGCTGGTGATCCGGTCTGGAAAGGCGGCCGCCGCCACCGCGATCCGGCGCCACGGCCAGCCGGCCAACGCGGCCAGCGTTTGGTGAAGGCTATGCACAGCCCCCTCCACCTCAAGGCGTCCACCGATCGCGCCGAAGTCAACGAGCAAATCAAGTTGCTCAGCTCGACCTCCCAACCGTTCGACCACCGTGGCGACTCGATCCACCAACTCCTCTTCTCTCGACCGCCTGTGCACTTCGGTCTGGCTCGATAGCCGACTAGTTGCCACGACCCGGACCAAAGCGCCTTCCCCATGAACATCCGCCGCCTCGGCGGCGGCCAGCAACACCCGTTCGATCAGGCCACCCGAAGCCACTCGGACGACAGGACGCATCGGGATCATCATCAGGGCTAGGTCTTCGCTAACACTCTGCAACGGCGTATCCCCGCTCAGGCCGTACCGTCGGTCGAGGTGAACGCAGTCCACAGCGGGAACCGTCCCCTTGAGTAGCTCTGCCGTCACCAGCTCCGCCAGCCGCATCGTGGTCTGCCGTAACGGCATGTTGTCCTTGTAGCAAACCGCTTCGAGTACTGGATGCACCTGCGGCATCTCAGAACGATCAAGCTTGCCTAGCGCTAACAACTCCCCCTGGCGGGCCTGCAGAACCGGGACATACTCCGCCGTCGCTTCTCCCCCCGTGGGTCGGGTGAGGCCACCAGCCCTACGGCCACCGGGGTGCTGAGGACTGGTCATGGGAAACCGACCAACCTCTCACTTGACAGGTGTCGTCAGCCCCGAGCCTTACACGAAGATTTTTGACCGTCCATACGACCAGGACGGTAGATGTTCCTGCCCCTGCCCCCTCTGGACAGGCACTGCCCGAAACCCACCGCTACGGCGACCCGGGTCGACTGGACGAACCGCATTAGGGAGGTTCCGTCGTGGATGCGCGTGAAGGGGGCCGTCGTTCCTCAACGCGTCCGTCACACGGACGGCGCGGGCTTCGGGCATGGTCCCGGTTGCCTCAGCCGGTAGAAGCCAGGCGCCCCGAGCATCAGGCGATCATTCGCTGTGCATGTACCAGGCCCGCAGCGCGCCCGCCTCGGACAGAGACCCCCAGAGGCGAGACGCCTGATCCGCACCTGTATGGCCCGTGTAGAGATTGGGAAATCGTGACAGGTCAAGTTCGCCGGTGAGATCCTGTCCGTCACAGGAAAATTAAGGGGTTAAGACATGGACGCGACTGTGGTGGCGTTGATCGGCACCGGTGCCACCTTGATCGGCACGCTGGGAGGGGCCTTCGTAGGGCCATGGCTCGCAGAACGCATGCGACGAAAGAGCAGCCGCATGGAGCAGACCTATGCGCAGCAACTCGCGCTCTACGGTGATCTGTTGCGGGTAACCGCCCAACTGGTGGACAACGCCAGGAATCGGGCCTCGACTCCGCTCGCGGATCTTCCAGAGCCTTCAGATGAGGAACTTGACCGGTTGATCAGCCAGGCGCGGGTCCTTGCGAGCGATGACGTCGAGAAGCACCTTGACGACCTGTCACGGCTCATCCACAAGATCCACCGGATGCTCGTAATGGACATCGTCCCGTACCACCAGAAGCTTCACGATGAGGGCAAGAGCGACGATGGGGCCGCCATCCAGAAGAGGGTCGCACTAGCTGGACCTGTCGACGAACTTGTCGCGGTATACGACAGGTTCAGGGCCAGCATCCGCAATGAGATGAAGCCCTGACGCCGCGCTTTATCGATCATGGTTGATCTCGCCACCGTGTCGGCGCAGCAGGTACCAGGCGACGAGCACCACGGCGAGAGCAATGCGAAGGCTGAAGACCTCCCCGAAAGCACCCGATACGAGAAAAACGAGACCGAACGAGCAAAGAAGCTCCAGGAGGCACAGCTCCTGATCGCCCCAGGGCTGGGCATGCCACATACTGAGGGGCCCGCGTGATACACGAGCCCCTCATCCTTCTCAATCGGCTAATCGAGCTGTTGGGCTGCCGCGACGATCAGCTCTCGTGCCTCGTTTCCGGTCACGGCCTCCTCCCAGAGGAGGTCCAGCACTCTCTCATAGTGGGCCGCGACCTCACCACGCGCGAAGTCCTCACCGACGAACGTCTCCAGAGCGACGACCGCCTGATCCGTGACGTAGATCTGAAAACTGTTCTGCGGGGTGGTCGCCAACTCCACACCCATCGGCAGGATCCCGAATCGCACACGATCCAGCCCGATGACTGTCTGGAGGCGGTCGAGTTGGCTGCGCATAACCGCCGGCGGGCAAATCAGCCACCGGAGCACCGGCTCCGCGAGCAGGAACTCGAAGCTCTTCGATGTGTCGTACAGCAGTTGCTGTCGCTGGAGCCGAGTTGCGACGGCGGCGTCGACATCGTCTATCTCCAGGTTGTGGAGAGAGATCATCTCGCGGAGCACTCGCCGGGAGTAGTCCGGAATCTGGAGCAGGCCAGGCACGTAGGCGGTCTCAAAGTGGCGGATCAGGCGCGAGTCCGTGACCAGCTGGTTGTAGTCCTCCTGTACCTTCTCCTGTCCTTGGCGCATCCGGCTTCGGAACGTGACATGCGCGGCTTGTGCTTCGTCACGAAGCCGGAGAAGTTCGCCTACTGCATTCCGAGCATCGCAGGTCTCTGCCCATGCTTCGATGTCCTCATCGGACGGCATCTGCTTGCCGTTCTCGATTCGGGAGACCTTGGACTGTTGCCAGCCTTGCGCGTCAGCGAGGTCTTTTCCGGTCAAACCCGCATGCGCGCGCATGGCGTGCAGGCGGGTCGCCAGACCTTCTGGCTGGGTCAGCCATTCTCGTACTGAATCCACGGATGATGTTTCCTTCTGTTAGGCGGCCACATCCTGGTTCTCGGCCAGGACGCTGTGGTGGACGGCCAGGTCCCGCCACTTGCACGCCTTGATCACGACCTCCGGGTCCGTGATGAGTTCGTTTCGGATTCGGTGGCCTTCGTCGTCGAACCGCATCGCGATGAGGCGGTACGAATCGAGCAGCCACCAATCTGTGTTGCCTGCCGCAGGGAGTAGCCCGATCTCATGTGCGCGGGGCCGGGTGAGGTACCGCATGGTTTCGCCTGCCTTGCGGTTCCACGGGTCCATCCAGCGTTCGAACCGCTGGTAGTCGGTAGGCGGGTCGCGGTGGACACGGACACGCTCTACGCGTTTGCCCTGGCGGACGTGGTCGTCGACGCGGCGATACCACTCCCGCAACTCGGGGACCGTCGTCGGCGGCTCCGGCTCTCCACGCAGGAACGCGGCGAAGATTCCGGCCTCCTCGGCCTCGAGGTAGCTGTCTTGGAGCTCGAGTCGGAACATCGTGTGTTCGAAGTCGTGGATCACCTGCCCGAACTCTTCGGGTGTGATGACACGGCCGTCTGTCATGCCAGATCCTTGAGACGGTCGAGGACGTTCGCGGGGACGTAGACGGCGTCCTCGTCATCGGCGAGTTGCCGGAGTAGGGCGCGAGTCGCCTCGTTGATCTTCTTGCCCTGGACGACGTAGCCACCAGGGACTTGCCGCACGGAGTAGAGGGCGGGGCATCCACCACCACCTGAGCCCTTGTCCTTCCACATGTACTCAAGGTCCAGCGGTCGTTCCATAGCGCTTCCTCCTCAGGTTGCGTCACCGCTTCTCATGCTCGCAACTTGCGCCGGTTGACGCAATGAGCCCCGTCCTGATTGCTGCATCGGACGGGGCTCACCTGCGGTGAACGCGGAACCTGGCATGCATCAGTCTACATGCTCGCTGCATAATTGGCGCATTGCTTGACTTATGCGCGATCATGCCAGAGCATTGGAGCACGCAGAGATCAAGGTGGACAGCCGAGGACCTAGAGAAGCCCTCACTGGACGCCGTGACACTCACGGCTTCTTGACAACCCCCATAACGCACTGGTGACCAGGGTCAACGGTTTCCGTGTCCGGGCCGATGCTCCTTCAAGTCCCCGGATGTCCCTGGTCAGGGCAGTGCGACTGTTTCGAACAGCGACTTGTGCTGTCCGCGCGCCACGGCCGACCCCGGCCGATGGCCGGGTGATCGTCCGTGGTGGGCGGAGAAGGCAAGTCCGTGGTGATGGTTCTGGCGTGTAGGAGGTCTGTTGACCAGGCATAACGGGCGTCCGCCGATCCTGGCGAGTTCGCTGAGTCCCGACTGGTTGTCGTTGGTTCCGGGGCAGCGTCCGCTGGTTCGGTGCGGTGACTGCCGCCGGATGCGGCTCTGGCGGAGAGGAATGCTGGTGGCGCACGGCTACGAGTCGGCCAGTCAGGACGAGTGCTCCGGTGGGGTCCGACGCGGCCCGTTGGACGCGACGTCCAGACCGCACCGGTGCCCGGGGAGTGGGCAGCGGGTCCAGCTGGACGTCTCCCCCGCCCGCTGGCAAGCCTCGCTGCGGGAAGCGGCCGCGTTGGCGGCACGCCGCACTTGTGTGGCTCAGCGGCCGTTCTCCGGACGTTCGGTGTCCCGACCCCCGATTGTGCGGCTGTAGCCCGGACTGCCCAGGGGCGCCACTGGCTCCCTCTACTTCTTCTGTTCTCAGCGCCCCGGCCGGGTCTTCCCTCCCCAGGGTCCCGGCCGGGGCGCTGACGTGTTCCGTGAGTTCGTTTCTGCAAAGGAGTGTCTGATGGGCAGCACCGCCTACCTGGACATGTCGCTGATCCGGTCGCCAAAGCCGACGTCGGCACCGGCGACACCGGTCCCTGCGACGACGGGACGGGAGGCGACCGGTGAGCGCCCACGGCCCCGGCTGGTCAAGGTGTGGCTGTCCGGTGAGGCCGCCGATGTGGCGGCGCTGGCCGATCTGCCCGGTGACCGGTGCGCGGTCGGTGAGGTCTCGGCCCTTACCCCAACCGGTGCGGCAGCGGCGTGCGCGGCTACCGCGACGTGGTGTTGACCGGCCAGGCCGAAGGCTAGGGCTCTGCAGAGTTCCCCCAGACCCAGGACGCCCCAACGACCAAGCAGTGACGTCCCGGGCCCCTCCCAACAGGAAGGAAGTCCAAACGATGGCCGACAACCCCACCCAGGGCAAGTCCTCGACGTGGCCCAACGGCGAGCCCAAGAGCGTCCGCGACGCCGAGCACGGCAAGAGCGTGCGGGATGCCTACGAGGCCGGGAGGAAGAAGTAGCCGTGATCATCCCGCTGCGGTTCCCCGACGGGAAGCTGGACTACTCCCGCCTGGGCGAATGGTTCGCGTTGTGCGACACCTGCTGCGCGCGGACCCTGCTGTCGGACGTGGACGACTGGCTGGTCTCCCGGACCACCAGCGGCCGGATCTATTGCCCGGGCTGCGCCCGCCGCGCCGCCCAGCGGCTGCTCGCCGAGGTGTTCCCGGCCGGCCCCCGGCACGCCCGCCCGGGCGGTGGTGCGCGCATCGCCGTTGCGCGGCTGCGGGCGGCCCTGCGCCGCCGCGCCTACCGGCCGCGGCACGGCCGCTGACCTGCCGCGCCCCCGCCCCCATGTCTGAAAGGACAACGACCACCGATGATCGAGATCAGGGCGGCCGAGCACGATCGGCCGATCACCGCCGACGGCCCGCACGACCACGAGCGCACACGCGCGGTCGCGGCGGGGATCGATGCCGCGTTCCGGCTGCTCAACTACACGACCATGAGCCCGAATGGGCTGGCCTACCCCAGCGACGTCTACAGCGTGCTGGGTGAGCTGTCGGCCGCGGCGGCGAAGCTGCCGCAGGCCCTGCAGCAGATGGCTCAGTTCATCAACGACCAGGTGACCAGCGGCCAGGCCCGGGAGCACTCGTCCTACGGACGGTACGGCGGCGACGCCGACGCCGCCGCCCGGGCCCTGGCCAGCGTCACGCGGGAGGCGTCCGCTGCCGCGGCCGGGCTGGGCCGCCTGCTCGGCGAGGCCCAGTCCACCGTCCGCGGCCTGGAGGCCGCACACGACTGACCGGCACAGCCGACCACTCGCCACCCAATCCCCGTGTCCGCATCCAAGCCGCCTATCTGAGAGGACGAACGAGATGGACTCTGCCCAGACAGACCCGTGTGTGGTCTGTGCGGACGGGCCGCAGGAGTGCTCCTGCTACGGCGAGGACCCGGAGTGCATGCTGTGCGGCGGTTCCGGTGAGGCGGTGCCCGAGCACTGCTGCGACTGCGAGGTGGTGGGGCCGTACTGCGTGGCCTGCCACCGGTGCGGCGCCTCGTGCGCGGGCAACTGCAGCTGCCCGATCACCATCGAGCGCGCTGACGGCACGCACGTGACCCTCTGACCGAGTGGCCGCCGCATTTTCCTGCAGCGGCCGCTAACGGGACTGCTGACCCCGAGTCCGGGCGTCCCCACCCCGCCGCGACAGGTGTTCGCGCCGGGGTGGGGCCGTCTCACCCGGTGCCAGACGCCCGGACCCTTCGTCATCCGATCCCCGCGTGGGGAGAAGGGAGCGCTGTGCGCGATGACGAAACCGATGACGATGCCGGTCGCGGTGACCGGCCCGCACTCCGTCCCGGCGGCTCTCGTCTTTCCGGCCGGCGCCGCAACCGGCGCCGCAACCGGCGTGGGGGCGGGTGGGTGCGGCAACTGCGGAAGCGTGCGCAGTGTGCGGGTGCTGCCCGACGGGCGGCATCGCTGCGGCTGCGGACACCGCTGGACCCCAACCGCCCGGCACACGACCGGGCATCGCGCCGATGGCGCGGCGTAGCTCCGCGCGGTTCTGGGATCCGTGCGGGGACCGGTACGGCATCCCCACCTATCCGTGGCGGCTGGCGCCGCCGCATCTGGCGACGCGTCGCCAGCTCGCCGCCGCCGGGCTGCGTCCCGGCGGCCAGGACGTGGTGGCTCAGGTGCTGTGGCACCGGCGGCGCGGGCTCGGGGTGGCCTACCTGTATGACCGGCGGCTTGCGCTGCCCAAACGCGTCCCGACCGTGGCGCAGCGCGCCGCGCTGGCCAAAGCCCTCAAGGCGCGGCGCATCTGCCCGCGCTGCCGCACCGATGCCGGTTACGTGCTGCCGCGGCGGCTGGGCTGCTGCCTGGACTGCGCGAGCGACTGGGAACGCGACGCCGCCTGACCACCGCCGCATAGGCCACCGCCGCCCCTCAACCACCACGCCCGAGAGCCGACAGCCATATGTCAAGGAGGACAGCAGTGGGGACCACTTTCAACGGAAGGATCACGCGCACTGTTCGCGACGCGCCCGAGGCGTTGCGTGACGACGACACCGGTGTGTTGAACATTCTGCGGTGCCCGTACTTCAACATCGAGGGCCGAGACCTCATGCACGCCGAGTACATCACCGTGGACGGTGAGTACGGGCAGATCTGCACGCCTCTGCGGGACCGGCGGTTCTACGTCCGCGGCCCGCACGCCGCCCCGCCGGATGCCCCGGCCAACGTCAGGTTCCACGACACGATCGAGTCCGCGCTGTCTGAGGCGATGGGGCGGATCTCATGAGCCCCAGCGCCGGTTTCGGCTACGAGGCCGATTCGCGAGGCGCCGGTCACGTCGTCACCGATCGGCCCGCCGGCGACACGGTCGAGCTGCTGCAGAACGGCTGCGCCCGCGTTGACCACCGCCCGTCCGGCCTGACCGCCCTGTTCGAGCCAGGAACCGGCGTCGTGCACAGCGGCGGCACGAAACTCCCGGCGAGCCTGGTCACCGAGATTCACAACCGGTGGAGACGGCGATGACCTCCAAGGCCCGCAAGAAGCAGCTCGCGTGGCAGGCCCGCAACGGCCACAGCCACCAGTCCCGTCTCGCCGCGGCCCGTGAACTCGCCCGGATCGGCGAACAGGAGCGGCGTGTGAGAGGCGGCGGCTCAAGCCCCCCGCTACCCCAGTCCGCCGATCGACCGCCGCCCGACGCCGGGCCGAGAACTCCCCTGTTGAGGAGGTGACCGATGCCTGCCCTGCGCCACTGCCAAAGGCGCGGCCATAGCCCGTGGGATGGCCCTGGCCGGGTTGACCTGCGCCTGGAGGTCCCCGCCTGGACCAAGGACGCGCTGTGCGCCCAGATCGGTGTCGAGGTGTTCTTCAGCGACCCCACCGATAGACACACGCTCGCCCAGGCCAAGCGGATCTGCCGGGCGTGCCCGGTGCAGGACCAGTGCCTGGAGTGGGCGCTGAGCTTCAGCCTGCGCAACGACCAGTACGGGGTCTTCGGCGGCGCCGGCCCCGGGCAGCGCCGCGCTCTTCGCCGTGAGCGCGAGCGGCAGCAGACCTGACCGCCGCGCCCCACCGCCCCCGGGCGGTGCCTCCTCCTTTCCTCCTTTCCTCCTTTCCTCCTTTTGCCTTTCTTCTGCACCGAGAACCCTTTCCTCAGGGAGACGACCATGACCGATTCCGTGTTCACCGCCGCCGAGCTGGACCTGATCGCGCGGGCTCTGAATGCGCGGGCCGACAGCTACGCCCGGGTGGCGGGGATGGCGGTCACGGTGCCCGACTACGAGATCGCGGCGCGGGCCGCACGCCGCTACCGCGCCCTGGCCAGGCGGGCCTGCACAGCCCGAACCGCGCCCCGCACCGCACAACCCTTCACCCCCGGATTCTTCGTGGAAGGAGCCCCGGACCCCGATGGACAGCATGGATGAGAGACCCGACTGGCCGACCGGCCCCGGCGAGGACGGCCCTGATGGTGAGAGCCGCGGCGATGCCCGGCCGGGAGGCTCCGGCCGCGAGGCGGCCGGGCTGCCCGGTGTTGGGCGAATCGCCCTAAGTAGGCGCGGCGAATGGGCCTGTAAGGCCGTCCTGGTGGTGGTGGGCGCCCTGTACGTGGTGCTGATGTGGGTGTCCTACACCAACGCCAGAACGGCGCTGCTGAAGGCCGGGGAGCCCAGGCATCTGGCGGAGTTGCTGCCGGTGGGCTTCGACGTCGCCGGCACGGTGCTGGTGGCGCTGTCGCTGGTGCTGGCGGTCAAGGAGTCCCGCGGCCAGCTGGTCACCCGGGTCTACGGGATCGTGCTGGTGGTGGTCAGCGCCGGAATCGGCGCCTGGTACGGCCGCGCGATCAGTGGCGCTGCTGAAGGCGGCAGTTGGTTCGACTGGATCAATTGGTTCGTGGCCGCGCACGCGCTGATGGCAGTCACCCTTGCCGTTTTCGCCGAGAGTGTGGCCTGGCTATTGCGGGCGCGGATCGACGCCGCCATCGGCGTGGAACGCGTCCCGATGGTGCTGTGCCTGACCAATCCCGGCGCATGGCGTGAGGCGAACATGTACCGGCTGCGGCACCGCTCCCCGGTCTCCTCCGCCCTGGTGCTGCGGTCGGAGAAGATCAAGGCGGTTTCCCGAGTGGTGGAAGCCGCCCAAGAGGATGCCGGGTACAAAGGCGCGAAAGCCAAGAAGGTGCGGGCGGCGATCATGCGCGCGTGCCGGGACGGCACCCTGCCCGTCGAGGCGATCGAACGGGCCTGCGAAACCGGCCTGGACGAGAACGCTTCCCGCCGTCTGTTGGTCGATGCCGCCAAGGCGATGATGGCCAGCACCGCGAACGACGCCATTTCCGGGACCGACCCCCTGACCGAACTGCTCGGCGGGCACGACCAGAAAGCGGCGGGAAAGATTCCAGAAAGCACCGTCCTGGACGTGACCTGGGGCGATGCCGGTCCTGGGAAAGATCCGGGAAAGATCACAGAAACCGCGGGAAAGATCCTGGAGCGGGGCCACAACGTCAGCGACGAGCGGATGTCGAGCATCGTCGCCGAGGTCGAGCAAGCCTCCGGGAAACCCATGAAGATTTCTGAGATCGCATACGCGCTGAGCATCAGCACTGCCAGAGCGGCGGCCATTCGGAAAATCACACCGAAAGCCATCGAGAACGGCACCGGACGACACCGGTAATCCGACACCGGCAATCCCTCGCCAAGCGACGGCGAGCGTGGAACCGGGTGAACAGCGAACCGGCCACCCTCGCCAATCCATCTGGAGGCCCATGGAGAAAATCAAGACAAAGCCCGTCCGCGGCCAGGATCTGCGCCAAGGCGATGTTCTCGCCTCCGGTGATGAGGTCACCGAGGTCCACCACGACTCGGAAGGCACCTGGATCGAAACCTTCCGGGGAAACTGCGGCTACGCCGACGGGCAGACCTGGCGGGTTCAGCTCCCCAGACCGCCGCGCTGATCACCGACAGGAGTTGAACCGGCGCCGGGTGCCTTGATGCACCCGGCGTCGAGGTGCCGCAACCACCAACCAAGCCCGAAGACCGGGCGGGGCGTTCGTGCCCCGCCCGGTCATTTCGTGCTGCTCAGAAACGAAGTTGTCTCTTCCATCAACCCGAAAAGGAGATCTTGTGATGTTCAAGCTGCTTTGGCTGCCGGTGTTCTGGTTCGTCGCCGCGATCGTCGCCTACGAGTGGAACCTCAACGGCGTGTTCCTGGTCGTCGCGCTGGCCACCGGCACCGCCGCCGCGCTGTGGGCGACCTCCGGCGACAGCAAGGAAAGCGGCAAGTAGTGGTGGCCAACCCGCACACCGTGGAAGGGGCGGGCCGGGCCGCAGATCCTGCGGACGGCCCGCCCCCGCCCGCCGTGGACACCTCCCATCGCGCCGGCGACACCCGACGCGTGCCGATCGGCGGCATGCCCGCCGGTGACGCGCCGGAACTGGCCGCGGGCGGTGCCGCCGAGGCGACCTCGCAGAGGGGTGCCGGTGGCCGGATCGGGAGGCTGTTCTCCCGGATGGTGGCCGGTGCCCACCCGCCCGACATCTGGGACGACCGGCCCGGGCTGGCCAAGCTGGCCGCCTACGCCCGGCACGGCGCCGGCGCACCCGAGAACGGGCCGCTGCGCACCGGGCAGATCTGGTGGTTCCGGCTGGTGTGCCTGCCGATCACCGCGTGGGCCTATTGGAAGGCGTGGGCGCTGGAGCGCCCTCTGCGCGGCGTGCCGTTCCTGATGGTCCAGGTCTGGTGGTGGCTGCTCAACATGGCCGTCTTCCTCCACCTGCTGTGAAGCACCCAAGAGAAAGGAGTTGATCAATGGATGCTGTTGCCGATCTGGTGGCCGGGCTCGGCGGGGTGGACCTGCCGGGCATCGTGCTCAACCTGGTGTTCCTGACCATTCCCGGGCTGGCCCTGGCCAAGGGCCTCAAGCGGTTCCGCACCCCCGGCCAGGACCCCGGCGGGATGGGGGGCGGTGGGCGCGGCGCCCAGGCGAAGGCGCACTTGCAGCGGGCGGGCGGGCAGGTCGCCTCGTTCGTCACCATCGTGGCGTTGCTGACGGCCGGGCTCGGCCTGGTTCCGCTGGTCAGGGCGGGCTACGAGCTGGTCGCCGGTGTCGATGAGGCGGCCCCTGCGGTGGTCGGCGTCATCGTGCTGGCGGTGCTGCTGGTCAAGGGGTTGGTGATGGCCCGCGACCTGATGGACGGCAAGGTCGATCGGCCGTTTCTGTGGCTGGCGCCGGTGCCGCTGCTGGCGCTGCTGGTCTGGGTCGCGCCGGTGGTCGCCGACCAGATCACCGACCAGGCCGGTAAGACCGTCCGGATGGTCGTGGACCAGGCCAAGGCGGACGTGCAGGACCGCGACGCCGAGCCCTCCGACGACAAGCCCGCCAAGTCCGGCAAGGGCGACGAGCCGGACGGCACGGACAGCGGTGAGCAGGGCCGATGAGCAGGGTCACAGCCGCCGCCGCGGTAGCGGGCACGCTCGCCGTGGCCTGCATCAACCCCGGCGTGTTCCGTGAGGTCCCGATGCTGGGCGAACTGGCCACCGCCGCCGTCTCCTTCACCGACGCCGCCGGTGCCGGTGAAGGAGACGGCGGGGGCGGCAAACCCGGCAAAGGCGACCCCGGCTCGGACGGCGAGGACGAGCCGGACGGCGCCAGCGGTGACGCCGGCACCGGTGTCCCGGCGGCCTACCGCGCCCTGTACAAGCGGACCGCCGAAGACTCGTGCGTGGACTGGCAGGTGCTGGCCGCGATCGGATACGTCGAATCGCGGCACGGAACCAACACCGGCCCCAGCTCGGCGGGCGCGCTGGGGCCGATGCAGTTCATGCCCGCCACCTGGCGTTCCTACGGCCGCGACGGCGACGGCGACGGACGCAAGGACGTCCACGACCCCGCCGACGCGATCCCGGCCGCCGCCGCCTACCTGTGCGCGCACAGCGCCGCCACCGACCTGCGCAAGGCCCTGTGGCACTACAACCACTCGCAGCGCTACGTCGACCACGTCCTGGCTGTGGCCGACCGGCTGCGCTGACCGCCCGGCCGACCAGCACCCGAAAGGAGGGACCCCTCAGTGAACGAACAACTCCAGCGGCTCGGGCGGGACCTGCACACCACCGTGGAGTGGCGGCTGCGCCCCCAGATGCTGCCGCACTACCTCACCGCCGCGGTGCTGGCGACGGGCATCACCGTGGCGAACCTGCCGGCGCATGTGTCGGCCGCCAGCACCGCGCTGGGGACCGCGTGCCTGACCGCCGCCGTGGCAGGGGCGGCGATGTGGCGGATGAGGTCGACCCGATGGCGTCCGTGGATCCCACGCGTGGCCATCACCGCCGCCGCGGCGGCCGGATGGCTGACGGCCGCCGCCACCACCGGCCTGGGCCCTGTCCTGGTCGCGGTGCTGATCGCCGCAGAGATCACGCTGGCCGCCCGCTGGTGGCAGCACTGCCGTCCCGGATACCCCGACCCATCCCCACCGCCTGCCGCCCACCACGCCGACGACCAGCAACAGGCGGCCCAACCGGCCCCCGAACCGGCTCAGGATCAGGCCGTGCCCCCCGTCCGGCAGGCGAGTACCCCCGTCGACCTCGATACGGCCCTGCCCACCCCCGCAGATTCCTCTGCGGCCAGCCCCGCAGACGACGCTGCGGTCGACTCCGCAGACGGCGGAGCCGACGATGACGCACCCCAGGTGATCGTCGACGAACTGCGTCGGCATGGCGTGCGCGCCGCGGTGGCGGGGGCGACGGCGGGCCCGCAGGTGATCCGCTACAGTCTCGCGCTGGGCGATGGCATCAAGATCTCCAAGGTCCGCGCCCTGGTGGAGAACCTCGGCGTCGCGCTCGGGCGCGACCGCGTGCGGCTCATCGCGCCCATGCCCGGACAGCCGGGCGTGGTCGGCCTGGAGGTACCCACCCCCCACCGGCGACCCGTGCACCTGGCCGATGTGCTGCGCTCACCGGCCGCCGCCGCCCGGCACCATCCGATGACCGTCGGGCTCGGCCAGGACGTCGAGGGCCGCCCGGTAGTGGTGAACCTGGCCGCGATGCCGCACATCCTGATCGCGGGCGCCACTGGCGCAGGCAAGTCCACCGCGCTGAACACCATCATCGCCTCGATCCTGGTCCGCGCCGCCCCGGACGAAGTGCGGATGATCCTCATCGATCCCAAGCGGGTCGAGCTGACGATGTACCAGGGCATCCCGCACCTGATCACGCCGATCATCACCAATCCGAAGAAGGCCGCCGAGGCGCTCGAATGGGTGGTCGGGGAGATGGACCGCCGCTACGACGACCTGGCCGCGTCCGGATACCGGCACATCGACGACTTCAACCAGGCGGTCAAGGCGGGCAGGGTGACCGCGCCGCCCGGGTCGGACCGGGTGTACTCGCCCTACCCCTACCTGCTGGTGATCGTGGACGAACTCGCCGACCTGATGATGGTCGCGCCCCGCGATGTGGAGGACTCGGTCGTGCGGATCACCCAGCTCGCCCGCGCCGCCGGAATCCACCTGGTGCTGGCCACCCAGCGGCCCAGCGTGGACGTGGTCACCGGACTGATCAAGGCCAACGTGCCGTCCCGGCTGGCGTTCGCGGTCTCCTCCCTGGCCGACAGCCGCGTCATCCTCGACCAGCAGGGCGCCGAGAAACTGCTGGGCGCCGGGGACGCGCTGCTGGCACCGGCCGGCGCCACCCAGCACATCCGCCTGCAAGGCGCGCTCATCACCAGTGACCAGATCACCCAGGTCGTCCAGCAGGCCCAATCGGAGTACCCGGCCGCTCCGCCACACACCGACCTGCACCCTCCGGGCACCGACGGGTTGGGCCCGCGGACCGCGACCGATCCGCTGACCACGACCCAAGAGCAGGTCCTGCAGGTGATCAGAGCGGCACCGGCGACCACCGCCCAGATCCGGGCCCGCACCGGGCTGCCCGAACACCAGGCCGAAGAACTGCTCAGCCAACTCACCCGGTTCGGCTACGTCGTCAAGCCCGCAGACCACTACGAGATCCCCTAACCCGGGGCGACACCCGACCCGGGGCGACGGGCCACACCCGCGCCCCGGGCCGCGCCCTGCGCGAAACACGCCCCCCGATCTGCTCAGGAGGTACCCCGATGGCCAATGCCGCAGGCCGGTTCGTCCGCATCGCCGTGGTCAGCGTGCTGGCCTACCACATCAGCACCATCGCCCGCGAAGACGCCAAAGGCGACGACACCGACCACGCCCGCCCCCAGGCCGCCGCCGGGGCCGGTGCCGGTCTCGGCCGGCGCATCGTCGCCGAGGCCAAAGCGCAACGCGGCGTCCCCTACTCGTGGGGCGGCGGCGGCGCCAGCGGCAAAAGCCGCGGGATCTGCTGCTCACCCGGCGGATACGACGGCCGCGAAACCAACGGGTTCGACTGCTCCGGACTCGTCCAATACGCCGTCTACCAGGCATCAAAGGGCCGCATCACCATGCCGCGCGTCGCCCACAACCAAGTCAAACGCGGCAAGCCCGTCACCCGGGACTCGATGCGGCCCGGCGACCTGATCGGCTTCGACCACGGCCAAGGCGTCACCCACATCGGCATCTACGTCGGAGACGGCCGCATGGTGCACGCACCCCAAACCGGCGACGTCGTCAAGATCTCATCCCTGGCATCCCGCAAAGACCAGCGGTGGACCATCCGCAGACTCCGATGACCCGGCCATCACCACCCAGCCTCTGCCTTGAACCCGCGCCCCGGAAACCGTGCAACCGGTCCCCGGGGCCTCTTACTGCCCGAGGAGACCCGCTGATGCGCGCTCAGACCGTCATCACCATCGAGCCGATGCCCGGGGACTTCACCCGGATCGTATTCACCTCCCACCTGCCCGGGGAGCGGCGACCGCTCATACAGGCGAGTGTCGAACTCCCCAAGGACGGCGTTCGTGGTTTCGTCCTCGACCTGTGCCAGAAGGCAGGGCTGCCCCGCCCATGGTGACCCGCATCTACGCCCTGACCCGAACCACGGAGAAAGCCTTGCCTGACCTGAGAAACCGCATCGTCACACCGTCCACCGACCCCGACCGGTGGACCGATGAGGAGAAGGACTACTTCGACCGGGGCCTGTGCTCCTGGGACATCGGGGTGCAGTACTTCGGGCAGACCGATCACCTGTGCGGCGCGAAATCGAAGCCGGGCGCGTCGTTCGGGCATTGCGCCGAGCATGAGGAGGCGCTGTTGGAGTGCCACTGGCCGGACGGGCCCCCCGCCGATGAGCCGCATGCGCTTCGACCTCGACGAACCGCTAATTCCCGACGACCACGCCCTGCACGGCCTGGTGGATCCGGCGACCATGGCCGCCCTGGAGCAGGAGTGGAAGGCCGCGAAGGTCGACCAGTGGTGCGCCGTCGCCGCGCTCCGCCAGGCCGCCGCTGCACTACGCAGCGCCACCGGCCGCCCCAACGCCGCACCGATCGAATTCGTGCTGACCGACGCCGAGCACAAGGCCACCGACAGCAACCGGGTCCGGCGCGCCCTGACCGCCTACCACCAGGCCGCAACCCTCTACGAAGGCGTGCGCGTCCACCTCGCCGACCTCCGCAACCGCGCCACCGCCCCGGACAGATGACCAGCCAACCGGCTTGACCAGCGCCAGAACCCGGACCAGCCATAGGCCGGTCCGGGTCTTCTTATGCCCGCCACGTCCCACCAGCCCCTCAAACCCCCGCCGGGCAGCCCGGTGCGGGGCTCCCTACCTCACCCCGGCTCCAGGAAGGCGCCGTCATGTCCAACCCGCACGACTTTCCGCCCGTCGAGCAATGGCCGATGGTCACCCCGCCCGACTGCCCCCTGTGCCAGCGCCCCGCCGACGTGGCGTGGATCGGCCCCGCCACCTACGCCGGCGGCGCCGAAGTGAACGTCTGGCACTGCCACGGCTGCCGCCACGACTGGCACATCCCCGTCACTCGCTGGCCCGTCGAGAGCGGCCCGGACTGCCCGTACTGCCTCACCAAGGACACCTGCTGGGCCGCGCACGCCCCCGACACCCCCGGCGACCTGTGGACGTGCGAGAACGCTCACGAGTTCGTCCTGACCCCTGACGGCGACATCGTCCAGCCGAAGGACCCGGCATGAGCGAGCACAGTGCGATCGAGTGGACCGACGCCACCTGGAACCCGGTGACCGGCTGCACGAAGGTCTCACCCGGGTGCGACCGGTGCTACGCCGAGACATTCGCCGAACGCTGGCGCGGGGTACCCGGCCACCACTTCGAGCGCGGGTTCGACCTGACGATGCGGCCCGGACGGCTGGAGCAGCCGCTCACGTGGCGGGCGCCGCGGCGGGTGTTCGTCAACTCCATGTCCGACCTGTTCCACGCCGAGGTGGACTCGGTGTTCATCGCGCGGGTGTTCGCGGTGATGCTGGCCGCCGAGCGGCACACCTTCCAGGTGCTGACCAAACGGCACGCCCGCATGGCCGACCTGTTGCGGCGCCCGGCGTTCCGCGACCTGGTGCTGAAGCTGGCGCTCACCGACTACGGCGTCAGCGCCCAGCGTGCGGCGCGTGAGTGGTGGCCCTGCCGAACGTGTGGGTCGGGACCAGTGTCGAGACCCAGAAGTGGGCCGGTATCCGCGTGCCGGTGCTGCTGGACACGCCCGCCGCGGTGCGGTTCGTGTCCGCCGAGCCGCTGCTGGGGCCGGTGGACCTGCTGCCCTGGCTCAAACGCCCGCAAGTCCCGGCCTGCGACCGCTGCGACCCTGGCGGCCCGCTGGAACTGGCACGACCGGCACCTGTGGGGCCGGTGCCGCTGCGACTGCCACCCCGCCCGGCCCGGTATCGACTGGGTCATCAGCGGCGGCGAGTCCGGGCCCGGCGCCCGTCCCGCCCACCCCGACTGGTTCCGCACCCTGCGCGACCAATGCGCCGCCGCCGGCGTCGCCTACTTCCACAAGCAGCACGGCGCCCACACCTGGCACGCGCCCGAAACGCCCCGCCAGCCGGAGATCTTCATCGCCGAGAACGGCCAGGCCGAGAGCGGCCGGACCCCTCCTTGGGACTCCGCTGACCTGCCCGGCGCCGTGGCGCTGTGGCGTGTCGGCAAGAAACGTGCCGGACGCGTCCTGGACGGCCGCACGCACAACGCCATGCCCGCCGGGCGTGATGACGCATGACGGGCATGATCGGCCGCCGCTACCTCGACCCCGGCGACCGGGCCTCGGGCCGCAAGGACCCGCCCGAGGTCGTGACCGTCCTGACCCGGTGGGGACCGGTGGCGGGCCCCGCAATGTCCTAGTGCGCCGTCCGGACGGGTCCCTCCAGGTGATCCCGTTCCCGCGTCGCCTCCGCCGCCTGGCCCCCGCGACCGCGCCCGGCCGCATATCCGAACCCGCTTCGATGGCCGGAGGTGCCTGATGGCCATGTTCACCCGCTGGATGCCCGGTGATGAGCTGACGCTGTACGACGAGTTCTCCGGTGCCGGTGGCTCCACCCAGGGCGCCGCGGTCGTGCCCGGTGTCCGCCCCATCTTCGTCGCCAACCACGACGACACCGCAATCGCCTCACACGCCGCGAACTTCCCCGACGTCGAGCACTACAAGGGCAACGTCGTCGAGGCGGACATCACCCGCTTCCCCTACGCGCACATCTTCTGGGCCTCGCCGGCGTGCCCGCCGTGGACCGACGCCCGCGGGGTGAAGCGCGACTTCGACCGCACCAACCAGCAAGTCCTCTTCGGCCCCGATGGGCCCGAGGAGAACGTCGCCCGCGCCCGCGCACTCATGGAGGAGATCCCCCGCTACCTGCGGCACTGGGCTGACAAGGGCCGCCCCGTCCTCGGCGGCGTGGTCGAGAACGTCATCCAGCTCCTCAAGTGGGACCAGTTCGGCCGGTGGCGCCGCGAGGTCGAGGCGATCGGCCCCTACGACGTGTACGTCATCGCCTACAACTCCATGCACGCCAACCCGAGGAAGACCCGCCGCGCCCCGCAGTCCCGCGACCGCGCGTTCATCATGTACATCCACAAGGCGTTCGGCCGTCGCCCCGACCTGCGCAAGTGGCTGTCCCCGAAGGCGTACTGCTCGACCTGCGATCAGGTCGTGGCGGCGATGCAGGTGTTCAAGAAGCCCGACGCCATCATGGGCCGCTACCGCTCCCAGTACCTCTACCGCTGCCCCCGCACCACCTGCCGCAACCAGGTCGTCGAGCCGGGCGTCCTTCCCGCAATTCACGCGATCGACTCTCGACTCAAGGGCAGGCGGATCGGGGACCGGGACGAGCCGCTCGCCGCAGCAACGTTGGCCCGCATCCAGGCCGGGATCGCCAGGTACTGGACGCCCCTGCTCACCCCTGCGGGTGGCACGTGGCGCAAGGAAGCCACGACCGTGCTGGAGCCCATGCCTGCCCGCACGACGCGGGAGAACGACGGCGTGGCAGTACCGCCGCTCATGGTCCCGGTTGAGGGTCGGCCCGGGAAGAATGCCGCGCCCGCTTCGGTGCCGCTTCGCACCCAGACCGCCCGCAACGAGACGGGCGCAGCGCTCCCGATGACAACGCCCGTCGAGCCCTTCCTGGTGCCGCTGCGCGGCGGTGGCGACAAGGAGAACGCGCGCCCGATCCATGACCCGCTCACCACGGTCACTGCGTCCGGCAACCACCACGGACTCGTCGCCCCGGCCGCGATGGTGATGCGGAACAACACCCCTCGGGGCGACGCCGGCCAGATGTGCACGCCCGTGTCCGAGCCGCTTCGCACCCAGACCGCGAACGGCACGCAGTCCCTCATCACCTCCGAACACCTGCTGATCCCCTACTACGGCAACGGCGCCGCCCGGCCGGCCGGGGAACCGATCGGCACCCTGCCGACCCGCGACCGGTACGCCCTCGCCGAGGGCGCGGCCGAGGTCGACCTGGACGACGTCCTGTTCCGCATGTTGGAGCCGCACGAGATCGGCGCCGCCATGGCATTCGCCCCGGACTACATCGTCCTGGGCAACAAGCGCCAACGCGTCCGCCAGTACGGCAACGCCGTCACCCCGCCCGTCGCGGAGGTTCTGGTGTCCGCCCTGGTAGAGGCCATCACCGGTCAGGAACTGGAGGCCGCGCCTTGACCTGCTCCCCTGCCGACACTCCACGAAAGGGAAGTGCTGCACGAGCCGCCCGTCAGACGAGCCGTCGAGCCCGGCCGATTCCGACGCGTCGCCCCCGACGGCGAACACGACACCTACCCGACCGCAGGGAGTGATGCCGCATGACCGCGCTGGCTACCGAGGGTACGCCGCTGTTCTACCTCGGCGCGCACCAACCGCACTGGCTGTGGAACGCCACGTTCCCGCTGTTCGTCTCGTACCGCCAGCTCGCGCGCAAGGTGGGGCTGCGTCCCGCGACGTGTGAGCGGTGGGCGCTGGACTCGGGCGGTTTCACCTACCTCAAGGACTACGGCCGCTTCCCGATCAGTCCGCACGAGTACGCCGCGGCGGTGCGCCGCTACCGCGATCACATCGGCCGGTTGGACTTCGCCGCGCCGCAAGACTGGATGTGTGAACCCGAGGTGATCGCAGGCGGGTGGCGGGGGCGGCTGTACTTCGTCGGCACTGGCCTGTCGGTGGCCGAGCATCAGCGCCGCACGGTGGCCAGCTACCTGGAGTTGCGGCGGCTGGCGCCCGATCTGCCCTGGATCCCGGTTCTTCAAGGCTGGACTCTGGCCGAGTACGCGAGGTGCGCGGACCTGTACGCCGATGCCGGGGTGGACCTGTCCGCCCTGCCGGTGGTGGGTCTGGGGTCGGTCTGCCGCCGCCAGTCCACCACCGAGATCCGCGACATCGTGACCGTGTTCGCCCGCCGCGGCCTCAGGCTGCACGCGTTCGGCGTCAAGACCCTGGGCTTGGGCCTGTACGGGCACCAGATTGCCTCCGCTGACTCGATGGCCTGGAGCCAGGCCGCCAAGCACGAACCCGCCTGGCCCGGCCACACGCACAAGAACTGCGCCAACTGCCTGCCCTGGGCCACCGCCTGGCGCTCCCGCCTGCTGGACCGTGTGCGAGACCGGCTGGCCGAGCGGGCCGCCCACGGTGAGCAAGGCGAACTCTTCGACGCCCTCGACGGCGACAGCAACGATGCCGGGAAGGCGGCATGACCATGACCAGCCCTGCAGCATCACAGCCCAGCGCCAAGGTGCTGGCCCGCTACGCGCTGGCGTGCGCAGCGCGCGGCTGGCACGTGTTCCCGGTCGCCCCCGGCGACAAGGAGCCACCCCACGGGATGCGGTGGACGAAGGCCGCCACCGCCGACCCCGAGGTGATCCGCGAGATGTGGGCGCGGCGCCCCTACAACATCGGGATCGCCTGTGGACCGTCCCGCCTGCTGGTGATCGACCTGGACCTGCCCAAGCCCGGCGAGCACCCGCCGCCCCGGTGGGCGGTGCCCGGCGTCAACGACGGGTCCGACGTGTTCGCGCTGGTGTGCGAACAGGCGGGCGAGGCGATGCCGCTGGAGACCTTCCAGGTCCGGACCCGGCGCGGCGGGTTCCACCTGTACTTCACTGCCCCCGAGGGCGTCCGGCTCGGAAACACCTCCGATGACCGGGGGAACGGGCTGGGCTGGAAGGTCGACACCCGCGGCGACGGCGGATACGTCGTCGGCCCCGGATCCTTCGTTGACCTGGCCGACGGCACCGGCACCTATACCCCGATCCACACCCCGACCCCCGCACCCTTGCCGGGGTGGCTGGCCGAACGGTTGCGTCCGGCGCCGCTGCCACCGCAACGCCCCGTCACCGTGCGGCTGGCTCCCGGGCGCCGTGGCGCATACCTGCACAAGGCGGTCACGGCCAGCCTGACCGCGGTCGCCGACGCGCCCGAGGGCCGCCGCAACGCCACCCTGTACGGCGCCGCCGTCGCCCTCGGCCAACTCGTGGCCGGGGGCGCCCTCGACTCTGACGACACCGAGCAACTGCTGACCGCTGCCGCCGAACGCGCCGGGCTGGCCCCCATGCCCGCCCGCCGGACCATCCGGTCCGGGTTCCGCGCCGGCACCCAACGCCCCAGGAGCGTGCCCGCATGACCCACCAGGGTGCACCCATGCCCGACCGCCCAAGCATGCAAGTCGGCTCAGGCCCAGAAACCATCCGCGTCCTGAAGGCCGAACTCGCGCGCGGGACGCTGCCCGACACCTACGTCTCCGCCGGGTCCCTGGTGCACATGGAAACCATCTCCGGCGGGCAGACCTCCCCGGCCGCCGACGAAGACTCACCGCTGCCGGTCACCGCCAGCCCGATCACCCCGGCCACCCTGGCCGGGCTGCTGGCCGAACACGCCTACGTCTACCGGCTCCGGTCCCGCAAAACCAGCAACGGCACCGAAACCTACGAAGAGGAGGTCACCCCGCCCCGCGACATCCTGTCCTCCGTGCTGGCCGGCAAGACCTGGCCCGACCTGGCCCCGCTCCGCGGCGTCATCGGCGCCCCGGTGCTCCGCCGAGACGGCACCTTGCTCCAAAACCCCGGCTACGACCCCGCCACCGGCCTGTACCTGGCCTCAAAAGTCGCGCTACCGCCCGTCCCGGACGAGCCCACCGCCGAACAGGTGGCCGCCGCCCGCGACTTCATCCTCAACCGGTTCCTGTCCGACTTCCCATGGTCCTCCCCGGCCGACCGCGCCAACTACCTCGCGCTGCTGGTCACCCCGATCCTGCGGCACTTCACCCGCTCACTGACCCCCTTCGCACTGATCGACGCGACCATGCCCGCCTCCGGCAAGTCCATCCTGACCGGCGGACCCGGCATGCTCTACGGCCAGCGCGTCATCCCCTGGGCCTACACCGAAGAGGAACTCCGCAAATCCATCACCGCCGTCCTGGCCGAACAGGTCGGCGTGGTCGTGTGGGACAACCTCGCCGAAGGCACCGTCATCGACTCCGCCACCCTCGCACTGCTGGTCACCGTCGGCGTCTGGTCCGACCGCCAGCTCGGGGCGTCCCGCAACATCGCCACCGTCAACGACCGGCTATGGATGGCCACCGGCAACAACCTCCAAGTCGGCGGAGACATGGCCTCCCGAACCGTCCGGGTGCACCTGGACCCCAACATGCCCCGCCCCGAGCAACGCGACCAATCCCGGTTCGGAATCCCGCACCTGGACCAGTGGATCACCGTCCCGGCCAACCAGCTCACCGTGCTGTGGCACCTGCTGGTCATGGTCCTGGACTGGACCCGCAACGGGGCGCCGCGCGCCGACACCGTCTCAATGCGGCAGTTCACCCCGTGGGCGCAAGCCCTCGGCGGGTTCCTGGCCCACCACGGCATCGACGGCTTCCTGGCCAACGCCGCCGACGTCCGCGGCATCGACGAGGACGAAACCCGCTGGCACGCGTTCATGGCCTGCTGGCACAACCTGCACGGCGACCAGCGCATGACCGCCGCCGAACTCCGCAACTCCGTCGAACCCGACCACATCGGCTTCGACGAACACGACCGGTGGGAAGGCCAGTTCATCACCACCCCCGCCGGCCGCCTGCCCAACGTGCTCGGCCTCGGTCGCCTGCTCACCGGACAGATCGGCCGGTGGCGCGGTGATTACGTCATCCGAGCGGCCAAGAACCACCGCGGCGACCGAAACGTGTTCTGGGTCGAACACCACGACACAGAGCAGGGCGAGGGAGAGCGCCATGCGTGAACCGACTCGGAAAGCGCTGAAACATCTCCGCATCTCCGCAACGCCGCAAACCCGCCCCTGACCTGCGGTGATGCGTGCGGAGATACAGCCGGTCACCCAAAAGTCATCTCCGCATCTCCGCAACCAGTGCGGAGATGACCCCTAACTGCGGAGATGGACCGAGCCCCACTCCGACCATCTCCGCACGCATCACCGCAGGTCAGGCCTACAAGTGCGGAGATGCGGCGTTGCGGAGATGTTTCAGCCCCTCCCACACAGCGCAACGGCCGCCCCCACATCGGGTGGCTGTTCGTCGTTCACACATGCTCCAGACGGCCCCGGCGGATACATCGCCGACCGCATCGTCCAACCGCGCCCTGACGAACGGCCTCGCCCGGCCGCTGCCTGTTCCCCAGGCCCGCCACACCAGCACCCCGCACTGACCCCCGAAGACGTGGACGGCCCCGGTTGGTGAACCGCCAAGCACACCCATGCCGGGGCCGCCACCCTCCACAGGAAGGCACACCCATCATGGACGTCGACATCGCCACCTCGCAGCCGCAGCAGAAGGCTCTTTACCGGGTCATGGAGGCGAAGGTGATCCTGTCCCTCAGCCGCAGCGCCATCTACGAAGAGATCCGCAGCGGCCGGCTCCGCTCCGTCACCCGAGGCCGCACCCGCCTCATCCCCGCCTCCGCCATCACCGAGTACGTCCAGCTCCTGGAGCGCGAAGCGGACAGCGAGGTCATCTGATGGCCGGGACCACGACCGATGCGCCAGATCCCGAGGAGGGGTTGCCCGGGGAGAAGGGCAAGCAGCCTCCGCGGCCGCGTGGGGACGGTGGGCTCCGGTGGAGTGAGGGGCGCCAGCGGTGGATCGCTGAGATCACCGTCGGGTACACCCCGGCGGGGAAGCGGATCGTCCGCTCGGCCAGCGATCGGAGCAAGACCAGGGCGCTGAAGAAGCTGCACGCGAAGCTGCGTGACCGCGACGACGGTCTGCCGAGCGAGGACACCAGGTACACCGTCCGGCAAGCCGTCGAGGACTGGCTGGAGTTCGGGCTGGCCGGACGGGCACCTAAAACGGTGACCACATGGGAAGGCCTGGCCAGGAACCACATCATTCCCGACCTCGGGGCGCGCAAGCTCCGGGAGCTGTCCGCCGACGACGTGGACCGATGGCTGGCGAGCAAGGCCAAGATCCTCAGCACGAAGACGCTCCGTGAGCTGGTCTCGATCCTCAAGCGAGCCGTCGCCCGCGCGCAGGCGCGGGAACGGGTCCGGCGGAACGTCGTGCTGCTGTGCGAGGTCCCGAAAGGACAGCCAGGGCGTCCCTCGAAATCCCTGACGTTCGACCAGGCCGTTGCGTTCTTGGATGCGGCTGCGGCGGACGGCCGGCCGGACATGCACGCCTACGTGTCCGTGTCCATGCTCACCGGGGCCCGGACGGAGGAGATGCGGGCGCTCCGCTGGTCGCACGTCGTCGCCTACGACGCCGAACGCCAGGTGTGGGTGCCGGTCGACCAGGCCGGATGGAACCACAAGGAGTTCGCCGTGTACGTATGGCGGGCGGACCGCCACGGCGAGGACACCAAGACCGAGAGATCGCGGCGCAGCCTCAAGCTCCCGGCCAGGTGCGTCTCAGCCCTCCACGAACTCTACAGCGCGCAGACGGGCGCCCTCCTGGACGCGGGGGGCGTCTTCCCGCCCTCTCCAGACCGTCTCGTGTTTCCCAAACCGGATGGGCGCATGCAGGGGCCGATGGACGTGCTCCGGGCCTTCCGGAAGGTGGCGGACCGCGCCGGCCTGGAGGGCTCGGAGTGGACGACCCGGGAGCTGCGGCACACCTTCGTGTCCCTGCTATCGGACAACGAGATGCCGATCGAGGACATCGCACGGCTGGTCGGCCACAGCAGCACCCGCGTCACAGAGACGGTCTACCGGCACCAGCTGCGTCCCGTCCTGGAGAGCGGCGCCACCCAGATGGACCGCATCTTCCCCGAGGCGCCTTCCTAAAGGCTCCACCGTCGGAACAGAACACATATGAGGAGGGAGGCACATAGAGGCGATCACCCTGGTCCCGCACCCGGCCGAGGGCCACTCCAGCAGGTAAACGATCAGTGTCGCCCGGGCGATCTCCGAGGCCGTACGGATGGCGCGTCGCATATGAGTCTGAGAGACGTTGGGCGGCCACCTCGGCAATCCGGAGCGTAAGTGGCAGTTGCCGAGGGTAACTGCCTTGCAGGGCTGAACTGGGAGGTCGTCATGTCCGGGATGGGCGGCGGGTTCGGAGGCAAGGCACCACCACCTGAGTCGCCCGGCGGGGCACCACCACCTGGAGCGCCCGGAGGGCAACCACGGCCAGGGAGCACCAACAGCCTGGCCATCGTTTCGTTGATCCTTGGCATCACTTGGCTGGGCTGGATCGGCAGCATCATGGCGGTCGTTCTGGGCCACGTGTCGCTGTCACAGATCAAGAAGACCGGCCAGAGCGGAAAGGGCATGGCGATCGCGGGGCTGGTTCTTGGCTACATCGGCATCCTGACCGGGGTGCTCGTCCTCATCTTCCTGGTGGCGCTCGCCAACAACGCGACGGAAGAGAAGCAGGCACGCGTGGTGCTGGAGGCGGACGGTTCTGGTGGCGCCGCCCAGGCGAACATCACCTATTCGTTCGGCCAGGACATCGCGCAGGACAACGGCCGGTCACTGCCGTGGCGGAAGGCAGACTCCCGGGAGGTCGGCGCCCTTGACGTTCTCCAGGTCGAGGTCCAGAACCAGGGCGAGCGCGGCTCGGTCACCTGCCGTATCAGCGTGGACGGCGAGGTGGTCGCCAGCAACACCTCCACCGGTGCCTTCGCGATCGCGACATGCTCGTCCACGGGTCCCTAGAAGACGCTCTTGGTCAAGCAGTTGGTCAGGCAGAGACGGGGAAGGCCCCGCTCCGGTGCAACCGTGCGGGGCCTGACCTGCGATTACTCAAGAATAGAGGCGCTCCCGCGACTGGACTCGAACCAGTAACCTGCCGGTTAACAGCCGGCTGCTCTGCCAATTGAGCTACGCGGGATCGTTGGTCCGGCGGGGCCTCGGCCCCTGTCGGCGCCCCTAGGTTAGCGCATGTCGGGGGTTGCTCGCGCACGGTTATGGGTTGGGTCGGCGCTGGCGGGTATGGGGGTTGTCACGAATCCGCCGTCGGCAGGAGTTGGGCATGAAGACTCGCGTGATGTTCATGGCAGGGGCCGCGATCGGCTACGTCTTGGGGACGAAGGCCGGGCGTGAGCGGTACGAGCAGATCAAGAGGATGTCGCAGCAGGTGTCGGAGAATCCGAACGTCCAGGAGACCGCGGGGAGGCTGCGGGCGAAGGGCGAGGAGTTCGCCGGCAAGGCGGGGCATCTGAAGGAGCGGGTGCCGCAGCAGGTGCCGGGTCGCCACAAGGCCGCGGAGGAGCAGCCTCCGCAGGTTTACCCGAATTAGAGGCCCGTCTGGCGGCGCAGTTCTTCGAGGACCTGTTCGGCCTGGGCCCGCAGGCCCGGGTCGGCGGGGTCGAGTCCCGCCTCGAAGACGAAGGTCCAGCGCACGTCGCCGCCCGTGGTGGGGCGTCGGCCGGCGATGCGGACTTTTCCGCCGCCGGGCAGGACGGCCTGGTGGGTGACGGCGATGGTGGCGGTGACGCGTTCCCTGACGGTTTCGGGGACGGAGCCGGGGTCGGTGAGCCCGACGTGGTGTTCGGCGCCGGCGGAGGTCTCTTCGACGTGGAGCCACCCGTCCTTCCAGGTGGCGTGGTCGACGCGTTCCCAGGGGATGCGGGTGTATCCGCCTTCGGGTGCCGGGACGTGCAGCGCGGCCGTGGTGGCGGTCACGTGTGAGCCGCCGCGGGTGGGGGCGGCGGCGAGGACGCGTTCGCCTCGTTCGAGCGCGAGGGCGTCGCGAACCGCGGGCGGCAGGGAACCACGGCGTAGGCGCATGGCCCCACCGTAGGCGATGGGGCGGCGCGGCCGATCAGGCGGCCTGGGGCGCGCGGCGGGCCCCGAGCAGGTCGAGGACGAGTGCGGCGGACCAGGCGTAGTCGTGGCTGCCGCGTCCGGTGCCGTCGAACGGGTCGAAGAATTCGCGGAATCCGGATTGGCGGACGAGCCGCATGGTGGAGCCGTAGAGCAGGTCGGCGACGACGGGGATGCCGTGTCCGAGTGCGCCGTACCAGATGAGCCAGTTCGTGCTGATCCAGGTGGGGCCGCGCCAGTAGCCGCCGCGGTCGAACGCGGGTGCCTGGATGTCGCAGGTGGGGATGGGGTATCCGGCGGCGCCGGCGAACCGCGCCGACAGGAGCAGGTCGACGAGGTTGCGGACGATCGGGGCGGGCAGTTCGGGGTCGAGGAGGGGGCCGAAGGCGCCGACGGTGACGACGGGCAGGAGGCGGTCGTCGCGTAGGTCGCGGGCGCGGAAGCAGCCGGTTTCCGGATCCCAGAGCCGGTCGAGCATGGCCTGGTGGACGCGTTGCGCGTGTTCGCGGTGCGGGACGGGGTCGGCGCCGACGATGTCGGAGATTTCGGCGAGGGCGTGGGTCGAGGCCAGGTAGATGGCGTTGACGAGGGGGTCCTCGACGGCGAACGGGTGCGCTTCGCGGAGGTAGCCGGGCCGGTAGCCGGCCTCGCGCATGAGGGCGGCGAGCCAGACGTAGCGTTCGTAGTCTTCGCCGGTCGGCAGGGTGTGGGTGCGTTGTGCGGGCGCGTACGCGGTGGGCGGGAGCCGGAGGGCGCCGAGGGGGCGGTCCCAGGCGGGGCTGTTGTCGAGGCCCGACTCCCATGGGTGGCAGATGGCGATCAGGCCGCCGGCGTCGAGGTCGCGGGCGCGGCGGAGGTAGCGGTGCTGGGCGGCCAGCATGGGGTGCAGCCGGGTGAGGAAGGCGCGGCTGGTGTCCGCGTCGGGGGCGCATTCGTGGAGGCGGAGGGCCGTGAGGGCGTGCAGCGGCGGCTGGGTGAGGCCGGAGGTGTGCACGCCGTGGGGCGCGTCCGGCTGGTGTTCGCTGCGCCACAGTTCGGGGCCGGGGAAGTACGCGTGCCGGGCGAGGGTGGTGTTGAACACGATGTGCGGGAGCATCCCGTCGGCCCATTGGCCGCGGAACAGGGAGAGCAGTTCGGCTTCGGCGCGGTCGTGGCGGTGGCGGGCGAGGCCCATGCTGATGAACGCCGAGTCCCAGCTCCACTGGTGCGGGTAGAGGCCGGGCGACGCCGCGGTGGCCGTCCCGGTCCAGTTCGCATCGAGAACCCTGGCCGCGGCCTTCCACAGCGCGGTCTCGTCACCGGTCAGACGGGAGCTCATGCGTTCAGGGTGTCTCCTCCTCGGAGAGGGGTTCACGGTGATTGTGACCGCTGAACGCGGCCGCTGCGACCCCCTGCGGCGCGTCGCTTGTCAACGCTCTCCGGGGCGGCGCCGTGATTTTTCGCGCGTGTCCTCTCGCAGAGCCCGGGTCTATGGGGCGGTCGCTTGTTCCAGTAGCCAGTCCGCGATCTCCTGCCCGGCGAGGATTCCGCGTGCGGCGGTGACCGTGGTGGCCGGCGACGTCCAGCCGGTGTCGTGCAGTTCGCCGTGCGCGGGGCGGATGGACCGTTCGGCGGCTTCGAGGAGTTCGATGTCCAGGAGCGAGTCGCCGGCGGCCAGCATCGTGGACGCGCCCGTTCTGCGGGCGACCTCCGCCGCGGCGGCGGCCTTCGTCAGGCACGCGGGCAGGCAGTACACCTTGCGGCCTTGCAGGGACGTCCGCCAGCCGCGTTCGGCGCACCATCCGGTGAGGTCGTCCACCCACCCGGACGGCAGCGCGGCCCGGTCGACGACCGTGTAGGCGAACAGGCCTGACGCGTCGCGCCGTTTGAGGACGAAGTCGCCGCTGGTCCGGACGAGGTGTTCCCGGATCTCCGCGAGCGGCGCGCACCCGTCGGCGACGCGTGCCCGGACGGACGCCGCCCATTCCGGGTCGTCCGCGCCGTCCACGAGGAGGTGCCCGCCGTTCGCGGTGATGGCGTACTCGGCGGGCTTCTCCAGCAGGTTGATGCGCCCGTACTGCTCCGGTGTGCGCGTCGTCGTGGGGACGAACGCCGCGGCCGTCGAGAGGGCCTCCAGCATGCGCGCGGACGCCTCGGTCATGTAGGAGAGCGGCGCGCCCTGGTAGAACTCCACGCACAGCAGGCGCGGCATCGTCTCGTCGGGGCCGTCCAAGGCGAACGCGGCGGCGGAGTAGATGAGCGTGCGGTCGAGGTCGGAGCACACCAGGACGGTCACTGGACGGCTCCCTCGCCGAACCGGGGGTGGATGAATCCCATGCAGGCGTAGGGGAACCGGTCAGGTTCGACGTCGATGACGGGCACCCCGCGCTCGCCCGCGAGCAGCCTGATGTGCGACACCTCGGCACCGGCGTCGGCTCGCACGAGAACCTTCCACGGGACGCGGCGCAGCAGCACCCGGGTGGTCTCCCCGATCCCCGGTTTGACGAGGTTCAGGTCGTCGATGCCGTCGGCGGCGGCGCAGCGGCGGACGGCCTCCCACCCGGACCAGTCGGGTGTGCGGTCGGCGGCGCGCAGGTCCGGCAGGTCCTTCGCGACCCGCTCGGCGACGTCCCCGAACCGGGCGCACACGGTGTCGAGGAACACGGCGGACACGTCGTCGCCGGCGAGGCCGGCGTAGAACTTCGCGCCGTGGAAGTCTCCGGGGCCGATCAGGTCGGCGTTCAGGACGGTCCGGCTCACCAGCCCGGAAACGGTCGAGTTGAGGCAGGCGGACGGGATCAGGAAGTCGTCGCGCGTCCCGAACAGCGATGTGCACCGTCCCGGGTCGGCGAGCACCGCGAGGTCCGCGGGGAACGGGTGCGGGGCCAGCGCGGCGGTCAGCTCCCGCGTGATCGCGCCCTTGCCCGTCCAGCCGTCGACAAACATCACCGACGCCGGGTCGTGGTACTCGGCGAGGTACCGCAGGGCCACGGTGTCGATGCCGCGGGCCCGGACGATGCTGACCGCGTAGTGCGGCAGGTCCAGGCCGTGCGCGAACCGCGCCCAGCGGCGCATCAGGATCCCGACGGGCGTCCCGGCGCGGGCCAGCGACACCAGGACGGCCTCCGGGCCGCGTTCGGCGAGGATCATCTCGGTGACCAGCCCGGTCGCGTACGCGATCCGCTCGGCGGACGCCTCCAGCGCCCGGTGGAACAGCCGCCGGTACTCGGGGCCCGGCTGGTATTCGACCGGCAGCGACTCGGCGTAGTGGGCGCGGCCCGCCTGGATGGCCGCCTCACGCTCCTCGACGGGCGCTTCGAGCCGCACCCGCGAGAGGTCCTTGAGCAGCCAGGTGACGTCCTCGGCCGGATAGCTGCCGAAGGACGGCCCGCGCAGCGGTTTCATTCGCCCCTCCTGGCGGGGATGGCCGCGACCAGGACCGGCGCGAGGGCGCGCAGGCGCTCCAGGAGCCCGCCGGAGAGCGCCGGGGTGTCACCGATGTCGTCCACCGTGAACACGATCCTGTCGAAGCCGTTCCCGTCCGACGCCGGGGAGACGTTGTAGGCGTACCGCTCCCCCGGCCCGTCCGCGGGGTCGTCGTGCGCCGGGAAGGCCACGCGGGTCCTGATCGCGTAGCCGGGGTCGTCGACGGCGAGCACCGGTGAACGGGTCGTCGTCGAGTACCGGACGTCCACGCCCGGCAGCGCGTCGGCGAGCGCCTCGGCGAGCCGCAGCGGCGCGTACATCAGCTCCTCGAACCCCAGGACGAGGACGCGGGACGCCCCGTCCCCGAGCCCGGCCGCCACGGCGTCGGCCATCCGCGCCAAATCCTTCTCCAGCCGCGTGCGGTGCTCGGGCAGGAATCCGTGGCGTCCTCCGTCCGGCAGCCCGGCGGGCCACTCCAGGGCGAGCCGGGACACCGTGAACCCGGCCGCCGCCTGGTCCGCGGGCGCGGCACGGGCGGTAAGGGCGGCGACGAGCGCCTCCCCCGTCTCCAGGATGTCTCCGGGAAGGTCGACGTGGCCTCCGGCGAGGGCCACGGCGTCGATGCGGGCCCCCAGCCGGGCGCCGAGATCGTCCATCCGGGCCCGGTCGGCGGGGCCGCGCAAGTCGACCAGCGCGGCGAGGACGTAGTGGTCCCTGGGGCGGACGGCGTGCAGGGCCGCGATGGTGTTCAGCACCGTCCGGCCGGTGGAGAGTTCATCGTCCACCAGGACCATCGGCACGTCGCGGTCGAGTGCGGCGGGGTCGGCGGGCAGCAGCAGGTGGCTCGTGGCGTGGCTGTGCTCCTCCTCGAACCCTCCGTACATGCCGAAGCCCGCGACGGGACGGCGTGTGGAGTGCAGGTAGTAGGCGCCGCCCAGAGCGTCCGCCACCGAATGCCCCAAAGCGGTCGCCGTCTCGGCGTAGCCGAGGACGATGGCGTCCACGGGAATCTGCGGCGCGCGCAGACGGTCACGCAGCCCCGCCGCACTCCCCGCCACGCCACGCAAGGCGTCAGCGAGAAGAGACCCGGGCTGGGAAGGCTCTTCACCGCGCAGGCGCGCGCGCACGAGCTCCCCCAGCAGAAGCCCCGACCCGTACACGAGCCGCGGGTCGGTCGGGACGTGCTTGCCCAGCACCGCCGAGACCAGCAGGTGCGCACGGCGCGGATTGCGCCGCACGGCCAGCCCGACGAGATCGGCGAGCCCGACGCCCACCGGACGCGGGCCGTCCGTGAGGCGCACCCCGAGCCGCGACGCCACCCACGAACCGGGCCGGGCGGGCGGGACGGCCGTCACCGGCTGCCCGCCGCTTCCAGCAGTTCGACGAACGTGACGTCCTCCGCCGCCACCCCGAACACCCGGGCGCGCAGCATCAACCGCTGGGCCCACGCGCGGTGCGGCTTGGCCTCGTTCATCTTGTTGGCGTACGCGCTGGCCATCGCCCCTCCCCCGGAGACACCGAGAATGTCGGCCGCGTCGCAGTACTCCTCGTGCGTCACCACCGACAGGGCGTGCACCGCCGCCACATGGCTCGGATGTATCACCGTCTTGCCGATGAGGCCGTTCGCCTTGTCCAGGTGCACCTCGCGGATCAGCCCGTCCAGATCGGACGTGATCAGGCGCTGCCGGAGCGGCGCCGCCCGCTGCGCCTCGAACGGCGACTGCCGCAGCTGCGGCTTGAACATCCGCTCCCCCGCCGAGAAGTACTCCCACACCGGCCCGGTCACGACATAGCCGGTGCCGTCGGCCCGGCCGAGGATGTTGACCACGTCGCAGATCACACCCGCGACGGGCCGGATGTCGTAGATCGTCAGGTCCGGCGGGCGGCGCAGCCCGTACGCCGCGGACATGTCCGTCGCCCCGATCCGGACGGCCAGGATCCGCGGCCGGTGCTTGGCGAGCAACCGCGCCACATCGTGCAGCATGTCCGTCCGGGACTCGGCGTACACCGCCTCCGGGCTCTCGATCACCGGCATCGCCAGCAGCCGCAGCCCGGTCCGGGCGGCCGCGTCCTCCAGCGCGTCGAGGAACGCTCCACCCGACGCCGCCGTGAACTTCGGCAGCACGAACCCGGTGACCAGTCCGGCGGCGTCACCGAGCCGGCCGACCAGGTCGCCGATCTGCCCGGCGTCGCGGACCCGGACGAACAGCAGCGGCACGTCCACGCCGCGCTCGTGGAGCGTGCGCAGCTGCGCCACCAGGTTCGACTCGCCGGCCGCGACCTCGTCGTCGCCGATCGCGTCCTCCAGGCACAGGACCATGCTCATCACGCCGCGGCGCGCCGCGGCCTCGACGTCGTCGGCGATGGCGGGCCGGGTGGACGGGCTGTACAGCGTCGCCCCCAGCGCCACGGCCAGCACCCCCGGATCATCGTGCCGGTCGAACGGCCGCGGCTGCCGGTGGAACAGGAGCTTGCGACGCGCGGCGTCGATGTGGTCGAAATGCCGCATGGACGCCCCGTCAGACGCGCCGTGTCATGAGATCGGGCACCGGGTCGTCGGGCCGGAGTCCCGCGTCACAGGTGCGCCGACACTGCCGGCAGCAGATGCTGGAACGTGCGGCCCGTCGCGGTCGCGCCGATCGCCGTCATCGTCCAGCCGTCGCCGTCCCGCGACACCTTCGCCATGATCTGCGCGTTGTGCTGCCCGGCGCCGCTCAGGTCGTAGCGTGCGATCTCCTGCCCGGTGCTCTCGTCCACCAGCCGGCAGAACGCGTTCGCGATCTGCGTGAAGTCCTGGCCGGTGAAGGAGTTCACCGTGAACACCAGCTGGGTGACGTTGGACGGGACGCCCTGCAGGTCGACGTTGATGACCTCGTCGTCGCCCTCGCCCTCGCCGGTCAGGTTGTCGCCGGTGTGCAGGACGGAGCCGTCCTTGCTGCGCAGCTGCCGGAACCACACCTGGTCGGCGAGGTTCCCGCTCCCGTCGAACAGCAGGCAGGACGCGTCCAGGTCGATGTTCTGGGTCTTGCCCTTGCCGAACAGGCCCTTCTTGACGACGGCGTCCCAGCCGAGGCCCATTTTGACCCGGGAGAGCGTTCCCCCACCGGGTTTGGCCAACGAGACCTTCTGGCCCTTCTGCAGCGAGATGGACATCGTTCGTCTCCTTCGATGATCGATGCTGTCGCGGGTGGGGGTTCAGACCTTGCTGGAGTGGAGCTGCTTGCCGCCCTCCCCCGACGGTTCCTCCGGCCGGTCCCCGTCCTCGCCCCGGTTGCGGAGGATGGAGCTGGCGAACGCGGCGATGATCAGGCCGGCGCCGAGCCCGCCGGTGATCCACTCGGGGACGTGGTGGCCGATGCTGATCAGCATGCAGACCGCCAGTGCCCCGATCGCCCAGTGCGCGCCGTGCTCCAGGTACACGTACTCGTGCAGCGTTCCCTTGCGGACCAGGAACACCGTCAGCGACCGGATGTACATGGCGCCGATGCCGAGGCCCAGCGCGATGACGATCGGGTCGGTGCTGATCGCGAACGCGCCGATGACGCCGTCGAAGCTGAACGACGCGTCCAGCACCTCCAGGTACAGGAAGAGGAAGAACCCGGCCTTGCCGGTGGCCAGTGCCAGGTTGCTCGGTCCGCCGCGTCCCCGCTCGGTGTCCCGCGCCGCCTCCTGCAGGGCCTCCCGCGCGGTCGCCTTCGACCCGTCGGCGCCGGCCTCCTCGGCCTCGTCGTCCTCGCCGGGCTCACTCGCCTCGGAGAACAGCTCGCCGAGCCCGTTGACCAGGATGTAGGTCACCATGCCGAGCACGCCGGCGATCATGACGGTGCCGGGGTCCTCGGCGGCCAGCCACGCCACGAACGACAGGGCGCCGCCCGCGACCACCACGGCCAGCTGGTCCAGCTTGCCGATGCGGGCGAGCGGCCGCTCCAGCCACGGCAGCCACTTGTCGGCGCGCTCCTCGAACACGAAGTTCAGGAACAGCATCATCAGGAACATGCCGCCGAACGCCGCGATCGTCGGGTAGGCGTCGTTCATCAGATCGTGGTAGCGATCCGAGTCGTTGAGCGCCAGGTCGAACGCCTCGATGGGGCCCAGCTGAGCGGTGAGCCCCACGATCAGCAGCGGGAAGACCAGCCGCATGCCGAACACCGCGATCGCGATGCCGATCGTCAGGAAGATCTTCTGCCAGAAGGGACTCATGCGGTCGAGCACCTTGGCGTTGACCACGGCGTTGTCGAACGACAGCGAGATCTCGAGAACGGCCAGCACGGCGACCAGGGCCAGCCCGGTCGGCCCGCCGTAGAGCAGGGCGAGGAGCAGGCCGACGGCCGTGACGCCGAAGGACCAGCCGAAGGTGCGAAGAATCATGCGCGTATTTCTGCTAGAGAGGGCGGCCGGACGTGGCGGCCGGGATGCGGGGGCCGGTCGTCAGCCGACGTTCACGCCGAAGTCCATCGCAATGCCGGCCAGACCCGAGGCATACCCCTGGCCGACCGCCCTGAACTTCCATTCGCCGTTGTGCCGGTAGAGCTCCCCGAACACCATGGCCGTCTCCGTGGAGGCGTCCTCGGTGAGGTCGAAGCGCGCCAGCTCGTTGCCGTCGGTCCGGTTGACGATCCGGATGAAGGCGTTGCGGACCTGGCCGAAGCTCTGATGCCGGTTGTCGGCGTCGTAGATCGAGACGGGGAACACGATCCGGTCGCATTCGGCCGGCACCCCGTTGAGGTCGACGTTGATGGATTCGTCGTCGCCCTCTCCCTCACCGGTCAGGTTGTCGCCGGTGTGCTCGACCGAGCCCTCCGGGCTCTTCAGGTTGTTGAAGAACACGAAGTGATGGTCGGACATGACCTTGCCCGTGGCGGCGAGCATCAGCGCGGACGCGTCCAGGTCGAAGTCGGCGCCCGTCGTGGCGCGGACGTCCCAGCCGAGCCCGACGGTGACGGCGGTGAGGTTGGGCGCGGCCTTCGTCAGTGAGACGTTGCCGCCCTTGGCGAGTGATACTCCCATGTCCGGGCCACTCCCTTCCCTGTGAAGCTGATCCCTGGCTGAGGATCTTACTGAGACACGTGCCCGAGGTGACCGGGCCCGCGGTGACCGCGTTCCGCGTGGGCCGTCAGAGGTTGACGCCGAAGTCCATGGCGATGCCGGCCAGACCTGAGGCATAACCCTGGCCGACCGCCCGGAATTTCCACTCCGCTCCGGAACGGTACAGCTCACCGAAGACCATCGCGGTCTCCATGGACGCGTCCTCGGACAGGTCGTAGCGGGCCATCTCCGAGCCGTCGCCCTGGTTCAGCACGCGGATGTAGGCGTTGCGGACCTGCCCGAAGTTCTGGCTGCGGCTGTCGGCGTCGTAGATCGACACGGCGAAGGCCACCCGCTCGGCGGTGGCCGGCATCGCGCCGAAGTTGACCTGGAGCTGCTCGTCGTCGCCCTCGCCGGCGCCGGTGGTGTTGTCGCCGCTGTGCGCGACCGCGCCGTCCGGCGTGCGGAGGTTGTTGAAGAACACGAAGTGCTGATCGGTGATGATCTTGCCGGAGGCGTCCAGGACCATGGCGGAGGCGTCCAGGTCGAAGTCGGTGCCCGTGGTGGTGCGCAGATCCCAGCCAAGACCGACCGTCACCGCGGTCAGCCCCGGCGCCTGCTTGGTGAGCGAGACGTTGCCACCCTTGCTGAGACTGACACCCACGGAAGGCCTCCAAGATCACATGGCATGGCGGACGCCGACGCGGCGCCCAGACTTATCGACGCTGCAGCGAGCCTATCCGTTCCATCCTCGGCGGACGCATTGCACGAGACCCGTGCCCACCGCGCGAAACCCGGCCCATCTGCGCCAGACTGGGCAGGGACGAAGGGAGGCTGCGTTGCGGGGAGCGGGCGACCAGCGGCGCCGGGGCAGGGGGGCGCAGGCGGCGGCCGGTGCCATCGAGGCCAAGGAGGCGGCGGCGACCGCCTTCTACGACATGGACCAGGCGCAGAAGTTCATCGACGGCCGCGTGACCGTGTTCGAGGATCTGGACGCCGGGGCCGCCGAGCCGGTCCGGCGGGAGTTCACCGGGCTGGCCGAGGCCGCCGACGCAGCCGCCCACGCGTACATCTCCGTCCTGGACGCGCACGACCTCGTTGACCAGGACCGGTCACCGGCCGAGTACGACGCGGCGCGGCGCGCGTTCGTCGCGTCCACCGAGCGGCTGCAGCAGCTCACCCGGAACCTGAACGGGTTCGCCGAGCGGCTCTCCCAGAAGATGTCCCGGCTCGAGGCCGCCCTCGACCAGCTACCGCCCCGGCTGACCGCCGCACGCGACGCCGTCATCGCCGCCGACGCCGCCGTGGCCGCCGCCGGGGAGGCCGGGATGGACGCCTCCGACCCGGAGGCGGAGCTGGCGCGGGCCAAGCGGATCCTGGCCCAGCTCGGTTCCCAGGGCCTCGGCGGGTTCGGCCTGGACGGGGCGATGCGCAAGGCCGACGAGGTCCGCGAGATCGCCGAGCGGGCGCGGGAGGCCGCCGCCGAACTGCCGCAGATGGCGCAGAAGGTCCGCAACTCGCTCGCCTCCGTCCGGACCCGGGTGGACGTCGTCGCGAACCGCGTGGGGCCGGTCAAGGAGGCGATGCGGGTCCTGCTGCGCGGCTACTCGCAGGCGTGCTGGCAGGACCTGAAGGGCGCGCCGGAGTCGATCGAGGCCGCCGCGACCCGGGCCCGCGAGCGGCTGAACGAGGCGTCCGCGCACACGGCCCGCGCCGAGTGGAAGCAGGCGCAGCAGGCGCTCACCGCCGCCCGGACCGAGCTGAACGCCGCCGACCGGCGCGCCGGCCAGGTCACCGGCCGGGTCGAGGAGCTGAAGGCCGTCGCCGCCGACCCGGCGGCGCCGGTGGAGAGCGTCCAGTTCGCCGTGCGGGACGCGCAGCGGCTCGCCATGGCCCAGCCGGGCGGGCCGGCGCCCGAGCACGTCCGGGTGCTCGACTCGCTCGTCGAGCGCCTGGAGAACGCGCCGGACCGCCTCACCGGCGCCCATCCGGACTACTGGGCCTACCTGCAAGAACTCGAATCCATCAAGACCGCCGCCGGCGACGTCGTCACCCGGATCCGCACCGAACGGGCACAGCAGTAAGGTTCCGCGGGCGGTCCGTCCACCCCACCGCCAAGGGGACCGCGATCAGGAACGCGGGCGGTCCTGGAGGCCCATCGTGAGGTTGCGGGCGACCATCGGGGGGCCGCCCGCCTGCGGGTCGCCGTAGGGCGGCATCTGGCCCTGCTGGGGGTGCGGCTGGTGCTGGGGCGCCTGGTCGCGGTGCTGCTGCGCGGGCTCGGCCCAGACGGCGGTGCCGTACGCGCAGACCTCGACGCCGCCGCCGACCGCGGCGGTGTCGAAACGCATGCCGACCACCGTGTTCGCGCCCTTGTGGCGCGCCTCCTCGCGCAGCCGGTCCACCGCCTCGCGGCGGGCGGCGGCGAGGCCGGCCGACGGCTGCTCCCCCGTCACCCGGAACGTGGCGCTGCTCCCGCCGTGCCCGGGATGCGGCGCACCGGTCTGGTCTGCCTGGACGGCCGTCCCGAGGACCTCCCCGAGCACGCTCCTGATCTCGTACCCCGCCACGCCATCAGTCGTCACGATCAGCATGACCACCACGGTAGATCAGGTCCCGGACGAAATGCGCCGCAATGCCGACAGAAGGCGCAGTCTTACAGAAGCCGGGCTCATTGCGGCTGTGCCCACCGGCATGCGACCGCCCTCCCGGCGGCGCGGCCGGGAGGGCGTCGCGATGCGGCGTGCTCGCCTCTCTCAGAAGCGGCCCCGTCAAGGGCCGGCGTTCACTCGAGATACTCCCTGAGCATCTGGGCGCGGGACGGGTGGCGGAGTTTCGCCAGGGTCTTCGACTCGATCTGGCGGATCCGCTCCCTCGTCACGCCGAACTCCCGGCCGACCTCCTCCAGGGTGCGCGGATGGCCGTCGGTCAGGCCGAAGCGCAACTGGATGATGCGCTGCTCCCGTTCCGACAGCGTGCCCAGGATGTCCTCCAGCTGGTCCTGCAGAAGGATGAACGCCGCGGCCTCGATCGGCACGACGGCGTCCGCGTCCTCGATGAAGTCGCCGAGATCGGAGTCCTCCTCGCCGATCGGCGACTGCAGCGAGACCGGTTCCTGCGCGATCCGCTGGATCTCGATGACCCGGACGGGCGACAGGCCCATCTCCAGTCCGATCTCCTCGGGGGTGGGTTCACGGCCGAAGTCCTGGTGCATCTGCCGCTGCACCCGGACCAGCTTGTTGATCGTCTCGACCATGTGCACCGGGATCCGGATGGTCCTGGCCTGGTCGGCGATCGCCCGGGTGATCGCCTGCCGGATCCACCAGGTGGCGTAGGTCGAGAACTTGAACCCCTTGGTGTAGTCGAATTTCTCGACCGCACGGATCAGTCCGAGATTTCCCTCCTGAATCAGGTCGAGGAAGAGCATTCCCCGGCCCACGTAGCGTTTCGCGATCGAGACCACCAGGCGCAGGTTGGCCTCGATCAGGCGTTGCTTCGCCCGCGTACCCTCGCGGGAGAGCAGTTCGAGATCGAGAAGTTCACCGCGGGCGAGGACGGCGGTACGCGCCATCTTCTCCTCGGCGAACAATCCCGCCTCGATCGATTTCGCGAGTTCTACTTCATCTTCTGCCGTGAGAAGCGGTACGCGACCGATCTCTCTCAGGTAGATCCGAACCAGGTCGCTCGTCGGCGCCCGCTTGCCGAGGTCACCCTCATCCGCTCGCGTGACGTCCTCGGTCTCCTGTTGAGACTCGAGGACCTCCACCCCCTGCTCTGCGAGCATCCGGACGACCCTTTCCAGGGAGTCGTCCGGCAAGTCCGAGCGATCGAGCGCGGCAGCGACGTCCTCGACGGTCACACCGCCGCGTTCTCTGCCACGTGCGACGAGGTCCGCCACCTGATCAACCGATGGCGCCTCGCTTGGCAGCACCGAAGGGCCCACGGAGACAGTCTGCGTCAAACGGGGCCTAGATCACAGGACCCATTTTGCGGTCTCTTGACTTACTGTGATCCAAGCCCTCGCTCCCGCAACACCCGTCTCTGCTGCTCAAGTGCGACAAGATCGCCGAAGAGCCGGCGGTACTCCTCGGGGGCCTCGACCGGATTCAGCCGCCCGAGTTTAGATTTCGCGTCGGCGATCATGCGGGTGAGCTGGCGTTCCTGTATTCGGGCGAGCAGTTCGATCGCATAACGGTCGTCCGATTCCTGGGCGGACCGTGTCGGCTCCACGCCGAGTTTCGTGATCAGGTCCCTGACCTGGTCGTTCGGTGCCAGCTCCAGAAGGCCGGCGACCCATTCGGCGACACCGCCCGCGGCCGCCACACCGCCCGCCTCCGCGATGACGGCGCGCACCGCGGCGTGCGGCGGCGCGATGAACGCCTCGGCCGGGACCTCGTCGAACACCGGGCCGACCACCGCCGGGCGCTGGACGGCCAGTTTCAGCAGTTCCCGCTCGCGCTGCACCTCGGGATCGTTCGGGTCGAACGCGGGCCGGTCGGGAACCGCCCGTCCGTCCCGTCCGTCCCGGCCGTTCTCGGCGCGGCCGTTGCCGGCACGGCCATTGCCGGCCTGGGAGCGGCCGTGCTTGCGGGCCGCCAGTTCGCGGACGCGGCGCAGCACGAACTGCTCGTCCATGATGCCGAGCCAGCGGTCGAGGTTGACCGCGTACATGTGCCGGCGCGACCGGTCCTTGATGGCGGCGACGACCGGGGCCGCGGCGTCCAGCGCGCTCAGCCGCCCCTCGACGGTGTCGAGGTCGTGCTGCTCGATCGCGCTGCGCACCGCGAACTCGAACAGCGGCAGCCGGGAGGCGACCAGGTCGCGCACCGCCGCGTCGCCGTGCCGGATCCGCAGGTCGCACGGGTCGAGCCCGTCCGGCTGGATGGCCACGAACGTCTGCGAGACGAATTTCTGCTCGTCGTCGAACGCGCGCAGCGCCGCCTTCCGCCCGGCCGCGTCGCCGTCGAAGGTGAAGATCACCTCGCCGCGGAACTCGTCCTGGTCCATCAGCAGCCGGCGCAGCACCTTGATGTGGTCGTCGCCGAACGCGGTCCCGGACGTCGCGATCGCCGTCGGGACGCCCGCCAGGTGGCAGGCCATCACGTCGGTGTAGCCCTCGACCACCACGGCCTGCCGCCGCCGCGCGATCTCCTTCTTCGCCAGGTCGGCCCCGTACAGCACCGACCCCTTGTGGAAGAGCGGCGACTCGGGGGTGTTCAGGTACTTGGGGCCGTCGTCGTCCTCGTAGAGCCTGCGGGCGCCGAACCCGATGACGTCGCCGCCCAGGTCGCGGATCGGCCACATCAGCCGTCCGCGGAACCGGTCCATCGGGCCGCGCCGCCCCTCCTTGGCGAGCCCGCCGGCGATGATGTCGCGGTCGGCGAAGCCGCGTCCGCGCAGGTGCCTGACCAGGCCCTCCCATTCGCGGGGCGCGAACCCCACGCCGAAGCGGGCGGCGTCCGCGGCCTCGAAGCCGCGTTCGGACAGGAACGTGCGGCCGATCGCACCTTCGGGGGAGGCCAGCCGATCGGTGTAGTACTCGGCGGCCGCCCTGTGCGCCTCGATCAGCCGGGCGCGCAGGCCGCCGTCCTGCCGGGGGCCGCGTCCGCCGCCCTCCTCGTAGCGCAACTGGAGGCCGGCCTGGGCGGCGAGCCGCTCCACCGCCTCGGAGAACGGCAGGTGCTCCATCTCCTGGACGAACTTGATGACGTCGCCGCCCGCCTCGCAGCCGAAGCAGAAGTACAGCCCGCGCGAGGGCGTCACGTTGAACGACGGCGACTTCTCGTCGTGGAACGGGCACAGGCCCTTGAGGTTGCCGCCGCCCGCACTGCGAAGCTGCAGGTACTCGCCGATCACGTCGGCGATGGACGAGCGCTCCCGCACGAGTGCGATGTCCTCATTGCGTATCCGGCCTGCCACGACGAAGGAGTCTACGGCGGGACCCCGACATCCGGCGCGCCGCACCCGAACCGGCCTGGACATGGTCCGCGGTTCCGGAGCCGCGCAGAGCCTGGATCCTCCTGGGGTGACCGAAATTCGGCGTTCCATGGCCGGACTCGGCCGGATCGGCGGTCGGTAAGAGCGGATTCACTCTGGACAACCTGCATCAACAAGCGATGTGATGACAGATCGAGATTTTGCTCACACCCAGGTGGACCGGATGACGGATGTTGTGCTTGACGGCGTCGACAAGGTGTACCCGAGCGGACAGGTCGCCGTCCGAAATGTCCGTTTGCGCATCAACGACGGCGAGCTGTTCGTCCTCCTCGGACCCTCCGGGTGCGGCAAGTCCACCATCCTGCGCATGATCGCCGGGCTGGAGGAGATCACCGGCGGCGACCTGTGGCTGAACGGATCGGTCGCCAACGAACTGCCGCCGCGCGAGCGGAACGTGGCGATGGTCTTCCAGGAGGGCGCGCTCTACCCGCACCGCACGGTCAAGGGCAACATGATGTTCCCCCTTGAGGTGTCGGGCGACGACCGCGCCGAAGCCAGCGCAAAGGTGGTCGAGCTGGCGCGCGCGCTCGGCATCAACAGCATGATCGACCGGATGCCGGGCACGCTGTCCGGCGGCCAGCGGCAGCGGGCCGCGATCGGGCGGGCGCTGATCCGGGAGCCGTCGCTGTTCCTGATGGACGAGCCGCTGTCGAGCCTGGACGCCGGGCTGCGCACCGAACTGCGCGTCGAGATCGCCGCGCTGGTGCGCTCCACCGGCACCACCACCGTCTACGTCACGCACGACCAGGTCGAGGCCATGACGATGGCCGACCGGATGGCGGTACTGCGGGACGGCGTGCTGGAGGACGTCGGCAACCCCGAGCAGATCTACGAGGACCCGGCGACGGTGTTCGTGGCCGCGTTCCTCAGCTCGCCGCCGATCAACCTGCTGCACGCCACCCTGTGGGCCGTCGAGGGCGAAGGACTGCTGCTCGACTTCGGCCCGCAGCGGCTGAGCGTCCCGTGGAACGATCCCCGGGCGTCGTCGCTGATCAGCCACCACGGCCAGACCGTGATCGTCGGGATCCGCCCGGACACGCTGATGCCGATCGCGCCGGGCGCGCCGGCACCGCATGGGACCGTCCTGTCCGGCCAGGTCCGCGCCCTGGAGTTCCATGGGCACGAGTGGCTCGCCTACGCCGAGGCGGGCATCCCCTGCATCGACGCGACCGAGGTGGGACGGCCGCCGCGGCCCGAGACCCGGCCCGGGCAGCCCGGGCTGCGCGACCGGCTGCGAGACATGCTCGGCAGGCCGGCCCCCGAGGAGCCGGTCGAGGAGCACGCCGGCCACCACCGCCGCTCCGACCTGGTGTTCCGCATCGCGCCCGGCAACCGCCCGAACCGCGGCGACCACGTCGCGCTGAGGGTCGACCTCGACCGCGTCCTGTTCTTCGGCGCCGACGGGCACCGCGTCACGCCCGTCAACCGGTAGGGCCGGACCCGGCCCCCCGGCGGGCGCGGTCATCGGGCACCGACGAACCGGCGGAACCGGCGGAACCCCTCGCCGATCTCGGGCGCCGTGACGGCGCCGTAGCCGAGGACCAGGCCCCGGACCGGTGGGCCGGACACGGCGAACTCCGGCGGCGCCTTCCCGGCCGCCCTGGCGATCAGCTTCCATTTCGTCGACCTGGTCGTCCACGCGTGGGACGTCGCCGCGACCATCGATGTCCCGTGGGAGCCCGGCGAGGACCTCGTCGACGCGTCCCTCAAGGTCGCCGCCATCATCCCCGGCGACGGCCGGGGCCCCGGCGAGTCGTTCGCCCCGAAACGGCGGGCCGCCGCGGACGCGGCCCCCGGGGACCGCCTGCTGACCCTCCTGGGCCGGTCCCCGTCCTGGCGCTGAGCCGTCAGGCGGGCAGGCTCGCGCGGACCTCGCCGCTGTAGAGGCGGATCTTCCACTGGATGTGCTCCTGCTGCTCGCGCAGCCTGGTGATCTGCTCCTCCACCCGGCGGTCGTGGTCCTGCAGCAGTTCGAGCCGCTCCTGCGCCGTCCCGTCGCCGCCGCGGGCCAGCTCCGTGTACCGGAGCATCTCGGCGATCGGCATGCCGGTCTCGCGCAGGCACCGCAGCATGCCGAGCCACTGGAGGTCGCCGTCGCTGAACACGCGCCGTCCGGACGCGTTCCGCGCGATGCCGGGGAGGAGCCCGATCTTCTCGTAGTACCGCAGCGTGTCGATGCTGAAGCCGCTCTTCTCGGCGGTCTCGGCGGGAGAGTAGGCGCTCACGCCCTCCAGGATTTCACCTGGAGGGCACTCCAGGTCAACGCCCGCCGCCCGGCACCGCGTTTGACCCGGAGCGCACTCCAGGCCGCACAGTGGGAAGACCACGAGGTGAACCCGGCATCGAGGAACGAGAAGGATCTGCCATGCGCGTTGGACTTCAGGTCCCCAGCTTCACCTTCCCCGGCGGCCCCGGGCAGATCGGCCCGGTCTACGGCCGTATCGCCCGGGAGGCGGACCAGGCGGGGCTGCATTCGCTGTGGGTGATGGACCACTTCTTCCAGATCGGGATGGTGGGCGCCCCGGAGGAACCGATGCTGGAGAGCTACTCCGCGCTCGCCTACGCCGCCGCGCTGACCGAGCGCATCACGCTCGGGACGATGGTCACCGGCGTGACGTACCGGCATCCCGGCCTCCTGGTCAAGACCGTGACCACGCTGGACGTGCTGTCGGGCGGCCGCGCCTGGCTGGGCATCGGCGCGGCCTGGTACGAGGAGGAGTCGCGGGGCCTCGGCGTCCCGTTCCCGCCCACGGCGGAGCGGTTCGAGCGGCTGGAGGAGACGCTGCAGATCGCCCACCGGATGTGGAACGGCGACGAGTCGGCGTTCGAAGGCGGGCACTTCACGCTGGAGCGGCCGCTGAACTCGCCGCCCGCGCTGAACTCGCCGCATCCGCCGATCCTGATCGGCGGTGGAGGCGAGCAGAAGACACTGCGGTTCGTCGCCAGGTACGCCGACGCGTGCAACCTCTTCGACGGCCCGGAGCTGCCGCGCAAGCTGGACGTGCTGCGCGGGCACTGCGAGCGCGAGGGACGCGACTACGCCGAGATCGAGAAGACCTCGCTGGGCTACTTCGAGGGCACGCCGTCGGTGGACGAGGCCGTGGACACCATCGGGAGCCTGGCGGAGCGCGGCATCGACCACGCGATCTTCTCCCAGGGCACCGGCCAGGACCTGGCGGGCGTCCTCGGCGAGGCGCTGACGCAGACGGGGAAGACCGTCCCGGCCGGACGCTGAGTCGGCCCGGGAGAACTCGGCGATCTCGGCTCTTCCGTCGATCCGCCGAGCGCCCCGGCGCGATCACGTGATCAGGCGGCCACCGGGGTGAAGACCCACTTCTTGTACGACCAGTAGCGGAACGCGGCGCCGAACGCGACGCCCGCCAGCAGCCCGCCGTTGTAGGCGACTCCGCCGTGGAGCCCGAGGGTGTAGTAGGTGAAGCCGGTGCACAGCACCTGGATGAGCAGCCCGACGCCGTTCAGCGCGAAGAAGATCGCGACCTCGCGGCCGGAGCCGTCGCTGTCCCGGTGGCGGAACACCCAGAACCGGTTGAGCAGGTACGAGGCCAGTGTGGACACCACGGTCGGCACGACGACGCTCGTGACGGGGCTGCCGCCGAGCAGGGCGCGCATCAGGTTGGCGCCGAGGATCATGATCAGCGTGCCGACGACTCCCACGAAGCCGAAACTGAGCAGCTCACTGAGGAAATTTCGGTACGCCTGGGCGGTCTCGACCGTTTTGACGGGTCTTGACCGCTGCATGGTGCTCACTCGCCCAGACCTTACCTGAGTAGGACATATGCGAACCGCACAACCCCACCAAAAGATCAACACCGCCGCGGCTCAGCGCTCCGCCGGGACGGCGGCGCAGGAGGTCGCCGGGGCCAGCAGGACGATCAGCCCGACCAGCCCGACCGGGACGGCCAGCGCCCACGCGAGCCCCACGCCCTGCGCGGCGAATCCGATGACGGGCGGGCCGCCGAGCAGCCCGAGGTAGCCGACCCCCGTGACCCGCGAGATCCCGGTCGCGGCGGGGACGCCGGGAATGTTCCCGGCGGCGCTGAACGTCACGGGCGCCACGACGGCGACGCCCAGGCCGAACAGCGTGAAGCCGGCCACGGCGGCCACCGGGTGCCCCGCGGCGAGCCCGGACCCGAGCCCCAGCGCGGCGAGCAGCGACCCGGCCCGCAGCACCGGGACGGGACCGAACCGCGCGACGACCCGGTCACCGGCGAGCCGTCCGGCGGTCATCGCGACCGCGCATCCGGCGTAGCCGAGGCCGGCGAAGCCGGGACCGGTGCCGAGGTTCTCCCGCAGGTAGATCGCGCTCCAGTCGGCCATGGCGCCCTCGCCGACGAACGAGCACAGCCCGATGACCCCGAGCATGACCAGCAGCCAGCGGGACGACGATCCGGCGACGGGGGCGGGGGCACGCTCGGCGGGCTCGACATGCTCCGCGAGTCCGGGGAGGGCGTCGGCCGAGCGGTCCAGCAGGTCGCGGCAGCCGATCGCCAGCAGCGCGGTCAGCACCGTGGCAGCGGCCGCCAGATGCAGCGGGACGGGAACACCGGCGTACGCCGCACCGGAGCCGGCCAGCGCGGCCAGCAGCGCCCCGATGCTGTACGAGCCGTGCAGGCCCGACATCAGCGGCCGCCCGTAGGCCCGCTCGACGGCGACCCCCTGGGCGTTCATCGCCACGTCCATCAGGCCCAGCGAGGCGCCGAGCAGCAGCAGGGCGAAGATCAGCGCGCCGAGGTTCCAGGCGAGCCCCAGCGGGATCAGCGACACCGCGCCCGCGACCCCGGCGGCGATCGTCGTCGCCCGGCTGCCCCACCGCGCGACGATCCGTCCCGCGAACCGCACCGCGGCCACGACGCCGATGGGCGCGCCCAGCAGGGCGACACCCATCGAACCCTCGCTCAGCCCGAGATGCTCCTTGATCTGCGGGATGCGGACGACCCAGGCGGCGGACAGCAGGCCGTGCGCGGCGAACGCCACCGTGACGGCGATCCGCGCCCGGCCCAGCGTCGCGATCTTGTCCGTGACCACTCACCAGACTGTACGTGGCAGACCCGCACGCCAGACCCCGCCCGGGGCGGCCGCCGGCCGCCGCATCGCGGGCTCAGGCCACCTCGGCGAGCGGCACACCGGGATCGGCCAGGCGCGCGGCGTCCACCGGGGCCCCGGAGCGGATCAGCGCCTGGACGTCCCCGGTGACGTCCCACACGTTGACGTTCATACCGGCGACGACCCGGCCGCCGGACAGCCAGAACGCGATGAACTCCCGGGACGCGACGTCCCCGCGGTACACGACCTCGTCGTACTCCCCCGGCGACGCGGTACCGGACATCTCCATGCCGAGGTCGTACTGGTCGCTGAAGAAGTACGGGATGCGGTCGTAGACGACGTCCTGCCCGAGCATGGCGCGGGCCGCGGCGGGCCCGGAGTTCAGCGCGTTCGCCCAGTGCTCCACCCGGAGGCGGCGGCCGAGCAGCGGGTTGTAGGCGTTGGCGACGTCCCCGGCCGCGAAGACGTCGGGGTCCGAGGTGCGCAGCGACTGGTCGACGAGGATCCCGTCGGAGACCTCCAGCCCGGCCTCCTCGGCGAGCCGGGTGTCGGGCCGGACCCCGATGCCGACGATCACGACGTCCGCCGGGATCTCGGCGCCGCCGGAGGTGACGACCGCCGACACCTGCCCGGCGCCCCAGAACCCGGCGACGCCCTGGTCGAGCCGGAGGTCGACGCCGTGCGCGCGGTGCAGGTCGCCGAACATCCCGCCCAGTTCGGGGCCCATGGCGGCGTGCAGCGGCGTCGGCTCCGGATCGATGATCGTCACGTCGTTGCCGTGGGAGCGGGCGGCGGCGGCCGTCTCCAGCCCGATCCAGCCCGCCCCGGCCACCACGACCCGGCGGCCGCCGTGCGCGAGGGCCTGCTTCAGCGCCGCCGAGTCCGCCATGGTCCGCAGGTAGTGGATGCCCTGTAGCTTGGAGCCCGGCACGTCCAGCCGCCTCGGGGACGCGCCGGTCGCCAGCAGCAGCCTGGTGTACCCGATCGGCTCCTTCGTGGACAGGCGCACCTGGTGCGCGTCCCGGTCGATCGAGGCGACGGAGGCGCCCAGCCGCAGTTCCACGTCGTGCTTGTCGTACCAGTCCGCCTCGTGGACGTGTGCCTTCTCACGCGGTTCCTTGTCCAGCAGGAACCCCTTGGACAGCGGAGGCCGCTCGTACGGCCGCTCGATCTCGTCCCCGAAGAGCAGCACTCTGCCCGCGAAGCCCTCGTCGCGGAGCGTCTCCGCCGCCTTGGCACCCGCCAGGCCGGCACCGACGATGACGAACGTCTCCTCGGGCATGACAACCTCCTGTAGTCGACCTGTAGCTATCCCTACAGCGGCGTCTGTAACGAGACAAGGGCCATCGATGCGCGCGTCGATGCATATTCCGCTCGGAGACCGGCTCGCGGAGCCCGCGGGCGGCGATCAGGAACCGTCGGCCAGCACGCGGTGCCGCGCCATCGCGGACACGTCGGTCAGCGAGGCGACCTGGTCGATGACGGCGCGGAGCCGGCCCGCGTCGTCGCCGGCGTCCTCGAACGCGGCGCGGAAGCCGGGTTCGAGGGTTCCGGGCGCGCCGGCGAGCATCATCTCGGCCAGCTCGGTGATCAGTGTCCGCTGCCGGGCCCTGATCTCCTCGTGGCTGATCCACACGTAGTGCGCGGTGATCCCCTTGAGCAGGGCGTTCTCCAGCCGCTGCGCGCGCGGGACGATCAGCTCCGCCGCGTACCGGGTCAGCGGGCGGTCCCCGTAGGCGTCGCGGGTGGCGGTCTCGGCGGCCACGCAGAACCGCCCGATCAGCGTGCTGGTCAGGTTCTTGAGGGCGGCCAGGCTCCGCGGCGTCCCGTCGTAGCGGTCGGGCCAGTACGGCTCGGCGAGCAGCACGGCGAAGCGCTCCTCCAGCTCGGGCAGGTCGGCGTCGGGGCAGTACAGCTTGATCGCGGTGGCGGCGACGAGGCGGCGCTCGGCGGGGTCGGCGAGCCGGGCGAAGTCGATGTGCCCGGCGACCAGCGCGTCCTCCAGGTCGTGGACGGAGTAGGCGACGTCGTCGCTCCAGTCCATGACCTGCGCCTCGAAGCACGGACGGCCCTCTGGAGCCCCCTCCCGGACCCAGTTCGCGACATCCGTGTCGTCGTCGTACACGCCGAACGGGCCAACCCCGCTTGCGCGGGGACCCCGAGCCCGGGAGGAGTCCTTGCTCCACGGATATTTCATCACACCGTCAAGCGCGGCACGGGTCAGGTTGAGGCCGACGCTGCGGCCGTGCAGGGGCGGGCCGTCCACCGCGAACGACTTCGGCTCCAGCCGGGTCAGGATGCGCAGGCTCTGCGCGTTGCCCTCGAAGCCGCCGCAGTCGCGCGCGACGACGTCGAGCGCGGACTCGCCGTTGTGCCCGAACGGCGGGTGCCCGATGTCGTGGGACAGGCACGCCGCCTCCACCAGGTCGGGGTCGCAGCCGAGGGACTTGCCCAGCTCACGGCCGACCTGGGCGCATTCGAGCGAGTGGGTCAGCCGGGTGCGCAGGCTCTGCACGGTGTCGGAGCCGGCGTCCGCGCCCGGCGAGGCGACCTGCGTCTTGGCGGCCAGCCGCCGCAGGGCGGCACTGTGCAGGACGCGGGCGCGGTCGCGTTCGAACGCCGTCCGGTCGCGCCGCTTGGCGGGCTCGGGTGCCCAGCGTTTCCTGTCGCGCGCCGAGTAGGGGCCGGAGTCGCCGTGAATGGGGTTGCTCGTCATGTCCCTATCCAGGGTATGCGGGCACGATGACGTTCCGTTGACCTTTGGGAGGCCCCGGAGTGTCAGCGGCTCGGCGGCGGACCGGACGACGGCGCCGGCGCCGGCGCCGTGGATGAGGGCGGCGGCGTCCCGGACGGGTCGATGTGGATGCGCTTGACGGTCTCGCTCGGCGGCCGCACGCTCTTGCCCAGCAGCACGTACGACAGGTACGCGCCGGTCTCCCGGACGATGTAGTCGAGCTGGGTCTCGCGGGTCTGGACGCTGGGGCCGCTGCGGGTCGGGGAGGCGGCCGCCTCGATGCCGTTGTCCTCGGCCATCTTCTTCGACCGCAGCCCGTGCCACGGATCGGTGACGATCACGGCGGACGACCAGCGGTGCCGGTCGAACTCCCGGCCGACGGCCCGCATGCTCTCCAGCGTGTCCCGCCCGACGGGCACCGCGAAGACCTTGCCGGCGGGCACCCCGCCCTCCTCGATCAGCCAGGTGCGGCCGGAGCCGGCCTCGGTGTAGTTGTCGCCGGGGGCCTTGCCGCCGACGGTGACGATGGCGGGCGCGACACCGTCGCGGTAGAGGTCGAGGGCGTGCTGGAGCCGCCATTTCAGCGTCGGGGACGGCACCCCGTTGTACTGCGCGGCGCCGAGGACGATGATCGCGTCGGAGCGGGGCCGCTCGTCCTGGCGGGCCTGGTACCAGATTCGCGTCCCGACGGTGAGGGGCGTCAGCACGGCGATCGCGAGCAGCCCGAGGACGACGCTCATCGGGATCGTGAACCAGAGCGGCCTCCTGCGCCTGCGGCGCGGCCGCTCCCCGGGCTCGTCCGGCTCGTCCGGCCCGTGGTCCTCGGTCTGGGACTTCGGCAATTCCTCTTCCAACGTCATCGGTTCGACCACGTTAGTCAGATGGCTCGCGGAGCGCCCGAGTTCGCGCCGGCGGCGTGCCCGCCGTCCCGGCTCCGTCCGGGCGGCCGGTCCCCGCGCACGGAAGGGCGTGCGGGGACCGGCCGCAGGGACGGGTGTCAGCGGCTGTCGCCGCCCCCGGACGGGCCGCCCGCCGCCGCGATCGCGGCACGGCCGGCCTCCAGCCGGGCGATGGGGATGCGGAACGGCGAGCAGGACACGTAGTCGAGTCCGACCTCGTGGCAGAAGTGCACCGAGTCAGGGTCGCCGCCGTGCTCGCCGCAGATGCCGAGCTTGATGCCAGGGCGCGCTTTGCGGCCCTCCTCGGCGGCGATGCGGACGAGCCGCCCCACCCCGTCGCGGTCGAGGGTCTCGAACGGCGACACCCCGAAGATCCCGAGTTCCAGGTAGCGGCCGAAGAACGCGGCCTCGACGTCGTCGCGGGAGAAACCCCAGGTCGTCTGGGTGAGGTCGTTGGTTCCGAAGGAGAAGAACTCGGCGGCCTCGGCGATCTGGCCCGCGGTCAGCGCGGCCCGCGGCAGCTCGATCATGGTGCCGATCAGCGCCGGGACGTCGACCCCGGTGGCCTCCCTCACACCGTCCAGGATGGCGCGGGCCTCGTCGCGGACGGCCTCCAGCTCCTGCACGGCACCGACGAGCGGGATCATGATCTCGGGACGCGGGTCACCGCCCGCACGGCGCCGCGCCGCCGCGGCCTCGGCGATCGCGCGGACCTGCATGCCGAACAGTCCCGGAATCGCCAAACCGAGCCGCACGCCGCGCAGGCCCAGCATAGGGTTCTGCTCGTGCAGTCGGTTGACTGCTTCGAGCAGTCTCCGGTCCTTGGCGTCCGCGTCGTCGCCCGCGAGAGCGACCCTGACCGACAGCTCGGTGATGTCGGGGAGGAATTCGTGCAGCGGCGGGTCGATCAGCCGGATCGTGACCGGCAGTCCGTCCATGGCCTCGAAGATGCCTTCGAAGTCGCTCCTCTGCAGCGGCTCCAGGGCGTCCAGCGCGGCCTGCCGCTCCACGTCGTCCCCGGCGAGGACGAGCTTCTCGATGAGCTGCCGCCGGTCGCCGAGGAACATGTGCTCGGTGCGGCACAGCCCGATGCCGGCGGCGCCGAACCGGCGGGCCCGCGCGGAGTCCTCGGCGTTGTCGGCGTTCGCGCGGACCCTCAGCGCGGCCCGCGAGTCGGCGTGCCGCATGACGCGGTCGACGGCCTTGACGAGGTCGCCGCCCTCCTCGATGGACAGCTCGCCCTCGAAGTACCGGACGACGGGCGAGTCCTCGACGGGTACCTCGCCGAGGTACACGTCCCCGGACGTCCCGTCGATCGAGATGACGTCGCCCTCGCCGACCGTCACGTCGCCGGGTGCGGTGAAGTGCCCGTTCTTGACGTCGACGTCCAGCTCCTCGGCGCCGCAGACGCAGGTCTTGCCCATGCCGCGGGCGACGACGGCGGCGTGCGAGGTCTTGCCGCCGCGGGACGTCAGGACGCCCCTGGCCGCGACCATGCCGGCGAGGTCGTCAGGGTTGGTCTCGCGGCGGACGAGGATCACGTCCTCGCCCCTCCCCGCCAGCTCCACCGCGCGCTCGGAGGTGAACACCGCCTTGCCGACGGCCGCACCCGGGGATGCGTTCATGCCCTTCGTCAGCTTCCGGACGCCCTCGACCCTGCTGGCGAAGCGGGGGAACATGAGCTGGGCGAGCTGGTCGCCGGTGACGCGGCGGGCGGCCTCGTCCACGTCGATGAGATCCTGGTCGAGGAGCTGGCAGGCGATGCGGAACGCCGCGGCCGCGGTCCGCTTGCCGACCCGGGTCTGCAGCATCCACAGCTTCCCGCGCTCGATCGTGAACTCGATGTCGCACATGTCGCGGTAGTGGTTCTCCAGCGTCTCCATGATCTCGAGAAGCCGGTCGTAGGACGCCTTGTCGATCCGCTCCAGGTCCGTCAGCGGGACGGTGTTGCGGATGCCGGCGACGACGTCCTCGCCCTGCGCGTTCTGCAGGTAGTCACCGTAGATGCCCTGCTGCCCGGACGCGGGGTCGCGGGTGAAGGCGACGCCCGTCCCGGAGTCCATGCCCATGTTGCCGAACACCATCGAGCAGATGTTGACGGCGGTGCCGAGGTCGACGGGGATGCGCTCCTGGCGGCGGTACAGGATCGCGCGGGGCGCGTTCCAGGAGTCGAACACCGCCTTGACGGCCAGGTCCATCTGCTCGCGCGGGTCGGTCGGGAAATCCCTCCCCGCCCGCTCCCGGACGATCCCCTTGAACCGGCCGACCAGCTCTTTGAAGTCCTCGGCGGTCAGGTCGACGTCGTCATCGCTGCCCCGGGCGCGCTTGACGTCCTCGACGGCCTCCTCGAACAGGTCGCCGTCGATGTCCAGGACGGTCTTGCCGAACATCTGGATCAGCCGGCGGTAGGAGTCCCAGGCGAACCGCTCGTCCCCCGCCTGCGCGGCCAGACCGTGCACCGACTCGTCGTTCAGCCCGACGTTGAGGACGGTCTCCATCATGCCCGGCATGCTGAACTTGGCGCCGGAACGCACGCTGACCAGGAGCGGGTCGTCGCTCTGGCCGAGCTTCTTGCCCATCGCGGACTCGAGGGCGGCCAGGTGCGCGTTCACCTCGTCCGCCAGCCCCTCGGGCAGGTTCCCGTGCTCGAGGTAGTACCGGCAGGCCTCCGCGGTGATCGTGAACCCGGGAGGGACGGGCAGTCCGAGGTTGGTCATCTCGGCCAGGTTGGCGCCCTTGCCGCCCAGCAGATCCTTGAGGTCCTTGTTTCCCTCAGTGAAGTCGTACACGAACTTCGGCACGGGGAGCTCCTTCTCGCTCCGGTTCCACCCAGTGGCAGGTCCGGACCCGCCGCGGCGGGACGCGGCATCGCGTTCCCGCAGGCGGCGGCGGGTCCGCTGCCCTGTTTGCCGGGACTGTACCCGCGCCGTCCGGCCTTGCTCGGCGCCCGGTCGCGCGATGAGCGTTATCCCAGGTCAGCGGCCGGATAGTGGTCTATTCCAATGGGTACCCCGACGTACCCATCGCAAGGAGAGTGAATGATGGATCAAGGAGGTGAGGTTATGAGGCCGAGAGTCGCCGGCGGCCGGGCGGGTGATCCGTTCGCCCCCATCGCCGATTTCGGGTTCCTGTCCGACTGCGAGACGACCGCGCTGGTCGCGCCGAGCGGCAACATCGAGTGGATGTGCCTGCCCAGGATGGACTCGCCCAGCGTGTTCGGGTCGATCCTGGACCGCGACGCCGGGTACTTCCGGGTCGGCCCGGCGGGCGTCGAGGTGCCCGCCGCGCAGCGGTACATCCCCGGCACCATGGTGATGGAGACCACCTGGTGGGTGCACGGGGGCTGGCTGGTGGTGACGGACGCGCTTCTGATGGGGCCGTGGCACCACGAGACGGAACGGTCCCACACGCACCGCAGGGCCCCGACGGACTACGACGCCGACCATGTCCTGCTGCGGATGGTGCGGTGCGTGAACGGCCAGGTCCAGGTCCGCCTCGACTGCATGCCGGTGTTCGACTACGGCCAGACGCCCGCCCGCTGGGAGCACACCGGCGCCGGGTACCACGAGGCCGTCGCGCGCGGCAACGGCGTCGGGCTGCGGCTCAGCACCGACATGAACGTCGGGTTCGAGGGGTCGCTCGCGACGTCCCGGACGCTGCTGAAGCAGGGCGAGTCCCGGTTCGTCGCGCTGTCGTGGAGCGAGCACGCGGCGCCCGCGTCCTATGAGGAGGCGAACGAGCGGCTCGTCTGGACGGTCCACCACTGGCAGCACTGGCTGGACCGGGGCCGCTTCCCCGACCACCCGTGGCGCAGCCATCTGCAGCGCAGCGCCCTCACCCTCAAGGGCCTGACGTTCGCGCCCTCCGGCGCGGTGGCGGCCGCGGCGACGACGTCGCTGCCGGAGACGCCGGGCGGCGACCGGAACTGGGACTACCGCTACACCTGGATCCGCGACTCCACGATGGCGCTGTGGGCGTTCTACACCCTCGGCTACGACTGGGAGGCCAACGACTTCTTCTACTTCATCACCGATGTCGCCGAGGCCGCCGAGGGCAAGCTGCAGATCATGTACGGGCTGGACGGGCGGGAGGAGCTGCCCGAGTCCACGCTGGACCACCTCACGGGCTACGACAACGCCCGCCCCGTCCGCATCGGCAACGAGGCGTACATGCAGGCGCAGCACGACGTGTGGGGCGCGATCATCGGCTCCATCTACCTGTTCGTGCGCAAACGCGACCGGCTCGACGACCGGCTCTGGAAGATCATCATCAAGCAGGTGGAGGACGCCCTCGCCACCTGGCGGACCCCCGACTGCGGCATGTGGGAGGTCCGCGGCGAGCCGCAGCACTTCACCTCGTCCAAGATCTTCTGCTGGGTCGCGGCCGACCGCGGCGCCCGCCTCGCCCGCGTCCGCGGCGATCAGGACCGGGCCCGGCGCTGGCAGGCCGCCGCCGACGAGATCCACGCCGACGTGATGGCGAACGCGCTGGACGAGCGCGGCGTCTTCACCGCGCATTACGGCGCGACGGCACTGGACGCCTCGGCGCTGCTGATCCCGATGCTCGGCTTCCTGCCCGCCGACGACAAGCGCGTCCGCGAGACCGTCCTCGCCATCGCCGACGAGCTGTCGGAGGACGACCTCGTCCTGCGCTACCGGGCCGCGGAGACCGACGACGGGTTCGAGTCGGAGGAGGGCACCTTCACGATCTGCTCGTTCTGGCTGGTCAGCACGCTGGTGATGATCGGTGAGCTGGAACGGGCGCGGGCCCTGTGCGAGAAGCTGCTGTCCTATGCCAGCCCGCTGCAGCTGTACTCGGAGGAGATCGACCCGCACACCGGGCGCCACCTCGGCAACTTCCCGCAGGCGTTCACGCACCTCGCGCTGATCAACGCGGTCATGCAGGTGATCAGGGCGGAGAACAACGAACCCCAGCCGCCCCTGGCCTGACCCTTCGCCGTGGCCGGGCCGCAGCCCCGGCCACGGCGACCCCCTGGTCACAAGTCTGCGACATCCGCCGGAAATGCCTCGATTGCCGAGAATTCCCGGCCTACTGTTCGGCCGTGACCACGCCACCACCCTCTGACGATGTCCCGGACGACCCAGAACCGGCCACCCAATGGGCCCCACCCGACGCGCCCGCACCGGACGACACGACGGTGCCGGACGACACGGCGCCCGGCTCGCCGCCACCGGACGAGCACGTACCGCCCGCCGCCGAACCCGCGCCCGCGGGAACACCGGTGTGGGGCGCGCCTCCCGGCGTCCAGGGGCCACCGCCTCCGCCCGCCCCCGCCCGGACGAACCGGCTCGCCATCGTGGCGCTCGTCACCGGGCTCCTCGGCCTGATCCTGCTCGCGGTCGGCTTCGCCATCGCCGCACTCGTGCAGACCGGCCGCCGCGGCGAAAAGGGCAAGGGCCTGGCCATCGGCGGGCTCGCGGCATCGGTGGTCTGGGTCGTCGCCGCCGTGGTCGTCGCGGCCCTGACCGTGACCTCCGTGTTCTCAGTGGACCGCGACGACGAGGGCCGCGTCACCAAGAGCGGCAAGGTACTGGCATCGACCCTGCGGTCCGGTGACTGCTTCATCGGCGACGGCACCGGCTTCGTCACCGCGGTGCCGTGCACCCAGCCCCATGACAGCGAGGTCATCGCGACTTCGACACTCCCGGAGGAGCCGTACCCGGGCGACGATGCGGTCGAGATAGCTGTGACGCGGTTGTGCAATCAGCAGACCCTCTACCTACAGAAAAGCCGCCATTTCCGGGATCTGCGCTACCACAACCTGTTGCCCGACGAGCTGAGCTGGGAGAACGGCGACCGCAAGGCGACGTGCACCGCGCACTACATCGGCCCCGGAACGCTCACGTCACCGCTCGTCGCGACGGTGGACACCGACCTCAAGACCTACCGGGAACTCGCGGTGGGCGACTGCCTCAAGGACTGGGCGACGGACGCCATTGTCATGACAGCCGGCTCCTGCACCGAACCGCACGAGATCCAGATCTACGCCATCTTCCAGATACCCACGGAGGAGAACTACTTTCCCGGTGCTCCTCCCCCCTACCCCGGGGAGGAGGCGCTCGAGAAAGGGGCGACCCGCGGGTGCGAGAAGCGTGCGGAGAAGCTCTTCAGGAAGCATCCACCGCAGGTTCCGGTCGAAGCGGGGTTCGTGTGGCCGAACCGTCTGAACTGGGAGTACGGCAACACGCAGATCATCTGCATGGTCACAGGCGCGAACGGGGGGCTCCTGAAGCGGTCGGTGGTACCGCGCTGAGCCCGCCGCCGCCGTGCCGCCGGTGCCCGCGATGGGCACCGGCGGCACGGGCGGACGGCTAGACGACGGCGCCCGAGCTGTCGGACGTGCGGTGGACCGGCTTCTTGGGCTTGTCCTTGGGCTGCGGCGGCGGCGCCTTCGCGAAGCGCTCCAGGACGATCGCCACAGGCGTCGCGGTGAACACGCTGGAGTACGTCCCGACGACGATGCCGATCAGCAGCGCGATGGCGAAGTCCGTCAGCGAGTCACCGCCGAGGAAGGCCAGCGCCCCCAGGATGAACAGCGCGCCCATACCGGTGTTGATCGTCCGCGGGACGGTCTGCAGGGTGCCCCGGTTCGCGATGTCGGCGAACCGGCCCTTGGGGTTGGCGCCCCACAGTTCCCGGATGCGGTCGAACACGACGACCGAGTCGTTCACCGAGTATCCGATGATCGTGAGCAGCGCGGCGAGGAAGACGCCGTCGATCGGTTTGCCGAGCCAGGCGAAGACACCGGTGACGATCATGATGTCGTGGAACATCGCGACCACCGCGCCGGCGGCGAACGTCCAGCGGAACCTGATCGTCAGGTAGGCGAGCTGCGCGAGCAGGGCGAGACCGAGGGCGATCAGCGCGTTCTTCCGCAGTTCGTCGCCGAGGCTGGGCCCGATCAGCTCGTCGCGTTCCTTGGTGGCCTCGCCGCCCTTCTCCGCCAGGGCCTCCTGGATGTTCTTCACGTCCTGGTTGGTGAGGTCGGAGGTCCGGACGGAGATGTCGTCCTCCCCCGAGGTCTGCACGATGGCGCGCGGGAATCCGGCGTCGGAGACGGCGGAGCGGGCCACGTCGATGTCGATGGGGCGGCTCGTGGAGTACTCCACGATGCGCCCGCCGGTGAACTCCACTCCGAAGTTGAGGCCCTGGACGACGATCCCGGTCGCGGCGGCGACGATGGCGAGGCCGGAGATGCCGAGCCAGAGCGTCCTGCGCTTCATCAGGTCGGGGCCGCTCTCCTCCAGCCAGCGCCTGATGCGCCCGGCGCCGCTGAGACCGCCCGCCCTGCCCTTGGTGAGCTTGGGGAACCGCGCGGCGGCGGCGTCGGTGAGGACGCGGCTCACCAGCATCGCGGAGATGAGGGAGCCGATCACACCGATGGTGAGGGTGACACCGAAGCCCTTCACCGGGCCGGAGGCGAGGAAGAACAGGAGCGCACCGGCGAGCAGCGTGGTGACGGCGGTGTCGGCGATCGCCGACCAGGCCTTGTTGAACCCGGTCGCCAGCGCCGTTCGCGCCCGTCGTCCCGGATGCTCCGCGACCTCCTCTCTCGCGCGTTCGAAGGCGAGCACGTTCGCGTCGATCGCCATGCCGATGGCCAGGACGAACCCGGCCAGGCCGGGCAAGGTCAGCGTCGCCCCGATCGCGACGAGGGCGCCGTAGGAGATCAGCGCGTACCCGGCCAGCGCGACGGTGGCGAGCAGGCCGACGAGGCGGTAGACCGCGATGATGAACAGCCCGGTCAGGATGATGCCGATGACCGCGGCCTTGGCGCTGGCGTCGATCGCCTCGTCGCCCAGCGTCGGGCCGACCACCCGCTGCTCGATGATCTTCACGGGCACCGGGAGCGCGCCGCCCTCGATGAGGGCCGCGAGGTCCTTGGCCTCCTCGGGACTGAAGTCACCGGTGATCTGGGTCGATCCGCCGGTGATCCCGATGCCGCAGGCGACGCTCTGGGTGACCTGCGGCGAGGAGATCACCTTGCCGTCCAGGACGATCGCGACCCGGCGCTCGTCGCCGGTCGCGCAGGCGGCCTTGGCGGTCAGCTTCTCCCAGGTCGACCCGCCGCTGCCCTTGAAGTCGACGTTGACGGCCCAGCCGCCGAGGTTCTGCGGATCGTAGGAGGCGCTCGCCTCGCCGATGCCCTCGCCGGTGAGCGCCGGGGGGCCGATGAGGATCGGCTGCCCGCTCTCGTCCGGGATGACCTTCTGGCCCTTCTTCTCGTCGGGCTTGCCGGTGTTGGCGAGCACGGGGTGCGCGGTGAGCTGCGCGGTCTTGCCGATCGCCTCGGTCGCCCGGGTCGGGTCCTGGACGTCGGGCAGTTCGACGATGATCCGCCGGTCGCCGGACCGGGTGATCGACGACTCCGCGACGCCGAGGGCGTCGATGCGGCGGCGCAGCACTTCCAGGGCCCGGTCGGTGGACTCCCGGTCGGCCTTCACCGTCGGCGAGTTCTGCGTCTCGAGAACGATCTGGGTGCCGCCGCGCAGGTCGAGGCCGAGGCGGGCGGGTTCGGTAAAGGCGAAGTAGAAGGATGTGGCGAGTATGGCGAGAGCCAGTACCGCCCGCACCATGTTGGCGCGGTTCAAAGGGAGACCTCCACACGGGGATTCGGTTCCGCACCGCCGGGTGCGGAACCGCGGACGAAAGACTCAGATCCGTGTGGGCGCGGGCGGTGCGCGTCCGCGCGGCACGCCTTTCAGCACGACGCCCGGCGTGGTGAGGGCGGCGGCGGGGAGCCGCACGACGCGCGCGGACGGCGGCCGGACGTCGATGCCGGGCGCGGGGAACGTGGCGGGGGCGGGATGGGTGTCCGGCACCGCCGACGCGATGGCCTGCCGGGCCGCCACGGTGGTCACGGTCTGCGCTTGGACGCCGGGCCGCGGCTTGGCGGACGTCCGGTTCCGGGTGGAGGTGTGCTCGGCCACCCAGGTCCGGACGCCGGTGACGGCCCCGGTCGCGGCCGCCCCGCCTTGCGTACCGGACCCGGCGGGCCCGGCCATGAACCCGAGGAAACCCAGTGCGACGACGAGCAGGCGGGCGACGGGGAGGGACGGACGATGCAGCTCGCGCATTCCGCTCCTCCCTCGGTCCGTGGGTCGTCGTTCCGCCCGCGATGCCGGGGCGGCGGCGCGGGCGGTCCAGTCAAACTAACGCAGGTTCAGATTACGGGAGAGCGGTTCGCGCTTCGTCGGCGAAACACGGAGGCGGCGCTCCGTCAAGGCGACCCGGCGTGACAATGCCGTCGCCCCACCCGTCGCGGCGCCCGTACCTGCAGACACCAGTGCGTGTCCCAATCCGGCCAGGCCGGATTCGGCCTCCACCCATTGTCGGGGGGTGAAAAGCGAATTACTTTCGCGTACGCCCACCCCGAACCGGACAGAGGAGTTTCCGGTGGCACGTATCAGACAGGTCGTTGTCCTCGGCACGGCGGCGCTGACCGCCCTCACCGTGACAGCCGCCCCCGCCTCCGCCGCAACCACCACCATCCGCGCGGGCTCGGCGACCGCCAGCCCCTACTCCGGCAACGTCCAGGCGTCGCTGCTCGGCGAAGCCTCCGTCTCCGCGTCGATCGGCAGCGGCTCCTGTAGCGAGTCGACCATGACCGGCTCGATCAACTCCGACGGCACCGGCCTCGCCATCGACAGCGCCGGCTTCAGCGAATGCACCGGCACCGCCGGTGTGAGCATCACCGCGATGCAGCTGCCCTGGACCGGCGGCAACGTCACCTACGACGCGTCGCACACCAATGGCCGTGACGCCACGATCACCATCGCCAACTTCAGCGTCCGCGCGGTCGTGGACCTGTTCGGCGGGATCACCTGCAACTTCGGCGGCAACCTCACCGCCGACGCGTTCAACGGCGACAACGCCTCCCGGCCGGTCACCGACAACGGCGAAGCCCAGGTCGGCGTGGAGAACGCCACCGTGAACAAGCAGTCCGGCAGCAACTGGCTGTGCCCGTCCACCGCCCAGATCACCGCGACCTACGCGCTGCAGGGTGAGACCAGCGCCGGGTCCGGCACCTTCGACCAGTCCCTGTACGTCACCGGAAGCTGACGCTCCCGGACACGCTCCCGAAGACGCGCTCCCACAGAAGGACGCGGGCCGCCCCTGCGACAGCGGGGGCGGCCCGCGGCGGTTCTCCCGGCGGCGTCCGCGCGCCGGCCGCTCAGCAGCCGCTCAGCAGCCGACGAGCTGCGCGGCGAGGAACGCCTCGACCTGGCCCAGCCCGATGCGCTCCTGGCTCATCGAGTCGCGCTCCCGGATGGTCACCGCATCGTCCTCCAGGGTGTCGAAGTCGACCGTGACGCAGAACGGCGTGCCGATCTCGTCCTGGCGGCGGTAGCGGCGCCCGATGGCCCCCGCGTCGTCGAAGTCGACGTTCCAGTTGCGGCGCAGCCGCGCGGCGAGGTCGCGGGCCTTCGGCGACAGGTCGGCGTTGCGCGACAGCGGCAGCACCGCGACCTTGACCGGCGCGAGCCGGCGGTCGAGCCGCATGACCGTGCGCTTCTCCAGCTTGCCCTTGGCGTTGGGCGCCTCGTCCTCGGCGTAGGCGTCCATCATGAACGTCAGCGTGCAGCGGTCGACGCCCGCCGCCGGCTCGATCACGTACGGGACGTAGCGCTCACCGGACTCCTGGTCGAAGAACGACAGGTCGGCGCCGGACGCCTTGGAGTGCGTCGTCAGGTCGTAGTCGGTGCGGTTGGCGACGCCCTCCAGCTCGCCCCACTCGCTGCCGACGAAGTCGAACTTGTACTCGACGTCGACGGTGCGCTTGGAGTAGTGCGACAGCTTCTCCTGCGGGTGCTCGTACAGCCGCAGGTTGTCCTTGCGGATGCCGAGGTCGACGTACCACTGCAGGCGCTCGTCGATCCAGTACTGGTGCCAGTCCTCGTCGCTGCCGGGCTTGACGAAGAACTCCATCTCCATCTGCTCGAACTCGCGGGTCCGGAAGATGAAGTTGCCGGGCGTGATCTCGTTGCGGAACGACTTGCCGATCTGCCCGATGCCGAACGGCACCTTGCGGCGCGCGGACTGCTGGACGTTCAGGTAGTTGATGAAGATGCCCTGCGCCGTCTCGGGACGCAGGTAGGCCAGGCCCGACTCGTCCTCGACGGGGCCGAGGTAGGTCTTGAGGAGGCCGTTGAACATCTTCGGCTCGGTGAACGACCCCTTGACCCCGCAGTTCGGGCAGCCGAGGTCGGCCAGGCCGTTCGCCGGCGGGCGGCCGTGCTTCTCCTCGTAGGCCTCCTCCAGGTGGTCGGCCCGGAAGCGCTTGTGGCAGGACTGGCACTCGGTGAGCGGGTCGACGAACGCCTGGACGTGGCCGCTGGCCTCCCAGACCTCGCGCGCCAGGATGACGCACGAGTCGATGCCCACGACGTCGTCACGGCCCTGCACCATGGACTTCCACCACTGGCGCTTGACGTTGTTCTTCAGCTCGACGCCGAGCGGCCCGTAGTCCCAGGACGCGCGGAGCCCGCCGTAGATCTCGCTCGACGGGTAGACCAGGCCCCGCCGTTTGGCGAGGTTGACGATCGTGTCCAGCACATCGGAACGGCGTGCCATGAAAGATTCTCCATCCGGCTGGCGGTCGGCGGGACAGTGAGTGCGCCCCGGTCCCGCGACGGCGGCGGGCGGCGGCGAGTGTGATCCCCGGTGATGGTGCCCTGCGGCGCGGTCTTCGCCTGCGCCTGCGAGCGTTCCCAGCTTAGGGCACCGTAGCGGCTGGTAGGTGAATGCTAGTGGACACGGCCGTCGACGATGTTGCTGTCGATGTTGAGGGTGACGCCGCCGTGCCGTTCCCTGTGGTCGCCCCGGTACTGCTTGATGCGGCGGTGCGGGCGCCACCAGTGGTCCGGGATGAAGCGGTCGCCGTACACCTCGGCCTTGCCGTCCCAGTGGGCGAACCAGATGGCGGCGGGCTTGCTGATCCCGGTGGCGCGGCCCACGTCCCGGATGCCGGACGTGACGCTGCTGTAGAGGCAGGGCGTGTACCCGGCCCGCTTCAGCCTGCGGACCCAGTTGTCCACGAACCGCAGGACGGCGTCCCGGCAGCGGCGTTTCCCGGTGTCGTAGGCCTCCATGTCGAAGTAGATCGGCGCGCCCTCGGGGATGCCGAGCGCCTTGGCCTTGCGGGCGGCGTCCACCGCCGCCTTCCGGCCCTGTTTCGCGGCGTTCTCGGCGGTGAAGCGCTGCGGGCGGCTGCCGCAGGGGGCCTGCAGGCCGACGTAGGTGGGCGTGATGCGGTAGCCCATCTCGCGGACCTCGCGCACCCACGCCCGGGTGAGGTTGGGCTGCGCGCAGCCGCGGGCCGCGCCGCCGATGTAGATGTTGGTGACCTTGAACGAGGGCCGCCACGCCTTCATGGTCGCGAGGGACGGGGCCGTGCACGTGTCGAATCCCTTGCCCCGCACCCACTTCTCGTCCTCTGCGGCGGGCTCGCTCGCCACGGGCGGGCCGGGGGCCTCGCGCCTGATGCCGGTCCTGGACGGCTCGGGCGTGCTCGGCCCGGCGGACCAGTCCCCGGTGACCCGGGCGGCGCGCAGCATCCGCTGGAGGCGCGCCGGGTCCGTCCCGTACACGCCGGTGATCGTGACCCCGGCCTCGGGGAGCGCGAGGCTCATCTCGTGGTCGACGGTCGGCGTGATTCTGAGGGTGGCGAGCTCGTCGCCGCGCACGGCCGTCCGCGACGTCCGGCCGCCGCCGGCGGGCCGGACGTGGACGGCCTCGGTGCGGCCGACGATGCGGGCCGGGCAGTCGGGCTGCGGTCCCGGGCGGCCGAGGTAGACGGCGCGCCGGTCGTAGCGGACGCAGCGGGCCGGGTCCCGGTCGAGGCGGTGGACCTCCCAGCCGGCCGGGACGGTGATGCGCAGCCCCCGGTACTCGACGACGCGGGGGCCGGCCGGCGCCGCGTCCCCGGCCGGCGCGGCGCGGCGGGCCGGCGCGGAGGTCTCGCCGGGCGCGGGCCGCGCGGCGGCCGTCCCGAGGACGGCGAGGACGGGCGCGGCCGCCACCCCGCACAGGGCGGTGCCGAACAGGACGACATGGCGCATCTTCTCCCCCGGAAGGACACAGGATCCCCCGGGCGGGCGTCTCCCCGGAGGGCCACGGCATGATCGTGACGCGGCAAAGATGACCTTGACCGGGGACGTGAAACCGGGCGGGACGCTTCTTGCCGCATCCTTGACCCGCGGAATCAGGCGGAGCTGACGACCTCGTAGGCGCCGGGTTCGTCCACGGCCAGGGCGGCCAGGGGCATGAACAGCAGCCGCACCTCGTACACGCCGAGCGCGCGGCGGTAGTGCCCGGCGCCGTCCCATTCGGTGACCAGGGCCCACAGCCCGGGGTCGTCGACGGTCCTGGCGAGCCGGCCGGAGCGGAAGCCGGGGCTCGCCGACAGCGCCGTCAGCACCGCGGTCATGCTCTCGGCGAAGCCGCCGGAGTCCTCGGCCGGGACCCGGTACCGGGTTATCGCGATCATCGGTCAATCCTCGCAGCGAATCCGGCGTGGTGCGCCCGGCCCTCCCTGCGGCGAAGCGGGTTCGGTTACCTTGGGGCTCGTGAATTCGCGAGGTGAGCGGGCGGGAGCGCAGGGCACCGGGGGCGGGATGCGCGCGGCGGTCGAGCGGTGGAGCGCGGCGCCGGTGGTCTTCCTGCACCGGCTTCCGCGGTGGACGCTTCTCGTCGTGGTGTTCCTGCTGCTGGTGGTCGGCATGGCCGGAAGCGGCTGGGTGGCGGCCGCCGGGCTGCTGGTGCTGGCGGCGGCGCTGGCCTGGTTCGCCTACCTGAACTGGCCCGCGCTGGACGGTTCGGGAAGAATTCTGCGGGTCGTCGCGCTGGTGGTCCTGGTGGGATTCGCGGTGGGACGCGCACTTGACCGGTTTTGACAACCGTTTTCATCTTCGTCCATAATCACGATGTGCCCCGCTTCGGTGACCTCACCCGCCCGCGTCGCCGGCCCCGCGCCATCCCCGTGGCGGCGCTGGCCCTCGCCGGGCTCGCCGCCGCGCTGACGGGCTGCGCCGACGCCGGCGCCGACGCCCCACCCGGCAAGACCGTGGTCATCGCGTCGTTCTACCCGGTGGCCTGGCTGGCCGGGAAGGTCGGCGGAGACGACGTCTTCGTGCGGACGCTCACCGAGCCCGGGGCCGAGCCGCACGACCTGGAGCTGACCGCCCGGCAGGTCGCGAACGTCGTGGACGGCGACTTCGCCGTCCACATCGGAGGCGTCCAGCCGGCCGTCGACGAGGCCGTCCGGCGCCACGCCGGGGACAGGTCCCTCGACGCGGCGAGCGTGGTGCGGACGCTGCCGCCGCCGGACGAGACCCACGACGAAGAGGCGCACGACGGCATCCGGCACGAGGAGGCGGACCACGATCCGCACATCTGGCTCGACCCGAGCCGCATGGCCACGGTCGCGACCGCCCTCGGCGACCGGCTCGCCGCCGCGGACCCCGCCCGCGCGTCCGGCCACCGGGAGCGCGCCCGCTCCGCCGCCGCCGAGCTGGCCGCGCTCGACCGCGCGTTCCGGGACGGCCTGCGGACCTGCGAGCGGCGGGAGATCATCACCGCGCACGCCGCGTTCGGCTACCTGGCCGACCGCTACGGCCTGCGGCAGATCGCCGTCGCCGGGGTCGACCCGGCCGCCGAGCCCTCCCCCCGGCGGATGGCCGACCTGACGCGGCGGGTCTCCTCCACCGGCGCGACCACGGTCTTCACCGAGACGCTGGTCAGCCCGAAGGTCGCCGAGTCCCTGGCACGGGAGGCGGGCGTGCGGACCGCCGTGCTGGACCCGATCGAGGGCATCGAGGACGGCTCCCCCGACGACTACCTGACGATCATGCAGCGGAACCTGCGGACGCTGCGTCCCGCCCTGGAGTGCACATGAAGGACCGGCCGAACGTCCCGCCGCCCGCTGACCCGTTCGCCGAGCCGTTCACGGAGCCGTTCACGGAGCCGTTCACGATGAGCGGCGCGCACGTCCGGCGGGACGGCCGCGACGTCCTCGCCGGCATCGATCTGCGGGTCGGGGCCGGCGACGTGCTCGCCGTCCTCGGGCCGAACGGCGCGGGGAAGTCCACGCTGGCCAAGGCGCTGCTCGGGCTCGTCCCGCTGTCGGCCGGCCGGACCGAGATCTACGGTGAGCCGCCCGCGCGGTTCCGCGCCTGGAAGCGGATCGGATACGTCCCGCAGCGGCTGCCGATGGGCGGCGGGGTGCCGGCGACCGTCCGGGAGGTCGTGGCGTCCGGCCGGGTCGCCCGGACGTCCCGGTGGCGGCCCGCCCTGTTCAACGACCGGGCCGCCGACCGCGCCGCCGTGGACCGCGCCCTGAAGACGGTGGACCTCACCGGCCACGCGCGCGACTCGGCGCACCTGCTGTCGGGCGGGGAACAGCAGCGGGTGCTGATCGCCCGCGCCCTCGCCGGCGAGCCGGACGTGTTCGTGATGGACGAGCCCACCGCGGGCGTGGACGCGCGCAGCCAGGCCGCGCTCGCGTCGGCGCTGCACGAGCTGGCCGGGGCCGGGCGCACCGTGGTCCTGGTGACACACGAGCCCGGCCCGCTGGAACCGCTCATCACCCGGACGATCGAGCTGGGGCAGGGCCGCATCGTCCGCGAGACCACGGTGGAGAGCACCGCGATGGGAAGGCCCGCGTGAGCGAGATGCTGCAGTACGACTTCATGCGCATCGCCCTGGTCATGGCGGTGCTCATCGGGCTGGCCGCCCCGGCCGTGGGAACGTTCCTCGTCCAGCGCAAGCTGTCGCTGCTCGGCGACGGCATCGGGCACATCGCGCTGACCGGCATCGGGCTGGGCCTGCTCACGAGCACCTCCCCCGTCCTCGGCGCGCTGGTGGTGTCGGTGCTCGGCGCGGTGGCGATCGAGGTCCTGCGCGCCCGCAGCCGCAGCGGCGCCGACGTCGCGCTCGCGCTGCTGTTCTACGGCGGGCTCGCCGGCGGCGTGATCCTCACCAGCGCGAACGGCGGCGGCGGCACGAGCCTGCACGCGTACCTGTTCGGCTCGATCACCAGCGTGACCGTCACCGACCTGTACATGATCGCGGGCCTGGCCGCCGTCGTGCTCGGCATCGTCGCGCTGTTCGGCCGCGAGCTGTTCCTGCTGTGCCAGGACGAGGACGTGGCTCGCGCGGCGGGGCTGCCCGTCCGGTTCCTCAGCGTGCTGATCGCCGCGACCGCCGCGGTCACCGTCGTGATCTCGATGCGCGCGATCGGGCTGCTGCTGGTCAGCGCGCTGATGATCGTCCCGGTGGCGGCGGCGCAGCAGCTCACCCGGGGATTTCGGGGGACGATGCTGGTGGCGATGGCGGCCGGTGTACTGTCGGCCGTGTCGGGCCTGGCGGGCTCCTTCCAGTACGATCTGCCCCCGGGCCCCTCGATCGTGCTGCTGGCCCTGGCGCTGTTCATGGCCGCGGTCGCCGGGGGCTCGGTGGTGCGTCGCAGGCGTGCGCGGTCCGCCGCGGCCGGGGACACCGTCCCCGCCACGGCCGGGTCCGGCGCCGAGACGCGGGTGGACGCCGAGGCGGAGGTGCTACGGGGATGACGACGGCCCGCCGGGACGCGGTACGGCAGGTGCTGGCCGGCTGCGAGGGCTTCCGCAGCGCCCAGGACATCTACGCCGACCTGCGTGCGGACGGCTCCAGGATCGGCCTCACCACGGTGTACCGGGCGCTGCAGGCGCTGAGCGACGCCGGCGAGGTCGACGTGCTGCGCACCGACGAGGGCGAGGCCGTCTACCGCGCCTGCCGGACCGAGGAGCACCACCATCACCTCGTCTGCCGCGACTGCGGCCGGACGGTGGAGGTCGAGGGCCCGGCCGTCGAGCGGTGGGCGGACGCCATCGCCGCCGAGCACGGTTTCGCCGACATCACGCACACCGTCGAGGTGTTCGGCACCTGCGCCGCGTGCACCGCGAAGAAGCGCTGACGCCGCCTTACGCGACATCGAGCGGAAACAAGGCGTGGAGTTCACACGCTCTGTAGGCAATCCTTGGCAAATTGCCATATCTACTTCCGAGTAGCCCTATGTCATAAATGTCTCCGTCGCCACGGCAGGCCCGACCACGGGCCCCGGGGGTGCGTGGCGCCCGCACGAGAGGGCGTTCATGACAAGACGGTCGTTCACCAGCCGACGGATCGTGCTCCTGGCCTCGGCGACCCTGCTCGCGACCGCCGGCACCGCCGTGCCCGCGTCCGCGCGACAGGCGCCGTCCCCACCCGACCCGCGCCAGGCCGCGGAGCGTGCGCTCGGCGCGCTCACCGCCCGCGGCGCCGAACGGAGCGGCGGGGACGGGCAGGCGTTCAAGGTCGTCCGGGTCACGATGGACCGCGACGGCACCTCCCACACCCGGATGATCCGCACCTTCGACGACCTCCCGGTCCTCGGCGGCGACATCGTCGTCCACCAGAGCGCGTCAGGCGCGTGGCGCGGCAGCAGCGGCACGCTCGCCGAAGCGCCGTCCGACTCTCGCCCGGAGGTACCCGCCAAGACCGCCGAGAAGCGTGCCGTCACCAAGAAGCGCAAGGCCGAGGGCTCGCCCGAACTCGTCGTCGAGGCCCGCACCGCCGACCACAGGCCCCGCCTCGCGTGGCGCGTCCAGACCGTCGGCAAGAAGGCGGACGGGACGCCCAGCCGCATCCTCACGTCCGTGGACGCCGCCACCGGCAAGGTCCTGCTGCGCGAGGAGACGATCCACACCGCGGCGGGCGACGGCAAGTCCCTCTACACCGGGACCGTCCCGCTGGAGACGACGGCGTCCGGCGGCACCTTCCAGCTGAAGGACCCGACGCGCGGCAACACCTACACCGGGGACGCCGAGAACCAGACCGACCTCTGCTTCCTCATCTGGTGCTTCTACCGCGCCCCGGCGACGCTGTTCACCGACGCCGACAACCACTGGGGCAGCGGCACCACCGCCGACCGCGCCACCGTCGCCGTCGACGCCCAGTTCGGCACCGCCATGACGTGGGACTTCTACGAGAACGTCTTCGGCCGCAACGGCATCGCCGACGACGGCAAGGGATCGTTCAACCGCGTCCACTACGGCGACGGCTACGCCAACGCGTTCTGGGACCCCTCGTGCTTCTGCATGACGTACGGCGACGGTGACGGCGTCAACCTCGGGCCGCTCACGTCCCTCGACGTGGCCGCGCACGAGATGAGCCACGGCGTGACCACCTCCACCGCGAACCTCACCTACAGCGGCGAGTCCGGCGGGCTCAACGAGGCGACGTCCGACATCATGGCCGCCGCCGTCGAGTTCTACGCGAACAACTCCGCCGACGTGGGCGACTACCTGGTCGGCGAGAAGATCGTCCTGCCCGGCTTCGGCAGCCCCGCCCTGCGCTTCATGGACCGGCCCAGCAGGGACGGCGACTCCGCCGACGCCTGGTCGTCCGACACCAAGAACCTCGACGTGCACTACTCCTCCGGCGTCGGCAACCACTTCTTCTACCTGCTGGCCGAGGGCAGCGGCGCGAAGACGATCAACGGCGTCTCCTACGACAGCCCGACGTCGAACGGCTCCACGATCACCGGCATCGGCCGGGACGCCGCCACCAAGATCTGGTACCGGGCGCTGACCACCTACATGACGTCCTCGACCGACTACCAGGGCGCACGCACCGCGACCCTGAACGCGGCCACGGACCTCTATGGCGCGGGCAGCACCCAGTACGCCACGGTGGCCGCCGCCTGGTCCGCCGTGAACGTCAACTAGCCATCCCCTCAGGGGGCCACCGCCCCCGAGGGCCGGAGCCCCTGTTCCGGGGACGGGAAGCCCCGCGCCCGCGGCCGATCTGACACGCGGACGCGGGGCTTCCCCTACATCACCTGGCCGGGCACGGCCGTGGGAGGATCGGAACATGGCTACGACACGTACCGCGAACGCGCATTGGGAAGGGCCGCTCACCAGCGGCCAGGGGACCGTCTCGCTGGACTCCTCGAAGCTCGGCACCTACGACGTGACCTGGGCGTCGCGATCCGAGGAGCCGGGCGGAAGGACGAGCCCGGAGGAGCTCATCGCCGCCGCCCACTCCACCTGCTATTCGATGGCACTCTCGCACGCCCTCGCCGGCGCGGGGACGCCGCCGGCGAAGGTGGACACCAAGGCCGAGGTCACGTTCCAGCCCGGTGAGGGCATCACCGGCATCCACCTGACCGTCCGGGCCGACGTGCCCGGCCTGTCCCCGGCCGACTTCGAGAAGGCCGCCCAGGACGCCAAGACCGGCTGCCCCGTCAGCCAGGCGCTCACCGGCACCACCATCACCCTGGACGCGGCCCTGGCCTGATCCGAGGGCGGCTCAGCCGGTCGCGGCGGCGGGTTCCACCTTGTTCGGGACGGCGCCGCCGTACCGGCGGTCGCGGGATGCGTAGAGTTCGCACGCGTGCCACAGGTGGCGGCGGTCGAAGTCGGGCCAGAGCGTGTCGAGGAAGACCATCTCCGCGTACGCCGACTGCCAGAGCAGGAAGTTGGACGTGCGCTGCTCCCCCGACGAGCGCAGGAACAGGTCCACGTCCGGGATGCCGGGCTCGTCCAGGTACCGGGCGAAGACCTTCTCGGTGATCTTGTCGGGGTTGAGCCTGCCGTCGCGGACGTCCCGCGCGATCGCCGCCGCCGCGTCCACGATCTCGGCGCGGCCGCCGTAGTTCACGCAGAACTGCAGGGTGAGGACGTCGTTGTCGCGCGTCATCTCCTCGGCCGTCTCCAGCTCCCTGATGACGCTGCGCCACAGCCGCGGCCGCCGGCCCGCCCACCGGACCCGCACGCCCATCGAGTGGAGCTGGTCGCGGCGGCGCCGGATCACGTCCCGGTTGAAGCCCATGAGGAAGCGCACCTCGTCCGGCGAGCGCTTCCAGTTCTCGGTGGAGAACGCGTACGCCGACAGGTACGGGACGCCGAGTTCGATCGCCCCCATGATGACGTCGAAGAGCGAGTCCTCGCCGCGCTTGTGTCCTTCGGTGCGCGGCAGCCCGCGCTCCTTGGCCCAGCGGCCGTTGCCGTCCATGACGATGGCGACGTGCCGTGGCACCAGGTCCGCGGGGATCGGGGGCGGCGTGGCGCCGTCCCGATGCGGATCCGGCGGCGATACGGCCCTGCTCACACTCTCTCCCTGGTGGTGTCGTCCCCGGTGGTCCGGGTGCCTGCGGCGTCTTCGGTGGACCCCGTGTCGCGTTCGACATGGCGCAGGGACCGGATTCCGTGTTCCAGATGCCACTGGAGGTAGGCGGCCACCAGGCCGCTGGTCTCCATCCGGTGGCGCTGCTCGCTGCCGTCGGCGGTCTCCCAGTCGCCGCGCAGCAGCGCCAGCATCAGCGCGAACGTCGGCGGGGCGGGGGTCGCGGCGCCCGGCCGGCGGCAGTTCGCGCAGACCGCGCCGCCCGCCGCGATCGCGAACCCGCGCAGCCCGCCGCGGGTTCCGCAGCGGCAGCACTCGTCGAGCGCGGGGGCCCATCCGGCGACCGACAGCGAGCGCAGCAGGTAGGCGTCCAGGACGAGCCGCGGGTCATGGCCGCGTTCGGCGAGCGTGCGCAGACCGCCGACCAGGAGCAGGAACTGCCGGAGCGCGGGCTCGCCCTCCTCGGCCGTGAGCTTCTCCGCGGTCTCCAGCATCGCCGTCCCCGCCGTGTAGCGGGGATAGTCGGTGACCAGCGCCTCCCCGTACGGGCGCAGCGTCTCGGCCTGCGTGATCAGGTCGAGGGAGCGCCGCTCGTACAGCTGGAGGTCCACGTGCGTGAACGGCTCCAGCCGCGCCCCGAACCGGGACCTGGTCTTGCGGACCCCCTTCGCCGCGGCGCGGATCCGGCCGGTGCGCCGGGTCAGCACCGTCACGATGCGGTCGGCCTCGCCCAGCTTCTGGGTGCGCAGGACGATGCCTTCGTCGCGGTAGAGGGTCACCCGTTCATTCTGACGCACACCACCCGATGCCTCGGTGCCGCGGCCGGGCATCTCCCCATGATCTTCGCAAGTCTCCCGGACGATAGCACTACGCTGGATAACAATTACATAGCGTGACCGGATTCGGCCGTAGTGTCCTGCCGAAAGTTGTGGCTCGAACCACCCGGAGCTGGCAGCGTTGTGGCATGAGATTCCCCGTGGGCCGGGCTTGGGCGGGAGAAGATGTCCTCATGGAGGCGAACGGATAGCGAAGTGAGAGTGAAAGTCGTCCGCAGCGGAGGATTCGCGGGGATCGAACGGCGCGCCGAGTCCGACAGCGCCAGCGATCCCATGCTGACAAGGCTCGTCGGCCGCGTCGACCTGAACACGGTCCCGCCGCCGGGCCGAATCCCCGATCAGTTCCTGTACGAAATCGACATCGACGGCGACCGGACCACCGTCGGTGAGGCCCAGCTCCACGGCGCCCTCCGCGAACTGGTCCACCACGTCCTGGGCCGCGCCTGATCCATCCGGCGGGGCCGGCGGTCGTCATGGTGGGGCCGATTGGCGGTCCCGGGGCCGTCGGCGCCTTCCGCCGCCCGCGAACCCCGGTCCCTGACGCGAACGCCTACCTTCCCTGCGTGCGGGCCACCCGGTTCACCGCGGACAGGATCGCCTTGAGGGACGCGGTGACGATGTTGCCGTCGATGCCCACGCCCCAGACGGACGTGCCGTTCACATCGCATTCGACGTAGGCGGCGGCGCGCGCGTCGCCGCCCGCGCTCATCGCGTGCTCGGCGTAGTCCAGGACGCGGACGTCGATGCCGACCGTGGCGAGAGCGTCCTCGAAGGCCGAGACGGGGCCGTTGCCGACGCCCTCGATCTCGCGGATCTCGCCGTCGACGCGGATGTCGCAGCTGATCGCGTCCTTCTCGTCCACCCGCGAGGTCGTGCGGTGCGCCAGCAGCCCGGCGCGCGGGCCGCCCGTGAGGAACTCGCTCTGGAAGATCTCCCACATGCGCTCGGCGGTGACCTCGCCGCCCTCGCTGTCGGTGTGCTCCTGGACGACGCGGGAGAACTCGATCTGCAGCCGGCGCGGCAGCTCCAGGGAGTGCTCGGTCTTCATGATGTAGGAGACGCCGCCCTTGCCGGACTGGCTGTTGACCCGGATCACGGCCTCGTAGGTGCGGCCGACGTCGTGCGGGTCGATCGGCAGGTACGGGACCTCCCAGCGGTACCCGGCGACCGGTACCCCGGCGGCCTCGGCGTCCCGGCCCAGGTGGTCGAAGCCCTTGTTGATGGCGTCCTGGTGGGAACCGGAGAACGCGGTGTAGACCAGGTCGCCGCCGTAGGGGTGCCGCTCGTGGACGGGCAGCTGGTTGCAGTACTCGACCGTCCGGCGGATCTCGTCGATGTCGGAGAAGTCGATCTGCGGGTCGACGCCCTGGGTGAACAGGTTCAGGCCCAGCGTGACCAGGCAGACGTTGCCGGTGCGCTCGCCGTTGCCGAACAGGCAGCCCTCGATGCGGTCGGCGCCCGCCATGTAGCCCAGCTCGGCGGCGGCGACGGCGGTCCCGCGGTCGTTGTGCGGGTGCAGCGACAGGATCACCGAATCCCGGTGGGCCAGGTTCCGGTTCATCCACTCGATCTGGTCGGCGTACACGTTCGGCGTGGCCATCTCGACCGTCGCCGGCAGGTTGACGATGACCTTCTTGTCGGGGGTGGGCTTCCACACGTCGTTGACGGCGTTGCAGACCTCGACGGCGTACTCCAGTTCGGTGCCGGTGAACGACTCGGGCGAGTACTGGAAGAAGATCTCGGTGTCGCCCATGTTCTCGGCGAGCTTGGCGCACAGCTTGGCGCCCTCGACGGCGATCGCGGTGATGCCGTCGCGGTCCTGCTCGAACACGACGCGGCGCTGCAGCGTGCTGGTGGAGTTGTACAGGTGGACGATCGCCCGCTTCGCGCCGCGCACCGACTCGAAGGTCCGCTCGATCAGCTCGGGGCGGGCCTGCGTCAGCACCTGGATCACGACGTCATCGGGGACCCGGTCCTCTTCGATGATCTGCCGGACGAAGTCGAAGTCGGTCTGGCTGGCCGCCGGGAACCCGACCTCGATCTCCTTGTAGCCCATCCGTACCAGCAGCTCGAACATCCGCAGCTTGCGGTCGGCGTCCATCGGGTCGATCAGGGCCTGGTTGCCGTCCCGCAGGTCGACCGCGCACCAGCGCGGCGCCTCGGCGATGACCGCGTCCGGCCAGGTCCGGTCGGTGAGCTTGATCGGGGCGAAGGGACGGTAGCGCTGGACGGGCATACCGGAGGACTGCTGTTGCGGATACATCCGAATGAGAACCTTCTGCTCGAACCTCGCGGCCGACATGCACGACGCAGTCCCGCAGCGAGGGAGCCGGCCTGGTTACAGGCCCCCGCTGCGGCCGCTAAGGAGGAGCAGCTCACGCAACACGTTCGCCAAGTTAACAGATGCCATCCGTGTTACGGAAACCGACGTCCGGATACTGGGACAACGGGGACCTCTTCCGTCTCACGAGAACGACGCCGCACGCCGGTGAAATTCCCGGCGCCGGTCGGGCGACGAGCACGGACAGGCAGGTCACGCAGCCGTCGAGCGCCTCGAACTCGCTGATGTCGACGGTCGTGACGCGCAGCCCGTCGGCGGCGAGGCCCGCGGCGGCGGGTCCCATGTCAGCGGGAAGCCCCCTCGGTGGTCACGATCACGCCCAGCGCGTAGGCGGGGGACATGCCGAGCAGGTCCGCGATGCCGTGCAGTTCCTGCCGCTCCCCGTCACCGAGCGGGCCGTCCGCCAGCCCGATCCGGACGGCCTGCGCGAGGAACCACTCCTTGGCCTCCACCGCGAGATGGGCCCCGGCCCGGACGATCTCCTGTTCCAGGAACGTGCGGCGCAGCGCGAGGTCGGCGTTCACGGCCGTCCCGTCGAACTCGGGCTCGCCGTAGCCGGCGACCGTCGAGATGGCGCGTGCGCGGGCCGCCGGGTCGGCGGGGTCGCCGGCGCGCAGCACCAGGGCCGCCGCGGCGCGCATGCCCGTGGCGAGCGCCTCGGCCATCTGCTCGGCGGTCGGCGTCCGCAGCGCCGAGACCGGGAAGCGGCCGCGGCACGTCCGGCACTCCAGGGCGTGCCCGAGCCGCCACAGCGGCACCAGCGGAACGAAGAACATCGAGAACCAGCGACGCCCGGCACGCCTGCGGAAGGCACGGTCACCCCCGCACTGCGGGCAGTGGAACGTCCCCTCGCCGACGGTACGGAACACCGCCGTCAGGCCGAAAACGAGCAACACCGCGGCTCTCCTCCCATAACGGACTTCATTCCAAACTACCGATCCATGTGCCCCGACGTGGCCGTACGGGCAATGCCGTTCCTGCATTTACGCTGGGTCCATGACCGGTGACCTGGGTTCCGAGGCGGGCCGTGAGCGGTCGCGCCCGTCCTTTCTGCCGCCCGTCGACGGCTATCCGCCGCCCCGAGACGGCGCCTGGAAACCCGCTCCCGGCGCGACGGCCGGGCCGCGGTACGGCACCGCCTGGATCCTCGCCACGATCACCGCGGCGGCCGTGCTGCTGGTGGCGGCGTTCCTGCCGTGGGCGCACGCGCAGATCGTCATCGAGCTGTTCGGGCGGCCGATCGGCCGCGACCTCGGAGACCTGGCGGGCATCGACGCCGACACCATGGTCGTCGCCGTCCCGGTGCTGGCCGTGGCCGCGATCGCGCTGGCCTTCTGGGACCTGATCGGACGGGACGCGCGGATCGGCGCGCTCGCCGCCATCCCCGGCATGCTCGCCCTGCTCGTCTGCGGGATCTTCGTCCTGCGGCTGGGCGACGTCAGCGACAACCTTCCCCGGACCGGCCTGGACTTCGGCTACCAGATCACCGTCCGCTACGGGTGGTACCTGGCCGTCGTCACGTCCCTGCTGGTGGTCGGTTTCAGCCTGGCCCGGCCCATCGCCGAACGGGTGTCCAGGCCCCGGCACCGGCCGGATGGAAATCAGCAGCAGCCCCGGTACGCGGACCAGCAGTACGCGGACCAGCAGTACGCCGGCCAGTGGCAGTACACCGACCGGCAGTACCCGGCAGACGCGCCCGCCGCCTGGCCCGAGGAAGACCGGGCGTGGGGCCGCAGGGACCGGGAGGCGCAGGCGGACCGGGAGGCGCCGGCCGGGGACGACCCCGGGAAGGATCAGTCGTAGAACCCGAGCCGGCGGAGCTGCTTGGGGTCGCGCTGCCAGTCCTTGAGGACGCTGACGCGCAGGTCGAGGAAGACCCGGGTGCCGAGCAGCGCCTCGATCTGCCGCCGCGCCGCCGCGCCCACCTCGCGGAGCCGAGACCCCTTGTGCCCGATGATGATGCCCTTCTGGCTGGAGCGCTCGACGAACAGGTGCGCGTAGATGTCGACGAGGTCGCCGCGGCCCTCACGCGGGCTGATCTCGTCCACCACCACGGCGATCGAGTGAGGCAGCTCGTCGCGGACGCCTTCCAGCGCCGCCTCGCGGATCAGCTCGCCGACGAGGAGCTGTTCGGGCTCGTCGGTGAGGTCGCCCTCCGGATAGAGCGGCGTGCCGCCCGGCAGGTGGGAGATCAGCAGGTCGCCGACCAGGCCGACCTGGAAGCCCGTCTCGGCGGAGCACGGCACGATGTCGGCGAACTCGCCCAGCCGACCGACCGCGAGGAGCTGCTCGGCGACCCGCTCGGGCGGGGCGAGGTCGGTCTTGGTCACGATCGCGACGACCGGGGTCTTCTTCACGGCCGTGAGCTCCCGGGCGATGTACTTGTCGCCGGGCCCGACGGGCTGGTCGGCGGGCACGCAGAACCCGATCGCGTCCACCTCGGTGAGCGTGGACCGGGCCAGGCTGTCGAGCCGTTCCCCGAGCAGCGTCCGGGGCTTGTGCAGGCCGGGCGTGTCGACGATGACGAGCTGCGCGTCCGGCCGGTGCACGATTCCGCGGATGGCCCGCCGCGTCGTCTGCGGGCGGCTGCTGGTGATCGCCACCTTGGTCCCGACCAGGGCGTTCATCAGGGTCGACTTGCCGACGTTGGGCCGCCCGATGAAACAGGCGAATCCCGACCGATACCCCTCGCGCACCTCACTGCCCAACACTGTCACCCCTCGATTGTCGCGCACCCGCGGGACCCGGACGTCCAGGGTCACGCGGCGGGGGTGCCGAGACGGGTCCGCGCGGCGTCGGCCCTCTCGGCCCACACGGCGGAGCCGAGGCGTCCGGCGACCCCGGCCGCGTCGCGGTAGTGGCCGGCGGCTGCCTCGGGCCGGTCCAGGAACAACGCGAGGTCGCCGAGGACCTGCGCGATGGGCCCGACCGTGCCGACGGCGGTGGCGCCGCCGCTGAACTGACCGGCGTAGGGCAGCAGCTTCGCGTAGACCTCCGCGGCCAGCTCGCGGTCACCGAGCGCGATCGCGCGCAGCGCCCGCACCGGCATGGTGAGGTCGAAGAAGTAGTCGAGGCGGACGGGACCGGCCCCGGCGACGACCCGCTCGGCCTCCGCGGCGCGGCCGGCGGAGATCAGCGCCAGGGCGTGCATGTCGGCGGTGGCCGGGACATGGCCCCACTGGCGGTGCAGCCAGGCGGAGCCGTCCACCATCTCCCCGGCCCTCCCCTGGACGAGCCGCAGGCAGAAGACGCCGAGGAAGGCCATGCCGAGCTCGCTCGACCAGATCCTGGTCCGGCCGACGGCGTCACCGAGCCGCTCGTACGCGAGTTCCGCCTCCTCCTCCCGGGCCGTGAAGGCGCGCGTCAGCCCGGCGTACCAGTCGCCTATCTGTGCGAGCAGCGGTAGCCCGTACTGGTCGGCGAGCCGCCGCCCCTCCTTCAGGTGCCGGTGCGCGGCGGGGAGGTCGAGCCCGGCGATGGCGGCCTGCTGCAGTTGCAGGTGCGCGAGGACGAGGTAGGTCCCGAGGTCGTTCCGGGTCGCGAGATCGAGGAGTTCGGCGGCGAACCGGCGCCGCCGGGCGAGGCCGTCCGCGGTCCGGTAGCTGTTGATGTAGGCGCCGTTCAGCGCGGCGGCGATCAGCTCGGGGACGCCCAGGGCACGGGCCGTGCGGATCGCCTCGCCGGACGCGGTGACCCCGCGGTCGTGCTGCTCGCCCTCCAGTTCGATCGCCAGGGTCGTCAGCAGCCGGACGCGCAGTTCCGGCTCGTCCCCGGGCAGCCGCGCGAGCGCCTCCTCGGTGGCCTCGACCACGGCGGCGTCGAGGGTCCCGTACTCGCGGCTCGTCCACAGCGTGGGGACGTCGAAGCTCGCGATGATCCGGGCGAGGAGCCGGACGTCGCCGAACGCGCGGGCGTCGGCGATGGCGGCCAGCCGCCGGTCCCGCGCGTCGACGACGTGACCGGCGAGCGCCGTCACGCGGATCGCGGCGACCTCCGCCTCCAGCCGGTCGCGGGTCGCGTCCGCGCCCCGCGCCCGCAGCATGTCGACGACGCGGACCCACAGGCCGGCGGCCAGGTCGTGGGCGAAGCGCGCCTCGGCGGCCTCCGCGGCCAGCCGCGCGTACCGGACGGCCTTGGCCGGGTCCGTACCGGATTCGAGGTGGTGGTGGGCGATCGCGGCGACCTCGTCGGGGGTGTGCCGTTCGAGCGCGGCGGCGACGCGGCCGTGCAGCCGGGTACGGCGGGCCCGGGAGATCCCGTCGTAGAGGGTGTCGCGGACGAGGGCGTGCGCGAACCGCATCCGGCCGGGCGCGGGCTCGGTGACCAGGCCGCTGCCGAGACCGGCCTCGACGGCGTCGATCACCGTGTCCTCGTCCCCGGTCAGATCGGACAGGACGCCCAGGTCGGCGTCGCGGCCGATGACGGCCGCGTCGCGCAGGACGGTCTGGACCGGCTCCGGCAGCCGGGCGATGCGGCGGCGCAGCACGTCCCCGACCCCGGCGGGCACCTGCCGCGTCGCGGCGGGAAGGCCCTCGGCGTCCAGGAGCCGGGCCGTCTCCCGGGTGAAGAACGGGTTGCCGCCGGTCCGCTCGGCGATGGCGGACAGCTCCGCGTCGCCGAGGCCGGTGGCGCAGGTGCCGCGGACCAGGGCCGCGACCTCGGCCGCCGACAGCCCGCCGAGTTCGATCCGCGCCGGCTCGTAGCGGGCGAGCGCGGCCAGCGCGGCCGCGAGCCCCTCGCGGACCTCCGTCTGCCGGAACGTGGCCACCAGCAGGACGGGGCGGTCCCGCAGCCGTCCGGCGAGCCGGACGAGCAGGGCGAGGGTCTCCTCGTCCGCCCAGTGCAGATCGTCCAGGACGAGCAGGAGCGGCCCCGTGTCCGCGACGCCGGCGAGGTAGTCCCCGACGGCCAGGTGGAGCCGGAACCGCCCCGTGCTGACGTCGGCGTCGCCGGGGCCGGTGACGGCGTCGTCCAGCAGCGGCCCGAGGCGGCCGGCGAGTTCGGCGGCGGGCGGCGCGGCGGCGGCCAGCCCGCGCAGCAGTTCGGCCCAGGGCCAGGCCGCGGGCGCTCCCCCCGTCTCCGGCGCCCGCCCCCACGCGCACGTCCAGCCGCGCTCGGCGAGGCCGTCCTCGAACCGTTCGGCGAGGGCCGTCTTGCCCATGCCCGCGTCGCCGCCGACGAGGACGAGGCCGCCCCGGCCTCTGGCGGCGTCCGCGGCGGCGGCGTCCAGCCGGGCGAGTTCCCGGACGCGTCCGACGAAGGCGGGCTGCTCCCGCGCGGGCTCGGGCGCCGGCCGCAGGACGGGGCGTCCGCCGCGGCGGGCCGCCTCCCCCAGGTCGGGCGACTGGGCCAGGATGTCGGTTTCGAGGCGCCGCAGGGCCGGGCCGGGGTCGACGCCGAGTTCCTCGGTCAGGGTCTCGCGGGCGCGGCGGAGCGCGGCGAGCGCGTCGCCCTGGCGCCCGGCGCGGTAGAGGGCCAGGGCCAGAAGCCGCCACGCCTCCTCGCGCAGCGGGTTCGCGGCGGCGTGGGCCTCCAGGTCGGGGACGGCCTCGGCGGCGGACGCCGGCAGCCGGGCCCCGCCCTTCAGCATCGCCTCGGCGCGGCGTTCGACGGCGAGGCGGCGGCGCTCGTCCAGGCGGGCCGCCTCGGCCGCGGCCCACGGCAGGTCCGCGAACTCGGCGTAGGCGGGCCCGCGCCACTCCGCGAGCGCCGCCTCCGCGCGGCGGCGGGCCCGCAGCGGGTCGGTGTCCAGCAGCCCGGCGGCCTCGTCGATCAGCGCGTCGAACCGCCACGCGTCGACGCTCCCGTCCGGCAGCCGGAGCGCGTATCCCGGAGGCTCGGTCACCAGGACCCGCGCGGGCGTGCGCGGCGGACGGCCCGGTTCGAGGGCGCGGCGCAGATGCGACACGAACGACTGGAGGCCGGCGGCGGCGCGGAGCGGGGCCGTCCCCGCCCACAGGTCGTCGACGAGCCGGTCGGCGGTCACCATCGCGCCCCGCGCGGCGACGAGCCGGGCGAGGACGGAGCGCTGCCGTGGACCGCCGAGGTCCGCGGGCTCCCCCGCCACCTCGGCGCCGAAGGCCCCGAGAACGCGTACGACAGGCGACATGTCCCGATCAGCCTAACCGGGACATGCCGGACCGCCGTGTTCACTCCCCCGGCGTCACACCCGGCCGAGTTCGGGTTCCCGCCTGTCCGCCGACACGGGCCCGGCCCCGCCGTGCGCGCCGATCTCCGGAAGGACGCGGGCGAGGGGCCGCGGCAGCCACCAGTTCGCCCGTCCGAGCAGCGACATCGTGGCGGGCACCAGCACCAGCCGGACGATCGTCGCGTCCAGCGCCACGGCGACCGCGAGCCCCACCCCCATCTGCTTGATCACCAGGCCGGGGTCGGCGGCGAACCCGAGGAACACCGCCACCATGATCAGCGCGGCGCTGGAGATGACCCGCCCGGTCGCGGCGAGGCCGGCGGTCACCGAGCCGCGCGCGTCGCCGTGCAGCAGCCACTCCTCCCTGATGCGCGACAGCAGGAAGACCTCGTAGTCCATCGACACGCCGAACAGCACCGCGAACATCAGCAGCAGGATGAAGCTCGACACCGGGACGCTGTGCGGAAGCCCGAGCGCTTCAGCGCCCCAGCCCCACTGGAACACGGCCGTGAGCACCCCGTAGGCGGCGCCGATCGACAGCAGGTTCATCACCGCGGCCTTCAACGGCGCCAGCAGCGACCTGAACATGATCATCAGCAGGATGAACGAGGTGGCGACGACCGCGCCGATCACGGGCCAGAGCCGGTCGGACAGCATCCGGGACAGGTCCACGTACGCCGCGGTCAGCCCGGTGACCTCCGCGCCCGGCGGGAGCACGTCCGCGCGGATCCGGTCGACGAGCCCCGTCACCCGCGCGTCCTGCGGCCCGTACTCCGGCGTGACCATGATCACCGCGGCGTCCCGGCGGGGGGACGGCACGGGCTCGGCGACGGCCGTGACTCCGGCGGTCCCGGCGAGCGAGTCCCGCAGGCCGGGCAGGGCGCCCGGGTCCACCTTCGTCAGGTCGACCGCCACGACCAGCGGCCCGTTGGCGCCGTCCCCGTACCCCTCGGCGACCAGGTCGTAGGCCTGCCGGACGGTGTTGGACGTCGGCTGGCTGCTGGCGTCGCTCGGCCACGTGCGCATGCCGAGCGCGGGCGCGGCCAGCGCGAGCATCAGCACGGACGCGGCCAGCAGCCACGGCCACGGGTGCCGCCCGACGTGCTCGGCCCACCGCCGGACCCGCGGCGACTCCACCGTGATCTTCGCGCCGGCGGCCCGGTCGCGGCGGCGCAGCACCCTGCGCCCGGCGAGCCCCAGCACCGCCGGAAGAAGCGTGACGGCGCTCAGCACCGTCGCCGCCACGACGAGCCCCGTGGTGAAGCCCATCGTCATGAAGACGGGGATCCGCGTCAGCACCAGCCCGCACAGCGCCAGCAGCACCGTGGAACCCGCGAAGATCACCGACTGGCCGGCGGTCGCGACGGCGCGCCCCACCGACTCGGGGACGCCGAGCCCCGCGGCCATGCCCTCCCGGTGCCGGGTCAGGATGAACAGGGCGTAGTCGATGCCGACGCCCAGCCCGACCATCGTGGCCAGCGTCGGCGCCGTGGTCGCCACCTCGGTGAACGCCGCCAGCAGCGTGATCCCCGACACCCCGGCGCCGAGCCCGGCGAGCGCCACCACCAGCGGCAGCCCCGCCGCCACCACCGACCCGAACGCCAGCAGCAGGATCACCAGCGCGGCCCCGACCCCGATCGCCTCGGCGACACCGCCCGGCGCCGTCACGTTCTCCGGCACCTGGCCGCCGAACTCCACCTGGTAGCCCGCCGCGTCCAGGTTGTCCGTCGCCGACCGCAGCAGGTCGAGGGTCGGCTTCGGCTCCAGATCCGTCACCGGCACCGAGTACCGGACGGTCATCAGCGCCGTCGCCCCGTCCGGGCTCGGCCGCGGCGGCTCGACCACGCTGACGTGCGGCAGCTCGCGCAGCTCCCCCGCCGCCTCCGCCAGCGCCGCCCGGTCGACCGTCCCGGACTCCGCGTGGACCACGACCCTGGCGTCCGCCCCCGACAGCGCGGGGAAGCGCTCCTCCAGCAGGTCGGTCGCCTCCTGCGACCCCGTCCCGTCAAGCGTGTAGTCGTCGTGCAGGGCACCCCCCGCGACACCCGCCAGACCGGCCACCGCCGCGACGAGCACCACCCACACGACGATGAATCGCCACGGCCGCAAGGCCGCGGCCCTGCCCAGGCGATAGAGCGAACGGGACATCACATCTCCCCCAGAACGGCGTTGTCCGGCGTTCCGAGCATCACCCGCACCCCTTGCCGCCCACTTGGCGGTGACTTGCGGGGAGGCCCATGCGGCCGCAAGTCCCGCTCACGAAGCCCGTACGCTGGGGGACGTGAGCGAGCTGAACGCCGAGGACGCGAAGATCATCACCCTGGCAAGGTCGGCCAGGGCCCGCACGAACGCCGCCGAGGGCGCCGCCGTCCGCGACGAGACGGGCCGCACCTACTCCGCCACGAGCGTGGACCTGCCGTCCCTGAAACTCTCCGCCCTCCAGGTCGCCGTGGCGACGGCCGTCTCCAGTGGCGCCGAAGACCTGGAGGCCGCCGCCGTCGTCACCGCCGACACCCCCGCCCCGCCCGGCGTCACCGCCGTCCGGGACCTCGGCCCCAAAGCCCCCATCCTGGTCGCCGCCCCCGACGGCACCCTCCGGACGACCCTCTGATCAGCGGGTCCGGTCGGAACCCTCGGCATCAGCCGCGTCCGTCGCGGTCACGCCCAGGCGCCTCACCAGGACGGTCCCCACGCGGTTGCGGCGGCCGGCGATGGTCTCGGCCTTGAGGGACAGGACGGGGCCGCCCTCGTGGCCGTCGGCGGGGCCGGAGCCGACCTCCGCGGTGGAGCCCTCGATGGGGACGCGGCCCAGGGCGTGGGCGAGGAGGCCGCCGACGGTCTCGACCTCCTCGACGTCCATCTCCACGTCGAACAGCTCGGCGAGGTCCTCGACGGGGAGGCGGGCGGTGACGCGGGCGGCGCCGTCCGGGAGCCAGGTGACCGGCGGGGTCTCCCGGTCGTACTCGTCGGTGATCTCCCCGACGATCTCCTCCAGGATGTCCTCGATGGTGACCAGGCCCGCGGTGCCGCCGTACTCGTCGATGACGACCGCGAGGTGGATCCGCCGGGCCTGCATCTCGCGCAGCAGTTCGTCGATCGGCTTGCTGTCGGGCACGTAGGTGGCGGAACGCATGACCGAGTCGACCGTCTCGACGGACTCGCCCTCGCGGTGCTCCTGGCTGCGGCGGGCGACGTCCTTGAGGTAGGCGATGCCGACGACGTCGTCCTCGTTCTCGCCGACGACCGGAATGCGGGAGAAGCCGCTGCGCAGCGCAAGCGTCATCGCCTGCCGCAGCGTCTTGCCGCGCTCGATGAACACGATGTCGGTGCGCGGCACCATCACCTCGCGGACGAGGGTGTCGCCCAGCTCGAACACCGAATGGATCATCTCCCGCTCGACCGGCTCGATCAGGCTGCGCTGCTCGGCCAGGTCGACCAGGTCGCGCAGCTCCGCCTCGGACGCGAACGGGCCCTCCCGGAACCCCTTGCCGGGCGTGAGGGCGTTGCCGAGCGCGATCAGTAGCCGCGGCAGCGGCCCGAACACCCGCGTCACCGGATGGATCACCGCGGCGCCGGCCAGCGCGATCCGGTCGGCGTGCTGGATGCCGAGCGTGCGGGGCCCGACGCCGATCACCACATAGCTGATCACGATCATGATGGCGGCGGCGGTGACGTAGGCGCGCCACGTCTCGTCCAGCCAGGAGATGCACAGGTCCGCGACGATCACGGTCGCGACCAGCTCGCAGGCGATGCGGAGCAGCAGCACCATGTTGACGTAGCGGGCCGGGTCGGCGACCACCTCGGCCAGCCGCCGCGAGCCGCGCCGCCCGTCGCGGACCAGCTCCTCGACGGTGACGCGCGACACCCGCGCGAGCGCCGCCTCGGTACTGGCCAGCAGGCCCGCCATGAAGACCAGGCCCGCCGCCAGGGCGGACAGCCAGGCCTGCGCGGTGTTCACCTCAGCCGCCGCGTTTCTCCCGCCAGGAGGTCAGGAGCTCGGCCTGCAGGCCGAACATCTCCCGGTGCTCCTCCGGCTCGGCGTGGTCGTAGCCGAGAAGGTGCAGGATGCCGTGCGCGCACAGCAGCTCCAGCTCGTCCCCGGTGCCGTGCCCGGCCTCCCGCGCCTGCCGCTCGGCCACCGCGGGGCACAGCACGACGTCGCCGAGCAGGCCGGGATCGGTCTCGCCGTCCTCGTCGGCGCCGCCCGACATGTGGCCGGGGCGCAGCTCGTCCATGGGGAACGACAGCACGTCCGTCGGGCCCGGCTCGTCCATCCACTTCTCGTGCAACTCGGCCATCGCGGCCTCATCGACCAGCAGGACCGACAGTTCCGCCAGCGGGTGCACGCGCATGCCGTCGAGGACGTGCCGGGACAGACCGGCGATGGCCCGCTCGTCGACGGGGACGCCCGACTCGTTCAGCACCTCGATGCTCACTGCCGCCCCCGCTTGCGGGACCCGCCGCGGCCCGCCGCGCCCGGCTGGAACTCCGGAACCTGCTTCTCGGCGTGCCGGTTGTAGGCGTCGACGATGTCGGTGACCAGCTTGTGCCGGACGACGTCGCGGCTGTCGAGGCGGCAGAAGTGGATGTCCTCGACGCCGTCGAGGATGTCCTGGACGACGCGCAGCCCGCTCAGGTGCCCGGACGGCAGGTCGACCTGGGTGACGTCCCCGGTCACCACGACCTTCGACCCGAACCCGAGCCGGGTGAGGAACATCTTCATCTGCTCGGGCGAGGTGTTCTGCGCCTCGTCCAGAATGATGAACGAGTCGTTCAGGGTGCGGCCCCTCATGTACGCCAGGGGGGCCACCTCGATGGTGCCCGCCGCCATCAGGCGGGGGATCGAGTCGGGGTCGACCATGTCGTGCAGCGCGTCGTACAGCGGCCGCAGGTACGGGTCGATCTTCTCGTAGAGCGTGCCGGGCAGGAACCCGAGCCGCTCCCCCGCCTCCACGGCGGGGCGCGTCAGGATGATCCGGTTGACCTTCTTGTCCTGCAGCGCGCGGACGGCCTTCGCCATCGCCAGGTACGTCTTGCCGGTGCCGGCGGGGCCGATGCCGAACACGATCGTGTGCCTGTCGATCGCGTCGACGTAGCGCCGCTGGTTCAGCGTCTTGGGGCGGATCGTCCGGCCCCGGCTGGACAGCACGTCCAGCGTCAGGACCTCGGCGGGGCGCGCGTCGCTCTCGCCGCGCAGCATCGCCAGGCTGCGCTCGACGGCGTCGGGGGTGAGCTGCGTGCCGCCCTTCAGCAGCTCGAGCATCTCGGTGAAGAGCCGGGAGACCAGGCCGGTCTCGCCCTCCTGGCCCGTCACGGTGATCTCGTTGCCGCGGACGTGGATGTCGATGCCGTCGCCGAACGCCTGCTCTATCGCGTGGAGCAGCTCGTCCCGGGAGCCCAGCAGGCTCACCATCGAATGGTCGTCCGGCACCACGATCTTGATCTGGGAGTGCGAGCCCGTCCGGTCGTCGCGCCCCGTGCGAGTCGACCCCGTGTGAGTTGATTCGACCATCAGCCGGCCTTGCGGCCTCTCCGACCTGCCTTCTGTCTGCTCCGGGTGTCCAGATGTACGGGTTCCATCGTACTGGCCGCCCCCGGCAGGACGCGGATGGTTTTCGCCGGGGGTGCCGGGCGCCCGGTGCGGCCCGGGGGAACGGTCAGCCGGGCGGCCAGTTGAGGCCACGGCCGCCGAGCACGTGCGCGTGCACGTGGAACACGGTCTGCCCGGCCTGCGCGCCGGTGTTGAACACGACCCGGTAGCCGGCCTCGGCGATGCCCTCGTCCACCGCGACCTGGTGGGCCTCGCGCACCAGTTCGGCGAGCAGCCCGGCGTCCGCGGCGGCGAGTTCGCCGACGGTCGGGTGGTGCGCCCTCGGGATCACCAGCACATGCGTGGGCGCCTGAGGGTTGATGTCGCGGAACGCCACCGCACCCGCCGACTCCCGGACGATCTTGGCCGGCACGTCCCCGGAAACGATCTTGCAGAACAGGCAGTCGGTCATCCCTCTCCCCTCGGCGGCGGCCCGCGACCGCCCCGGAATCCTATCGGGACCAGATGCGTGCATGGCCTGCCGCGTCCGGTGCTCGATAGGGTTTTCGCCGATCGACCTTCCATTCCGGTCGGCATTCCGACCGCCTACTGGTTAGGGTTGTCAGCTCAGGGCGTACCCCCCGGTTCGCAAGGCATTGCGACGCGCCCGGACCGGGCCGGGCACGCCCGATCCACGTCGTTCCGAAGACGACCGTACGAATGAGCGGCCGGGGGACGGCAAAGGCGGCGGATAGGTGACCGAGGCAAACCAGGACATGCCCTTTCGTAAACCGAACGACGAGGGCACGCGTCCAACTGACGTGACCGAGACCCTCGTGGCCAGGGGCACGGCGGGGGCGGTGGCCGTCGCCTGGGATGCCGACCAGGCGGTGACCGCGCTCTACAGCGCCAACTACCGCTCGCTGGTAAGACTCGCCGCCATGCTCGTCCGGGACGCGGGAACGGCCGAAGAGGTCGTCCAGGACGCGTTCGTCGCGATGCACGGCGGGTGGCGCCGGCTGCGCGACCCGGACAAGGCCCTGTCGTACCTGCGCCAGTCGGTGGTCAACCGGTCGCGATCGGTGCTCCGGCACCGCGCCGTCGTCGAGAAGTACGCCCCGAAGGGCCTGCCCGACGCGCCGAGCGCGGAGGCCGGGGCCATCGGAGAACTGGAACGCTCGGCGGTCATCGACGCGCTGTCCCGGCTTCCCGCACGCCAGCGGGAGGCACTCGTCCTCCGTTACTACGCCGATCTGTCCGAAGCGGAGATCGCCAACGCGATGGGCATCTCCCGCGGGGCCGTGAAGAGCCACACGGCGCGCGGAATGACCTCGCTACGCAACGTCCTGGAGCAGTTCTCATGACCACCGACCCCCACGACGAGCACGGGGAGATCCTCCGCCGTGCCCTGAACGCGGAGGCGGACTCGGTCAACCCCGCAGGCGACGGCCTGGAACGCATCCGGGCCCGCATAGCCGACGGCTCCGGCCGGCGGTTCGGTCTCGGACGATTCGCCCCCGCGCGCTTCGGGTTCGACCGGTTCACCGTCAACTGGGCGCGTCCCGTCCTCGCCGTGGCCGCCGCCGTGGCGGTCGCCGGGCTCGGCGTGACCGCGCCGCAGACCATCGACCTCATCCAGCAGTCGGTCGGCAGCAACGGGCCCTCCGGCGAGGGGAAGAACAACACCTCCGGCGACCACGCCGGCGCCCAGGGCAACCCGCAGTTCCCCGGCCCGGCGTCGCCGGGCGGCACCGCGACCGACGCCCCGAGCTCCTCGCAGACCCCCACGTCGGCCGCCTCGCCGGGGCTGTCGGCCTGCAGCATCCCCCGGCCGCCCACCCCCCCGACGGTCACCGCGTCGCCCGGTGCGGAGCCCGCCGCCACCCCCTCGGTCACGCCGTGCCCGGACTCGACCCCGTCGCAGCAGCCGACCACGACGCCGTCGCCGCCGACGTCCACCTCGCCCGAACCGGACAAGCCCTCCGACGCGCCGACGTCGCCGTCGACGAGCGAACCGGCCAAGAGCACCGATCAGGGCGCCGGGGCAGCGGCCGGCGCCCCCTGACCCCGCGGGTCGTCCTACCAGCGGCCGGTGGCCGCCAGCAGCACGGCGGCGGCCGCGACTCCGGCCGTCGACGTGCGCAGCACGGTCGGGCCGAGGCGGACCGGGCGCCCGCCGGCCGCGGCGAACCGCTCCAGTTCCTCCTCGGTGATGCCGCCTTCGGGCCCCACCACCAGGACGATCTCGCCCTCCGCGGGCGGTTCCACGGCGCTGAGCCGCGCACCGGCGTCCTCGTGCAGGACGACGGCCAGGGACGCCGCGGCGATCCGCGCGGCGACGTCACCGGTGGACGCGAGCCCGGCGACCTCGGGCAGCCGGCTGCGCCTGGCCTGCTTGCCCGCCTCGCGGGCGGCGCCGCGCCAGCGTCCGAGGGCCTTCTCCCGGCGTTCGGGGCGCCACTGCGTGACGCAGCGGGCCGCCGACCACGGGACGATCTCGTCGACCCCGGCCTCGGTCATCGTCTCGACCGCCAGTTCGCCCCGGTCGCCCTTCGGAAGCGCCTGGACGGCCACGATGCGGGGCGACGGCGGCGGCTGCCGGTGCCGGGCCAGCACGTCCAGCATGAGGGACGCGCGGTCCGCGGCGGTGACGACGCATTCGGCCAGCAGCCCTTCGCCGTCGGTCAGGTCGACGCGCTCACCGGGCCGCAGCCGCCGCACGGCGGCGGCGTGCCGCCCCTCGGGGCCGTCCAGGACGACGCTGCCCCGCTCCAGCGCGTCCGTCCCGGCAAGAAAGACCGGCGGGCTCACGCGCGCACTCCGTGAGGGGCTTCGCTCATCTGTGCTCCCCTGACCCGCCATGCTCCGGATCGCCGCGGCGGCCCTCGTCGTAGGCCGCCGCCACTGCTCTTCAGTGCTGGTTGAAGACGTCCTTGAGCCGCGAGAACATGCCGCGCTGCCCCGGCGCGAACTTGCCGGGCGGACGCTCCTCGCCGCGCAGCACCGCGAGCTGCCGCAGCAGCTCCTCCTGCTCCTCGTCGAGCCGGTTCGGCGTCTCCACGTTCACGTGGATCATCAGGTCGCCGCGGCCGCTCTCGTTCAGGTGCCGCACACCCCGGTTGTAGAGCGTGATGACCTGCCCCGACTGCGTGCCGGGCTTGATGTCGACGCTCTCGGCGGCGTCCAGGGTCTCGATGGTGACGCTGGTGCCGAGCGCAGCCGCCGTCATCGGGATCTCGACCGTGCAGTGCAGGTCGTCGCCCTCCCGCTCGAAGATCGGGTGCGGCTTCTCCACGATCTCCAGGAACAGGTCGCCGGGCGGGCCGCCGCCGGGACCGACCTCGCCCTCGCCGGCGAGCTGGATGTGGATGCCGTTCTCCACACCGGCCGGGATCTTGACCTTGACGGTTCGCCGGGTGCGGACCCGTCCGTCGCCCGAGCACTCCGTGCACGGGTTGCGGATCACCGAGCCGAACCCGCCGCACGCCGGGCACGGCCGGGCCGTCATGACCTGGCCGAGGAACGAGCGCTGCACCTGCTGCACCTCGCCGCGCCCGTGGCACGTCTCACACGTGTCCGGGTGGGTGCCGGGCGCGCAGCCCGACCCCTCGCAGGCCGTGCAGGCGACCGCGGTGTCGATGGACAGCTCGCGGGTCGTGCCGAACGCCGTCTCGCTCAGGTCGAGCTCCACCCGCAGCGTCGCGTTGCGGCCGCGCCGCGCCCGCGACCTCGGGCCCCGGGAGGCCGCCGTGCCGAAGAAGGCGTCCATGATGTCGCTGAACGGGAACCCGGCGCCGCCGAATCCCCCGGCGCCGCCCGCGGACGCGGACGCGAACGGGTCCGCGCCGAGGTCGTACATCTCGCGCTTCTTCGGGTCGGAGAGCACCTCGTACGCCTGGGTGATCTCTTTGAACCTGTCCTGGGTCTCCGGATCCGGGTTGACGTCCGGGTGGAGTTCCCGTGCGAGCCGGCGGTAGGCCTTCTTGACCTCGTCGGCGCTGGCGTCCCGCCGGACGCCCAGGGTCGCGTAGTAGTCGTTGGCCACTTACGACCCCGCCAGGATCTGTCCCACGTAGCGTGCCACTGCCCGTACCGCTCCCATCGTGCTGGGGTAATCCATGCGTGTAGGCCCGAGCACACCCAGCCGGGCCAGTGTGAGGTCGCCCACGCCGTAGTCGGCGGCGACGACCGAAGTCGATCGGAGCCCCAGGTCGGGGTTCTCGGTGCCGATCCGCACCGTAACTGTAGAGGAATCGCCGGTCTCGCCGAGCAGCCGCATCAGGATGACCTGCTCCTCGAGCGCGACGAGAACCTCCCGCAGGCTGGGCGAGAAGTCCACGGCGGCGAGGTTGGCCGCACCGGCGAAGACGATCTTCTCTTCATGCTTTTCGACGAGCGTCTCCAGGAGCACCGACAGCACCGCCGCCGCGAGCGGCCGGTCCGCCTGGACCACCTTCTCGGGCAGGTCCGCCACCGCGGTCGGGACGTCGCCGAGGCCGAGCCCGTCCAGGCACGTGTTGAGCAACGCCCGCAGGTGCCCGATCGATTCCTCGGAGACGGTGCCGCTGGTCTCGATGACCCGCTGCTCCACCCGCCCGGTGTTCGTGATCAGGACGAGCAGCAGCCGGCCCTCGGCGACGGGCACCAGTTCGACGTGCCGCACCGACGAGCGGGTCAGCGACGGGTACTGCACGACGGCGACCTGCCGGGTGAGCTGCGCGAGCAGCCGCACCGTCCGGCCGACGACGTCGTCGAGGTCGTAGGCGCCGGACAGGAACGTCTCGATCGCGCGGCGCTCGGCGACCGACAGCGGCTTGATCGTGGACAGCCGGTCGACGAACAGCCGGTAGCCCTTGTCGGTGGGGACGCGCCCGGCGCTGGTGTGCGGCTGGGCGATGTACCCCTGCTCCTCCAGCACCGCCATGTCGTTGCGGATGGTGGCGGAGGACACGCCGAGGTTGTGCCGGTCCACGAGCGCCTTGGACCCCACCGGCTCATTGGTGGAGACATAGTCCTCGACTATGGCGCGCAGGACCGCGAGTTTCCGGTCGTCCAGCACCGTGTCACCTCCTTCGTCCCCGTCCATGGGCCCCCGATCGTCCGCCCCCGCGTTGCTGGCACTCATAACTCCCGAGTGCCAAGTGTACGACCCGCGGGGGCGCTCTGGAGTGCCCGAGCACACCCCCCGTACGGCTGCGCGATCCTACCCGTATCGGACGGCGCCGCCACGCCGAGGGACGAGGGACGACGGCGCGCGGGCGTCCGACCGGGTTAATGTGCGGACCCGTGCGGAGTAAGAAATATGGAAACGACGTGCTGGCAGGCGACTGGCGCAGGCCCCTCAAGGGCCGGATCCCCGAGGTCCCGGCGGAGCCCGGCCTGGTCGCCGAGGACCCCGGCAGCGGCTTCTGCGGCGCCGTCGTCGGCTGCGACAAGTTCGGCGTCACCCTCGAAGACCGGTTCGGCAAGCGGCGCGTGTTCCCGCTGGAGAAGTCGGGCTTCCTCATCGACGGCGAACCCGTGACGCTCGTGCGGCCCGAGGCCGCGCCCAGGGGGCCCGCGCGTTCCGCGTCCGGCTCGATCGCCGTCGGGGGCCTGCGGGCCCAGGTGGCGCAGGAGAGCCGCATCTACGTGGAGGGCGTCCACGACGCCGAGCTGGTCGAGAAGATCTGGGGGCACGACCTGCGGGTCGAGGGCGTCGTCGTGGAGTACCTCGAAGGCGTGGACGACCTGCCCGCCATCGTCGAGGAGTTCGGCCCGGACGAGGAGCGCCGCCTCGGGGTCCTCGTCGACCATCTCGTGGAGGGCTCCAAGGAATCCCGGATCGCCGCCCGGATCTCCTCCCCGCACGTCCTGGTCACCGGACATCCGTTCATCGACATCTGGGAGGCGGTCAAGCCCGCGTCCGTCGGCATCCGGGCCTGGCCGCGCATCCCCCGCGGCATCCCCTGGAAGGACGGCGTCGTCGCCGAACTCGGCTGGGGTGACGACACGGGCGCGGCCTGGAAGCGGATCCTGGGCTCGGTCAGCAGCTACACGGACCTGGAACCCGCCCTGCTGGGCCGCGTCGAGGAACTCATCGACTTCGTCACGGCCCCCTGAATCAGGTCAGATCGCGGACGACCGCGTCCGCCAGAAGGCGTCCGCGCAGGGTGAGCACCACGCGGCCCTCCTCGTACGGCGCGGCTTCGACCAGCCCGTCGCCGATGGCCCGCCGGACGGCCCCGCCGTCCAGCAGCCCGGCGGGGCAGCCCTGGGCGAGCCGCAGTTCGAGCATGATCCGCTCGATGCGCCGGTCGTCCCCGCCCAGGACCTCCCTGGCGTGCGCCGGGGTGGTCCCCTCCGCGAGACGTGCGGCGTACGCGGCGGGATGCTTGACGTTCCACCACCGGGTTCCGCCGACGTGGCTGTGCGCGCCGGGTCCGACGCCCCACCAGTCCGCGCCCGTCCAATAGAGCATGTTGTGCCGGCAGGCGGCGCCGGGGTCGGCGGCCCAGTTGGAGATCTCGTACCAGTGCAGGCCGTGCGCGCCCAGCATCTCGTCGGCGATCAGGTAGCGGTCGGCCATGGCGTCGTCGTCGGGCGCGGTCAGCTCTCCCCGCCTCACCTGCGCCGCCAGCCGTGTGCCCTCCTCGACGATGAGCGCGTACGCCGACACGTGGTCGGGTTCCGCGGCCAGGGCCGCCTCCAGCGAGGCTCTCCAGTCGTCGTGGGTCTCCCCCGGCGTCCCGTAGATGAGGTCGAGATTGACGTGCTCGAACCCCGCCTTACGCGTCCACTCCACGACCTGCGGGACGCGCCCCGGCGTATGGCTGCGTTCCAGAACGGCCAGCACGTGCTCGCGCGCGCTCTGCATGCCGTAGGAGATCCGGGTGAACCCGACGTCCCGCAGCCGGGCCACATACGCCTCGTCCACGGATTCGGGATTCGCCTCCGTGGTGACCTCCGCGCCCGGCGCAAGCCCGAACTCGGCGTCGATCACTTCCAGGACGCGCCCCAGATCGTCCGCCGGCAGCAAGGTCGGTGTACCACCGCCCACGAACACCGTCTCAACGGGCAGATCCACGTCGCCCAGCACCCGCCGGGCCATGCGAACCTCACCGATGGCGGTGTCGGCGTAGGAATCGCGGCCGGCGCCCGGCCCGAGCTCCGTCGCCGTGTACGTGTTGAAGTCGCAGTAACCGCACCGCGTCACGCAGAACGGCACGTGCACATAGAACGCGAACGGCCGCGTCCCCAACCCCTCCAGGGCACCACCGGGCAACGCCCCGTCGGCGGGCACGGGATCACCATCGGGCAGTGTGGAAGGCACCCTCCCAGTCTGCCCGGCCCAACCCCCTGCTCAGTCCGCCGAGTCCTCGCGGAGCCTGTCACGGAGCCAGTCGGGGATGTGCTCCTCGCTGCGGGGAAACCGGTCCAGGTCCAGGGCGTAGGCGGACGAGGTGAGGGGCGGGTTGAAGTCGGGTTCGCCGTCGTAGTCGAACTCGGCGCTGAAATGGCCCGAACGTTCGATCTGCAGCCGCGCGGTGAACCAGGCGCCCTTGCCGCGCCGGTACATGACGCGGCGGAGCTCGTCCATCTTCCCCACGGCCTGCCCCGGGGGCATCGCCTGGCGGCGCTCGCCGTCCGGCCCCTCGACCTCGAACGAGGCGCTGTCGATGCCGACCGTCGCGCGGAACTCGAAATCGAGCCGCTCCCAGCCCGACGGGGCGGCGGACCGCAGCGCGCGGACGGCGCCGTTCACCGTCTCCCGCTCCTTCGGGGAACGCAGAACCTGCTCGGGGTGGGTCACGCTACCTCCGGGAGGTCGTCAGGTCGGTTGATCGGCACGGTACCCGTCCGACCGTACAGACATCTGCGCCCAGGCAAAGCAACCCCCGCCGTGTCGCACGACCGCGGCCACGGGAGCCGCCCGGTGCGGCGGCGCCGGTCACCGGCCGCGACGACACGGGCGACCGCCCCGCCGCACGGCGGCCCCGGGTCTCGCGATCACGTCCGAAGGCGGTTTCGGGCATGCGAGAATCTGATCGCGCAGCGAGCCGCCAGGCGAGTTCGGAGCGATGCTGGCGATCGCACGCATTGCCCGACGGTGGAGGGCCGCCAGGCCCGAAGGAGGAGGGCGATGCAATGAAAGCAGCACCTGCGCGGGTGGTGCTTTGCGGTGAACCGGACGGGTGGCACTACGTGGTCGCCGACGCATCCGGGACTGAGCGGCGTTCGGAGTTCGCCGGGGCGGGCACGCGCTGGCAGACGGGCACGGGGTCCGGGCCGGAGCCGGCGTGGTGGCGGCGGAGGCTCTCGGAGACGGCCGAGGGGCTGCGGGAGGTGGTCGCGGAGCGGCTGACCGACGCGACCTTCCGTGCTCTGGGCGTCGAGACGGTCATCACCTGGTTCGCGGTGGACGAGCCCGTCACCTGGGAGGGGCTCGTCACGCTGCGGGAGGCGGATCCGGCGCGCTTCCCCGGCCAGGTGGCACCCTTCATGATCACGCTGGAGCCGGGGCGCGGTGCGCTGCTGCCGGACGCGAGCCTGCTGTTCTCCACACAGGCCCCGGACGCCTGGACGACCCTCGCCGCGGTCGCCGAGCGCTGCGGCACCCGTCCGCCGAAGTCGTCGTTCCTGTGCGGGTGGGCGGGACATCGCAGCGTACGGGTCGGGCGCGGGATGCTGGCGCTGTCCACCGGCCGGGACGAGGACGGCGTGGAGCGGCTCGCGGAGATCTGCGCGACGCGGCCGTCCGGCTGGAGCGGCAACCCGGAGATGCGTCTGCGGTTCGACGGCGTCGACCTGTTCGACGAGCCCGCCGAGGACGTGGTCGCGCTGCTGGGCGAGCTCGGGCACGAGGTCGTGCGGCGCGGCCGGACGGCCCGGCTGGCCGCGTCGGGTCTCACTCTCTACGAGCCCGATGCGCCTGGGACCGCCGCGGAGCGGTTCACCGGCGTGTCCCTGCGGCCCCCGGCGGCGCTCGCGCCGCTGGGGAGGCCCCTGCGGACGCGGGCCTGACGCAAACGAACCCGACATCCACGGGCGACCGGGGCGTCACCGGATCGCGACCCGCCCGGTCTAGATTCGCCGATCATGAGAAGCCGTGCGCGTCATGCCGTGCTCGCCTTGACCGGCGCCGCCCTCGCCGGCGCTCCCCTCACCGCCGCCGTCTCCCCCGCCGCCGCCGCACAGCCGGGCACGATCACGGTCGAGCGCGGTGGTCCCGCCCGGTCGGTGACGTTCACCGCGGACCGGGACGGGGAGGCCGTGATCTCCTTCGCCGCGTCCGCGCCGGGTGTCTCCTGGGCCCGCGAGGGCGCCGAGTCCGCCGTCGTGTCGATCGCGGTGGACGGACGCCATGTGACCGACGCCGTCGTCCCGTCGTCCGAACCGGTGGCCCGGAGCTTCGGTCTCGGGCACGTCCGGGAAGGTGCGCATGAGGTGACGCTGCGGTTCGCCGAGGGCAGCGCCCCGGCCGCCCGCCGCGTGACCCTCGGGGGCACCCGCGTCCGGACGCCCGCCAAGGACGCGGCGGTCCTGCGCCACGCGCCGATCGTCGTCGGGCGGACCGGATGGCCGTTCGGCGACCCGTACCAGAACGCCACCACCGACACCCCGCTGACCGCCTGGCATGAGACGCGGCCCGCCGGCACTCCCGGGCACCGGGTCATCGAGTACTCGATGGTGTGGAGCAACGAGGACGGCGGCACCGACACGCCCGCGCTGATGGCCCGCTGGGGCCGCACGACCGACATCGAGTGGGTGTACCGGGTCGAGGTGGACGCGTCCGGGCGGCGCGTGGACGGCACCGCGGTCTACCAGGCGCCGCTGCATCTGACGTTCCAGTTCACCGGTCGCTTCGAGGGCGATCATCCGGTGCTGCAGACGTGCACGCAGAACAACAACATGTGCGACGTCGTCTCGCCTGACCCGCCGCTGCGCTTCCTGCTCGACGCCTCCAGAACCCGTCCGGAGGGGCGCGCCCGCGAGGCCGTCATGGACCGCGAGCCGTGGACGTACCGTGTCGCCGCCCAGGAGATGGTGCGCGAGGGGAAGATCGAGAACCCGTCCGATCCGGCGACGCGGGAGGTCGGCGACCAGCGCGCGTACCTGTTCGCCGAGTTCGCCAAGTCGACCGGGGCGGCGACCGCGTGGGGTTCGGTGCCGGGTGTGGCGCTCGGCGTCCGGCTCAAGTCGGATCCGTCGGCGCTCTACCGCTCCGACCACGATCAGCCCACCTGGTCGGTCGACCGGGACGGCGCCGTCGCCACCACCGTCGAACTGCCGGAGGGGACGACGGTGTCCGACATCGCGGTCATCGAGGCGCTCCGCCGTCCGACGGGGTTCGGCGACAACAGCGCACCGGCCACGGTCACGTCGATCAACCGGGGCTTCTTCCTGGACGAGTCGTATCTCCCGCGGCCGTCGTCCATCGAGTGGCGCGGGTCGGTGACCCTCACCCCGGAGAAGCCGTCGGCCGTCCTCTGGCGTCCCGGACTCGCCTGACTCCGGCCCGGTGGCGCGAAACGGCCACGGGCCGGGGGAAAGCGGGAACCCGCGCGAACTCCTGGCGCGTCCTAAGAGTCATACACTTCGCCAATAGGTCGCATAGCGAACGCGCAGAGCGAACTTAGGAGAGGACTTCCGCCATGGCCTACGGGCCTCCCCCGTCGCCCGGCCAGGGGCAGCCGCAGCAGCAGGCCCCGTGGCAGCAGCCCGGAAACGTCTGGCAGCAGCAGCCCCAGCAGCAGCCACCGCCTCCGCAGGCCGGTCAGGCCTGGCAGCAGCAGCCTCCGCAGGGCGGGGGCACCGCCCAGATGCCCGGTCACTTCGGCCCCGTCTCCGACGACGAGAGGACGTGGTCGCTGATGGCGTACGTGGGCCAGTTCCTCATCGGCGCCATCGCACCGGCCATCGTCTACGTCGGCAAGGCGCGCTCGCCGTTCGTCCGCCGGCACGCCGCGCAGGGCCTCAACATGGGTCTCGCGGCCATCGCCGTGTGGATCGTCGGCGGGCTGCTGTCACTGGCCGTCGACCTGCTCATCTGGCTGCCGATGGGTTTCACGGCCGCCGTGATGTTCTTCCTCGTCTACGCGGGAAGGGCCGCCAACCGCGGCGAGTTCCGGCGGGTGCCGCCCGTGGTCGCCTGGCCCCTCCTGAAGAAATAGGGCCCGTGCCGAGTGGCCCGGCATGAAGCCGGGCTGCTCACAAGCCTGAAGCGGGGCTACTTGCGGCCCTTGTCCGCGGGCTCGCCGCCGCCGGTGGACAGGGCGGCGACGAAGGCCTCCTGCGGGACGTCCACCCGCCCGATGGTCTTCATCCGCTTCTTGCCCTCCTTCTGCCTCTCCAGCAGCTTCCGCTTGCGGGAGATGTCGCCGCCGTAGCACTTGGCGAGGACGTCCTTGCGGATGGCGCGGATGTTCTCACGGGCGATGATCCGGGCGCCGACCGCCGCCTGGATGGGCACCTCGTACTGCTGCCGCGGGATGAGCTCCTTGAGCTTGGACGTCATCATCAGCCCGTACTCGCGCGACTTGTCCTTGTGGACGATCTGGCTGAACGCGTCCACCGACTCGCCCTGCAGCAGGATGTCGACCTTCACCAGGTCGGACTCCTGCTCACCGCTGGGCTCGTAGTCCAGCGAGGCGTACCCGCGGGTCCGCGACTTCAACTGGTCGAAGAAGTCGAAGATGATCTCGGCGAGCGGCAGCGTGTAGCGGATCTCGACGCGGTCCTCCGACAGGTAGTCCATGCCGAGCAGCACCCCGCGGCGGCCCTGGCACAACTCCATGATCGCGCCGATGTGCTCGGACGGGGACAGCAGCGTCGCCCGCACCACCGGCTCGTACACCGTGCCGATCTTGCCCTCGGGGAACTCGCTGGGGTTGGTGACGGTGTGCTCAGTCCCGTCCTCCATGATCACGCGGTACACGACGTTCGGCGCGGTCGAGATCAGCGACAGGCCGAACTCGCGCTCCAGCCGCTCCCGGACGATCTCCATGTGCAGCAGCCCCAGGAACCCGCAGCGGAACCCGAACCCGAGCGCCGCCGACGTCTCCGGCTCGTAGACCAGCGCGGCGTCGTTCAGCCGCAGCTTGTCGAGCGCGTCGCGGAGCTCCGGATACTGGTCGCCGTCCAGCGGGTACAGGCCGGAGAACACCATCGGCTTCGGGTCCCGGTAGCCGCCGAGCGCCTCGGGCGCCTGCCGCGACGCACCGGTCACGGTGTCGCCCACGCGCGCCTGCCGGACGTCCTTCACCCCGGTGATCAGGTAGCCGACCTCGCCGACGCCGAGGCCCTGCACCGGCTTCGGCTCCGGCGCGATCACGCCGACCTCCAGGGTCTCGTGCGCGGCCCCGGTCGACATCATCAGGCTCTTCTCGCGCCGCGACAGCCGCCCGTCGATGATCCGGATGTAGGTCACCACACCGCGGTAGGTGTCGTACACCGAGTCGAAGATCAGCGCGCGGGCCGGGCCGTCGGGGTCGCCGACCGGCGCCGGCACCTCGTCGACGATCTTGTCGAGCAGTTCGCGGACGCCCTCGCCGGTCTTGCCCGACACGCGCAGCACGTCCGACGGCTCGCAGCCGATGATCCCGGCCAGTTCCTCGGCGTACTTGTCCGGCTGCGCCGCCGGCAGGTCGATCTTGTTGAGGACCGGGATCAGGTGCAGGTCCGCCTCGAGCGCCAGATACAGGTTGGCCAGCGTCTGCGCCTCGATGCCCTGCGCGGCGTCCACCAGCAGGACCGCGCCCTCGCACGCCGCGAGCGACCGCGACACCTCGTAGGAGAAGTCGACGTGCCCCGGGGTGTCGATCAGGTTGAGCACGTGGTCGACGCCGCCGGACGTCCAGGGCAGCCGGACGGCCTGGCTCTTGATCGTGATGCCGCGCTCGCGCTCGATGTCCATGCGGTCGAGGTACTGCGCGCGCATCTGGCGCCCCTCGACCACGCCGGTCAGCTGCAGCATCCTGTCCGCGAGAGTCGACTTGCCATGGTCGATGTGCGCGATGATGCAGAAGTTGCGGATGATCGCGGGGTCGGTCTTGTCAGGATCAGGCGCTGCCACCGGGGTCCGTTCACAAAAACTCAGCTGATGGGCAAGGACATGTGTGCCTCCCATGGTCCCATGTCCTCCGCGATGCTCAGTGCACGGCCCGGTTTGGGGCGGGCCCCGGTGATTGGTAGGCTGTGCGACTGCGTGTGGCGTAGCGTCGTGCCCCGGGGGGTACCGTCCGCCCCCGTTCAGACCTTTCGTCAGAGCCTGCCGACCCGCGCAGGCGAGGATCGCGACCAAGCTGAGGCACTACCGACGTGGCTAACATCAAGTCCCAGATCAAGCGCAACAAGCAGAACGAGAAGGCCCGGCTGCGCAACAAGGCCGTCAAGTCCGAGCTGAAGACGGCGATCCGCAAGTTCCGCGAGGCCGCCGACGCCGGCGACCTCGAGGTCGCCGTCGCCGCGCAGCAGCACGCCGCGCGCAAGCTGGACAAGGCCGTCAGCAAGGGCGTCATCCACAAGAACCAGGCCGCCAACCGCAAGTCGGCGATCGCCAAGCGCGCCGCCGCGCTGCAGGCGAAGTAACGCCCGCACGCACCGGGGCCGGCCATGGCGCGCCGGCCCCGACGCATGTCCATGGACGAGCGGCGCGCGGTGAAGATCTCCAAGTATCTCGCCAGGCATCTGCGGCACCGCCCGGAGCGGATCGGCCTCACCCTCGATCCCGGAGGCTGGGCCGACGTCACCGAACTGCTGGCCGCCGCCGCCCGCCACGGTTTCCCGCTGACCCGCGCCGAACTCGAACACGTCGTCGCGGTCAACGACAAGAAGCGCTACGTCCTCGACGGGAACCGGATCCGGGCCGCCCAGGGACACTCGGTCCAGGTCGACCTGGACCTGCCTCCGGCGTCCCCGCCGGACCTGCTCTACCACGGCACCGTGAAACGCTCCGTGGAATCGATCCTGCGCGACGGACTCCTGCCCATGGGGCGGCACGCCGTCCACCTGTCCCCCGACCGTGAGACGGCCCGGCGCGTCGGTACCCGCCGCGGCGAACCCGTCGTCCTGGTCGTCCAGGCCGGGCGGATGGCCGCCGACGGGCACGATTTCCGCGTCAGCGCGAACGGCGTGTGGCTGGTCGGCCTCGTCCCGCCGGAATATCTGCGCGAATGACCTCGGCCGCGGCCCAGTCCGGGATGTGCCGCACCCACTCGGGCCCCTCCTGCGGCCCGAACAGATACCGGTAGGGGACGATCTCCCGGATGGCCCGGTGCACGTCCAGCCGGTCATCGATCATGTGAGTGATCCCGAGGCCGGCGCAGTGCCCCGCCTTCTCCGCCCGCTTCCGGCAGAACCGGACGTTCTCCCTGGGCAGGCCCGTCCGCGCGTAGAAGTCGTGGTGGTCGAGCCACGCCAGCGTGCGCTTGCGCACCCGGTCGCCGCACTTGGAGATGATCCAGGCCTGTCCGCCGAATTCTTCGATCAGGCCCGGCAGCACCTCGTACACGCCCTCGTTCGCGGGTGAGGCGAGTGCTTCCTCGAAACTCCCGCCGAGGAACACGGTGTCGGAGCCGCCGGGGGCCAGCGGCCCCCCGTGTATGACCCGGCCGAAATCGACGCCGAGCCGAGGTTCGATGTTCATGCACCAACCTTCGAACCCCAGCACTTAAAGCAGAACTATTAATAGCCCATCCAGTTATAGTCACTGATTATGAATCTGAGCCGCCTCTCCACGGACGCGCTCGCCTCGTTCGCCGTCTTCGCCGACCACCTCAACTTCACCCGGGCCGCCGAAGACCTCCACATCTCCCAGCCCGCCCTCCACGTCAAGGTGCGCAAACTCACCGAAACCCTCGGCCACCCCCTCTACACCAGACACGGGCGCAGCCTCACGCTCACCCCCGCCGGCGAGCGGGTCGCCCGCTTCGCCCGCGACCTCGACGCCCGCGTGACCGCGTTCCTCGCCGACGTCCACGGCACCGCACCCGCCCGCGTCCCGGCCCTCGCCGCCGGCGAGGGCGCCTACCTCTACCTGCTCGGCGACGTCGTCGACCCCGGGATGCGGCTGATCAACGGCGACCGGGCCCGCACCCTCACCGCCGTCCGCACCGGCCGCGCCGACCTCGGCGTCGCGGTCCTGGACGTCCTGCCCACCGACGTGGAGGCCGTCCTCGTCGCCACCTACCCGCAGGTCCTGGTCATGCCGGACGACCACCCCCTGGCCGGCAAGGCGAACCTCACCCTCGCCGACCTCGCGGGCGCCGCCCTGGTCGTCCCCCCGCCCACGGGCCCCCACCGCATCACCCTCGAACGCGCCCTGCGCGCCGCCGATGTCCCGTGGTCACTCGCGGTCGAGGCCGAAGGCTGGCCGCTGCTCCTGCACTTCGTGTCGCTCCGCGTGGGCCTCGCGGTCGTGAACGGCTGTGTCGTTCCACCGCCCGGGCTGGTCACACGCGAGATCATCGACCTGCCCGCCGTCCCCTACTACGCCCTCCACCTCCCCGCCCGCGCCGATGACCCCCTCGTCACCGGCCTGCTGTCCGCGGTCCGCGCCGCGCTGAGGAGAGAACCATGCACTTCGAAACCGCCGTCGACATCGACGCCACACCCGAAACCGTCTGGAGCCTCCTGAAGGACGTCGAACGCTGGCCCGGCATGACGGCCTCCATCGACCGCGTCGAACTCCTCGACGAACCCCTCACACTCTCCGGCCGGGCCCGCGTCCACCAGCCCAGACTCCCCGCCGCCATCTGGACGGTCACCGGGTTCGAGGAGAACAAGACCTTCACCTGGGAGTCCCGCTCCCCCGGCGTCACCACCGTCGCCGCCCACGAGATCGTCCCCCAGCCCGACGGCACGGTGACCGTCCGCCTGACCCTCGACCAGAAAGGCCCCTTGGCCCCCGTCTTCTCGCTCCTCACGGGCCGCCTGGTCCGCCGCTACGTGACCATGGAGGCCGACGGCCTGAAGGCCAAAGCCGAAGAGCACTGACTCGGTCCACCCGATCGGGCGGCGGCCAGCCGCGGGCGGCCGGCCGGTCAGCCGCGGGCGGCGACGATCTCGGCGACGGTCTTCTCGAGTGCGTACGCGGGGTCGGCGGCGCCGCCCTTGACCTGTTCGTCGGCCTCGGCGACCGCCGCGATGGCCCGCGCGACTCCGTCCCCCGACCAGGCGCGCAGCTGCCTCTGCACCCGCTCGATCTTCCACGGCGCCATGCCGAGTTCCTTCGCCAGGGCCGCACCGCGCGCACCCCGGGGCGCGCCGCCGACCTTCGCCAGCCCCCGGACGCCCTGGGCGAGCGCGCTGACGATCAGCACGGGCGGCACGCCCGTCGCGAGGGCCCACCTGAGCTGCTCCAGCGCCTCGGCGAGCTGCCCCTCGACGGCCTTGTCCGCCACGGTGAACCCGCTCACCTCGGCGCGGCCCCGGTAGTACCGCGCCACCGCGGCATCGTCGACCTTGCCTCCGGTGTCGGCGACGAGCTGGCTGCAGGCCGCCGCCAGCTCACGCAGGTCGTTCCCGACCGCGTCGACCAGACCCCGGGCCCCGTCCGGCGAGATCTTCCCGCCGGCCCGGCGTATCTCGGCCCGGACGAAGTCGACCCGCTCCCCCACCTTGGTGACCTTCGGGCACGAGATCTTGCGCGCCTTGAGCTTGGCCAGCCCGTCCACCAGCGCCTTCCCCTTGGCCCCGCCGTGGTGGACGGCGATGAGCACCACTTCGTCCGCGGGCGTCCTGGCGTAGGCGAGCACCTCGGCCGTCAGGTCCTTCCCGAGATCCTGCGCCGCCCGCAGCACGAGCACCTTCCCGCCCCCGAACAGCGACGGCGACGTCAGCTCGGCGATCCGCCCGGGCTCCAGCCCGCCCGGTCCGAGGTCGATCACCTCGGCCTCCGGGTCGCTCGCCCGCACGGAGGCGACGACCTCACCGACCGCCCGATCCACGAGCAGCTCTTCGTCACCGACGACCAGGATGATGGGCTCAACCGACACCCCAGAAGCATGTCATGCCCGGCCCCGGCCCGCCTCGCCCGAGGGACGATCGGCCCGGCACCGCGAACCTCGATCGGACCGCCGCTCCCGCCGGCCGGCGCATGCCACCGGCGAACGCCCCGTCGCGGTGGGCGGTCAGTGGCGGGGGACGGCCGCTATACCGGTCGCGGTGCGGATGATGGCTATGTCTCCTGTCTGGTCGGTGCGGTGGATCTGGGTGCCCAGGCGTTGCAGGAGTCTGAGGGTCGCCGGAGACGGGTGGCCGTAGTCGTTGTCCTCGCCGACCGAGATCAGGGAGACGGAGGCGTGGGCGGCGGCCAGGAATCCCGCGTCCTGGCCGCGGGCACCGTGGTGCGGAACCTTGAGCACCTGGACGCGGGGGACGGTCCCTGTCAGGGCACGTTGTGCCTCCTCTTCGATGTCGCCTGCCAGCAGGGCGCTGAAGCCGGGCCTGCTGGCGACGAGGACGACGCTCGCATTGTTGATCGTGGTGCCGTCGTCCCCGGGTGAGAGGGCGGGGCCGGCGGCTCGCGGGGCGAGGACCGAGAGTGCCAGGTCGCCGATCCGCCACTGCCGGCCCGCCTCGGCGGGCCGGGTGGGAAGGCCGGGGGCGAGGCGTGCCTCACGGCCGGACGTGCGGGACGTCGTCAGGACCTGGCGGACGCGGCGGCCGTTCCGGACGCCGGACGTGCCGTTGATGTGGTCGGCGTGCGGGTGGGTCAGGACGAGCAGCGGGACGTCCTCGACGTGCAGGCGTCGCAGGCATCGGTCGATCAGTGCCGGGTCGGGGCCGGTGTCGACGACGACCGCCCGGCCGGGGCCGGTGGACAGCACGAGTGCGTCGCCTTGGCCCACGTCGCAGGCGACCATCTGCCAGCCGGGCGGCGGCCAGCCCGGGGCCGTGACGCGCATGGCGACGACGGCGATCAGGATTCCGGCCAAGGCGGCGGCCATGAGCAGGCGCAGGCGGCGGCTGCGCAGGATCAGGACGGCGATCCCCGCGGCCAGGAGGAGCGCCATCGCGCCCCGGCCGCCGCTCGTCCACGGGACCGTGGCATAGGGCAGCGCGGCGGCGGTGCGGGCGACGCGGACGATCCAGCCGACGGCCAGTCCGCCGGGCCAGACGATCACCTGGGCCAGCGGCGGTGAAAGGAGCGCGACCACGGCGCCGAGCGCGCCCAGGAGGGTGGCGGGGGCGACGGCGGGAGCGGCCAGCAGGTTCGCGAACACCGCGACGACGCCTATCTCGCCGGAGAGCATGACCAGGACGGGAGCGACCGCGACCTGGGCGGCCGCCGCGACGGCGACGGCGTCGGCGAGGGGGCCGGGCAGCCGGCGGGCGAGCCGCTCCCGCCACGGCGGCGCCAGGACGAGCAGCCCGGCGGTCGCCAGGACCGACAGCGCGAACCCGTACGAGCGCGCGAGTCCGGGATCGATCAGGACGAGGAGGAGGACGGCGGCCGCGAGGGCCGGCAGGCCCTGGCGCTGACGTCCGGTGACCAGCGCGAGCAGGCCGATGAGACCCATGACGGTCGCCCGCAGGACGCTCGGCTCCGGGCGGGCGACCACGACGAACGCGAGCACCGCGATGACGGCGACGGGTGGGGCGCGCCGCCGTCCGAGGCCGAGCAGGCGGCAGAGTCCGAGGACGGCGCCGATGACGATCGCGAGGTTCGCGCCGGACACGACCAGCAGGTGGGTGAGCCCGGCGGCGCGGAAGTCCTCCGCGAGCGCCGGGTCGAGGCGGGAGGTGTCGCCGACGACCATGGCGGGCAGGACGCCGCGCTGGTCGGGCGGGAGGCGCGCCACCGCGGCCCGCAGCCGCGCCCGCACGTGCTCGGCTGCGCGCTGGATCGTGGACGGAGGCCCGAGCACGGCGGGCGGACCGCGCACGATCACGACCGCGGCGAGCAGGCCGGCGCCCTTTGGCGTCACGAACCTGCCGTGAAGGCGCACCCGCTGACTGGGCACCAGGCCGAGCCAGCGGGGATCACTCGCGATCAGCAGCACCGGGACGCGGACCTCGGCCCGCGGGACCTCCTCCACCCGGGCCCTGAGAATGATCACCTGTCGCCCGCTGCCCGGTTTCGCCCGGGGGTCGCCGGTGACGACCGCCTCCGCCGTCGCGGAACGCCCCTGGCCGGCGAGGTCCCGCACCGGCCCGGTGCCGACGGCCGTGGCGCGCAGCGCCACGCCGGCCGCCGACGCGGCGGCGCACACGAGGACGACCCCGGCCAACCTCCGCCGCGACGCCTCCGCCCGGGTCGCGGGACCCCGTGGACGGCCGGCGGTGCCGCTCGCGGCGCCACGGCGCGGGCGAGGTCCCGGGGAGCGCGATGGGCGGCGGGGGGCCAGGAGGTAAAGGGCTGTCAGGGCGGTGGCGGCGGCCACGGTGCAGGAGACGGCCGGAGGGAGGCCGATGGTCGCGGCGGCGGTGATCCAGGTGGCGAGGGCCGGAGCCAGCAGGCGCAGGTCGTGGGTCATACGCATACCAGGGGCTTCAGGTCGGCATAGCGGCGGGCGCCGATGCCGCTGACGTCCCGGAGCTGCTCGATCGAGCGGAAGCCGCCCTGCCGGGTGCGGTAGTCGACGATGCGTCCGGCGAGGACGGGCCCGACACCGGGGAGATCGTCCAGCTGGTCGGGGGTGGCGGTGTTGAGGTTCAGCGGGCCGCCGGGTGCGGCGGACGCACCGGACGCGCCGGGCTGGGGCGGGGCTCCGGGCGCCGGTGTGGGACGCGGGACGCCCACCGGGATCTGCTCGCCGTCCACCACCTTGCGGGCGAGGTTGAGGGGGCCGGTCTTCGCGCCTTCGCGGACCCCGCCCGCCGCCTTGATCGCCTCGGCGACGCGGGAACCGGACGGCAGGGTGATCACGCCGGGATGCTCGACCTTGCCGAGGACGTGTACCACCACCGAGGGTGAGGCCGTCACCGGGCTCGCGGACATGGCGGGCCGCGGGCCGGTGAGTGTGGCGTCCGCGGCGGGGGCCGCGGGCTCATGCGGACGCGGCCGGGACAGCCACAGGTAGCCGGCGGCGACCAGGGCGGCGACCACGCCGACCAGGACGAGGATTCGGACGTTCGAGCGTTCGGGTGTGGCGCGTAAGCGAGCGGCCGGCGGCGTATCGGGAGGTCGCAGGCGGCCCATCAGCGCCTGCAGGCGGTCCTGGGGGTCGGGCTTCATGCCGACCGACGCTAGGCGGGCCGCGTATCCGGCCGTGAGCGCTTCGCCGACTGTGGATAACTTCCGGGTCAGCGGATCACGGCGGCCGCCGAGACACGTGCGCGGCGGCCGGTGATCGTCATCGGGAGGCGATGTGATCCCGGGTGGTGGCGAGCCGGCGGCCGCCGCTCACCCGGACCGAATGGGGCCCTCGTGTGCGATCACAGGTGGGGGGCCACGACGACGCCCAGCATGCCGGGGCCGACGTGGGCGCCGATGACGGGGCCTACCTCGCCGACGTAGACGTCCACGGCGTGCGGGATGCGTTCGCGGAGACGGGCGGCTAGGGACTCGGCGCGGGCCGTGGCGGCCAGGTGCTGGACACCCAGGTCGACGCGGCGGTCTCCGGCCTCGGCGACGGCGAGTTCCTCCAGCCGGGCCAGTGCGCGGGACGACGTGCGGACCTTCTCCAGCGGCGCGATCCGCCCGTCCCGGATGTCCAGGAGGGGCTTCACCATCAGCGCGGAGCCGAGAAGGTTGGCCGCGGCGCCGATGCGGCCGCCCCGGCGCAGGTGTTCGAGGGTGTCGACGCAGACGAGGGACCGGGTGAGCGCGGCGCGGCGGGTGGCGGCGTCCGCGACCTGGTCGGCGCTTCCGCCGGACATCGCGGTGGCCGCGGCGGAGAGGGCGGCGAACCCCAGGCCCATCCCGAGGGTTCCGCTGTCGATGACCCGTACCGGCACCGGCGCGGCGGCGGCGGCGAGCCGGGCTGCGTCCACCGTCCCGGACATGGCGGCCGAGAGGTGGACGGAGACGATCTCGCGGGCGCCGGAGTCCGCGGCGGCCCGGTAGGTTTCGGCGAAACGCTCGGGGGCCGGGCGGGACGTGGTGATGGGGTGCCATTCCTTCAGCGCCTGGGCGGCCTCGGCGGTGCTGATGTCGCCCTCGTCCCGCGTGGTGCCGCCGACGGCGATCTGCAGGGGGACGATGGTCAGCCCATGCCGTTCGGCGAGCCCCGCCGGAAGGGAGGCGGTTGAATCGGTGACGACCGCGACCGCGCTGCCCATGGCACGGACACTACCCGCCGCCGGGCCGGTGCGTCAGGGCTGGACGGGGACTCCGCCGCGCCAGATGCGCAGCGCGCGGAGGCCGAACGCCCAAGCGAACGCGCCCTCGTGGTCGGCGTCCCACAGGACGATGTCGGCGAGCATGCCGGGGGCGAGGGAGCCGCGGTCGCCGACGCGGAGGGCGGCCGCGCCGCCGAGGGTCGCGGCGCGCAGGGCCTCGGTGACGCTGAGGCCGAACATGGCCACGGACAGCCCGATGACGAGGGGCATGGACGTGATGCCGCACTGGCCGGGGTTGTGGTCGGTGCCGAGGGCGACGGTGACGCCGCGTTCGAGCATCTGCCGGACGGGGGCGGGGGCGCGGCTGCTGTTGAGGGCGCTGCCGGGGCAGACGGTGGCGGTGACGCCGGCGTGCGCGAGCGCCTTGATGTCGTCGTCGTTGGCCTGGGTGAGCAGGTCGGCGGAGGCGCAGCCGACCTCGGCGGCGACCTGGGCCGCGCCGATGCGCTCGTTGGCGCAGGCGTGCATGCGGGCCTTCAGCCCGGCCCGCTTTCCGGTGAGCAGGAGGGCGCGTGCCTCTTCGGCGGTGAAGTGGCCCTCGTCGCAGTAGACGTCGATCGAGTCGGCACCGGCCACGGCGGCGTCGCCGGCCCACAGCCGGACGGCCTCGATGTAGTCGCGGCGGCGGCCGAAGAACTCCGGCGGCAGGATGTGCGCGGCCAGGAACGTGGCGTGGATGCGCGGCATGGACGGTTCGCCTTCGAGCGAACGCAGCATCCGGATGTCGGCGAGTTCACCGTCTCGGGTGAGGTGGTATCCGGTCTTGGCCTCGACGGTGGTCGTCCCGGCGAGGATCCACTGGCGGAGCCGTTCACGGACGCCGTTGCAGAGCGTCCAGGGGTCGGTGCCCCGGGTGACGGTCACGGTGGAGTTGACGCCGCCGCCCGCGGCGGTGATGGCGGAGTGGGACGAGCCGCTGGTGCGCATCGCGAGCTCGGCCCACCGGTTGCCCGCGTAGACGGGGTGGGAGTGGGCGTCGATGAGCCCCGGTGTGACCAGGCCGCCGCCCAGGTTCTCCACGTGGTCGACGTCGACGATGTCGTCGATGATGCCGGGGACGCTCTGCGGGAGGTCGGAGGCGGGCCCGGCCCAGACGATCCGGTCGTCGTGGATGAGCACCGCGGCGTTGCTGCAGACGTCGGTGCCCGTCCAGAGCCTGCCGATGTTCGTCAACAGCCGTACGGTCATGGCGTCACCGGCCCGGACGGGGCCATGCGCGCGTCAGCGCGGTTCCGGGCGCCGTGGGGCGTTACTGCGGGCCGGCCGCTCTCGCTCCGGTGCGAGGCCCTGCCGTGGAGCCGAGGCGGGCCACCAGTTCTCGTTCCGGCGCTTGGATCTTTCATGGAGTGGGCCACCTGCTCTCGATCCGAAACGCCGACTGGGTGCCGGCGACTCACCGTCGGTGGGTCGGGTGATCGGGCGACCACCACTGGCACGAGACCGGAGATATCGGTTTCGTCACGGTAGTGCACTGAAGGCCCGCCCGACAACCTCTGATCGCAGCGCATCGACAGCCATCACCTCGCCCCTGGCTCTACGACCGTACGGAATTCAACCGCACCGTCAAGCCGATTGGGCAAGCTGTCACCGTTCGGGAATGAGGACGGGCCCGGAGACGGCTTCCAGACGCGTCCGAACTCCGTCCTGAACCGAGCCGAAACCCCGCCGGGCGGCTGGACCCGGCGGGATCGTCAGACGCTCGGGGTCACGGCCTCGTACCGGGAAAGCTCCCCGGCGAGGTCGGCCGGGACCCTGGCGTGGAGCATGGTGCCCTCGGCCAGATGGTCCTGCTTGAGGATTTCACCGCGCTCGTGCACCTGCGCGACGAGGTCGCCGCGCTCGTAGGGCACCAGGGCGTGCAGTTCGCTCTCCAGCCCGGGCAGGTCGGCCTCGACGGCCGCGCGAAGGTCCTCGATACCGAACCCGGTGCGGGCGGACACGACGACGCTGTGCGGTTCCCGGCGCTGGAGGCGGGCGATCGCGAGGTCGTCGGCGGCGTCGGCCTTGTTGATGACGATGATCTCGGGGATCTCGTCGGCGTCGATCTCGCGCAGCACCTCGCGGACGGCGTCGATCTGCGCCTCGGGGTCGGCGTCGGAGCCGTCCACGACGTGCAGGATCAGCCCGGCGTCGGTGACCTCCTCCAGCGTCGAGCGGAACGCCTCGATGAGCTGGTGCGGCAGGTGCCGGACGAACCCGACGGTGTCGGCCAGGGTGTAGGCGCGGCCGCCGGGCGTCTCGGCGCGCCGGACGGTGGGGTCGAGGGTGGCGAACAGCGCGTTCTCCACCAGTACCCCGGCGCCGGTGAGCCGGTTGAGCAGGGACGACTTGCCCGCGTTGGTGTAGCCGGCGATGGCGACGGCGGGCACCGCGTGGCGGCGGCGTTCGCCGCGCTTGGTGTCGCGGGCCTTGGACATGCCCTCGATCTGCCGGCGCAGCTTGGCCATCCGGGTGCGGATCCGCCGCCGGTCCAGCTCGATCTTGGTCTCGCCCGGTCCGCGTCCGCCGATGCCGATGCCGCCGGCGGCGCGGCCGCCGACCTGCCGGGACAGGTTCCCGCCCCAGCCCCGCAGCCGCGGCAGCAGGTAGTTGAGCTGCGCGAGCTCGACCTGCGCCTTGCCTTCGCGGCTCTTGGCGTGCTGGGCGAAGATGTCCAGGATCAGCGCGGTCCGGTCGATCACCTTGACCTGGACGGTCTCCTCCAGGTGCCGCAGCTGGCTCGGGGCCAGCTCGCCGTCGCAGATGACGGTGTCGGCGCCGGTGGAGATCACGATGTCGCGCAGCTCCGCGGCCTTGCCGGAGCCGATGTAGGTGGCCGGGTCGGGACGGGAGCGGCGCTGGACGAGGCCCTCGAGGACCTCCGAGCCGGCCGTCTCGGCGAGGAGCGCCAGCTCGTGCAGGGAGTTCTCGGCCATCTCGGCCGTTCCCTCGGTCCAGACGCCCACGAGGACGACCCGCTCCAGCCGGAGGGCGCGGTACTCGACCTCGGTGACGTCGGTCAGCTCAGTGGACAGGCCCGCGACGCGCCGCAGCGCCCGCCGGTCCTCAAGGTCGAGTTCGCCCGTCATGGGCTCGAACTCGCCGGCTTCCCGGCTCTCGAACTCGTCCGCATTCCGGGTCTGGTCTGAAGAGAAAGGTTCAGTCATATGTCCTCAGTAGAACGCCGCGTCGCGGCCGTATCTTCCCGCGATCGTCTCACGCACCGTCCACGGTGGTCACGTGCTTATCGGCGTGGGTTCACGCACGCGCGCGCGGGGAGATGTGGAGGCAGCGGACCCGCTTTGACCGGGCTCGGCACCGCCGAGTACCGTTCTCCACATAACAGAAGTGAAATTTCGCTATACGAAAGGGCAGGCTGATGGCTGGACTGGAAGGCATCGAGGTCACCGGACCCCTCGGCGAGCGGTACGAGGAGATCCTGACCCCCGAGGCGCTCGGCCTGCTCGCCGCCCTGCAGCGCGAGTTCGGCGCCCGGCGCAAGGAGCTGCTGGAGGCGCGGGCCGAGCGCCAGCGCAAGCTCTCCGCGGGCGGCACGCTGGACTTCCTGCCCGAGACCGCCGGCGTCCGCGGAGACGACTCCTGGCGGGTCGCAGACCCCGCGCCCGGCCTGGAGGACCGCCGCGTCGAGATCACCGGCCCGACGGACCGGAAGATGACCATCAACGCGCTCAACTCGGGCGCCAAGGTGTGGCTGGCCGACTTCGAGGACGCCAACACCCCCCTGTGGGACAACATGATCGAGGGGCAGCTCAACCTGCGCGACGCCCTGGACCGCACCATCGACTTCACCGACGCCAAGAGCGGCAAGTCCTACGCCCTCAAGGCCGACGGGGAACTGGCGACCATCGTCGTCCGGCCGCGCGGCTGGCACATGGAGGAGAAGCACCTCCTCGTCGACGGCGAGCCCATGTCCGGCTCCCTGTTCGACTTCGGGCTGTACTTCTTCCACTCGGCCCGCCGGCAGCTCGACAAGGGCAAGGGCCCCTACTTCTACCTGCCGAAGATGGAGAGCCACCTTGAGGCGCGGCTCTGGAACGACGCGTTCAACCTCGCCCAGGACCGCCTGGACGTCCCCCGCGGCACCATCCGCGCGACCGTGCTGATCGAGACGATCCCGGCCGCGTTCGAGATGGAGGAGATCCTCTACGAGCTGCGCGACCACTCCGCCGGCCTGAACGCCGGCCGCTGGGACTACCTCTTCTCGGTGATCAAGAAGTTCCGGGACCGGGGCGCCGACTTCGTCCTCCCCGAGCGGAACGCGATCACGATGACCGCACCCTTCATGCGGGCCTACACCGAACTGCTCGTCCGGACGTGCCACAAGCGCGGCGCACACGCGATCGGCGGCATGGCGGCGTTCATCCCGTCCCGCCGCGACGAGGAGGTCAACAAGGTCGCCCTGGAGAAGGTCCGGGCCGACAAGACCCGCGAGTCCGGCGACGGCTTCGACGGCTCCTGGGTCGCCCACCCCGACCTCGTCCCGATCTGCCGGGAGGTCTTCGACGGCGTCCTCGGCGACAAGCCGAACCAGCGCGACCGGCTCCGCGAGGACGTCGAGGTCTCGGCCGCCGACCTGCTCAACATCAAGGCCACCCCCGGCGACATCACCGAGACCGGCCTGCGCAACAACATCGACGTGGCGCTGCGCTACCTCGCCACCTGGCTGGACGGCGCCGGCGCGGTCGCGATCCACAACCTGATGGAGGACGCCGCGACCGCCGAGATCTCCCGCTCCCAGGTGTGGCAGTGGATCTACAACGGCGTCGAGCTCAAGGACGGCCCGAAGGTCACCAAGGAACTCGTCGAGCGGCTCCTGGACGAGGAACTCGGCAAGATCAAGGCCGAACTGGGCGACGCCTACAACGAACCCCGCTACGACCAGGCCGTGACCCTCTTCAAGGAGGTCACCCTCGCCGACGAGTACTCCGAGTTCCTCACCACCCCCGCCTACCAGCAGTTCCCGTAGAACCCGGGTGCCGGAGCACGGGCCGGGCGGCCGCGGGTCGTCCGGCCCCGATATTGCGGTGGGTCCGCGGCCGGGAGGATGGTGGAGGGGATGGAACCACTACTCACAGCGCTCGGTCTGCGGCTGGAAGCGCTCGTCGGGGCCGATCGGGTCGTCACCGACCCGGTGCGGCTGCGCACGTACGAATGCGACGGGCTGACCAACCACCGCGCGACGCCCGGTGTCGTCGTGCTGCCCGGCACCGCCGAGCAGGTCGCCGCCATCGTGCGGGAATGCGCGGCGGCCGGGGTGCCGTACGTGGCGCGCGGGTCGGGGACGGGCCTGTCGGGCGGGGCGCTGCCCCGCACGGACGGCGTCCTGATCGTCACGTCCCGGATGCGCCGGATCCTGGAGATCGACATTCCGGGGCAGCGGGCCGTGGTGGAGCCCGGCGTGATCAACCTGGACGTGACGCGCGCCGTCCGCCCGTACGGGTACTACTTCGCGCCCGACCCGTCCAGCCAGCAGATCTGCTCGGTCGGCGGGAACGTGGCGGAGAACTCCGGCGGCGCGCACTGCCTGAAGTACGGGTTCACCGCGCACCACGTCCTGGCCTGCGAGGTCGTCACGCCCGACGGCGAGCTGGTCGAGCTGTCGGCGGACGCGCCGGGCTACGACCTGCTGGGCGTGTTCGTCGGGGCGGAGGGCACGCTCGGCATCACCACCAAGATCACGGTGCGGCTCACCCGGGTTCCGGAGACCGTGCAGACGCTGCTGGCGGCGTTCGACTCGATCGAGGCCGGCGGCGCCGCGGTGTCGGCGATCATCGGCGCTGGCGTCGTCCCGGCGGCGATCGAGATGATGGACGCGCTGTCGATCGAGGCGGCGGAGGCCGCGGTGCGCTGCGAGTATCCGCCGGGCGCCGGTGCGGTGCTGATCGTGGAGCTGGACGGCCCGCAGCCGGAGGTCGCGGCGCAGTTCGCCGACGTCGAGCGGCTGTGCCGGGACGCGGGCGCGTTCGAGATCCGCATCGCCGCCGACGACGAGGAGAGGGCGCTGATCTGGAAGGGACGCAAGTCCGCGTTCGCCGCGGTCGGCCGGATCAGCCCCGCCTACCTCGTCCAGGACGGAGTCATCCCGCGGACGGCGCTGCCGCGGGTCCTGGCGAGCATCGACGCGCTGTCGGCCGAGTCGGGGGTGCGGGTCGCGAACGTTTTCCACGCGGGCGACGGCAACCTGCATCCGCTGGTGCTGTTCGACGACGCGGATGAGGGCGCGGAGGAACGCGCCGAGGCGGTGTCGGGCGCGATCCTCGACCTGTGCATCGAGCACGGCGGCTCCATCACGGGTGAGCACGGCGTCGGCGTGGACAAGTCCCGCTACATGCCGCGCATGTTCACCGAAACCGATCTGGACACCATGCAGATGGTCCGCTGCGGATTCGATCCCGCGGGGCTGTGCAACCCGGGCAAGGTGTTCCCCACGCCGCGCCTGTGCGGCGAGGTGCCGGGCGTGCGCAAGGGCCCCCACCCGTACGAAGGAAAGGCGGACCTCTTCTGATGCGGCCCCTGGACGCCTTGGCGAAGGTCTGCGGCGATGTACGGCCCGGTGAGCCGGCGGAGGGCGTGCTCGGTGTCGAGCCCGCTCTCGTCGCCGCGCCGGAGAACCTGGCCGAGGCCGCCGACGTCATGCGCGTCGCCGCCGAGAAGGGACTGGCCGTCGTCCCGCGCGGCGCCGAGACCCGCCTGGACTGGGGAACGCCCCCGGAGCGGTGCGATCTGCTCGTCGACACCCACCGGCTGGACGGCCTCGTAGAGCACGCCGCGGGAGACCTGGTCGCGAAGGTGGAGGCGGGCCTGCCGATGGAGCGGCTCGGCGAGCGACTCGCGGAACGCGGCCAGAGGCTCGCCCTCGACCTCCCCCTGCCGGGTTCCACCGTCGGCGGGACGATCGCCACCGGCGCGGCCGGCCCGCTCCGCTCGCTGTACGGGACGCCCCGCAACCTGGTCATCGGGCTCACGATCGTCCGGGCGGACGGTCAGGTCGCGCGTTCCGGCGGCAAGGTCGTCAAGAACGTCGCCGGGTACGACCTGGGGCGGCTCTTCTGCGGCTCGTACGGAACCCTCGGCCTCATCGTGGACGCCACGTTCCGCCTGCATCCCGTCCCTGCGGCGACCGCCTATGTGACGTGCGCCGTGAACGGGCCTGAGGATGCGCACGACGCCGTCCAGACCGTTCTGCACTCCCCTGCGGCGCCCAGCGCCGTCGAGTACATCAGCCCAGGGACGGTTGTGGTCGCCCTAGAGGGCGTCCAGGAGGGCGTCGCCGCGCGCGCTCGGCAGACCGCGGATCTCCTCGGCGAGAACGCCGAAATCTCAGAGACCGCACCGGACGGCTGGGCACGGTACCCGGACGGCACCACCCTCATCGACATCACCGCCTCGCCGTCCGCCCTCCGCGACGTCCTCGCCGTGCCCGGCCCGGACGCCGCCGTCACGTGGAGCGGCGACGGGCACGGCCATGTGGGGCTCCCCGCCGGATCGTCGCCGGACGACGTCGCCGACGTCCTGGGCCGCCTGCGGGACGTGCTGGCCCGGCACCGCGGCGGCGCCGTCGTCCGCTACGCGCCGGAAGAGGTGCGCGCCGGCGTCGACGTGTGGGGCCCGGTCCCGGCCCTCACGCTGATGCGGCGCGTGAAGGACCAGTTCGACCCGGATCACCGGCTGTCCCCCGGCCGTTTCGTTGGAGGTATCTGATGAGCGCCGAAGACGACCTGCCGAACCTGCTCAGCGACTGCGTGCACTGCGGTTTCTGCCTGCCGACGTGCCCGACGTACGTGCTGTGGGGCGAGGAGATGGACTCGCCCAGAGGCCGCATCCACCTCATGCAGCAGCACGCGGACGGAGAGCCGCTCAGCGGCGCGATGGTCCAGCATTTCGACGCCTGCCTGGGATGCATGGCGTGCGTGACGTCCTGCCCGTCCGGCGTGCAGTACGACCGGCTCATCGAGATGACCCGGGCCGACGTCGAACGCGAGCACCCACGTTCGCTCAAGGAGCGGGCCATACGGGAGATGGTCTTCAATCTGTTCCCGTACAAGCGGAGACTCCGTGCTCTGCGCGGCCCACTGCGCGCGTACCAGAAGTCGGGTCTGGAACGGCTCGTCCGGCGTAGCGGCGTACTGGAACGCATCTCGCCGTCGGTGGCCGCCATGGAACGGCTCGCGCCGCCTCTGGGCAGGGCGCCGAGGCTGCCGGAACGCGTCGCCGCGCGCGGTGAACACCGCGCCACGGTCGGGATGCTGACCGGCTGCGTGCAGAGCGAGTTCTTCCCCGGCGTCAACGCGGCCACCGCCCGTGTCCTGGCCCTCGAAGGCTGCGACGTGGTCATCCCCCGGGATCAGGGCTGCTGCGGGGCGCTGTCCCTGCACTCCGGCCGCGAGGAGGAGGCCCGCGCGTTCGCCCGCCGGACGGTCGAGACGTTCGAGTCCGTCGACGTCATCGTGGTGAACTCCGCGGGCTGCGGGTCCGCGATGAAGGAGTACCGGGCGCTGCTGGCCGGCGATCCCGCCTGGGCGCGGCGGGCGGAGGCGCTGTCGGCCAAGACCCGCGACCTCGCGGAGTACCTCGTGGAACTCGGGCCCCGCGCGAAGCGGAGGCCACTACCGGTCACGGTCGCCTACCACGACGCGTGCCATCTGGCCCATGCGCAGGGCATCCGCAGCCAGCCCCGGGCGTTGCTGGCCGCGATTCCGGAGCTGACCGTCCGGGAGATCGCCGAACCCGACATCTGCTGCGGATCCGCCGGGACCTATAACCTGTTCCAGCCGGAGGCCGCCGGAGAACTCGGCGACCGAAAGGCGGTGAACGTGGACGCCACGGAAGCCGAACTACTCGTCGCGGCCAACCCCGGCTGCTCCATGCAGATCGCCACCGCGCTGCACCGGCGCGGCGCCGGCATCGCGGTCGCGCACACCGCGCAGGTGCTGGACGCCTCCCTACGGGGATTGGGTCGCGACGCCCTCATCGCAGCCGATTCGTAGCCCCGTGACCAGGAACGCCGCCGAATCCGGGCGTCCTGTATCGTGTCTGGCTCCTTGAGACAGGACGCGCTTACCGATCTTGGAGTGGCCCAAGGGAGCACGCAGACCATGTCCAACAACTACCAGCCGTACCGCATGAACCACCGGAGGAAGAAGCGCAACGCGGGGAGGCTCGGGCTCGCCGGGGCCCTCACCGGCGCCCTCGGCATCGCCGCGGTGGCCGCGGCGATCGTGATCATCCGGCCGGGCGACGACCCGGGCGGAGAGGCCGCTCGGCCGACATTGGCAGGTCAGGGAAGCGTCGCGCCGGAGGGTCCGTCGGTGCCCGCCCCGAAGACCGGACCCCCGATCGGGTTCACCACCCCGGAGGGATACGGCTACAGCCTCGCCGCCGTGAAGGCCGGAACGACCCCGCAGCCCCTCGGCGCCACCGAGCCCCCGCCGTCGGGGACGACGTACGCCTACGCGGACTACGTCCTCACCAACAGCCAGCGGCGGCCCGTGCTGCTGGACTATCCAGCCGACCTGTTCATGCCGAAGGCGCAGGTTCCGGCGTCCGCGCAGGAGCGGTGCATGCCGCAGGCGGGCATCCCCGACGAGATGTGCACGCTCCCCAATCACTCCGAGATCACCGCCCGGGTCGACGGGGCGAAGCCGCCCACCGACGAGAACGGCAGCATGATGATCCCGGCGGGTGCCTCCTACGTGGTGCGGATCGCCTCCGACCTCCCGGTCAACGAAGAGATCTCCGCCGGCGACCTGCGGCTGTTCGTGTGGAACGCCCGGTACACCAGCGACCTCAAGGGCATCCGGCTCGTGTTCCCCTGACCCTCTACGACCGGGGCTGAGACGGCTTCGTGAACCCGATGTCCTGGTAGGCGGGCTGGAAGAAGCCGCAGGCGCCCAGATTGGCCAGGTCCCCGCGCGTGGCGACGAGCTGGGGACGCTGGTACAGCGGCAAGACCGACGCCTGGCGCCAGATGAGCCGGTCGGCCCTGTTCACAAGGACGTGAATTCTCGCCTGGTCGACCTCCGCGATGGCGCGCTCCATCGAGGCGTCGATGGCCTCGCTGCCGATACGGGAGTAGTTCTGCTGGATCCGGTCGCCGTGCGGTTGCGCGAACACCGATCTCATCGGCGACACCGGGAAGGACGTGCCCAGCCAGGAGAACGGGACGATGTCGAAGTTCCCGGGGGTGACGTACTGGCCGAACGCGTCGTCGGCGGGAACCGGTTCGATGTCCACACGGACGCCGACGCGTTCGAGCAGCGCCCGCGTCAGTTCCCCTTCACGCTTGCTGATCGGAACGCCGGCCGGGACGACGAAACGCAGCGCCAGCGTGCGTCCGTCCCGGGCGCGGTACTTCCCGCGGGGCTTCCAGCCCGCCTCGTCCAGGAGCCGCCTGGCGCGTTCCGGGTCGTACACGCCGAACTCCCCGGAGTTGTCCCGGTAGCCGTCCTGGGTGTTGACGTAGAAGTGGTTGCCGAGCGTCCGCACCGGCACCCCGAGGCCGGACAGGTCGGACCGGGCGATGGCGCGCCGGTCGATGCCGAGCATGACGGCCCGCCGCACCCGCACGTCGGACAGGACCGGTGAGGCGGCGTTCAGCGTGAAATGCCGCCAGTCGGGGCCGCCCGCCCGGCGGACGGTGGCGCCGCTCACTCCTTGGACGCGCCGCAGAGCGCCCGCGTCGAGGCCGATGTCCATGAGGTCGATCTCGCGGTTGGCGAACGCGCCGGGCGTCGCGCTGGGGTCCATCGCGCGGTAGAGGATGCGGTCGAGTTTCGCGCGCGGACCCCACCAGGCGGGGTCGCGGACCATCGTCACCGTCTTGGCGGTCCGGTCGATCTCCCGGACTTTGAACGGGCCGGCCGTGACGGGCAGGCGGTTCGTCCAACCCGTGTTGAACGCGCGTGGGTCGGAGTACACGGTGGCGGGGTAGAGCGGGCTGAACAGGCTTCGCCAGTCCGCGTACGTCCCGTCGAAGGTCACCTCGACCACGTGTTCGCCGGGGCCTCGTTCGATGCGCTTGATGCGGCGGTAACCGGTGACGGCGGAGACCTCGTATCGCGGGTCGCGTCCTGAGAGCGCGCGTGCCTGCGCCACGAAATCGGCGTAGCCGATGGGGCGGCCGTCCGACCACCTGGCCCGTGGGTTGAGGCGGTACGTGATGGTCTGGCCCTGCCCGGTGCGCTTCAGCGATGCCGACCGCAGGTATTCGGGGACGGGTCGCGGGACGGCCTTCTCATCGGCCCGCATCAGGTAGGGCAGGACGCCGCGGATGACGCGCTCGACCGCCCCCGTGGTGCCCGTGACGTGGTGGAAGTTCCACTGGGACGGGGACTCCGGCAGCGGCCAGCGCAGCGTCCCGCCGTCCGCGACACGTTCGCGCGGGGTCGGGTTGACGTCGGACGCGGGCAGCCGCCCGGACGCGTGGGAAGTGGAGCCCTCCGGCCCGGGGCCGCCGCAGCCGCTCAGCGTCGCGGCGCCGAGGAGGACGGCGCCGAACGTCCGTTTCACCGCCCGTCCCCGACTTCGGCGAGGGGATGGTGACACGCCACGAAGTGGTCGACGCCTCCCCCAGATCGCACGGGACGAGATTCGGGATCGTGTTCCTTGCACAGGGCTCCCTCGACGGCGGTGAGCGTGGCGTAGCGCGGGCAACGGGACCGGAAACGGCACCCGCCCGGTGAAGAAGCGGGGTCGGGTGGGTCTCCCCGCAGGAGGGCGCGGCGGCGACGCCGTTCCAGGTGCGGATCCGCCGGCGGGACGGCGTCCAGCAGCGTGCGCGTGTACGGATGGGTGGACGCGCCGTACACGCCGGCCACCGGCCCGATCTCGACGATGCGCCCCGAGTACATGACGGCGACGCGATCGGCCAGGCCATGGACGACGGCCAGGTCGTGGGCGACGAGCAGGTACGCCATACCGAGCCGCTTGCGCAGACGCTCCAGAAGCGCCATGACGTCGGCCTGAACGGACACGTCCAGGGCCGCGACAGGTTCGTCCAGGAGCAGCAGCCGTGGTTCCAAGGCCAGCGCTCTGGCGATGCCGACACATTGCCTCTGCCCACCGGAGAGACCATGGGGGTAGCGCCTGGCGTGATCGGGCTCCAGACCCACCAGCTCCATCAGTTCCCTGGCCCGGCTCCTCGCCCGCATCGCGGGTACACCGTGCGTGGTCAGCGGTTCGGCGAGGATGTTCTCCACACGCATCCGCGGGTTCAGAGACGAGAACGGGTTCTGGAACACCACCTGGACATCGCGCCGCAGCGCCTTCCGGTCGGCGGCGCGCAGGGCCGCCGTGTCCTGTCCGAAGACGGCGACGCGCCCGCCCTGCGGACGCGACAGCCGGAGTATCTCCATCAGGGCCGTGGTCTTGCCGCACCCCGACTCCCCGACCAGCGCCAGAGTCTCGCCCTCCCGGACGTCGAACCCGATGCCGTCCACCGCGCGCACCGTCCCGGCCCGGCGCCGCAGCAGCGTCCCCTTGTACAGCGGGTGGTGCCGGACGAGACCGTCGACTTCGAGCACGACGGGACGATCCGGCCGGGACGGAGGCACCGGCCGCTCACCGATACGAGGAATCGACCGCAGCAGCCTGCTCGTGTACGGCGTCGCCGGGCGCCGGTAGACCTGCTCCACCGGCCCGGACTCCACGGCTCGCCCGGCGCGCATCACCATGACGCGGTCGGCGAATCCGGCGACGACCCCGAGGTCGTGAGTGATGAGGACGATCGCGGCGCCGGTGGCCTCCTTGGCGACCCGCAGGACGTCCAGCACCTGCGCCTGAACGGTCACGTCCAGGGCGGTCGTCGGCTCGTCCGCGACGATCGCGGCCGGGGCGTTGGCGATCGCCATGGCGATCATCACGCGCTGCCGCATACCGCCTGAGAACTCATGCGGGTAGGCACGGACGCGCCGCGCCGCCCCTGGAATCCCGACCAGATCGAGCAGTTCGACGGCCCGTGCACGCGCCACCGCGCGCGAAGCTCCAGAGTGGATCCGGACCGTCTCCGCGATCTGGTCACCCACCGTGTGGACGGGCGTAAGCGCGGACAGCGGATCCTGGAACACCATGGACAGTTCCTTGCCGCGCACCCGCGACAGTTCGGTGTCCGACCGCCCGAGCAACTCCTCACCGCGCAACCGCACCGAGCCCGCGACACGGGCGCTCTCGGGCAGAAGCCCCATCACGGCGAGTGCGAGCGCGGTCTTGCCGGAGCCCGATTCACCGACGATCCCGAGCACCTCGCCCGCCCCGACCGTGAACCCCGCACCCCGGACGGCATGCACATCGGGTGTGTAACGAACCGTCAGATCCGTGACCCGCAGCACGGTCAACTCCCGTCCCGGACAGGATCGAGGACGTCGCGCAGCCCGTCACCCAGGAGGTTCACCGCGACGACGACGAGAACGAGCAGCCCGGCGGCGAAGCCGAACGGCCATGGACGGGCGGCCGCGGCGCCATGGCCGTCGGCGATCAGCGTGCCGAGCGACACGTCCGGCGGCCGCACACCGAGACCGAGGTAGGACAGGCCGCTCTCCGCGATGATCGCGACGCCGACGTTCAGGCTCACGTCGACGGCCAGCAGTGACGCGAGCTGGGGCAGGACGTGCCGGACGATCACGCGTGGCGCGCCCACCCCGAGGAACCGGGCGGCCAGCACGTACTCACGCTCGCGCAGCGAGACCGTCATGGCCCGCACCATCCGGGCCGTGAACATCCACATGAACGCGGCCAGCAGTGCCGCGAGCACCGGCACGCCCCCGGAGATCCGCGGCGCCGGCACCACGACGATCAGGAGGGGAGGAAGGACCAGCAGCAGGTCGGCGCCGCGCATCAGGATCCGGTCGGCCCGGCCGCCCGCGTAGCCGGCCGCGGTGCCGACGACGGCGGCGAGCCCGGTCGAGATCACGGCGGCGAACACGCCGATGAGCAGCGACATCCGCGCGCCCCGCAGGGTGAGGGCGAAGACGTCGCGGCCGCTCTGCGTCGTGCCGAGCCAGTGCCGCGCGGACGGCCCCTGATCGAAGGCCGTGAAGTCCGTAACGTCCCAGCCCCAGGGCGAGACGAGCGGCCCGGCGAACACCAGCGAGATCACCAGCCCGAGCAGAGCCAGCCCCGCGGTGGCCCGCCGGCTCCGCGCCCCGCGCCGGGCGGTCACGTCGCGTCCCTGACGCGCGGGTCGAGGACGCCGTGCAGCACGTCCGAGACCAGCCCGGCGAGCAGGACCCCGCACACGGCGACGCACTCGATCGCCGCGACCGCGTTGACGTCCCCGCGCGAGACGGAGTCGACCAGCCACTCCCCCAGCCCGTGCCGGCCGAAGACCTTCTCCGCGAACACGCCGCCGAGAACCAGGGATCCGGACGCATAGGCGATGTAGGTCGTCATCGGTATCAGCGCGATGCGCAGCCCGTGCCGCAGCAGGGCGCTCCGCCGCCGCAGCCCCTTGGCGCGCGCGGTGCGCACGAAGTCGGCGTGCAGGACGTCCAGCATCATGCCGCGCTGGTACCGGCAGTAGACGGCGAGTTGCGCGAGCGCGATCGTGGCCGTCGGCAGCACCAGGTGCCGCGCCCGGCCGGCCGGCCCGGAGGACGCGCCGGGCGTGGACTCACCGACCCACACGAAGACCCGCACGCCCATGACCTGGTTGGCCTTGGTCGCGGCGAGCTGCAGCAGCACCGCCAGCACGAACACGGGGACGGCCAGCAGCAGGCATGATCCGAGGGTGATGAGCCGGTCGGCCGCCCGCCCGCGCCGCACGGCCGCGTGAGCGCCGAGGAGGACGCCGAGCACGCACCCGAGGACGGCCCCCGGGAGCACCAGCCGCAGGCTCACACCGAGCCGCCGCCATAACTCGGCGCCGACCGGCTCCCCGTCCCATGTACGGCCGAGGTCGCCGCGCAGGACGCCCGCGGCCCACGTGCGGTACCGGTCGGCCAGCGGCGTCCGGTCGTTGAGGTTGAGGGCGCTGAGCCGGGCGTCGATGACCGCCTCGGGCGGCCGGGGCGCCCGGCCCTCGTAGCCGGCGCGCGGATCGAGCGCGACCGCGGCGAGCAGGTAGGCGAGGCTCGTGGCCAGGACGGCCAGCACCAGGTGGCGCGCCGCCCGGCGCAGCAGGAACGCCCCCATGTCCCCCCTCCGGGCCGTCCGGCAGAAGCACAGAATGCTACTGGCCGATTACGTACAGCGTTGGGAAAAGCCCGGAGAAGGCGTTCGATGTCAGGCGAGGGCGGGTTCGCGGCCGCGCGCGGCCTCCTCACCGGTACGTCCCCGCAGCCCGCCGACGGCCAGGAGCGCGAACCCGGCGGCGGCCCAGGCGACCAGGACGGCCAGCGGTCCCGCGGCGCCCGCGCCGTCGAAGAAGGCCGTCGACCGCAGCAGCGACACCGCCGCGCCCGGCGGGAGCATCTGGCCGAGATCGCCCCACGGCTGGGGCAGCATCTCCGGCCCGGAGGCGGCGGCCGACAGCGGATTGCCGAGGAGCAGCAGCGTGAGCGAGCCGATGCCGAGCCCGGCGCGCCCGAGGGCCGTGGCGAGGCCGACGAGGGTGCCGGTCACGGCGAGGATCGCCAGGGCCATGGCCCCGGCGAGCGCGAGGTACGGGCCGGGCAGCAGCGACAGCCAGCCCTGCGCGATCCCCGCCACGCCGAGGCCTCCGAGCCCGGCGAACAGCACCACACCGGCGGCGCGCCACGCGGCCGCGGGGATCGCGAACGCCAGCAGCACGGAGGCGGCGAGCCCGGACATGACCAGCGGTAGCGCGAGGGCGCCGAATCCGGCCCCGCGCGGGTCGTCGGAGTCGGCGGCGACGACGTCCTGGACGGGCGGGACGGGCGAGACGGGCACAGTCCCCTCCGGGGCGGGCCTCTGGGCCAGCGCGCCGAGTTGCTGGGCGATGACCGGCGAGGCCGCCGAGGCGGTGAGCACCTTGGGGCCGGACGGCGTCGCGACGATGGCGCCGTACGCCTTCCGGTCGGCGATCGCCGCCCGCGCACCGGCCTCGTCCGGCCTGGTCAGGACGTCGAACGCCCCCGGCCGTTCCCGGTCCAGCCGTTCCGCGACGGTGGCGGCCTGAGGGCCGGTCACGACGATCGGGACGTCGCGCGGCGCCACCCGCGCGGCGGGCCAGGCGAAGGCGATGATCATGACGAGTTGCAGCAGCGCGGCGGCCGCGACGACGCCGGCGGTGCGCCGGGCGAGGGACGATCGCATGCTCGGCCTCCCAAATAAAGCGAATGTCCGTTCTCTTTTGCAGCGTCACAGCCGGGGACCGAACTTGTCAAGAAACGAACGTTCGTTTTATCTTGGGGCCATGCCGAGGGTCAGCGAAGAGCATCTCGAGCGGCGGCGCCGTCAGATCGTGGACGCGGCCCGCGCCTGCTTCATCCGCAAGGGCGTCCACGCGACGTCCATGCAGGACATCTTCGCCGAGGCCGGGCTCTCGGCCGGCGCCGTCTACCGCTACTTCAAAAGCAAGAACGAGATCATCGAGGCCAACATCTCGACGGTCGTCGGCGACATGCAGGCGTTCTTCGACGAACTCTCGCGCGGCGACCCCCTCCTGCCGCTGGACGAGGTGATCGAGCAGCTCGCGGCCAAGGTCGTCGACCTGTCCGGCGATGACGGCCCGCTCCGGCTCGCGCCGGAGGCGTGGGCCCTCGCCCTGCACGACCCGGAGATCGCCACCTACGCCGCCGCCAACGTCACCGGTCTCCGGGAGACGTGGACGTCCTACATGCGCCGGCTGGTCGAGGCCGGGTTCCTTCCCGCCGACACCGACGTCGTGGCCGTCGGCAAGACGCTGTTCGCCGTCGTGCCCGGTTTTCTCGTGCAGCGGCTCGTCCTCGGGGACTTCTCCCCGGAAGAACTGCGGCGCGGAGTGCGGGCGCTCACTCGCGAAAGCATGTTGACTCTGCCGACCTGACGCGGCCTCCATCCGGCTGTGCGTCGCCGCGTCCGCGGCCCATTCCGGCCGTTCCGGCACCGGCGGCGATCCGAACCCGCCCCTGTGAAGGGCTCAGAGCCGCCGCCCGCACCGCGTTGCCGGGCACCGGCAGGCGGCGCGGAGACATCGCCCGGTGGCTCCCACCGGGCGACCGTGACCTGCGCCTACGGTTCTATCCGCCGGTTTCCGCGGTTACCATCACGGCACGCGCCACCGCGCCGCGACGGGGTCAGTGTCCTCGGAAGGGGGTCCCGGTGTCCTGAGGCGGACGCCCTGACGTCTGCAGGACAGGGGCAAGACGCTTTAACATTCCATTACTTTTGGTCTGGGGTGGGCATGGTCGAGACGGCAGAACAGGACCCCGGGGCGGCACGCGTCGCTGTCCCGGTGGCGCTCGGCGCCGTCCTGCTCGTCGCCGCATCGTTCGTGATCGGTACCCGGCTGCCCTCTGACCTGCGGATGGTCTGGTGGCATCCGGAGATCCTCGTCGCGATCGCCTGGACGCCCGTGGCCGCCGTCCTGCTGCGGCACCGGCCGAGGCTGACGGTCGGCTGGCTCATGCTCGGATCCGGCTTCAGCGCCGCCGTTTACGTCCTCTCGCTCAACATGGCCCCGTGGTTCGAGCTCCGCCACTGGACCGGGACCGCCTTCCTCACCTGGCTCAGCATCTGGCTGTGGGCCATTGACACCTACGCCCTTACGCTCGTCCTGCCGCTGATCTTCCCGGACGGGCGGCTCGTGTCGCGCTGGTTCCGGCCGGTGCTCGTGCTGGCCTGCCTCATCCCGGTGATCGTCTGCGTCCACCTGACGATCGACCCCGACGTGCGCCGCTGGCACAACGGGGTGTCGACGTATCCGTTCGGCGGGATCCCGGTGGCCATCACCGTGGCCATCCTCGGCACCCTGGCCGCCGGGCTGCTCTCGGTGGCCGTGCGGTTCGTCCGGTCGCCCCCGGACGTCCGGCGGCAGATCGCCTGGGTCGTCTATCCCGGCATCGTCGCCCAGGCGGTCATCTACGTCGGCGAGAACAGCATGATCGGGGATCCGTTGCGCAACGTCACCATCGTCGCCGTCCCCGTCTGCATCGCCATCGCGATCACCCGCTACCGGCTCTACGACATCGATCTCGTGGTCAGCCGGACGCTGGTGTACGCGGGGCTCGTCGCCGTCATCACCGGCGTGTACTTCGCGCTGGTCGGCGCGGCGAGCCTGCTCGCCCACGGCCAGGGAACCCTCTCCGGGCTGGCCGGGGCGATCGTCGCGGGCGCGGTGTTCGAGCCCGTCCGGCGGCGGCTGCAGCGCACGGTGGACGGGTTCATCCACGGCGAGCGCGACCCGTACCGGATCGCCGACCGCCTCAACCGCCGGCTGCAGACCGCCGCCGACCCGGCCGCGGCGCTCGCCGTGGCCGCCGAGGTGGCGCGGTCCGCCCTGCACGCCACCGGCGTCGTGATCGAGGTCCTGGACCGCGACGGCCGGACGATCTCGGCCGAGGACGGTGTGCTCGGCGACCGGCCGCAGCTCATCCCGCTGGTCTGGCACGGGGAGCCGGTGGGCCGGCTGCTGTTCGGCGTCACCCGGTCGCCGGACGCGCGGCTCTCGGGCATCCTGGCCCGCAACCTCGCCGAACTGTCCAACGCGGTACGGCTCGCCGCGGACGTCCAGCGGTCCCGGGAGCACATCCTGCGCACCCGGGAGGAGGAGCGCCGGCGGCTGCGGCGCGACCTGCACGACGGGCTCGGCCCGACGCTGGCGAGCCTCGCGATGACGGTCGACGCCGCGCGCATCACGCTGAAGACCGACCCCCATGCGGTGGACGCGCTGCTGGAGGAGCTCCGCGCGACGATGGGGAGCACCATCGGCGACATCCGGGAGCTCGTGTACGGGCTCCGGCCGCCCGCGCTGGACGATCTGGGGCTGGAGGGCGCGATCCAGGCGCTCGGCGGGGTCGTCGCCACGGGCGACGGTCCCAGAGTGGACGTCCAGGTGGAGGGCGATCTCAAAGGTCTGCCGGCGGCCGCCGAGGTCGCCGCGTACCGGATCGTGCAGGAGGCGCTCACCAACGTGCACCGGCACGCCAAGGCCGGGTCCGCGCTCGTCCGGCTGCACCTGAACGGCGACCTGCACGTCACCGTCGACGACGACGGCGTCGGCCTGCCCTCACAGGTGCGATCCGGCATCGGCATGTCCTCCATGCGGGAACGTGCGGCCGAGCTGGGCGGCTCCTGCACCGTGAGCCCCGGGCCCAAAGGGGGGACGCTCGTCCGCGCCAGGCTCCCCGTCAACGGCGTCCGTTCCTGACGCCCGCCCGCATCATCCGGGCCGGGCCAGGCCGTCCGGCCCCTTCGGCCCTCACCCGGGTGGGAGGGCCGGTGACCGCCCCCCGCCAAGAAGGTCGCCACCGGCCCTCAGGCTCCGTACGGAACGGGGCTCCCATCCCGATCCATACGGGCCATTCACCAGAGGGTGTGCATGAACGAAGTTATGCGGCTGATGGTCCCGTTGGTGAGGGACACCTGTCCCGTTCGAGCCGGGACGAGCCGGAACGCGGCTCCGACCCTGGTTGGACCGGGTCTCCGCTAGATCAGGCCGGGACGGGTCTCGCCCTCGGCGACCAGCACCGCCGGACCCGTCAGGCGGCTGGTCTCCGCGTCGAGGGCCACGGTCACCCGCCCGCCGGGGACGTCCACCGTCCACTCGGACGGGCCGGAGGCGCCCAGGGCCGCCGCCGCGGCGACCGCCACCGTGCCGGTACCGCACGAGCGGGTCTCGCCGGAGCCCCGCTCGTACACCCGCATCTCCAGGTGCCGCTCCCCGACCGCGCGGAAGAACTCGACGTTCACCCCGTCGGGGAAGACGCCGGGATCGAATGCGGGTGCCCGTGACAGGTCCAGCGCCGCGACCGGCCCGTCCACCCGGCACGCCAGGTGCGGGTTGCCCACGGAGACGCGTTCGCCCTGGAACAGGGCGCCCGCCATGGACGCCTCACCTGAGCCGAGGACGTCGGCCGGGCCCATGTCGACGCACACGTCGCCGGACGTGCCGAGCGTCACGCGCCGCAGCCCCGCGCGGGTCGCCACGTCCCACTCCCCGGGGGCGGCGAGGCCGGCGTCGACGAGGTAGCGGGCGAAGACGCGCATCCCGTTGCCGCACATCTCGGCGATGCCGCCGTCGGCGTTGCGGTAGTCCATGAACCACTCGGCGCCCGCGCCGCCCTCCGCGTCCGCCCCGGCTCCCGCGGCCTTCGTCCGGACGGCCCGCAGGACGCCGTCGGCCCCGATCCCGGCCCGCCGGTCGCACAACCGGGCCACGGCCTCCGGGGTGAGGTCCAGGACGCCGTCCGGGTCGGGCAGGATCACGAAATCGTTCTCGGTACCGTGCCCCTTGACAAACCGCATCCCCCGATCATATTGCGTCTCCGGACGCCTCAGCCGACCAGGGCGAGAGCGCGGCCGGCCAGGTCCGGGGCGTCGTAGGGAAGCCATCGGACGCGGGGATCCCGGCGGAACCACGACTCCTGCCGGCGGGCGAACCGCCGGGTCGTCCGGACGGTGTCCTCCATGGCCTGCTCCTGCGTCAACTCCCCCGACAGGAACCGGAGGACCTGCGCGTAGCCGAGGGCGCGCCCGGCGGTCAGGCCGTCCCGCAGACCCCGCCTCTCCAGCTCGCGGACCTCGCCGACCAGCCCCGCGTCCCACATCCGCGCCACCCGCAGGGCGATGCGGTCGTCCAGCTCGCCGCGGGGGACGCTCAGCCCCACCTGCACGACCGAGCCGTAGCGGTAGCGGTGCTCGGGCAGGGTCGCGGTGAAGGGCCGGCCGGTGATCTCGATGACCTCCAGCGCCCGGACGATCCGGCGGCCGTTGCTCGGCAGGATCGCCTCCGCCGCGGCCGGGTCGAGACCGCGCAGCCGATCGTGCAGCGGGCCCGGACCGGCGTGCGCCAGCTCCTCCTCCAGCCGTGCCCGGACGGCCGGGTCCGTCCCGGGGAACTCCAGGTGGTCGAGCGCCGCCCGCACGTACAGGCCGGAGCCGCCGACCAGGACCGGCACCCGGTGCCGTCCCCGGATCCGCGCGATCGCGTCGGCGCTGAGCCGCTGGTACTCGGCGACGCTCGCAGTCTCGGTCACGTCCCAGACGTCCAGCAGGTGGTGGGGGACGCCGCGCATCTCGTCCGCGGTGAGCTTCGCCGTGCCGATGTCCATGCCGCGGTACAGCTGCATCGAGTCGGCGTTGACCGCCTCCCCGTCCAGCCGGAGGGCCAGTTCGACGGCGAGATCGGACTTGCCGGCGGCGGTCGCGCCGACGACCGCGATCACATCGGGTCCATTCGCTGAGGTCACAGGATCGATTGTGGCAAGAGAACGGGTATAGGCGGGATGTACGGGTGTTGTGCGCGAACGCGCGGCACCACCGACGAGACGAGGGATCCGGGGGGATTTTCAGTGTCCATCGTCGACAAGGTCAAGCAGATGCTCGGGCAGAACCCCGACAAGGCCCGCCAGGGCGTCGATCGGGCGGGGGACATGTTCGACCAGCGCACCGGCGGCAAGCACGCCGACAAGGTCGACAAGGCCCAGCAGAAGGCCGGCGACTACATCGACCGCGAAGGCGGCCAGAGCGGCCAGAGCGGCGAACAGGGCGGCGGCCAGGGCGGCGGTCAGCAGCCATAACCCGTCCGCGACCAGGCCGAGACGAAGTAGCCGACTCCGTACGGTGCCTCGTCTGCGAGGAGAGCGGCCGTCAGGCCGCCCTCCCCGCCGGCCGTGGCGGCGCCGGCGAGCACCTGCCACGCCGCACGCCCGGCCGCCTGGAGTTCCACGGCCCGCCCCGGATCCAGCGCTGCCAGGGCGGCGGCGTCGGCGCCGGCGAGCGCACGCGCCACGGCCTCGTCGAAGGGGCGCGCGCGCCCGTCGAGGTACCCGGGAGCCTTCTCCGAACGGCATGCCGACCCGTCGCCCATCACCAGGAGCGCGACCCGGTCGGCGGACTCGGCCAGGCGCCGCCCGAGTGAGAGGCATTCCTCCGGTGAGGCGTCGAAGGCGACCGCCTCGTAGCCGGCGTCGAGATCGGCGTCATGCCGCCGGAGGAGCCACCGCCCGATGGTGAGGGAGAGCGGCAGCGCCTCCGCGCCGTCCTCGGGCTCGTCGGGGATCGTCCAGTCGAGGCCGTACGGCCGGAGTGTCGCGTAGGCGCCCGGCCCGTAGGAGCGGGTCGCCCCGGCACCGCCCACGACGACCAGCGCATCCCCCGGCCGACCCGGCGCCCCCGTGGGACGACCTCCAGGACCCGCCGGGAGGCCGGTCAGGAGGCGGACCGCCTCATCGCACGCGGTGCGCAGCGCGTCGAGTTCCGGCGCCGCCTCCCCCGCCATCGCGGGCACGAGGATGGGCGGATGCGGGCACACCGCCGCCGATACGAGCACACTGCCTCCCTGCCGCCGGGCCCCTCACATGGACGAACCCGATCATGACGGAGTTCAGGAGGCGGTGGAGCAGCCGGGCGCGGGCGCGTCGGCCTGGGCCGGGCGCCCGATCGACGGCATTCCGAGCGAGACGCCCCTCCGGCCCGCCTCCCGGCCCTGGCGGGCTTCCCACGCGTCGCCCGCGCGCGTCCGCCGGACACCCTGTACCGGCTTGTCGGCGACCAGGTGGTGCGGCGCGGCGTAGCTGACCTCGACCGTGACCATGTCGCCCGGACGGACCGGCTCCTCCGGCACTCCGAAGTGGACCAGGCGGTTGTCGCGCGCGCGGCCCGACAGCCGGCGGGTCGCCTCGTCCTTGCGGCCCTCCCCCTCGGCCACGAGGACCTCCAGGGTGCGGCCGAGCTGCTTCTTGTTCTCCTCCCAGGAGATCTCCTCCTGAAGGGCGACCAGCCGCTCGTACCGCTCCTGGACGACGTCCTTCGGCACCTGCCCGTCCATGGTCGCCGCCGGGGTGCCCGGACGCTTGGAGTACTGGAACGTGAACGCCGACGAGAACCGGGCCTCCCGCACCACGTGCAGGGTCTCCTCGAAGTCGGCCTCGGTCTCGCCGGGGAAGCCCACGATGATGTCGGTGGTGATCGCCGCGTCCGGGATCGCGGCCCGGACCTTCTCGATGATGCCGAGGTAGCGCTCCTGCCGGTAGGAGCGGCGCATCGCGCGGAGCACCGCGTCCGACCCGGCCTGCAGCGGCATGTGCAGCGACGGCGTCACGTTCGGCGTCTCGGCCATGGCGGCGATGACGTCGTCGGTGAAGTCCTTGGGGTGCGGCGAGGTGAACCGGACCCGCTCCAACCCCTCGACGTCCCCGCACGCCCGCAGCAGCCCCGCGAACGCGGACTGCCCGCCCGCCGTCATCGCGCGGACCTCGTCGGGCGCGGCGGCGAGGGCGCCGAACCCGGAGCCGTAGGCGTTGACGTTCTGGCCGAGGAGAGTGACCTCCAGGGCGCCCTCCGCGACGAGCGCCTCGATCTCCGCGAGGATCTCCCCCGGGCGGCGGTCCCTCTCCTTGCCGCGCAGCGACGGGACGATGCAGAACGTGCACGTGTTGTTGCAGCCGACGGAGATCGAGACCCACGCGGCGTACGGCGACTCGCGGCGCGTCGGCAGCGTCGAGGGGAAGGTCACGAGCGACTCTTCGATCTCGACCTGCGCCTCGCTCTGGACGCGCGCACGCTCCAGCAGCGCGGGCAGCGACCCGATGTTGTGGGTGCCGAACACCACGTCCACCCAGGGGGCGCGCTTGACGATGGTGTCGCGGTCCTTCTGCGCGAGGCAGCCGCCGACGGCGATCTGCATGCCGGGATGGCCGTCCTTGACCGGCCGCAGATGGCCGAGGTTGCCGTAGAGCCGGTTGTCGGCGTTCTCCCGGACCGCGCAGGTGTTGAAGACCACCACGTCGGGTTCGGCATCCCCGGCGCGGACATAGCCGGCCGCCTCCAGGAGCCCGGACAGCCGCTCGGAGTCGTGAACGTTCATCTGGCACCCGTAAGTGCGGATCTCGTACGTACGGGCAGCCGTATTCATAGGCGCATTCATGACGGTTACCAAGGGTACGGGCCCGGCGCGACATCGCCGAACGGACGGCCCGCCACGCACACGAGCCGCGATGATCACTCTCCGCCACGGCGGACCCCGCCCGACATGGGGATTCGTGATCGTATCGGTACCGCGCGGCAACTTCAGCGGAGTCACCGATGACGTAAAGTCCGAGCGCATGACGGACAGCGAAGGCGGGCCCGACCTCACCAAGGACGGGCCGGAAGATCCCGGCCCGGAGCGGGCCCCCGAGGGCGGGCGGCCCCTCGTCGTGGTCGAGCACGTCAACAAGCACTTCGGCGAGCTGCACGTTCTCAGGGACATCAACCTCACCGTCGACTCCGGCGAGGTGGTCGTCGTCATCGGCCCGTCCGGCGGCGGGAAGTCGACCCTGTGCCGGTCGATCAACCGGCTGGAGCCCATCGACGACGGAACGATCCTCGTGGACGGCAAGGAACTGCCCAAGGAGGGCAAGGACCTGGCGAAGCTCCGCGCCGACGTCGGCATGGTGTTCCAGTCGTTCAACCTGTTCGCCCACATGACGATCCTGGAGAACGTCACGCTCGGACCGGTCAAGGTTCGCAAGCAGGGCAAACAGGAAGCCGAGAAGCACGCGATGGAGCTGCTGGACCGGGTCGGCATCGGCGATCAGGCGTCCAAGTACCCCGCCCAGCTGTCCGGCGGCCAGCAGCAGCGGGCCGCGATCGCGCGCTCCCTCGCGATGAAGCCCAAGGTGATGCTCTTCGACGAGCCGACCTCGGCGCTGGACCCGGAGATGGTCAACGAGGTCCTCGACGTCATGACGGGACTGGCCCGCGAGGGTATGACGATGATCGTCGTCACCCACGAGATGGGCTTCGCGCGCAGGGCGGCGCAGAAGGTCGTGTTCATGGCGGACGGCCAGATCGTGGAGGAGAACACGCCCGACGAGTTCTTCACCAACGCGCGCACCGCCCGCGCGAAGGACTTCCTTTCCAAGATCCTCACGCACTGAATCACTCGCCTCCGGTTTTGTCAGCAAGAACTTGAACCGTTCGGTCCGCAGAGGATGAGAATGGTCCACCAAGCCGCGGGGCTCCGGCAGAGAGCAGAGGTAGGACGAGAAATGCGAGTACGTCGTTTCGGCGCCCTCATCGGGGCGGGGATGGCGTTGTCACTGGCGCTTTCCGCCTGTGGCAGCGACACGGAGAAGACCGAGGCCAAGACGGTCGTCGAGAAGGCCAAGGCCGACAAGAAGCTGACCATCGGCATCAAGTTCGACCAGCCCGCACTGGGCCTGAAGAAGCCCGACGGCACCTTCGACGGCTTCGACGTCGACGTCGCCAAGTACATCGCCAAGCAGCTCGGCGTCCCGGAGAGCGGCATCACGTTCAAGGAGACGACCTCCGCCAACCGCGAGTCGTTCATCGGCGGCGGGCAGGTCGACCTCGTGGTCGCCACCTACTCCATCACCGAGGCGCGCAAGCAGCAGGTGACGTACGGCGGCCCGTACTACGTTGCCCACCAGGACACGATGGTCAACGCCGACAACAACGACATCAAGGTGACCAAGGACCTCAAGGGCAAGCGGCTGTGCAAGGCGGCCGGGTCCAACTCCTTCCGCCGCATCACCGAGCCGCCGCCGGACGGCAAGCTCGACATCTCCGGCGTCAAGCTGGTGGACGCCCAGAGCTACTCCGAGTGCGTGAGCAAGCTGAAGTCGGGCGCGCTGGACGCGGTCAGCACCGACGACCTGATCCTCGCCGGGTTCGCCAACCAGCAGAAGGGCTCCTTCAAGGTCATCAACGACCCCTTCACCGACGAGAAGTACGGCGTCGGCATCAAGAAGGGCGACACCGAGACCTGTGAGGCCGTCAACAAGGCCATCAACCAGATGTACTCCGACGGCACCGCGGGCCAGCTGCTGGACAAGCACTTCGCCGGCACCGGGCTGAAGCTCGTCAAGACCGTCCCGCAGATGGAGGGCTGCGCCTGATCACAGGCCGGCCCGACCCGTCATGCCTGTGCGTCCCCGCGAGGACGTGTCCTTCCGGGGGCGCACCGGCATGGCCCGACACCGCTGGAACGCCATGGAACTGTTGAGCAATGTTTGACTTCAGCCCGTTCTTCGACAACTTCGGGGAACTCCTCGAAGGATTCTGGGCGACCCTGCGCCTCGCGGGCGCCGCCGCGGTGCTCTCCCTGATCATCGGCACGCTCATGGCGAGCTTCCGCGTCGCCCCCGTCCCCGTCATGCGCGCCTTCGGCACGGGCTACGTCAACATCGTGCGCAACACGCCGCTCACGCTGGTCCTGCTGATGTGCAGCCTGGGACTCAATGACATCCTCGCCCTGAAGTTCTCCAGCAACTACTCGACGAGCTACTACTGGTGGGCGGTCGTCGGACTGTCCGCCTACACGGGCGCGTTCGTCTGCGAGACCCTGCGTTCGGGGATCAACACCATCCCGCTGGGGCAGGCCGAGGCGGCCCGTTCGATCGGGCTGACGTTCAACCAGTCGCTCCGGATCATCATCCTGCCGCAGGCGTTCCGCTCGATCATCGCGCCGATGGGCAGCGTCCTCATCGCGATGATCAAGAACACGACGGTGGCCGCGGCGGCGAGCTACGGCGAGGTCGCGCTGGTGACCAAGACGATCGTCGACAAGCCGACGTTCTCGGACGGGGTGATCCCGCTGTTCCTCGGCGTGGCCATCGGCTTCCTGATCCTCACGCTGCCGACCGGATACTTCTTCGGCTGGCTGGCCAAGCGAATGGCGGTGGCGCGGTGAGCAAGGAAGCGAGCGTACTCTTCGACATCCCCGGGCCGCGGGCGCAGACGCGCAACAGGCTGCTGACCGTCATCGTCTCGGTCGTGCTCCTGGCGATCCTGGCCGGGCTGATCTGGAGGCTCTACGACAAGGACCAGTTCCAGGCGAAGCTGTGGACCCCGTTCACGGAGTGGACGGTCTGGCGGCACCTGCTCCTGCCCGGCCTGCTGAACACGCTGAAGGCCGCCGCGATGGCGACCGTCCTGGCCCTGCTGTTCGGCGCCGTGTTCGGCCTCGCCAGGCTGTCGAACCACTGGTGGATCCGGGTCCCCGCCGGGGCCGTCGTCGAGTTCTTCCGCGGCATCCCCCTGCTGATCTTGATCTTCCTGGCGTTCTTCGTTCCCAACAAGATCAGCCCGGAGATCGCCGAGTCCCCGTTCGGCCAGCTCCAGCGGATGTCGGTGGACTACTTCTTCTTCATCTTCGGGGTGGAGAGCAACGCCGGCGTGGTCACCGTGCCCGCCTACGCCGCGGTCGTGTTCGGCCTGGTGATGTACAACGGCTCGGTGCTCGCCGAGATCGTGCGGGCGGGCGTCCTGTCGATCCCGAAGGGGCAGTCGGAGGCCGCCTACTCCATCGGGCTGCGCAAGAACGGCGTCATGCGGCTCGTCCTGCTGCCGCAGGCCGTCACCGTGATGATGCCGGCGATCGTCAGCCAGATCGTCGTCCTGCTCAAGGACACCGCGCTCGGGTTCATCATCGCCTACGGAGAGTTCCTGCAGGCGGGCTTCAAGCAGGTCCCCGCCAACTACCACAACAACGTCCTCCAGGCGGGGATCGTGGTCGCGATCATCTACATCGCGATCAACATGTCGCTGAGCCGGGTCGCGACCTGGCTGGAGAAGCGCAGCCGCCGCAGCCGCAGGACCACGGGCAAGACCATGGGCACCGGCGGGCCTCCCCCGGCCCCGGGAATGTCAAGCCGGGCCACCGGCGAGGCCGGAGCGGCCTGAGTCCGCCCCGCCCGCACGCGGAGGGCGCCGCCGGTTCCGGCGGCGCCCTCCGCGACGTACGGGCCCCGGGTCCGGTTCGGGGGGCGCGGGCCGCTGATCACCGGTGTTACCCGCGAGTTGCCTGGTGGCCGCTTGTATCTTTCCGAGTTCAAACGGCCAGTCATGACCCCAACACGTCCCCGTATGCGGGACGATTCCTGGTATGACCGCTCGTGCGACCCTTCCCTTTGGCTCATGGCCCTCCCCCATCTCCGCGGCCGACGTCGCCCGCGCCCGGCTGCGCCTCAGCTTCCCCACCGTCGCGGGCAACGACGTGTGGTGGCAGGAGACGCGGCCCGAGGAGGGCGGGCGGACCACGGTCATCCATCTCCAGGGCGGTCACCGCACGGAACTGCTGCAGGCGCCGTGGGACGCCCGCACCCGCGTCCACGAGTACGGCGGGCGGTCCTACCTGCCGGTCCGCACCACCGCCGGCCGGTCGATCGTCTTCTCCAACTACGACGACCAGCGGCTCCACCGGCTCGACGAGGGCGACCCGAAGCCGTACCCGCTGACCCCCGAGCCGGCCGTCCCCGCCGGGCTGCGCTACGCCGACTACGTCCTGTCCCCCGACGGGACCGAGATCTGGTGTGTGTGCGAGGGCCACATCGCCGCGCCCCAGCCCGAACCCGAGGCCACCGGCGACGCGCAGGCCCCCGCGCCCGCGGCGGACGACCCGGCCGCCGCCGGCATCAGGCGCGCCATCGTCGCCGTCCCCCTCGACGGCAGCGCCGCCGACGACGCCGGCGCGATCCGCGAACTCGTCACCGGCGCCGACTTCTACGCCTCCCCTGCCCCGTCCCCCGGCGGCGGGCACCTGGCGTGGGTCCAGTGGAACCACCCCCGCATGCCCTGGGACGGCACCGAGATCCGCGTGGCGGTGATCGAGGAGGGCGTCACCGTCGCGCCCCGCACCGTCAAGGGCGGGCTCACCGAGTCGGCGCTGGCACCGGTGTGGCGCGACGACGAATCCCTGTACGTCGTCTCCGACTGGCCGGGCTGGTGGAACATCTACCAGGTCGGGCTGCACGGCGAGTCGCCGCAGGCGCTGTACCCGGCCGAGGAGGAGTTCGCCGGTCCGCTGTGGCAGCTCGGCGGCATGCCGTACGCGCTGCTCGGCGACGGGCGCCTCGCCGTCCTGCACGGCGAGGGCGACATGCGCCTCGGCGTCTACGACCCCGAGACGCTCGACCTCGTCGACCTGGAGGTCCCCTACGGGCACTGGCAGCCGCAGCTGTCCACGGACGGCACGACGATCGTCGGCATCGCCGGCGGCCCCGACCTGCCGACATCGGTCGTGCGGGTCGACACCGTCACCGGCCGCGTCGAGGGGCTGCGCCGCGAACTGGCCGAACTTCCCGACGTCGCCTTCCTGTCGAAGCCGCGCGCCGAACGCCTGGAAGGGCCGTTCGGACGTCCCGTCCACACCTACGTCTTCCCGCCCGCCAACCCCGAGGCCGCCGGGCCGGAGGGCGAACTCCCGCCGTACGTCGTGTTCGTGCACGGCGGACCGACCGGGCGCGCCTCCACGGTCCTCGACCTGGAACGGGCGTTCTTCACCAGCCGCGGCATCGGCGTCATCGACGTCAACTACGGCGGATCGACCGGCCACGGCCGTGCCTACCGTGAACGGCTGCGCCGCCAGTGGGGCGTCGTGGACGTCGAGGACGCCGTCGCCGCCGCGCAGGCCCTCGTCGACGGCGGGATCGCCGACCCGGCCCGGCTCGCGATCCGCGGCGGCTCCGCGGGCGGCTGGACGACGCTCGCCGCGATCACCCGGACCGACGTGTTCAAGGCCGCGACGTCCTACTACGGGATCAGCGACCTGCAGAGTTTCGCCGAAGCCACCCACGACTTCGAATCCCACTACCTGTTCGGGCTGATCGGCCCCCTGCCCGGATTCGAACGCGCCTACGAGGAGCGCTCCCCGCTCGGCAGCGCCGACAAGACCGCGTGCCCCGTCCTGCTGCTGCAGGGCCTGAACGACCCGGTCGTGCCGCCCGACCAGTCCGAGCGCTTCGCGCTGGCGCTCGCCGGAAAGAAGATTCCGCACGCCTACCTCACGTTCGAGGGCGAGTCGCACGGCTTCCGGCGGGCCGACACCGTCATCCGCTGCCTGGAGGCCGAGCTGGCGTTCTACGGCCAGACGCTCGGCTTCGAGCCCCGCGGCGTCGAACCCATCAACCTCACGGTCGGCTGAGGACCCGCCCGTCCGTCCGCGCCGGCGGACGGGCCGCTCAGCGGGCGAACTCGATCGCCCGCGACTCCCTGACGACGGTGACGCGGATCTGCCCCGGATACGTCAGCTCGTCCTCGACCTGCTTGGCGATGTCCCGTGCGATGACCTGCGCCTGGATGTCGTCGACGGAGTCGGGCTTGACCATCACCCGGATCTCCCGCCCGGCCTGCATCGCGAAGACCTTCTCCACACCCTCGTGCTTGTCGCGGGCGATCTCCTCAAGCCGCTCCAGCCGCTTGACGTACGCCTCCAGCGACTCCCGGCGCGCCCCCGGCCGGCTGCCGCTGACGGCGTCGGCCGCCTGCGTCAGCACCGCCTCGACCGTCCGGACCTCGACCTCGTTGTGATGCGCCTCGATCGCGTGCACGACATCGTCGTGCTCGCCGTACCGGCGTGCGATCTCCGCGCCGATCAGGGCATGGCTGCCTTCCACCTCGTGGGTCAGCGCCTTGCCGATGTCGTGCAGCAGCGTGCACCGCTTCGCGACCTCCACCGGCAGCCGCAGTTCACTCGCCATGATCCCGGCGATGTGCGCCGACTCGATCAGATGCTTCAGCACGTTCTGCCCGTACGACGTGCGGTACCGCAACTGCCCGAGCAGCGCGATGAGCTCCGGATGCATGTCGGCGATACCGACGTCCACCAGGGCGTCCTCACCGGCCCGGACGCACAGCTGCTCCACGTCGCTCTTGCTGCGCTCGTAGATCTCCTCGATCCGCTGCGGGTGGATCCGCCCGTCCAGGACCAGCTTCTCCAGCGTCAGCCGCCCCACCTCCCGGCGCACCGGGTCGAAGCAGCTCAGCAGCACCGCCTCCGGCGTGTCGTCGATGATCAGGTTGACGCCCGTCGTCGTCTCGAACGCCCGGATGTTGCGGCCCTCACGCCCGATGATGCGGCCCTTCATCTCGTCGCTCGGCAGATGCAGCACCGACACGACCGACTCCGCCGTCTGCTCGCTCGCGACCCGCTGGATCGCCAGCGTCACGATCTTGCGGGCCCGCTTGTCGCCCTCCGCCCGCGCCGCGTTCTCGATCTCCCGCGTGATCGGAATGGCCTCCCGCTTGGCCTGGTTCTCGATCGCCGCGACCAGCTCGCCCTTGGCCTGCTCCGCCGTGAGCGCGGCCGCCTGCTCCAGCACCTTCCGGCGCTCCTCGGCGACGCCGTCGAGCTCCTCCTTGCGGGCGTCGAGAGCCTTCTCTGTCTCGGCGAGCCGCCCCTGCCACTCCGCCAGTCGCCGCAGCTCACCGTCCAGCCGCTGCTCCCGTTCCGCGAGGCGCGCCTCCCGGCGCTCCAGATCCTCCCGCACGGTCCGCAGCTCGTCGCGGAGCGCCCGGCCCTCGTCCTCGACCTCCACACGCGCCGCAGCCGCGATCCGCTGCGCCTCCCGCTCGGCCGTCTCCAGGACCTCCCCGGCGTCCCGTTTCGCCTTCGACCGGATCTCGTCGGCCTCACCTCGCGCCCGGGAGATCTCCGCCGCCGCCTTGCCGGGCGTGCCTGGACGCCACACGACGACGATGACGAGAGCGACCAGGGTCACCAGCAGCGCTGCACCCAGCAGGACGCTCTCCATGAGGTAGATCCTTCCTCGCCGCGGGCCCGCCTGGAATCGGGACCCTGCCTAGCGAGGATTTACTCGCGCCCATCGGACGGCCGGATGCACAACATCGCCGGGCAGCGCACCGCGCGCACCCGACCACTCGCCCGAATCCGGTCGACGAACGTGTCCTGTATGCCTCTCAGCTGCTGGAACGTGCTCGGTCGTATGGCAATCCGCGAGACGCGGAGTAACTCCTCACTGCCGTAACGGTAAGCGGCGCGGAGGTAATGAGCAAGGAGTGTTCACTTGAAGGGTTCATTGCAGTGCCTTGGCGCCGGGCGGGCGTCAGTCGATGGGGGCGGGGGTTTCGGGAAGGTCTCCCGGGTCGGTGCCTTCTTCGGCCAGGGCCTCCTTGACCACTCGGTAGGCGAGGCCGGGCGGGTAGCCCTTGCGGGCGAGCATGCCCACGAGGCGGCGCATGCGTTTTGCGGGGTCGGCGCCTCTGGTGGACGGGAGTCTGCGGGCGACGAGGGCGCGCGCGGTTTCCTCTTCCTGGGCGGGGTCCAGCGACTCGACGGCGTCGTTGACGGTCTCGTTCGCGACGCCGCGGCGGCGGAGTTCCTGGGCGAGGGCGCGTTTGGCGAGGCCGCGGCCGGCGTGGCGGGACTGGACCCATGCCTGCGCGAACGCCTCGTCGTCGATGAGGCCCACGTCGGTGAAACGGCCGAGGACCCGTTCGGCCACGTCATCGGGGATGTTCTTGCGCCGCAGGGCGTCCGCGAGCTGTGCCCGGGTCCGTGGTGACGCGGCCAGCATGCGCAGGCAGACCTCGCGTGCGGCCCCCTCGGGATTCGATCCTCGCCCGCCCCGCGTGTCCGCATCTCCGGGTTCTCGGAGAGGGCCGTCGCCGCGCTCAGCCGGCGGCATCGGCCGTGGGAGCGGCGGCGCCATCGGGGAAGGTCCGCGCACCGATCATGCGGTGCGGGGTAGGGCGCCGCCGCCCTGCATACGAGATCATCGCTCAGTCTCCGTCAAGAGTCACCCTTATCTGGGGATTCTCCGTCAGGATTCACCCGCCTTGGCCTTGGCCGCCTTCCTCCCGGGGGGCTTGGGGGCCGCCTCCAGGGGGGCGGGCGCGGCGTCCGGGGCGGCGGCGGGCTCGGCCTCCTGGTCGACCTTCGGGCCGATGCCGAGCTTCTCCTTGATCTTCTTCTCGATGCCGTCGGCCATGTCGGGGTTGGCCTTGAGGAAGTTGCGGGCGTTCTCCTTGCCCTGGCCGAGCTGGTCGCCCTCGCAGGTGTACCAGGCACCGGACTTGCGGACGAAGCCGTGCTCCACGCCGAGGTCGATCAGGCCGCCCTCGCGGCTGATGCCCAGGCCGTAGAGGAGGTCGAAGTCGGCGACGCGGAACGGCGGGGCCATCTTGTTCTTGACGACCTTGACGCGGACGCGGTTGCCGACGGCCTCGGTGCCGTCCTTGAGGGTCTCGATGCGGCGGACGTCCAGGCGGACGGAGGCGTAGAACTTCAGCGCCTTCCCGCCGGTGGTGGTCTCCGGCGAGCCGAACATGACGCCGACCTTCTCGCGGAGCTGGTTGATGAAGATGACCGTGGTCTTGGTCTGGTTGATCGCGCCGGTGAGCTTGCGCAGCGCCTGGGACATGAGGCGGGCCTGGAGGCCGACGTGGCTGTCGCCCATCTCGCCCTCGATCTCGGCGCGCGGGACGAGCGCGGCGACGGAGTCGATGACGACGATGTCGATCGCGCCGGAGCGGATCAGCATGTCGGTGATCTCCAGCGCCTGCTCGCCGGTGTCGGGCTGGGAGACCAGCAGGGCGTCGATGTCGACGCCGAGCTTGCCGGCGTACTCGGGGTCGAGGGCGTGCTCGGCGTCGACGAACGCGGCGATGCCGCCCTTCTTCTGGACGCTGGCCACCGCGTGCAGCGCGATGGAGGTCTTGCCGGAGCCCTCGGGGCCGTACACCTCGACGACGCGGCCGCGGGGCAGGCCGCCGATGCCGAGCGCGATGTCGAGGGAGATCGCGCCGGTGGGGATCACCTCGACGGGCGCGCGGGCCTCCTCGCCCATCCGCATGACCGACCCCTTGCCGAACTGCCGCTCGATCTGGGCGAGTGCGGTGTCGAGAGCCTTCTCCCGGTCGTTCGCTGCCATGTGAGATGTCCTTCTCGTCGTGACTGTCGGCTCTCGGCCGCTGCCTGCGATGTCGAGGGCGACGTTACGGCGGGCCTCCGACACTTTGCGAGACCCGGGCGCGATTGTGGACGACGCCGTGTCCCGCACAAGCGTACCGAACATTAGTTCGATCATCGTCCGGTTCGGTGATTCGGGTGGGAATCTCCGTGCGCGCCATGGTCTCGACCCCGTACGCTGGCGCCGTCCACGGAGGGTTCCAATCATGACGCTGACCGTTCTCTTCTGCGTCGATCCGCTCCACCCTCGGCGCGTTGACCCGCACTTCTTCCGTGAGGCCGCGGCGGTGCGGGACCACTACGGCGAGATCGCCTTGATCGACCATGACGCGTTGCAGCGCGGCGACGTGGACGACGCGGTCCGGGCGGTGCCCTCCGATCTGGGTCCGGTCTGGTATCGCGGCTGGATGCTCACCGGGGACGAGTACGCCGCGGTCTCCGCCGTCCTGAAGGGGCGGGGCACGGTGCTGCTCACGCATCCGGACGACTACAGGCGCGCGCATGAACTGCCGGGCTGGCACGACACGTTCGCCGGGTTGACTCCGCACAGTGTGTGGCGGCCCCTGGGCGCGGGACAGGATCCCGGTGACCTCAGCGAGCTGGGGGAGCTGGTCCGGCCGCTGCGCGGCGGGCCGGGCGTGGTGAAGGACTATGTGAAGTCGTGCAAGCACGAGTGGGAGGAGGCGTGCTTCGTCCCCGACGTGAAGAACCTCTCGCGGCTTCATGACGTCGCCTCGAAGATGGTCGCGCTGCGCGACGACCATCTGGCGGGCGGTCTCGTCGTGCGCGAGTTCGAGCAGTACGACGGCGACGGCGAGGCGCGCGTGTGGTGGGTGGACGGCGAGCCGGCGCTGGTGGGGCCGCACCCTGACAGCCCGGGTGTGGATCCCGATCCCGATCTGGACGCGGTGGCTCCGGCGGTGCGCGCGTTGGGCTGCAGGTTCATCACGACCGATCTGGCGCGCCGCACGGACGGCGCGTGGCGCGTGGTGGAGGTCGGCGACGGCCAGGTCAGCGATCTTCCGTCGTCCGTGGACGCGATGGACCTCTACGCGCATCTGCCCGTTCCGGACTGACGGGCCGGCCGGATCGAGTTCGGTGGCGGACGCACGCCGAGATCCGGCGGATGACCTACTGAAGCCTCGACGGGACGTCGAAGGTGGCGACGACGGCCTTCCAGACCTTCTTGGCGGGTTCGCCGTCGGCGAAGGCCTGCTCGATGGTGCGGCCGCTGAGTTCGGCCAAGACGTAGTCCTTGGCCACGCTCTGGGCGTAGCTTTCGCCGAACTGCTGGTTCATCCGATCCCAGAAGACTGTGAGCCGCACCCGTCCACGCTATCCGACGGTGCCGTCCCCCATGACCTCGGCGGGGACGGCCGGGGCGGAGCCCTGGAGGTACTGCCGGTGCAACCCGGTCAGGTACCGCTCGACGCCTTCGATGACGCGGGCCGTCCGGTAGGAGGGGAAGACGTCGAACGCGTGCTGGGCGCCCTTCATCTCCGCGTAGATGACGGGGGCGTCGGAGACGTCCCGGAGCCGTTCGACGAACCGGCGTGCCTCCGCCGCGGGGATGAGCGAGTCGCGGCTTCCGTGGATGACGAAGAAGGGCGGCGCGTCCTTGTTGATGTAGGTGACGGGGGACGCCTTGGCGTACGCCTCCCGGTTCTCCGCGAAAGGCTTCTTGATGACCATTTTCTCAAGGAGGCGGGTGTCGCCCATCGGACGCGGCCACGGTCCCGCTTCGAAGAAGTTGTAGACGCCGTAGAAGGGCACGGCGCCCTGCACGGTGGTGTCGGCGTCCTCGAAACCCGGCTGGAACTCCGGCACGTTCGCGGTCAACGCGACCATCGCCGTGAGGTGCCCACCGGCCGAGCCACCCGTTACGCAGAGGAAATCGGGGTCGGCGCCGTACTCGGCGGCGTGCTCCTTGTACCAGGCCACGAAGCGCTTCAGGTCGATCAGATGCTCGGGCCAGGTGGCGCGGGGGCTGAGCCGGTAGTTGACGTTGAAGCCCACCCAGCCCTGGAGAGCCATGTGGTTGAGAAGCGGCAGGCCCTGCTCACGCTTGTCCCCGATCACCCATGCGCCGCCGTGGATCTGCATGAGCCCGGGGCTCGGTTCGCCGCCGGAGCGCTCACCGGCGGAGCGGAAGACGTCCAGCTTGAGGCGCAGCCCGTCCTCGCCGGGAAGAGCCCCGCCCTCATGGAAGACGATGTTGCGTTCGACCTGGACGCCCCTGCGCGGGATCAGGCACAGCTGAGGGACGATCAGGTGCGCCAGCGGATAGCGGGGCGCGCCTTCCGGGTCGAGGTCGAGGGGCGCACCGCTGTCGCGCAGGGTGACGACCGTACGGCGTGCCGCGACGAGGGTGGCCGCGACGCCCGCCATGGCGAGGATCGCCAGGACGAGCCCGGCCCAGCCTGCCCAGCCGCCCAGTCCGCCGGACACCGCCACCAGCGCGGTCGCCGCGGCCCAGGTGACGAGCACATGCGGTGCCATCTCGATCGTCAGCCACGCGCAGAAGAAGCCCGGGGCGAGCAGGACGGCGTTGCGCGGGGGAACGTGCGCGTTCGCCGCGGCAAGCGCGAACAGGATCCCGAGGGCGAGAAGAAGGTAGGGCATCGAGACCCCCTTGGCGGCGGATGTCCTACCCGTAGACCTTGCCCGTACAAGTGCTTGCTTACAATGTGACGCGCGCCACTCCGCCGCGTTCTGTCGGACCCGCGAGGCACTATGGCGCCATGGGCGGTGACGTGCTCGAACGATTCTCTCCGGCGACCCGTGCCTGGTTCACCGGCGCGTTCGCCGCGCCCACCCCGGCCCAGGCCGGGGCGTGGGAGTCGATTTCGAGCGGCGACAGCACGCTCGTCGTGGCGCCGACCGGCTCCGGCAAGACCCTGGCGGCGTTCCTGTGGTCACTCGACCGGCTCGCCGGCGACCCCGTGCCCGAGGATGCCCTGCGGCGCTGCCGGGTGCTGTACATCTCGCCGCTGAAGGCCCTCGCCGTGGACGTCGAGCGCAACCTGCGCGCCCCGCTGACCGGCATCCGCCACGCGGCGCGCCGGCTCGGCCTGCCCGAGCCCGCCATCCGCGTCGGGATGCGGTCGGGCGACACCCCGGCCGACGAGCGCCGGAGGCTGGCCGTCAAGCCGCCGGACATCCTGATCACGACGCCGGAGTCGCTGTTCCTGATCCTCACCTCCCGGGCACGCGAGTCCCTGCGCGGGGTCGAGACCGTCATCGTGGACGAGGTGCACGCGGTGGCGGGCACCAAGCGCGGCGCACATCTGGCGCTGTCACTGGAACGCCTCGACGCCCTCCTCGAACGGCCCGCCCAGCGGGTCGGCCTGTCGGCGACCGTCCGTCCCGCGGACGAGGTGGCGGCGTTCCTGGGCGGGACGAGGCCCGCGGCAGTCGTCCAGCCGCTTTCCGACAAGGTCTTCGATCTCGACATCGTCGTCCCCGTGGAGGACATGGGCGAGGTGGGCCGGTTCGTCGACGACTCCGGGGCGGCCGATCCACGCCAGCGCAGCATCTGGCCCCATGTGGAGGACCGGCTGCTCGACCTCATCCAGGCGCATCGTTCGACGCTCGTGTTCGCCAACTCGCGGCGGCTGGCCGAACGGCTCTGCGGAAGGCTGAACGAACTCGCCTACGAACGCGCGACCGGCGATCCCCTGCCCGAGGACCACTCCCCAGCGGCCACGATGGCCCAGGCGGGCGCGGCCAGAGGGGCGCCCCTGGAGATCGCCCGTGCGCACCACGGTTCGGTCTCCAAGGAAGAACGGGCGGGCATCGAGAACGCTCTGAAGGAGGGCCGCCTCCCGGCCGTCGTGGCGACGTCCAGCCTGGAACTGGGCATCGACATGGGCGCCGTCGATCTGGTCGTGCAGGTGGAGTCGCCGCCGTCGGTGGCCAACGGGCTCCAGCGCGTCGGGCGCGCCGGCCACCAGGTCGGCGCCGTGTCCAAGGGCGTGATCTTCCCCAAGTACCGGGGCGACCTGGTGCAGACGGCCGTGGTGGCCGAACGCATGCGCGGCGGCGAGATCGAGGAGATGCGCTATCCGCGCAACCCTCTGGACGTCCTCGCCCAGCAGATCGTCGCGATGGTCTCCATGGACGAATGGACCGTCGACGACCTGGAGTCGCTCGTCAAAGGCGCCGCCCCCTACGCCGCCCTCCCCCGCTCCGCACTCGAAGCGACGCTGGACATGCTCGCCGGGCGCTACCCCGGCGACGAGTTCGGCGAACTGCGTCCACGCCTGGTCTGGGACCGGGTCACCGGAGTCCTGCGCGACCGCCCCGGGGCGCAGCGCCTCGCGGTGACCAGCGGCGGGACGATCCCCGACCGCGGCCTCTTCGGCGTCTTCCTCGTCGGCGAGAAGGCGTCCCGCGTCGGGGAACTCGACGAGGAGATGGTGTACGAGTCGCGCGTCGGCGACGTGTTCGTCCTCGGGGCCAGCTCGTGGCGCATCGAGGACATCACCCCGGACCGCGTCCTGGTCTCGCCCGCTCCCGGCCAGCCCGGCAAGCTGCCGTTCTGGCACGGCGACACGCTCGGGCGTCCCGCCGAGCTGGGCCGCGCGCTCGGCGCGTTCACCCGCGAGCTGGCCGAACTCCCCGGCGACGACGCCCGCGAGCGCGTCTCCGCCGCCGGGCTGGACGAGTGGGCGTCCGCCAACCTCGTGTCGTACGTGAGCGAGCAGCGGGAGGCGACCGGGCACATCCCCGACGACCGCACGATGGTCGTCGAGCGGTTCCGCGACGAACTCGGCGACTGGCGGATGGTCGTCCACTCGCCGCTCGGCGCGCGTGTGCACGCGCCGTGGGCACTGGCCATGGCGGGCCGCCTGCGCGAACGGTACGGCATCGACGCGCAGGCCATGCACGCCGACGACGGCATCGTCATCCGCATCCCCGACATGGACGAGCCGCCCAGCCTCGACCTGGCCGTCTTCGACGCAGACGACATCGAACGCATCGTCGTGGACGAGCTCGGCGGCTCGGCGCTGTTCGCCGCACGGTTCCGCGAGTGCGCCGCGCGTTCGCTGCTGCTGCCCCGCCGCCGTCCCGGCAAGCGGATGCCGCTGTGGCAGCAGCGCCAGCGCGCCGCGCAGCTGCTGGCCGTCGCGAGCAAGTACCCGTCGTTCCCGATCGTGCTGGAGACGATGCGGGAGTGCCTGCAGGACGTGTTCGACGTTCCGGGCCTGGTGCAGCTGATGCGCGACCTGTCGGGACGCAAGGTCCGCATGGTCGAGGTCGAGACGCCCGAGCCGTCCCCCTACGCCCGCTCGCTGCTCTTCCACTACGTCGGCGCGTTCATGTACGAGGGCGATTCGCCCCTCGCCGAACGCCGCGCCCAGGCGCTCGCCCTCGACTCGGCGCTCCTCTCGGAACTGCTCGGGCAGGCCGATCTCCGCGAACTCCTCGATCCGGAGGCCGTCGCCGACACCGAGCGCGAACTCCAGCGCCTGGCCGCCGACCGCCGCGCCCGCGACCTGGAGGGCGTCGCCGACCTGCTCCGCACTCTCGGCCCCCTCACCACGGCGGAGGCGGCGGAACGCACCCTCCCCGCAGGTGCGGACACCGAACCCGCATCGGATGACGACGCGAAGCCCGCCGCCGGCGGCGACCTGCTCGTCCAGGCGTCGCGGTGGCTGGCGGAGCTGGAGGCGACACGGCGGGCGATCCGCGTCAGGGTCGCGGGCGAGGAACGCTGGGCCGCCGTCGAGGACGCGGGACGCCTCCGCGACGCCCTCGGCGCGCCGCTGCCCGTGGGCCTCCCCGAGGCGTTCCTCGAACCGGTCGGCGACCCGCTCGGCGACCTGATCTCCCGGTACGCGCGCACGCACGGGCCGTTCCGGGCGGGCGACCCGGCCGCCCGCTTCGGGCTGGGCGTCGCGGTCGTCGTCGAGACGCTGCGGCGGCTCGCGGGCGCGGGACGGGTCGCCGAGGGCGAGTTCCTGCCCGTCGGGTCCGTCTCCGGCCCGCTGACGAGCGAATGGTGCGACACGGGCGTGCTGCGGACGCTGCGCCGCCGGTCCCTCGCCCGGCTCCGCGCCGAGGTCGAGCCGTCCCCGCCGGAATCGCTCGGGCGTTTCCTGCCCGTCTGGCACGGCATCTCGGGCGGGTCCCGGTTGCGGGGCGTCGACGCGCTCGTCCAGGCGGTCGAGCAGCTCCAGGGAGCGGCGGTGCCCGCGTCGGCGCTGGAGTCGCTGATCCTGCCGTCGCGGGTGCCCGGCTACTCCCCGGCCATGCTGGACGAGCTGACGTCCGCGGGCGAGGTCGTGTGGACGGGCCATGGCGGGCTGCCGGGCGGAGACGGCTGGGTGGCGCTCTATCTGGCCGACACCGCGCCGCTCCTGATGCCGGAGCCCGCGGAGATCACGCTCACGCCGGCGCACCAGGCCGTCCTGGACGCCCTCGGCGACGGCGGCGCGCTGTTCTTCCGGACGCTGTCCGACCGGGTGAACCGGCACGTCACCGCCGACGACGCCGATCTCGTCACCGCCGTCTGGGATCTCGTCTGGGCCGGGCATCTCACCAACGACACGATGGCTCCGCTGCGGGCCGCGCTCGGGTCCGGCCGTCCCACGCACCGTTCCCGGACGACGCGCCGCGGCCGTCCCGTGCTGCCGTCCCGCACCGGCCCTCCCACGGTCGGCGGACGCTGGTGGCCGCTCCCCGGACGGGAGGCCACCGCGACCCTGCGTTCGCACGCGCTCGCCGAGGTACTGCTGGAGCGGTACGGCATCGTCATTCGCGGCGCGGTCGCGGCCGAACGGACACCTGGCGGGTTCGCCGCCGTCTACCCGGTTCTGCGCGCGTTCGAGGAGACGGGCCGGTGCCGGCGCGGCTATTTCGTCGAGGGCCTGGGGGCCGCCCAGTTCGCGCTGCCGGGCGCCGTCGACCGGCTCCGCGCGCTGCGCCCGGCGGCGGCACCCGCACCGGACGACCTATCCGCGCTCTGGGAGACGCCCCGCACATCCGCCGACCGCGCCCTCGTGCTGGCGGCGGCCGATCCCGCCAACCCGTACGGCGCGGCCCTGCCCTGGCCTGGCCGCGACGACGATGTCGCAAGCGGCCACAAGCCGGGCCGCAAGGCGGGGGCGCTGGTGGTGCTGACCGAGGGCCGCCTCGTCCTCTACGTCGAACGCGGCGGCCGGACTCTGCTGACCTGGGACGACGACCCCGAGGTCCTGCAACCGGCCGTGGACGCGCTCGCCCTCGCCGTCCGGGAGGGCGCCCTCGGGAAGCTGACCGTCGAACGCGCCGACGGTGCGGCGATCGCCGGTTCCCCGCTGGCCGCGGCACTGGAGTCGGCGGGCTTCCACCCGACGCCCCGCGGCCTGCGCCTGCGGGCGTGACCAGTCCGCCTGCGGGAGCGCCGGTCCGCCTGCGCGCCTGACCCGCGCGCCCCGGCGCACGTCCGCCGCGAGCGAAGCGAGACGCCGCCGGGTTCATGCGCGAGTGCATTCGACCGGGGCGCCTGAGGCCGGCGCGGGCGGTCGCCGCCGAGCAGAAGGCATGGGTGAGGAACCTCTACGCTGACCTGACCGGGGGCGCGAGCGGCGTCCTGGCCGATCAGCTCCTCATCGTCCACGAGGGCGCGGTGGTCGCGTTCAGCGTCGGCGGCGTCCGCGACGCCGCCGCGAAGGCCCGCGCCATCGCCGACACGATCCTCCCCGCCCCTCGTTGACCTGCGGCATGGCGCCCTTCAGAGGGCCGCCATAAGGGCGGCACCCCGTACGCGAACGTGGTTCAGCGGCGGCGGCCCTTGAACATGTTGATCAGGCCGCGCAGGGCGCGCTCGTCCAGGGAGCCGAACGGGTTGTCGTGGACGAGGTACGTCCACGTCGCCGAGGGACGCTTGAGGCCGGCGGAGTCGAGGTCGATGCCGTCCTCGGACGCGGTGAGCGCCTCGAACGCGGCGATCGAGCGCTTCCTGGCGTCGGCGAGGAGGCGCTTGCCCGCCGGGACGGCCTCCCGGTTGAACTCGACCAGCGGGTCGAGGCCGCGGCCGAGGGACCGCAGGTGAATGCCTTCGCGCAGATCGGCGAGGTAGGCGAGGTGCTCGGCCCAGCAGCGGTCGAGCTGGTACAGGACGATCTGGCGCGCGGCGGCGGCCACCGCGTCCGCACCCGCGATCTTGGTGAGTTCGGCATGCCGTCCGGAGGCGTCCGCGGCCATGGCCCGGTCGGCGGCGTCGCCGTGCAGGACGGCGTCACGCTCGGCGAGGAGCTCGCGGCGCTGCAGGCCGATCAGATGGTTGTAGCGCCACGTGTTGCGGTGCAGTTCCAGGTCGACGCCCTCGGCGACGCGCTGGGCGTGCCCGACGATCCAGTGGGCGCCTTTGTCGGTGATGAGCCCGTCGTCGTCGGAGGGCGCCTTCGACTTCTCGTCGGGCGCGTAGCGGGTGACGAGCTCGTCCTGGAGGCTGGTGAAGAACACCGAGCCGCCGGGGTCGCCCTGGCGCCCGGCGCGGCCGCGGAGCTGGTCGTCCAGGCGGCTGCTGTGGTAGCGGCCGGTCCCGATGACCAGGAGGCCGCCCGCGTCCGCGACGCGGTCGTGGTCGCCGCCCGCGGCCTCGGCGGAGGCGGTACCGGGCGCGGACGGGTCGCCGGGGGCGCCCGGCGCGGGGCTGCCGCCGAGCCGGATGTCGGTGCCGCGGCCGGCCATCTGGGTGGAGACGGTGATCGCGCCGTACGCCCCGGCCTCCGCGATGATCGCGGCCTCCTCGGCGTCGTTCTTGGCGTTGAGGACGACCCGGTCGAGGCCGGCGCGGGACAGGCGGCGCGCGAGCCGCTCGGACTCGGCGACGTCGCCGGTGCCGATCAGCACCGGGCGCCCGGCGGCGTGCGCGGCGGCGATCTCCTCGACGATCGCGACCTCCTTGTCGGCGGCGGTCGCGTAGAGGCGGTCGGGCTCGTCGTCGCGGACACACGGCGTGTTCGGCGGGACGACCGCGATCTGCAGCGAGTAGAACTCGGTGAGCTGCGCCGCGACGGCCATCGCCGTGCCGGTCATTCCGCACCGGACGGGGTAGCGCCCGATCAGCTCCTGGACGGTGATCGAGTCGAGGATCTCGCCGCTCGGGGACGCCTCCAGGGCCTCCTTCGCCTCGACCGCGGCCTGCAGCCCGTCCGGCCAGCGCTGCAGCAGCGCGACCCGGCCCCGCGACTCGCTGATCAGCTTCACCGCACCGTCGCGGACGATGTAGTCCACGTCGCGGTGCAGGAGGACCTCGGCGTGCAGGGCCACGTTCACGGCGGTGAGGGTGCGCAGCTGCCCGGGCGCGTAGAGGTCGAGGCCCAGGACGCGTTCGACCTCGTGGGCGCCCGCCGTGGTGAGCTGGACGTTGCGGGCCTCCTCGTCGGTGGAGTAGTGCAGGCCGGGCCGGAGCCGGCGGACGAGGTCGGCGTACCGGGGGTCGGCGGCGTCGAGGTCGGCGGCGCCCGCGAGGACGAGCGGCACCATCGCCTCGTCGACCAGCACCGAGTCGGCCTCGTCGACCAGCGCGACGGCCGGCTCGGGCTGCACGGCGTCGCCGGCGCCGGTGACGAGCCGGTCCCGCAGCAGGTCGAAGCCGACCTCGCTGACCGGCGCGTACGTCACGTCGGCGCGGTAGGCCTCGCGCCGCTCGTCAGGCGTGGACGACTGCCCGACCCAGCCGACCGTGACGCCCAGCCGCTCGTACAGCGGGCCCATCCACTCGGCGTCGCGGCGCGCGAGGTAGTCGTTGACCGACATCACGTGGACCCGCCGGCCGCGCAGCGCGTAACCGGCGGCGGCGAGTGCTCCCGACAGGGTCTTCCCCTCGCCGGTGGCCATCTCCGCGACGTGCCCGGACAGCAGGGCGAGCGTGCCGATGAGCTGCACGTCGAACGGCCGCTCCCCCAGGGTCCGGCGGGCGGCCTCCCGGCCGAGGGCGCACAGCCCGGCCAGGTCCTCCTTCTCGCGGAGGCCGGAAGCGGCGGCGGTCAGCTCCTCGTCGGACAGCTTCCGGACGCGGGACTCGCGCTCGCCCGCCTCGTCCACCAGGACGCGGAAGGGCGCGAGGTCGACGCTGCCCGGCTTCTGGACGAGCCGCCGCAGCCGGTCACGCAGCGCCATGGCGCAGCCTCCGTTCATCGCTCACGGTTTCCCCAACGGGGCCGTACTGGAGTGCGTTCCCCATCATGATCCCAGGGCGGAGCCCCACGTCGTCCCGGGGTGTTCTCCGCACTTGGTCTGAGCTCGATTTCATTCCTCGGGGGGATCCCCCGGCCGCTCGCGCGCGAGAGCATGGACGCATTACGGGGTTGCGGTGGCGAGGGGAAAACGCCATCGCGGAACGGGGTTCACCATGACGCCTACGGCACGCAAGGCCGCCGCGCTCCGGCGCAAGCGGCAGATCATCAGCCGGACGGTCATCGACCGCGCGCTCAACGACCCGCGGCGCCATCAGGAGCAGGTCGTCGCCACGGCTGCGGCCAAGTAGGAGACCGCTGGAACGGGACAAGGAACGCTCCAGTGAGCGCCCCCGCCGGATCGGCGGGGGCGCTCATGCCGTTCAGCCGCGCCGCCGTCCGGGACGCGCCGCCGTTCAGGACGCGCCCGCGGCCGAGAAGACGTCGTCGCGGGCCTGTTCGAGCGCCGCGTACAGGGCGCCGCGCAGGACGGGGTTGCCCTCCACCTCGGTCACCGCGACGGCGGGACGGGTCGGGCTGATCCGCCCGACGATCTCTTGGATGCGGGTGGCGAGGGGACGCCCGCCCGCCCGGCCGAGGCTTCCCGACAGCACGACGAGCCCGGGGTCCAGGACGATGTTGACCGAGGTCACACCGTAGGAGATGCGGCCGGCGAGAGCGTCCAGGAAGGCGCCGCCGCGGGCCTCGTCGGCGGCGGCCGCGCGGACGCAGTCCACCGCGGTCGGCTCGGCGATGCCGTGCTCGTGGGCGAGGGCGCGGACGCCGTCCGCGCCGACCAGGGCGCCGTAGCCGCCGGCGAGCGTCGGGATCCCCCAGGTCGTCGACTCGGTCACGCCCTCGTCGGCGGGGCCGCGCCGGGCCGCGCCGAGGGGCAGCGGCGCGCCGGGGACCGGCAGGTACCCGATCTCGCCGGCGCCGCCGGAGCGGCCGCGGTGCAGCCGGCCGCCCAGCATGACCGACAGGCCCATGCCTCGGTCGAGCCACATGAGGGCGAAGTCGTCGGCGGTGTGCGCGGCGCCGTAGGCCCGTTCGGCGATGGCGGCGAGGTTGACGTCGTTCTCGATCGTGACGGGGCGGCGCAGGTCGGTCTTCAGCGCGGCGAGGACGCCCTCGTGCCAGGCCGGGAGGTCGAAGGAGAACTGCACGTCGCCGGATTTCGGGTCGACCACGCCGGGGGTGCCGATGACGAAGGCGCTCAGCTTCGACAGCGCGACCTTCGCCGAGCGGCAGGCCTTGGCGACGGCGCTGTGCACCATCTTCACCGGCTCGTCGGCGCCGTTCGGGTCCACGGTGACCTGGGCGGCGATGTGGCCGGTGATGTCGGCGACGCCGGCGGTGACGCCGTCCGGCCCCACTTCGAGGCCCGCGACATAGGCGCTGGACGGGACGACGGCGTACAGGGCGGCGTTCGGCCCGCGTCCCCCGGCCTGCGATCCGACGACGGCGACGAGCCCCCGGTCCTCAAGCCTGGACAGCAACTGGGAGGCGGTGACCTTGGACAGCCCGGTGTGCTCGCCGATCTGCGCGCGGGTCAGCGGGCCCTGGTCGACGAGCAGGTCCAGCGCCGCGCGGTCGTTGAGCTCGCGCAGCAGCCTCGGCGTTCCCGGACGGTTGGCGGCCATGCTGATACCCCTCGATGTCTCAATCCGCTAACGAGCAGTTTTGTTTAGGAAAGTTTCTTGTTAGTTTACGCCCAGGCGCCGACCGGTCCATACCCCGGGCTGGGGGCGCTCGCAGAGCGCCGACTGGCGAGCAGGGCGCCCGCGTGCGATGCGAACGCGAGAGGGGCATGGCTGGGACCCTAAAGGGTCCGGGCCGTGTCCACTCGCACCGCAGGCCACAAGGCCGCGCGAGGCGAAGCCGGAAAGGATCCCCAATGAAGTACATCAAGGTTGCGGCCGCGGCGGCCGCGATCGCCCTGGCCGCCGCGGGCTGCGGCGGCGAGGACGGCGGCGATGCCGGTACGGGCAAGGACCCGGCGCAGCTCAAGGTCTGGATGATGGGCGAAGGAACCCCGGAGCAGACCAAGTTCCTCGACGCCGTCGAGGCCGACTTCAAGGCCGAGCACCCGAACACCGACGTCCAGATCAAGTACGTGCCGTGGCCGCAGGTCGCCACCACGTTCCAGAAGGCGGCCGCCGGCGGCGAGGGCCCCGACGTGACCGAGATCGGCAACACCGACGTCCAGTCCCACATCGAGCAGGGCAACCTGGCCGACATCACCGGCGAGTTCAACGGCTGGGCCGACGGCAAGACGCTCAACAAGACGGCGCTCGGCAACGACCAGGCGGACGGCAAGACCTACGCGGTGCCGTGGTACGGCGGCGTGCGGGGCGTCTGGTACCGCACCGACTGGTTCCAGGAGCTGAACATCCAGCAGCCGAAGAACTGGGCCGAGCTGACCGCCGCGGCGAAGAAGATCCAGGACGCCAAGGACGTCCCCGGCATCGGCGTGCCGAGCGACCAGACCAACGCGCTGCTCAGCTTCATCTGGGGCGGCGGCGGCTCCGTGGCCGTCCAGGACGGCGGCAAGTGGAAGGGCACGCTCGACCAGCCGCAGGCCGTCGAGGCCGTGAACTACTACGCCGGTCTCGTCTCCAAGGAGAAGGTCGCCCCCGAGAAGTACATCGGCAAGAACGAGCTGGAGGGCCCGCAGCGCGACTTCGCGCTCGGCAAGCTCGGCATGTACTTCGACGGCAGCTGGGCGCTCAAGGAGATGAAGAAGATCTCCGACAAGAACGCGGACAAGTGGGGCGTCTTCCCGATCCCGGCCAAGGACGGCGGCAACGCCCCCGTCATGGCGGGCGGCTCCGACCTCGGCGTCTGGGCCGACAGCGAGGCCAAGGCCGCGGCCTTCGACTACATCACGACCCTGAACAACGCCAAGAACGCCAAGGCGTGGGCCGACTACAGCGGCTTCTCGTCCATGCGCTCGGACGTGAAGTTCTCCGACCCGAAGCTGGCGGTCTTCACCGACATCGCCGCCAACACCAAGTTCCCGCCGCTCACCGCCGGCTGGGGCGAGTTCGAGCAGGCCAAGAAGGTGCTGCCGAACGCGGTCAAGTCGATCATGCAGGGCGAGCCCGCCGCCGGTGAGATGAAGAAGGCGAACGAGCAGGCCAATACCCTGCTCAACCCGTAGCCCGCCCACCTCGCCACATCAGCTGATCGGAACGTCCATGCTCGACACCGCTCCCGCGGTGCGCGGGACGCCCGGCCGGAGACCCTCCGGCCGGGCGCGCCCCCGCCGCAGGCCCCGCCTCGGGCCCTACCTGCTCATCGCGCCCACCGTGGTCGTGATCGCCGTCCTGATGTTCTGGCCGATGATCCAGATCGGGATCATGTCGTTCCAGAAGGTCGGCAACCGCCAGCTGCGCGGCGAGCCGGCCGAGTCGGTGGGGACCGGGAACTTCGAAAAGATCTTCAGCGACCCGTTCTTCTGGCAGACCCTCAGGCAGACCGTGCTGTTCGCCGTCGTCGCGGTGACGCTGACCCTGGTCATCGGGACGCTGGTGGGGCTGCTGCTCAACAGGCTCGGCAAGCGGATGTCGGCCTTCGTCGCCGGCGGCGTGATGATCGCCTGGGCGACCCCGCCCGTCACCGCCGCGATCATCTTCACCTGGCTGTTCGGCTCGACCGGCGGCCTGGTCAACTGGACCCTGGACCTGCTGCCCGACGCCCTCGTCGGAAGCGGCTGGACCGACTACAACTGGTTCGCCAGGCCGCTGTCCACCTACACCGTCCTCACCGTGTGCGTCGTCTGGCAGGCGTGCCCGTTCGTGGCCGTGTCGGTCCTGGCCGGGCTGAAGAGCGTCCCGGGCGAGTTGTACGAGGCGGCCCGGGTGGACGGGTCCGGCCCGTGGCGGACGTTCTGGAGCATCACCTACCCGATGCTCAAGCCGATCTTCCTCGTGCTGATCGTCATGTCGATCATCTGGGACTTCAAGGTCTTCACGCAGCTGTTCATCATGGCCGGAATGGCCAACCGCGACGCGTTCAACCTGTCGCTGTACGGCTACTCCGAGGCGTTCGGCTCGCTGAATCCGAAGCTCGGCATGGGCTCGGCGGTCGCGCTGGTGCTCACGATGATCCTGCTCGTCGTCACCGCCCTGTACGTGCGGGTCATGGTCCGTCAGGGGGAGACGAAGTGAGACCCGCATTCGCGAAGCGACCGGGGGGTGTGGGGGGTCGTCCCCCCACAATGAAACGCACCGCTCGCAAGGCCCTGCTGAACGGGACCGGGCTGCTCGTCTTCCTCCTCGCGGTCTTCCCCGTCTTCTGGATGATCTCGACCGCGTTCAAGCCCAACACCGAGATCTTCAGCACCACGCCGAAGCCGCTGCCCGTCCACCCGACGCTGGACCACTTCGACCTGGTGCTGAACGGCGGCATCGCCGAGGTCTCCTTCTGGGAGTACTTCCGCAACAGCGCGTTCCTGGCCATCGCGACGGTCGTGGCGTCGGGGCTGCTCGCGCTGCTGGCCGCGACCGCCGTGGCGCGGTTCCGCTTCCGGTTCCGCACCACCTTCCTGATCATGCTGCTGGTGGTGCAGATGGTGCCGCTGGAGGCGCTGGTCATCCCGCTGTTCCTGGACCTGAAGACGCTCGACCTGCTCAACAGCCTGTTCGGCCTCACGCTCGTCTACATCGGGTTCGCCGTGCCGTTCGCGATCTGGATGCTGCGCGGGTTCGTCGCCGCGGTGCCGCGCGAACTGGAGGAGGCCGCCGCCATCGACGGGGCCGGGCCGATCCGGACGTTCTTCACGGTCATGCTCCCGCTCGTCGCGCCCGGACTGGTCGCGACCAGCATCTTCTCCTTCATCACCGCATGGAACGAGTTCATCTTCGCCTACACGTTCCTGGAAGACCAGGACAAGTACACCCTGCCGATCATGCTGCAGTTCTTCTTCGGCCGCAGCGGCAACGCCTGGGGGCCCATCATGGCAGCGTCCACGCTGCTCACCATTCCCGTCATCGCCTTCTTCCTGCTCGTCCAGCGCCGCATGGTGTCCGGCCTCACCGCCGGGGCGGTGAAGGGGTGACGGCCGACGACATCGCGACCACGGCGGAGATCGCCCGCCTGGCACGCGGCACGCTGCTCCCGTCGTTCCCGGGTGCGACCGCCCCGCGCTGGCTGCTGGACGAGCTGGAGGCCGGCCTCGCCGGCGTCACGCTGTTCGCCCTCATCGGCAACGTGCCGAGCCCGGAGTCCCTCGCCGCGCTCACCGCGCGGCTGCGCAAGGCGGGCGACCCGTTCGTGACGATCGACGAGGAGGGCGGCGACGTCACCCGCCTCGGCGGCCACCGGGCCGGCAGCCCCTACCCGGGCAACGCCGCGCTCGGCGCCGTGGACGACCCCGAGCTGACCCGGCGGATCTACCGGTCGATGGGCGCGGAGCTCGCCGGGGTCGGCGTCAACTTCAACTTCGCGCCGTCGGTCGACGTGAACACCGCCGACGACAACCCGGTGATCGGCACCCGCTCCTTCGGCTCGGACCCGGCCCTGGTCGCCCGGCACGCGGCCGCGTCCGTCGCCGGCACGCAGGAGGCGGGCGTCGCGGCCTGCGCGAAGCACTTCCCCGGCCACGGCGCGACCGTGGACGACTCCCACCTGTCCGTCCCGCTCGTCGACGCCGACCTGGACCTGCTGGAACGCCGCGAGCTGGTGCCGTTCCGGGCGGCGATCGAGGCCGGCACCCGCGCGGTGATGACCGGGCATCTGAACCTGCCCTCGATCACCCGCGGGACACCCGCCACACTGTCCCCCGACGCGATCACCGGGCTGCTGCGGGAACGGCTCGGCTACCAGGGCGTGATCGTCACCGACGCCCTCGACATGGAGGGCGCGAGCGGCGCGATCGGCATCCCCGAGGCGTCCGTGCGGGCGCTCATCGCGGGCGCCGACCTGCTGTGCCTCGGCCCCAACGAGCACGCCGAGACCGTCCGGGCGACCCTGGCCGCCATCGGCGCGGCCGTGCGCACCGGCCGGCTGTCGCCGGACCGGCTGCGGGACGCCGCCGAACGGACCGCCCGCCTCAAGGAGTGGCTCGCCGGGTACTCCCCCGCCGTCGTCGACCGGGCCGCCGGGCTGGAGGCCGCCCGCCGCGCCGTCCGCGTGTCGGGCTCGCTGCCCGGCTGGGACGGAGCGCCGCTGATCGTCGAGACGGAGGCGACCGGGAACATCGCGGTCGGGCCGACCCCGTGGGGCCTCGGCCCCTGGGCACCCGACGCCGTCCAGGCCGACGGAGCGGACGGAACGGCGGACCGCGTCCTGAAGCGCGCAGCGGGCCGCGGCCTGGTCATCGTCCTCCGAGACGCGCACCGGCACGCGGGCCAGCGGGCCCTCACCACCGCTCTGCTGACGGCCCGCCCCGACACCGTCGTCGTGGAGATGGGCCTGCCCGTGTGGCGCCCCGGATCGGCCGTCTACCTGGCCACCTACGGCGCCGCCGCCGCCAACGCCCAGGCCGCCGCCGAACTCCTGGGGCTCTGCTAGCACGAGCTCGCGGCGTGCCGCCGGGCAAGGAGCCCGGTCCCGGCAGGCACGCCGCGTTCCCCGGAAACCCGACCGGTCCTATCGGCAAGGGATAATGCTCGCATGCGATTGTCCGCCCGGGTCGACTACGCGTTGCGCGCCTCCGCCGAGCTGGCGGTCGCCGGGAGCCACCCGGTGACCGCGGTCCAACTCGCCGAGGCGCAGGGCATACCACCCAAATTCCTTGAGAACATCCTCGGCCAGCTGCGCCGGTCCGGCATCATCCGGAGCCAGCGCGGGCCCGAGGGCGGCTACTGGCTGGCGCGGCCGGCCGATCAGATCTCCCTCGCCGACATCATCCGCGCCATCGACGGTCCGCTGCTCGGCGTCCGGGGCGAGCGTCCCGAACACGTCGGCTACGAGGGGCCCGCGCGTTCCCTGCAGGAGGTGTGGATCGCGCTGCGCGCCAGCGAGCGCGCCATCCTGGAGAAGGTCAAGCTCGCGCACATCGCCGCCGGGGAGCTGCCCGAGCCCGTCCGCAAGCTGACCGAGGACCCGTCGGCCTGGGAAAGCCCCTCCCTGATCTGAGCCATGCCCGAGGGCGATGTCGTGTGGCTGACGGCCCGGCGCCTGCGCGAGGCGCTCGCCGGGCGGACGGTGACGCGCTCGGACTTCCGCGTCCCCCGGCTCGCGACCGCCGATCTCCGGGGGCGGACGGTCCTGGACGCGGTGTCGCGGGGCAAGCATCTCCTCATCCGCGTCGAAGGCGGGCTGACCGTCCACACGCACCTGCTGATGGAGGGGCGCTGGCAGATCCGCCGCGCCGGGCCGGCCCCGCGCGACCACCGGGTGCGGCTCGTGCTGGCGAACGCGCAGTGCCAGGCGGTCGGCTACTCCCTCGGCCTCGTCGAGCTGCTGCGCACCGCGGAGGAGGACAAGGCCGTCGGTCATCTCGGACCGGATCTGCTCGACGCGTCGTGGGACGCCGGAATGGCCGCCGAGGCCGCCGAGCGGCTGGGCGAGCGGCCTGAACGGGCGATCGGCGAGGCTCTGCTCGACCAGACGCGTCTCGCCGGGATCGGCAACGTCTACAAGGCCGAGATCCTCTTCCTGAGGGGCGTCAGCCCGTGGACCCCGGTCCGGGACGTCGCCGGCCTGCGGGCCCTGGTGGAACTCGCTCACCGGCTCCTGGACGCCAACAAGGAACGGCACGGCCACATCACCACGGGCGACCTGGGGCGCGGCCGCGAGCACTGGGTGTACGGACGGGCCGGGCGTCCCTGCCGGCGTTGCGGGACCCGGATCGAGCGCGCCGGCCAGCGGTCCCAGGCCGGCGAGCGCGTCACGTTCTGGTGCCCCCGCTGCCAGCCCGCCGCCGATTCGTGATCAGCGGACGGTCACCGTGCCGCCCGCGACGGTCAGCGCGGCTTGGGGGCCGCCCTCACCGCAGTGCTCGCCGTTCGGGAACGTCGCCTTCGGGGTGACGTCGACGCGGCGGTCGACGAGCGTCCGGTCCCGGGCGTCGCGGAGCGTGAGCGTGACCTGGACGGGACTCTTCGGCAGGCCCTCCACCCGGGCGAACCCCGTGCTGCCTCCGTCGGGCGACGCGGAGGCTCCGCAGGTGCCGTCGGGCTCGTCGCCGTCGCAGCCCATCGGGACGGTCGTCGAGGACGGCCGGAGTTCGATCCGGGGCTCCCGGCAGGTCCCGTCCCAGCACACGCGCACGGACGCGGACGTCACGCGCGAGGCGTCGGGGGCCTTGACGGAAACGCTCAGGCCGGCCGGCGAGCCGATCGCCGTGCACGGCCGTCCCGCACCGAGGCCGCCGGAGCCGCAGGCGGCCAGGGCGAGCAGAGCGGCGCCGAACGGCAAGGCCCCCTTCGGCAGAACGTCCATACCCCATGATCACAGCATTCCGGGCAGGACACCAGCCAACCGCCGCAACCGCCCGACGACCTCAACGGTCGCGGGCGCGCAGCGAGCCGCAAGGCGAGCCGGAGCGATGCGGCGATCGCACGCAGTGCCCGCCGAAGGAGGGCCTTCCGGGGCGCGACGCCGAGGGCGCCGCGGTTAACGCTGCGCCTGGAACATCCAGTGCTGTTTCTCCAGCTCGGCGGTGATGCCGATGAGCAGGTCCTGCGTGACCTGATCCGGCTCGTCGGTCGCCGCGATGCGCTCGCGGAACCGCGCGATGATCTGCGCCAGGATGTCGGTGACCGCGGCGACGACCTTGTCGTCGTCGAGGTAACCGGCCTCCAGCTGCGGGATCGTGGTCCGGTCGGCCACCGTGCGGACACGGCCGTCGGGGTTGTAGCCGACCGCCACGGCACGCTCGGCGACGTCGTCCTGCCCGCTGCGCGCGAGGGCGACGACCTCGTCCAGGTGCTCGTGGACGACCTTGAAGTTGCGTCCGTGAAGGTTCCAGTGCGCCTGCTTGGCGACCAGAGAAAGATCGATGAGGTCGATGAGGGAACCCTGGAGGGCGTCCCCCGCGACCTTCAGGGCCGAATCCGAAAGCGGGCTCTTGACCGCCGCCATGTCCGGGCTCCTTCCGCGTCGTTACGGTTGTCCGTTACAACCCGGGAGCCTCCCCGCAAATGCCGCGTTCATGCGTGAGGCCGCGCACACCCGCGGCCCCGCTCGGGCATGAACACACCAAGAACGGTTCAGGCCGCGACCATGTCGGCGCGGAGTTCGCCGGTGATCTCTTCCGGAGTCTCCGGAATGCTCTCGGTGGAAATGCGCTCGTGCTCGGGTGCACCCGCCATGACGGGCTCGTGCTGCAGCTCGGCGAGGGCCAGCTGATCCGCTACTTCCCTGAGGACGTGCGACAGCGGAACGCCCAGGGCTTTGCAGATCGAGGACAGCAGCTCCGAAGACGCCTCTTTCTGCCCCCGTTCGACCTCGGACAAATAGCCGAGTGACACCCGCGCCGCCGCGGACACCTCACGGAGGGTGCGTCCCTGGCGCAGCCGCAGCTGCCGCAGTACGTCACCGAGCAGCTGGCGAAGCAGGACCATCGTCTCGCTCCCTCCCTCAGTTCGGACCATCTGCCGGTTCCACCGTACCCGGCTTGACGGTGAGCATGGCAGACCGTTGATTTCGTGTTCGCTGGGAACGTAACGCTGTAATCAGCCTCGATCTTCCCGATCTGCCCGAGCCTCCTCGCTCCCGCCCTCGACGTCAAGCCCCAGCAAAAGACGTCTCAGCAGGTCAAGGGCGTGCACGACGGTCATCCGCCGGATCACCGCACGGATCTCCGGCCCGGCCCCCGGTACGGGGAGTTTCGGACTGACCACAGTGCGCATATTTCCGGGTCCGGCCACACCGATATAGACCGTTCCCACCGGCCGGCCGTCCTGGGAGTCGGGACCGGCCACACCCGTCACGGCGAGCCCGTACGTCGCACCGAGCGCGTCCCGCACGCCGGCGGCCATCGCGGCGGCCACGTCCGGGTGGACGGCCCCGTGCTCGGCCAGCAGCTCCGCCGGGACGCCCAGCACCTGCCGCTTCACGTCGGTCGCGTACGTCACCATGCCGCCCGCGAACGTGGCGGACGATCCCGGCATGGCGGTGAGCTCCGCGCCGATGAGCCCGCCGGTCAGCGACTCCGCCGTCGCGACGGTCTCCGAACGCCCGGCGAGCAGCCGGTGGACGACACGGTCGAGCGTGTCCTCCTCGACGCCGTACACGGCCGGGCCCAGCAGACTCCGCACGTGCGCCTCGACGCCCTCCAGCCGCCCCGCGGCGTCCGGTCCGGCCACGGTGATCCGGATCTTCACCTCGGCCGGGTCGGGCAGGTAGGCGAGCCTGACCCCGTCCATCGCCTCGACCTCGGCGAGCCGGGTGGCGACGACCGACTCCCAGATGCGGGCGGTGCGCAGGGTGCGGCGCGCGACGGCGGGCAGCCCGGCGAGCCCGGTCAGTTCCGGCAGCACGACCTCGTCCATGATCGTGCGCATCTCGAACGGGACGCCGGGCAGGGCGTAGACCATCCCGCCCGGCAGCTCGACGCGCAGGCCGGGCGCCGAGCCCGCTGAGTTGACGAGCGTCCGCGCGCCCTCGGGGACGTCCGCCATGCGCAGCGCCATGGGCTGCAGTTCGCGGCCCGCCCTGGCGACCCGCTCGCGCAGCCGCCGTTCGAGCGCCGGGTCCCGGACGAGCGCGACGCCCGCCGCCTTGGCGAGCGCGTCCCTCGTGAGGTCGTCGGAGGTGGGGCCGAGGCCGCCGGTGGTGATGACCGCGCCGGCCCGGCCGAGCGCGGACCGCACCGCCTCGATGATCACGTCGAGGTCGTCGCCCACGACGACGCTGCGGGTGACGTCGACACCGTGGTCGGCGAGCCTGCGCCCCAGCCATGCCGCGTTCCCGTTGACCGTGTCGCCGAGGAGCAGTTCGTCCCCGACGGTGAGCAGTTCGACCCGCATCGCGTCCCCATCCCGGCTGTTCGCACCGCATGCCCCCCGGGGAGCACGGCCCGGGTTCGGCCCTCCGAATCTACCGGCGGCGTCCCGGCGCCCCGCGCCCGGCGACGGACCCGGACGCCCGCCGGTTGACGGGAAAAACGTCCGAATGAGGACGGACGCTATGTCGCCCGATCGAACCGGTCCAAACCGACTTCGCCGGGTATTCCCCGTTCACTCGCCCGGGAGGCGACGGCCGCACTTTGTGTCCTGTGATGGGGCCGTCCCCCGCCACTGCGCGCGCCTTGGAACGCCACCCGGGCGCGCATCGTCACCAGGCGTTACCGACGCCCGGTCCACCAATTCACGGAAGTGCAGGTCACGTTGTGAGTCAAAACTCATTCGCCCGATTCGCCGGTCCGCGCATTCGCGGGGGATAATTGCCGAGCGCGGCGCCCGCGAACGGGGCTGCGGGACCACGACCGGGGTGGGCGTGGTCCCGCAGCCCACCTCCTGGCACGTCGGCCCCGCCCGCCGGCCGCCGTGGCACCGCCGCCGGGCGCAGGAACGCCGGCCCCCCGAACGGCCGTACCGGCCCTGCCGTCGCCGTGACCGCTCCCGCGCTCGGATTCGTGAATCCTGTGCGGTGATGACCGTTCTCGGCTGCAAACTGACGAATCGGCGTCAAGTATCGCCGGTTTCCCTGGTCAGCCGCGCGGCGGGTCCGTAGCGTCCGTCGCATGAACGCCGTTGTCGCAGAGCTGAACGTCTTCCCGATCAAGAGCGCGGGCGGTGTCGCGCTCGCCGAGGCCGAGGTGACGCCGAACGGGCTGCGCCACGACCGGGAGTTCATGCTCGTCCGCCCGGACGGACGGCACCTGTCGCAGCGGGAGGTCCCGGAGCTCGCCCTGCTCCGTCCCTCCTACGACGGCGTGAAGGTCACCGTCCACACGCCGCTCGCCGGCACGCCGCTGGTCTGGGAGGCGGTGGACGGCCCCGCGCGCGACGTGACCGTGCACCGGCGTCCCTGCCGGGGCATCGACCAGGGCGACGAGGCGGCCGGCTGGTTCTCCGACGCCCTCGGGCTCACCTGCCGCCTGGTCCGTTTCACCGGGACGCGTCCCTCGGTCCTCGGCGGGGGGACGCTGGCGTTCGCCGACGGTTACCCGATCTCGGTGCTGTCCGCCGAGTCGCTGGACGACCTGAACCGGCGGATGGGCGCCGGTCTCCCGATGACCCGGTTCCGCCCCAACATCGTCCTGCGGGGCCTCGGGCCTTACGGGGAGGACGCCGTCACCCGGCTGCGCGGCGGCGCCGAAATCGAGTTCGTCAAGCCGTGCGGCCGCTGCGTGATCATCAACACCGACCAGGACACCGCCCGCCGAGCCCCGGCGCCCCTGCGCGCCCTCGCCGGATATCGCACCGAGCGGTTCAACGGCGTCCGCGAGATCATGTTCGGCCGCCTCGGCATCCCCCGCACGCCGGGCGTCCTCCGCGTGGACGACGAGGTGGCGGTCACCTAGAGGTCGCACGAATGGCCGGCCGGATAGTACGGCGACCACGCCCGGTGGGCATGCCTGCACGCCGGTGGCGGGCGCTCGCCGAGACGCCGGAGCTTCTCGGGCTGTGAGCGGCCCCCTCAGGACGCCTCGGACGCGCGGCGCATCTTCCACGCCTGGACGACGTAGTCCACGCCGGTGACGACCGTGACGACCAGGGCCGCGCCCATCGTGATCCAGCGCAGGTAGTCCAGCGGGCCGGGCAGGATGTAGAAGCCGATGGCGATGACCTGCAGCATCGTCTTGAGCTTGCCGCCCTTGCTCGCCGGTATCACGCTCCGGCGGATCAGCACGAACCGCATCACCGTGATGCCGACCTCGCGGATCATGATGGCGGCGGTCACCCACCACCACAGCTCCCCCATGATCGACAGGCTGACCAGCGCCGCCCCGGTGAGCGCCTTGTCGGCGATCGGGTCCGCGATCTTGCCGAAGTCGGTGACGATGCCCCGCGCCCGCGCGATGTCACCGTCGATCTTGTCGGTGATGGACGCGACGGCGAAGACGCCGAACGCGGCCAGGCGCCAGCCGGTGCCGTCCAGGAACAGCAGCCACACGAACACGGGGACCAGCGCGATCCGGACGAGCGTCAGCGCGTTGGCGATGTTCCAGACACCGGCCGGCGGCGGGTCGTGCGAGCCCGCGACCGGATCCGGGGTGCCGGCGATCATGCCACGTCCGCGATCAGGTCCACGCCGTCGCTGCCGGTGACGCGGGCCGCGACGACCTCACCGAGGGCCAGGCCCCCGCCGCGGACCACGACCGTCCCGTCCACCTCCGGCGCCTGGTGCGCGGCGCGGCCCTCGATGTCGCCGTCCTCGGTCTTGTCCTCCAGCAGCACGTGCACCTCCGAGCCGATGCGGTCCTCGGCGCGCTGCGCCGTCAGTTCCTCGGCGAGGGTCGACAGTTCCTCCACCCGGCGGGCGACCTCCACCGGGTCGAGTTTGCCGTCCAGGTCCGCGGCCTCGGTGCCGTCCTCGTCGGAGTAGCCGAACACGCCGATCGCGTCCAGCCGCGCCGCCGACAGGAACTCCGCCAGCTCCTCGAAGTCGTCCTCGGACTCGCCGGGGAACCCGACGATGAAGTTCGAGCGCACCCCCGCCTCCGGGGCGAGGCCGCGGATCTGGTCGAGCAGCCCCAGAAACCGCTCCCGGTCGCCGAACCGCCGCATCGAACGCAGCACCGGACCGCTCGCGTGCTGGAACGACATGTCGAAGTACGGGGCGACGCCGGGCGTGCCGCAGATCGCCTCGATGAGCCCCGGCCGCGTCTCGGCGGGCTGCAGGTAGCTGACCCGGACGCGTTCGATGCCGTCCACCGCGGCGAGGTCCGGGAGGAGCCTCTCCAGCGCCCGGAGGTCGCCGAGGTCCTTGCCGTACGACGTGGAGTTCTCGCTGACCAGCACCAGTTCGCGGACGCCGTGCCCGGCGAGCCAGCGGGCCTCCTCCAGCACCTCCGCGGGCGGCCGCGACACGTACGCGCCGCGGAACGCGGGAATCGCGCAGAACGTGCAGCGCCGGTCGCAGCCGGACGCCAGCTTCAGCGGCGCCACCGGCCCGCCGCCGAGCCGCCGCCGCAGCACCCGCGGCCCGGACGCCGGCGCCACACCGTCCGGTAGCTCGTCCGGTGCCCCGTGCCCGGGGATCGCCGCGTGCGAGGACGAACGCTCCACCGGGCTGATCGGCAGAAGGGTCCGCCGGTCACGCGGTGTGTGCGCGTCATGCCTGCGTCCCGCCAGCACGTCGTCGAGCCGCTCGCCGATACCGGCGTAGTCGTCGAAGCCGATCACCGCGTCGGCCTCCGGCAGGGCCTCGGCCAGTTCCTTGCCGTACCGCTCGGCCATGCAGCCCGCCGCGACCACCTTGGCCCCCGAGTCGTGCGCGGCCAGCAGCGTGTCGATCGAGTCCTTCTTCGCCGCCTCGATGAACCCGCAGGTGTTGACGACCACCACGTCGGCGCCGTCCGCGCCGTCGGCCAGATCCCAGCCCGCGTCCTCCATGCGCGCGGCGAGCTCCTCGGAATCGACCTCGTTGCGGGCGCAGCCGAGCGTGATGAGTGAGACCTTGCGGCGAGTCGACATGACCCTACGGTAATGGGCGCACCCGCCCGATCCGACCAGCGGCCTCGGTTCGGGCCGTGTCGCTGCGGGACGGGTCTCCGGTCAGGCGGATCCCGGGTCGCCGCGGTCGAAACTCAGCCGCTGCACGCCGTCGCCCTCGCCCGGGGAGCCGAGGTCCTTGCCGTTGACGGTCAGGCTGACGCTGCCGCCCACCCCGATCACCAGCCGGATCTCCTTCTTGGCCGTCCAGTCCTCCGTGTCGCCCTTGCGGAGCATGCCGCTGAACAGCGTTCTGCCCTTCTCGTCACGGGCGTTCAGCCACGTCGTACGCTCGGCCTCGACCCGGACCTCCACCTTGGTGCGCGGCGACGCCGCGACCGGGTCGCTCTGCTTCGGCGGCGCGGACGTGGCGGGCGCCGGCGTCGAGGGCGCGGGCGTCCCGGCGACCTGCTGCGCGGTGCGCCGCTCCCCGCCGCCGCCGCTGCCGACCACCTGGAAGACGCCGTAGATCACCACGACGGCGAGGGCGAGCGCCATCGCGGCGCTCCAGTTCGGCGCCCTGCGCTCACGGAACGCGACGGGCTGCTCCGGCTCGAACGCCGACACGGCCGAGACGGGCTGCGGCGCGCCGCCGTGCGCCGAGTCGAACTCCGCGACGAGCGGCTCCGGATCGATGCCGATGACCCGGGAGATGCTGCGGATGTGCCCGCGGGCGTAGAAGTTGCCGCCGCAGTAGGAGAAGTCGTCGGCCTCGATGCCGCGGATCACGGTCTCCCGGATCCGCGTCTGAAGACTCACCTGTGTCACCGAGAGACCCGCCCGCTGACGTTCCTGAGCCAAGGTCTCGCCGATGCTCACGCCGGGCCTCCTGAGGGCACTCGTCGCCGATCTCTTGCGACATCAGTCTAGGAACGGCCATGCCCGCTGGGCGACAGCCGACACGTTCGAAACAGGGCAAGATTTCGCATCATTCCGCCATGCCCCGGCAGGCGCACCCGTTCCGGGCTCACCCGCCGCCGCGCAGTTCCGCGAGCACCCCGGGGAGATCGTCCGGCTTGGCCAGCACGTCGCGCGCCTTGGAGCCCTCGCTCGGCCCGACGATGTCGCGGCTCTCCATCAGGTCCATCAGGCGTCCCGCCTTGGCGAACCCGACCCGGAGCTTGCGCTGCAGCATCGACGTCGACCCGAACTGGGTGGACACGACCAGCTCGATGGCCTGGACGAGCAGGTCCATGTCGTCGCCGATCTCCTCGTCGATCTCCTTCTTCGGCGCGCCCGCCGCGGCGACGTCCTCCCGGTAGTTCGCCTCCATCTGCGCCTTGCAGTGGTCGACGATCCCGCTGATCTCCTTCTCCGCCACGTAGGCGTTCTGGAGGCGCATCGGCTTGCTCGCGCCCATCGGCAGGAACAGCGCGTCGCCCTGCCCGACGAGCTTCTCCGCGCCCGGCTGGTCGAGGATGACGCGGCTGTCGGACAGCGAGGACGTCGCGAACGCCAGCCGGGACGGCACGTTCGCCTTGATCAGGCCGGTGACGACGTCCACCGACGGCCGCTGCGTCGCCAGCACCAGATGGATCCCGGCGGCACGGGCCAGCTGGGTGATGCGCACGACCGAGTCCTCCACGTCGCGTGGCGCGACCATCATCAGGTCGGCCAGCTCATCCACGATGACCAGCATGTACGGGTACGGCGTGTACACCCGCTCGCTGCCGGGCGGCGGCTTGAGCTTGCCCGCCTTCACCGCCTTGTTGAAGTCATCGATGTGCCGGTAACCCGACGCCGCCAGATCGTCGTAGCGGCGGTCCATCTCCCCCACGACCCAGTCGAGCGCCTCGGCCGCCTTCTTCGGACTGGTGATGATAGGCGTGATCAGATGCGGGATGCCCTGGTACATCGTCAGCTCGACCCGCTTGGGATCGACCAGGATCATCCGCACCTCGTCCGGCGTGGCGCGCATCAGAATCGAAGTGATCAACCCGTTGATGCACGTCGACTTACCCGCACCGGTCGCCCCCGCGATCAGGATGTGCGGCATCTTCGCCAGGTTCGCCACCACCGTGCGGCCCTCGACGTCCTTGCCGAGCCCGACGATCATCGGATGGTGCTCATTGGTCGCGGCCGGGGAACGCAGCACATCACCGAGGCTGACGATGTCCTTGTCGGTGTTGGGGATCTCCACCCCGATCGCCGACTTCCCGGGAATCGGAGAGATGATCCGCACATCCGCGCTCTTGACCGACAGCGCGATGTTCTTGGTCAGCGCGGTGACCTTCTCCACCTTCACCGCCGGACCCAGCTCGATCTCGTACCGCGTGATCGTCGGACCCCGCGTGAACCCGGTCACCTGCGCATCGATGTCGAACTGCTCCAACACCCCCGTCAGCGCGTTCACCACCGTGTCGTTGGCCTTCGTCCGCGGCTTGAGCACGCTGCCCGGCCGCAGCGCCGACGGGTCGGGCAGCATGTAGATCTCGCCGGACGACGACAGCGGCAGCTGCTCGGACCGGCGCGGCGCCGGCGTCGGGTCGGGGACCTGCGACTGCGGCGCGTCGCCGCCCGCCACGTGCACGTCCGCCGGCGGCTCGTCGTCGGCCGGAGGCGCGGGCGGCGGGACGTCCGCCCGGAACGGGTCCGGCTCGAACAGCTCGTCGGCGAGGTCGCGCCGCGGGCGGTCGGCCTTCTTCGGGTCGTCCTCCAGCAGCGGCGTGTCGTAGGGCCTGGAGTGCTCGCCGACCTCCAGTTCGTCCGGCTCCCCGTCGCCGGTCTTCTTCTTGCGGCGGCGCTTCTTCGGCGCCTCGGCCTCGCCGTCGCCTTCACCCTCGCCGGCGGCGGAGGCGCGTTGCGGACGCCCCTGCAGCGTCGCCACCGCCCACAGGTCCGCGACGCGTTCGGGGACCCGGTTGATGGGGGTCGCGGTGACGACCAGCAACCCGAAGCCGGACAGGAGCAGCAGCAGCGGTACGGCCACCCACCCGCTGAGGGCCGCGTCCAGCGGGGCCGACACCAGCCAGCCGATCACGCCGCCCGACTCGCGCACCCCGTCCATGTCCTTCGCGGGCGACGGGACACCGGCCGCGATGTGCAGGATGCCGAGCACGCCGACGCCGAGCGCGGTCATGCCGATGACGATGCGGCCGGTGTCCTCGTGGTGCTCGGGGTGGCGCAGCGTCCGCCACGCCAGCAGGGCCAGCAGGACGGGCAGCGCCATCGCGATGACGCCCAGGCCGCCGCGCACGACCTTCTCCAGCGCGATCGTGACGACGCCGTCGGGACGGAACCAGGTGACCGAGGCCAGCACGATGGACGAGCCGAGCAGCGCCAGCCCGAGCCCGTCGCGGCGGTGCTCGGCGTCGAGGTTGCGGGCGCCGTGCCCGTAGGCGCGGAAGACCGAGCCCACCGCGACGGCGGCGAGCAGGTACAGCTTGAACAGGAGCCTGAAGAACCCGAGGACCGCCTGGGAGATCGGATCGGGCTTCTGCGGGGGACGACCGCGGCCCGAGCCGCGGTTCCCGCCTCTTCCGGTACCGCCGCTCGGTCGCTTCCGGGGGGCCGACCTTGCGGGCTTGCGAGCCGCACTGCCCCCCGCACGCGAGGAGCTTTTCGCGCCCCCGGACGCACGTGTGGCCATGGTTATGAGAGTAACCAAGGACCCCGGGGGTTCCCGGGATGACGGACGGGCGTGTTGGAACCGGACGTTCCGGGAGCGGGCGTTCCGGGAGCGGGCGTTCCGGCCGTGCGCCGGCCGCGGGACACGTGGCCCCGCGGCCGGCACGGCCGTGTCACACCTCGACGACGACCGGGACGATCATCGGGCGGCGCCGGTAGTTGTCGCTCACCCACTTGCCGACCGTGCGGCGGATGACCTGGCCCAGCTGGTGCAGGTCGTTCACCCCGTCGCCGGCGGCGTCCGTCAGCACGGCCTCGATCCGCGCGATGATCTCGTCGAAGTCCTCGTTGACGATGCCTGCGCCGCGGGCGTGCACCTCGGGGCCCGCGACGAGCTTGCCGGACGTCGAGTCGATGCCGACGACGATGGAGACGAAGCCCTCCTCGCCGAGGATGCGCCGGTCCTTCAGCGACGTCTCGGTGACCTCGCCGACCGACAGGCCGTCCACGTACACGTATCCGGCGGGGACGGCGCCGACGATGCGGGCGCGCCCGTCCACGAGGTCGACGACGACGCCGTCCTCGGCGATGACGATGCCATCGTCGGACACCCCGGTGAGCGCGGCGAGCTTGGCGTGCGCACGCAGGTGCCGCCACTCGCCGTGGATCGGCATGAAGTTGGCCGGCCTGGTCACGTTGAGCACGTACAGCAGTTCGCCCGCCGACGCGTGCCCGGACACGTGCACGAGCGCGTTGCCCTTGTGCACGATGCGGGCGCCCCACCGGGTGAGGCCGTTGATGACGCGGTTGACCGCGTTCTCGTTGCCCGGGATCAGCGAGGACGCCAGCATCACGGTGTCGCGGTCGGTGATGCGGATCGAGTGGTCGCGGTTGGCCATCCGCGACAGCGCCGACATCGGCTCGCCCTGCGAGCCCGTGCACACCAGCACCAGCCGGTCGCCGGGGATGTCGTCCAGCTCCTTCTGGTCGACCATGATGCCCTCGGGGACGCTGAGGTACCCGAGTTCGCGGGCGACGCCCATGTTGCGGACCATCGACCGCCCGACGAAGCAGACCTTGCGGCCGTTGGCGACGGCGGCGTCGAGCACCTGCTGGACGCGGTGGATGTGCGAGGCGAAGCAGGCGACGATGAGCCGTTCCTGCGCGGTGCGGAACACCTCGTCGACGACCGGGCCGATGTTGCGCTCGCTGGTGACGAAGCCGGGGACCTCGGCGTTGGTCGAGTCCGACATCAGCAGGTCGATGCCTTCGCCGCCGAGCCGGGCGAACCCGGGCAGGTCGGTGAGCCGGCCGTCCAGCGGCAGCTGGTCCATCTTGAAGTCGCCGGTGTGCAGGACGAGACCGGCGGAGGTGCGGATGGCGACGGCGAGCGCGTCCGGGATCGAGTGGTTGACGGCGAGGAACTCGCAGTCGAACGGCCCGAGGGTGCGCCGCTCGCCCTCCACGACCACGTCGGTGACCGGTTTGATGCGGTGCTCGGTGAGCTTGGCCTCCAGCAGCGCCAGCGTCAGCCTCGAGCCGATGATCGGGATGTCGCGGCGCTCGCGCAGCAGGTACGGGACGGCGCCGAGGTGGTCCTCGTGGCCGTGCGTGAGGATGACGGCCTCGATGTCGTCCAGGCGCTCCCTGATGTATTCGAAATCGGGCAGGATCAGATCGATTCCGGGCTGCTCGGTCTCGGGGAACAGCACGCCGCAGTCGACGACGAGCAACCGGCCGCCGTGTTCGAACACGGTCATGTTGCGGCCGATCTCCCCGAGCCCGCCGAGCGCGACGATGCGCAGACCGCCCTCGGGCGGCGCGGGCGGGTCCGAGAGCTCCGGGTGAGGATGACTCACCGGGCGACCTCCGGGATGGCTACCTCCGGCACTTTGACTCCCCCTATCGTGAGGTCTTCACGCAGTCGCGCCGCGAACTCCGGCGAAGCCTCCACGAGCGGCGCGCGCAGCGGGCCGCCTCCGGGGAGGCCGAGCAGGTTCAGCGCTGCCTTGACGGCGATGGCGCCCTGCGTACGGGTCATGATGGCGGTGACCACGGGCAGCAGCCGCCGGTGGATCTCCAGCGCCCGCCCGGGGTCACCGGCGCGGTAAGCGTCGATCATCTCATGGAGTTCGGCGCCCACGACATGTCCGACCACGCTGACGAACCCCGCCGCGCCGACCGAAAGCCAGGGCAGGTTGAGGTTGTCGTCGCCGGAGTACCAGACGAGATCGGTCTGGGCCATCACCCTGGACGCGCCGAACAGGTCGCCCTTGGCGTCCTTGACGGCGACGATCCGCGGGTGCTCGGCGAGCTTCACCAGCGTGTCGTTCTCGATCGGCACCCCCGCGCGCCCGGGGATGTCGTAGAGCATGCACGGCAGCCCCGTCGCGTCGGCCACGGCCGTGAAATGGCGGACGAGGCCTTCCTGCGGGGGCTTGTTGTAGTACGGCGTCACCACGAGCAGAGCGTGCGCGCCGGCGGCCTCGGCCTGCCGCGCGAGCTGGAGGGTGTGCTCCGTGTGGTTGGTTCCGGCACCGGCGACGATCACGGCGCGGTCGCCGACCGCATCGATGACCGCGTGCAGAAGCCTGCGCTTCTCGTCGTCGCTCGTCGTCGGCGACTCGCCCGTCGTCCCGTTGACGACCAGGCCGTCGTGGCGCCGCTCGTCGACCAGGTGGGTCGCGAGGCGCGCGGCGCCGTCGTAGTCGACGCCGCCGTCCGGCAGGAACGGAGTGACCAAGGCGGTCAACATCCGTCCGAACGGAGCGTCAGGTGATGTGCTGGGTGCCATGCATCGAACGGTACCGTTCCGGGCGCGGCAGGTGGACCCGCAGGTCCAAGGTGACCTGGGACGGGCATCGGGCGGGCATCGGCGCCGAGCGGGAGTCCGGGTGCGAAAGCGGGACGGAAACGGCGTGGAAGAAGCCGCCGCCACACGCTCGGGGGTACGCGTGGCGGCGGCTCCCACATCCACATCGTGGCACGCAAATGCCGCGTTACGGGGTCAGTCCGGCCACTTCCCGGACTCGGTTGGATAACGTGACCCAGCGGTCATCTCGTGTAGCCGGACGCGCAGTTCCTCGACGTCGGGAGTGCGCACGAGATCGTTGCCGCGGACGGCCCACCAATGGCCTGATCCGCCTCGTCCGAGCCGCCAGCCGGTGAACTCGGCCGACAGCTCGCTGAGCCGGTCGGCGTCACGCCACGCGGTCTGCTGAGGGCCCATCGCCTCGCCCCTTTCTTTGCCGTCCGCTGGTCGAATCCTGACTTCCGCACCGAGCAGTACCCCCGCGGCCGTACGGTTACCCGACCCTTTCCGAACGTCGCCGGCCGGGTTTCTCAGCCGCCGGGACCCGCCGTCGCCGCGGGCAGCCAAATAGCGCGATAACGTGCCCAATCGCCGGGCTGAGTGGTCCAGCCCGCATACACCCCGACGCCGTACGGACGCGTCGGTGGCCGCTTCAGGTCATCGATCCCCCGCCGGACGCCGCGCAGCGCGACCGGCAGGTCCTCCGCCCAGTCCATCAGCGGACGGTACGTGGGCACGCCCATGAAGACGGTCGTGCGGTCGCCGATGAGCTCCAGCGTCGTGCGGGTGTGCCGGGCGAAGTGCCACCCGGCCAGGGCCTCGGTCGGCAGCGACACGTCATAGGTCATGATCGCGACCTGGTCGGCGCGGTCGGCGACGGCGCGCAGGAAGTCCGCGGTCGGACGAGGCGGGTAGTGGATCGGGCCCTTGCGCGGAATGAGCGCCTTGTACACCGGCTGGGCGGCGTCCAAGAGCGTCGGCTGCTCCAGCGCCACCGACAGCAGCCGTCCCCTCGACCGGGTCAGCTCGCGGGTGCGGTCCATCAGCGTCATGAATGCGTCGTCGTCGGGATAGATGGGCTCGAAGTCGTAATGGATGCCGTCGAATCCGAGATCGAGGAATGCCGCGTCGGTCTTCAGGACCTGTTCGCGCACGGCCGGATCGTCCAGGTCGATGACGCCCTCGCCTTCCACCACCCTTATCTGCCCCAGGTACGCCTGGGCTCGGACTCCGGGCGCGTATTCGCGCATGGCCTCGATGAGCTGCGGGGCATGGCGGTACTTGGCGGCGGGGACCGTCCCGTCCGACTCGAACGGGCCCGTGTGGAAGAACACGTCGGTGATGCGGTTCTGCTTCAGCAATGCGCCGAGCGCGCGGTACTCCGCGTCGGTGTGCGGCTCCCCCACCCACTGGTGCCGCGCCCACAGCGCGTTGGCCTCGGTGCCGCGCGCCTCGGGATCCTGCTGCCACCACACCCAGGCCCCGGCGAACACGAGGGCGGCGAGGCCGAGCATGAGGGCCGCCGCCCACCCCGCCCACCGCAGCGCCCTGCCCAGCGCACCACCGACCCGCCCGATTCTGACCATCCGGCAATGATCCCGGATCGAACGGGCGGATCGGCCGCAATGCGCCCGGGTCCGCCCTGCACCGACCACGGCCCGCCCATGAAACGATCATGATCGGGTCGTGATCGCGCGCCGCGCGCGGCGGGCGTTGACATCGGGGGAACCCTATGGTGACGAGCGGTTCAGTGGTGTCGGCCCATGCCGCGATGGGGAACCGCCCGGTCCTTACCGTCCATCCGGATGGAGGTCGAACCGGCATGCGAGTACCACCCGAGCAAGGCGAACCGCGGCCGCTGATCAGCACGCGGGCCCTCGTGATCATTCTCGTGGCGATCGGCGCGGCCGTCCTCACCGCCGCCGCCCCCAGGGTCGCCATCCCCATAGGCGTGGGCGTAGGGGTGATCACCCTCCTCGCCCACATCGTCAAGGACTAGCCGATTCGTTGACCTGCGGCGTGTCGCGCTTTACAGCGCTCTCACAAGGGCGGCGCACCGCAGGCGAACGTCGGTTCACGCGGGTGCGCTGGGTCAGGGCCACGCAGACCAGGACCGCCACCGCGGCCAGCGCGGTCGTCGCGTCGATCCGCTCGGCGAGCAAGAGCCCCGACCACAGCAGGGTCATCACCGGCTGGGCCAGCTGGACCTGGCTGGCGCGGGCGATTCCCGCCCGCGCGAGGCCCTCGTACCAGGCGAAGAAGCCGAGGTAGGCGGAGAACGCGGCGACGTACCCGAAACCGAGCGCGGCGCGTCCGGTCCAGGCGGGATCGGTCGTGGCCAGCAGCCACGCGGTCGCAGGGACGGTGATGGGCGCGGCCAGCACGAGCGCCCAGGAGATGACGCGCCAGCCGGGCATGTCGCGGGCCAGCCGCCCGCCCTCGGCGTAGCCGGCCGCGGCGGCGACCAGGGCGCCGAACAGCAGCAGGTCGGCGGCCGTGACGTGGCCGGCGCCGCGGATCAGGGCGAAGCCGGTGACGCAGGCCGCCCCGGCCGCGCCGGCGAACCAGAACGCGCGGGACGGCCGCTCCCCCGCCCGCAGGACGCCGAACACGGCGGTGGTGGCGGGCAGCAGCCCGACCACGACGGCCGAGTGCGAGGACGAGGCGCCGTGGTCGAGCGCGAGCGTGCTGAGCACCGGGAACCCGAAGATGACGCCGGCGGCGACGGCCGCGAGGCCCGCCCACTGGCCGCGCCGCGGTGGGCGGGCTCGCACCGATAGCAGTGCGAGGGCGGCGAGGACGGCGGCGGCGGCCGCACGGCCGACGCCGACGAGGTAGGGGTCGAGTCCGTCCAGCGCGAGAACCGTGCTGGGGAGGGTGAGGGAGAAGATCAGGACGCCGAGCGAGGCGAGCCCGAGACCCCGCCCGAAGACGGTGCCCGCTATCGGCCGGGAGACAGTAGCGCTATCTTTGGTCCTCATGAAAGACGATAGCAGTGTGGCGGTGCTCGCCGACGCGCTGCGCGCCGACGTCCGCCGGCTGAACCCGGGCGAGCGGCTGCCGTCGAGCCGGGCGCTCGTCGAGCGGCACAGGGTCAGCCCGGTGACGGTGTCGCGTGCGCTGGGGCTGCTCGCCGCCGAGGGCCTGGTGGTGACCCGGCCCGGCAGCGGCGCGTTCGCCGCCGAGCGCCCCCCGGCCGGCGGCGAACCGGCCGACCTCGGCTGGCAGGCCGTGGCGCTGGGCGACCGGTCGGTGGACCCGGCCGGCGTGGCGGGGCTGCTCACCCCGGCCCCGGACGGCGTGGTGGCGCTCAGCGGCGGCTACCTGCACCCCGCGCTCCAGCCGGTCCGCGCGCTCGCCACGGCGGCGGCGCGGGCGGCCCGGCGCCCGGACGCCTGGGAGATGCCGCCGCTCGGCGGGATGACCGGGCTGCGCGCCTGGTTCGCCCGGACGGTCGGCGGCGCCGTCACCCCCGCCGACGTGCTGATCACCAGCGGCGGGCAGCAGTCGATGACGACCGTGCTGCGGGCGATGCTGCGGCCGGGCGCGCCCGTGCTGGTCGAGTCGCCGACCTACCTCGGCGTCCTCGCCGTCGCCCGGGCGAGCGGGCTGCACCCGGTCCCGGTCCCGGTGGACGCGGACGGCGTCCGCCCCGGCCTGCTCGCCGAGGCGTTCGCGATGAGCGGGGCGCGGGCGTTCTACTGCCAGCCGTCCTTCCACAACCCGACCGGCGCCGTGCTGAGCGCGGAGCGGCGCGCGAAGGTCCTGGACGTGGCGCGCGCGGCGGGCGCGTTCGTGATCGAGGACGACTTCGCGCGGCACCTCGGCATCGCCGCGCCCCCGCCGCCGCTGATCGCGCAGGACGCCGAGGGCCGCGTCGTGCACATCGCGTCCCTGACCAAGGCCACCGCACCCAGCCTGCGGATCGCGGCGGTCATCGCCCGCGGCCCGGTCGCCGAGCGGATCCGCGCGACGCAGCTCGTCGAGGAGTTCTTCCCGGCCAGGCCCATGCAGGAGACGCTGCTGGAGCTGGTCAGCTCCCCCGGCTGGGCGCGGCACCTGCGGGCCGTCCGCGCGGCGCTGCGGTCGCGCCGGGACGCGGTCCGCACCGCGTTCGCCCGGGACCTGCCGGAGTTGCGCGTGAACCATCCGGCCGGCGGTCTTCACCTGTGGGCGCGGCTGCCGGACGGCGTGGACGACACGGAGCTGGCCGAGGCCGCCCTGCGCGCGGGGGTCCTGGTCAGCGCGGGGCGGCCCTTCTTCCCCGCCGAGCCCCCCGCCCCGTACCTGCGGATCAGCTACGGGACGGCGGCCTCGGAGCGGGAGCTGGCGGAGGGCGTCCGCCGCCTCACCGCCGTGCTCCGTTCATGAGGCGGCGCCCGTCACGGCTGCGTGCAGAAGCAGAACTCGTTGCCCTCCGGGTCGCGCCAGACCCGGAAGGGGGACGCGGGATTGCCCATCGGGCCGGTGGCCGGGGTCGCGCCGAGGCTCGCCGCGCGCTCGCCGGCGGGCCGGATGTCGGGGACGTCGAGGTCCAGATGAATCCGGTTCTTGATCGTCTTCCCTTCCGGGACCAGCTGGAACGACAGGACGGGCCCGGTTCCGCCGATCGGCTCCAGGTCGATCCAGTCGTCGGTCGCGTCCGTCGTCCTCATGCCGAGCAGCCCTCCCCAGAACGCCGCCATGGCGTCCAGGTCGGTGCAGTCGATGACGATGTGGCTCACCTTCGGGCTGACGCCGGTCATCGCACACCACCCGCCATCCGGACGGCGTTCGCCGAGCGTGCGGCGGCGCGCGCGCAGTAGGGCGCGGGCCGGCGGCGGCGCGGCGGGCGCAGTCCGCCGAGCCGGTCACGGAGCGACGCCCGCCATCGGGCGGCGCGCTCGATGGACCGCGCGCGGGCGATGAGCCGCGCCTCGACGATGTCGGCGTGCAGCCGCGCGTACTCATGCCCGGCCCATTCGTGCCGCACGGCCAGCGCCGCCAGGTACGGCAGCTCCTTCATGTCGCCCTCCCGTTCGTTGACACCATCTAAACCGTAACGCTGGTGTCGAAGAAGTGCAACCAGTCAAAACCGAATGCCGGTGTTGCATCTTGGTAGACTGCTCACCGGACAGCCAGGAGGGGTGATGACCGACGCTCACGAGGACCCCGCGCTGCTGCTGAGGGACTTCGTCAACACCTACGACGTCGAGCCCGCCGTGGACGAGATCCCGACGCCCGCCCGGCTCACCGCGTGGCTGGCCGGCCGCCGGCTCGTCCCCGCGGACACCGAGGCCACCGGCGCCGACCTGGCCACCGCGGTCGCGCTGCGCGAAGGGCTCCGCGAGGCCATGGCCGCCAACCACGGCCCCCGCGGCGCCGAACTCCCCGACGACCTGGACGACGCCCTCGCCGCACTGCCCCTGCGGCTCACGTTCACCGGACCGCGTCCCGCGCTCGTCCCTCTCGACCCGCCCGCGACGGCCGCCGCCGGCCTCGCCCGCATCGCCGCCGCGATCACCGGCTCCGTCGCCGCCGGGACCTGGCCACGGCTCAAGGTCTGCCAGGAGGACACCTGCCGCTGGGCGTTCCTGGACACGTCCAAGAACCGGTCCCGCGCCTGGTGCTCCATGAGCACCTGCGGAAACCGCACCAAGACCCGCGCCTACCGGGCGCGCCGCCGTCCGCCGACGGCGTGATCCGCACCGCTCGCTAGGGTGGGCGGTGATTCCGGACGAGAGGACGTGCGACGCAATGGCCGATGTCGGAGTGCGGCCCGCACGGCGGGCGGACGCCGCCGCCGTCGCCGACATCCAGGTGCGGGCGTGGCGGCAGGGCTACCGCGACCTGCTGCCGGCGGGCGTCCTCGAACGGGTGACCGGGCCGGACGCCGCGGAGGCGTGGCGCGACCGGTGGGCGGAGGCCGCGGCGGCGCCGCCGAGCCCCCGGCACCGGCTGCTCGTCGCGGTCGCGTCCGACCTCGTCGTCGGATTCGCCGCGCACGGCCCCGCCGAGGACCCCGACCTGGACTCCGGCGGCTCGGCCGAACTGATCACGCTGCTGGTCGACCCGATGCACGCCCGCGCCGGGCACGGCAGCAGGCTGCTCGCCGCCACCGCCGACCTCCTCCGCGAGGACGGGTTCGGCACCCTGATCACCTGGGCCTTCGAGGACGACGAGGTCACCCGGACGTTCCTCGCCTCCGCCGGATGGGCCCCCGACGGGACGGCCCGCACCCTCGACATGGGCGAGCCCGTCCGGCAGATCCGGCTGCACACCGACATCAGCATCGACTAGGGCGTTCGCCCGGGGTCGGTGAAGGGCACGGGGGTCGCGGCCATATCTTTGAAGTCGTGCCCGAATCCACCTCTCTGACGCCGCCGCGCGCCTCCGCGGCGGCGCCCGCCGCCGGCCGCCGCCGCCGGCTGGGCATGGTCGTCATGAGCCTGGGCGTCTCCCTGATCGTCGTGGACGCCACGATCGTGGGCGTGCTGCTGCCCCTGATCATCACCGATCTGGGCCTGACGACCACGGACGCCGAGTGGGTCACCTCGGTGTACGCGCTGGTGTTCGCCGCGCTGCTGATCCCGTTCGGCCGGGCGGGCGACCTGTTCGGGCGGCGCCGGATGTTCGTTGCCGGCATGGCGGTGTTCACGGCGGCGAGCGTCGCCGCCGCGCTGGCGGGCGACGGCTCGGCGCTGATCGGCGCGCGTGCCCTGCAGGGCGTCGGCGCCTCGATGATCCTGCCGGCCGCGCTGTCGACGGTGAACGCCGTCTTCACCGGGCGGGAGCGCGCCGTCGCGTTCGGGATCTGGGGGTCGGTGATCAGCGGCATGGCCGCTCTCGGGCCGCTGGCGGGCGGGGCGCTGGCCACCGCGGGCGACTGGCGCTGGGCGTTCGGCGTCAACCTGCCGCTCGGCATCGCCCTGGCCGCCGCCGCACTCGCACTCATGCCCGAGACACGGTCCCGCAGCCCCCACCCGGCCGCCCTCTCCAAGGACAGGCCGCGCTTGGCCTTCCTGTTCCGGTCCGGGAGCGTTCGGCGCGAGATCGACTGGCCCGGCGGGCTGCTGTCCGCGCTCGGTCTCGGCGCACTGGTGTGCGGGATCATCGAGGGTCAGACGTACGGCTGGTGGACCCCTACACGCCCGTTCACGATGGCCGGGTTCGACTGGCCGGAGTCCGGGCCGTCGCCGGTCCCCGTCGTCCTCGCCCTCGCCGCCGTGCTGATCGCGGCGCTGATCGTCGTGGAGCGGTCCCGGGCGGCCGCCGGGCGCGCGGTGATGCTCGACCTGGATCTGTTCCGGATCCCGAACTTCCGCCGCGGGAACCTGGCGTCGGCCCTGATCAACGTCGGCGAACTGGGGCTGCTGTTCGTCCTGCCGCTGTTCCTGCTGGGCGTGCACGGCACGAGCCCGCTGCAGATCAGCCTGGCGATCCTCCCCCTCGCCGCCGGCGCGTTCCTGGCCGGCGGATACGCGGGCAGGCTCGCGAACCGGCGCGGCGCGCACCGGGTCGTGCAGATCGGCATGGTCCTGGAGGTCGCCGCGGTCGTCGCGCTGGGCCTCACGGTGTCGGCGACCACCGGCGGGCTCGGGCTCGCGCCGTGGATGCTGCTGTACGGGGTGGGCCTCGGCCTGACCTCGGCGCAGTTGACGAACGTGTCGCTGGCGGACGTCCCGCCGGAGCAGTCGGGGCAGGCGTCCGGGACTCAGTCCACGGCCCGGCAGATCGGCGCGGCGCTCGGCATCGCCGCCATCGGGACGGTGTTCGCGACCAGCCTCGGGCACACGATGACCGACCGGCTGTCGGGCTCCTCGCTCCCGCCCGACAAGCAGGCCGCCGTCGCCCGCGAACTGCGGGAGAGCGCCGGTACGTTCGGTCGCGACCTGCACGCCGATCCCCGGACGGCCGACACGGCCCGCGCCGCGGACGAGAGCCTCGCCGTCGCCACCAGGCACGCCTCGCTCACCACCGCGGTGATCCTCGCGCTCGGACTCGCGATGTCGATGCGCCTCCGCCCCGGCGGTGACCATGGGGAAGAATCGAAGCACTAGCCCCCCTGTCGTCCAACGAAACAAGCGGTGACTGTGGCCACGCTCTCCCAATGGGTCGCCGGATCCCGGCCCCGCACCCTGCCCGCGTCCCTCGTTCCCGTCGTCGTCGGCACCGGCGTCGCCGCGGGTGAGGGCCACGCCGTCTGGTGGCGCGCCGCGCTGGCCGCGTTCGTCGCCCTCGTCCTGCAGATCGGGGTGAACTACTCCAACGACTACAGCGACGGCGTCCGCGGCACCGACGAGGACCGCGTCGGCCCGCTCCGCCTCGTCGGTTCCAGGGCCGCGCCGCCCGGGCAGGTGCTCGCCGCCGCACTCGGCAGCTTCCTCGCCGCAGCCGTGGCCGGGCTGGTCCTCGCCGCCGTGACGACCTGGTGGCTGCTGCTGGTCGGCGCGGTGGCGATCCTCGCGGCCTGGTTCTACACGGGCGGCAAGACGCCGTACGGCTACCGGGCGCTCGGCGAGGTGTCCGTCTTCGTCTTCTTCGGCCTCGTCGCCGTCGTCGGCACGGTGTACGTGCAGGTCGAAGGGCTGCCGTGGGAGGCGTGGGCGGCGGCGGTACCGATCGGGCTGCTGGCCTGCGGGCTGCTCGTCGCCAACAACCTGCGCGACATCCCCACCGACCGCGAGGCGGGCAAACGAACCCTTGCCGTGCTGCTCGGCGGCCCCTGGACCCGGATCCTGTACGCGGCGTGCACCGCGCTGCCGTTCATGTTCGTCCTGGCGCTGGCCGCCCCGCACCCGTGGGTGCTGATCGCACTGCTCGCGGCGCCGCTGTCGCTGCCGCCCACGCGGAAGGTGCTGGACGGCGCGACCGGCCCCGACCTGATCCCGGTGCTGGGCGAGACCGGCCGCCTCCAGATCGCCTACGGGGTGCTGCTGGCGATCGGCCTGGCGCTCTGAGCGTCCCTCTCGGCGAGCAGGAAGGCGCCGGTCACGCCCATGAGGACGCCCGCGAGCACGCCGCAGAGCGCCGTCAGGTCGAGCGCCGCCGTGGACTCCCCGTCCAGGAACCCCGGGTGGCTCAGCGTCACCAGGAGCCCGTACAGGGACCAGGCGAACGTGGCGGCGGCCCCGACCCACGCCGCCGCCAGCGGGACCACGAACCGCCCCGGACGGCCGGCCCGCTGGACGATCACCAGGAGGGCCGTCGCGCCGGCGAGCGCCAGCAGGGCCGCCGTCCCGTCGACCAGGTGCTGGACAACGTTCCGGTGATCGACCTGTTCGGCGGTGAGACCCGCCGTCCCACCGAACGCCCAGAAGAGGTGGACGACGGCGAAAAGAACGGCGAGAACACCCGCCGCACGGGCTAGGAGCGCCTGCACCCGATGGGTCGCGCCCTTGGGGACGTCCCTGGTACGGACGGTGAAGACATCGGCCCACCGGTGCCGCGCGTACAGGACGAAGGCGGCGAGCAGTCCGAGACCCTGCACCGTGAAGCCCGTGTAGACGACCCCGTACACCCAGCCCTGGAGCGCGCCGCCGGACGCGCTCAACGGCTCCGAGGAGAAGAGCACCTGGAGGACGCTGCCCAGCGGCACGGCGAGGACGATCGGCGCGAGGAGCCCGGCGGCGACCCAGATCGGCATCAGCACCAGCCACGCCGGGATGCGCATGCCCCAGCGGAACGTGAACGCCAGCGCGACGGCGACGGCCATCGCGTCCATGCCCATCGTGATCGCGTTGCCCACGTAGAGCGCGGACTCCTTGGCCGCGTCCGTGTCGTTCCACCCGACCGTGCTGCCGGACAGCCACGCGATCTTGATGGTCAGGTAGGGGACGCACGCGGCGATGGTCGCCGCGCAGACGACCAGTCGGAGACGGCCGGGACCACCGCGCGCGATCCGCGTCCGCCCCGTGAACGGCTGAGCTGTAACGGTCATGGACCCGACGATGCCGGGCGCCGCCCGCGCACCGCTTCCCGCCGCAGGACGAAAACCCCGCCACGCCTCCCCCGCACGGGGGAACCACACCGACGGGCCCGGCGCCGGGCCTTTCGCTCTCAGTTCGCGCGGGCCTCCGGTCCCCAGTCGATCTCGGGGAGGCCCGCATCGACGAGGGCCTTGTTCACGGCGCTGAACGGGCGCGTCCCGAAGAACTTCTTCGCGCTGAGCGGGCTCGGGTGCGCGGACTCGATCACGGTGTGCTGCGCCCCCGTGATGAGACGTGCCTTCTTGCGGGCGTAGGCGCCCCACAGCACGAACACCACGCGGTCGGTCTTGTCGTTGAGCGCGCGGATCGCGGCGTCGGTGAAGTCCTCCCAGCCCTTGCCGCCGTGCGAGCCCGCCTCGCCGCCGCGGACGGTCAGCACCGCGTTCAGCAGCAGGACGCCCTGGTCGGCCCACCGGGTGAGGTCGCCGGACGCCGTGACCGGAACGTCGAGGTCGGTGGCCAGTTCCTTGTAGATGTTGCGCAGCGACGGCGGCAGCCGCACCCCGTCGCGCACGCTGAAGCTGAGCCCGTGCGCCTGGCCCGGGCCGTGGTAGGGGTCCTGCCCGAGGATCAGGACGCGGGCGCCACCGAACGGGCAGTGCCGGAACGCGCTGAACAGGTCCTCGCGCGGCGGGTAGACGGTCTGCGTCTCGTACTCCCCCGCGACGAACGCGCCCAGCGCGGCGGTGGCCGGCGGGTCGAGCAGCGGGTCGAGCCGCTCCCGCCAGTCACCGGGCAGCATTTCCATCAGGTCGAGGGACATCGTCGGGCCTCCGGGACGTGATCTCCAGTTGCCGCAAACACTAGTGCGGCCCACTGACACGCCAGGTCGAATCACGGGAGCGAAAGCACCCCGACCCTAGGATGAGGCCATATGCCCGATTCCCCCCGTCGGCGGCGGCTCCGCGCGTCCGCGCTCCTCGCCGCACTCGTCCTGCCCGGCCTCGGTGCGGGCTGCGGCGGCTCGCCCGAGCCGATCACGCTCACCGTCCTGGCGACCTCGTCGCTGAAGGAGGTGTTCGGCGAGATGGGGACGGCCTACACCCAGACGCACCCCGGCGTCAGGCTGCGGTTCGAGTTCGGCGCCACGCCCGAGATGGCCGACCGGCTGTCCGGCCACGACCCCGGCGACGTCCTGGTGACGGCGGACCGGGCGAGCTTGGACGAAGCCGGCGATGACCTGGCGGAACGCCGCCGGACCGTCGCGCACAACTCGCTCACGATCGCCGTCGGCCCCGGCAATCCCCACCGCATCCGCGGGCTGCACGACCTGGCGCGGCCGGGGCTGCGGGTGGTGGTCGGCGGCGGGACCGTCCCGGTCGGCCGCTACACCCGCCAGGTCCTCGCCAAGGCGGGCCTGACCGTCCACTGGAACTCCGAGGTGATCAGCGCGCGGGCCGTCCTGGACCTGGTGCGCGCCGGCGAGGCGGACGCGGGGATCGTCTACATCACCGACCTGCGTTCGGCGGGGGTCGCCGCAAGCAGCGTCCCGATCCCGGCGGACCTGAACGTCACCGCGGCCTTCCCCGCCGCGGCCGTCCGGGACGGCGACCACGAGGAGGCCGCGAACGCGTTCGTGTCGTGGCTGGTCACCCCGGCCGCGCAGAAGCTGTTCCACAAGCACGGTTTCGCCACTCCCCAACGGGGTCACTGAATCCGGGTACGCTGACTACTCACGGTCCTCTATGGTGACGGGAGCCGAGCGTGATGGAGGAATCACCAAAAGTGAGCACACTTGCCACTGTTCATCACCACCGCGAGCTCCCCGACACCCCCTACAACCTCTGGACGCGGGACGAGCTCGCCGACGTACTGGATCTCCCCCACGACGGCACCCGAGTCGAGATCGTCGGTGGGGAGATCATCGTGTCACCAGGGCCGGACATGGCTCACAACTTCATCGTCCAGGACATCTCCGATGCCGTCGCCGCGGCGCGCATCGGGGATGCGTCGTTCCGGTGGCGCTGCATCGCGACCCAGGACGTCAACCTCAGCGAGATCCACGACGGCTACATACCGGATCTGTGCATCCTCGACAAGGAGGTCGCCGCCCGGACACGCCGGGCGCAGCTCAAGAAGGCCCTCCCGGAGCACCTCCAGCTCGTGCTAGAGGTGACCTCGCCCAGCACCGTGTCAGATGATCGGCTGCCCGGGAAAAAGCGGTTCAGATCGACCAAGTGGAACGGCTACGCCCGTGTGGGGATCCCCCATTACCTGCTGGTCGATCGTGATCCCCAGGCGGCGCGGACGACGCTGTTCACCGATCCGGACACCGCCACCGGCGAGTACCGGGAGGCCGTGACCTGGGACTTCGGGGAGCCGGTCAAGCTGCCCGAGCCGTTCGGCCTGGAGATCCCCACCGGCGACTGGGAGCCCTGGCAGGGGGTCTAGGCGCACCTGCACCCGCGTGAAGGCGAGCGGTCCGCCGGAATGATCGGCCGCTCGCCGACACCCGATGACGCCGTCGAGGGCGCGTGGCCGCGGCTTCGTCACCCCGCCCGCACCGCTGGGGCGGGCATCACCCGACGCGGGGAAGGCCGATCGGGTTGGGGAACGGCATCTCGTCCGCCAGCGCCTTCGCTGCGGGCACGAGCGACTCGTAGATCGCCTCGGGTTCCTCCAGGACGCGGTACGGGGGCGCGGCGAGTTCGTCGGTGCGCCGTTCGATGCGCGCCCTGAAGGCACGTCCCTCCTCGGTGGCCTCTCCTCGCTCCAAGAGCCCCCGCTCGGTGAGCGCACCGGCCGCCACGTCCCACTCCTCCTGCGACCAGCCGCGGCTCTCCCGCAGCCACTCCGCCTGGACGGTCCCGACGGCCGACGCCAGGACGTTCGCCTCCAGCCCGTTCAGTCCTTCCCCGGTGAGCAGGGCGACGTGTCCGTCCCCGCGGTGTTCCCGCAGCGCGGTGGTCGCCTGCCAGAGCGCCTCCACGGGGTCCTCGGGGACGGGCAGGTCCCGGTTGGCCGCGAACAGCGGACGCCCCGCCGCGTCCGCCGCCAGCACGACCTGCCGCAACCGCGGCCCCGCGGTCACCGCCACGTCCTCGATCCCGGGGAAGGCCCTGCGCATGGCCCGCGCCGCGGCCTCACTCCTTACGCGCAGGATGGTCTCCGGCGAAGCGAAATCCCACGCGTCCGGGACGGCCCGCCGCACCCGCGCCGGATGGAACCCGAAGAACGTCGCCTCGATCGTCCCGGCCGACGCGGCTCCGAGCGGCGCGCCCCGGCTGCCGAAGTACCCCATCCAGTAGCCCTTGAGCCCGGCCTCCTTGTTGGCCGTCCGGCACTCCTCCGCGAAGTACGTCACCGCGTGCAGCGGTTCGATGGCCTTCCACATGTCCCGCGCGAGCTTGGCATCCATCCGCCGAACGCTAAGCCCGCCCGCATGCGCGCACAAGCCCCGTCACATCCCGGGAGTCCGATCCGTCAGTGGTATGACCTACCTGACCGAGGGGACACGATGGACGAGCGCGACTTTCTGGCCGAGCGGTTCGAGGGGCACCGCACCCACCTGAAGGCGGTAGCCTACCGGATGCTCGGCTCGCTCGCCGAGGCCGATGACGCCGTCCAGGAGGCATGGCTGCGGCTCAGCCGCTCGGACGCCGGCGACATCGAGAACCTGGGCGGCTGGCTGACCACGGTCGTCGGCCGGGTCTGCCTGGACATGCTGCGCTCGCGCACCTCACGCCGCGAGGACCCCCTGGAGGAACGCCTCCCGGACCCGATCATCGGTCCCGCCGGCGGCGCCGATCCGGAGTACGAGGCGCTGATGGCCGACTCGGTCGGGCTGGCCCTCCTGGTGGTCCTGCAGTCCCTCACCCCCGCCGAGCGGCTCGCGTTCGTGCTGCACGACACGTTCGGGGTGCCGTTCGACGACATCGCCCCGATCGTGGGACGGTCCCCGGCGGCCGCACGGCAACTGGCCAGCCGCGCCCGCCGCCGGGTGCGCGGAACGGCGCCGGACCCCGAACGCGACCCGGCACGCCAGCGCGAGGTCGTCGACGCGTTCAGGGCCGCCGCGCAGGACGGCGACTTCGAGGCACTCGTCGCCGTCCTCGCCCCCGACGTGGTCCTGCGCGCCGACCAGGGCGCGGACGGCTGGAGGGAGATCCACGGCGCGGCGGCGGTGGCGGGGCAGGCGCTCATGTTCCGCCAGACGGCGGGCGAGACGTACCCGGCGCTGGTCAACGGCACCGCCGGGATCGTCAGCGTCGCCGACGGCCGTCCGAGGTCCGTCCTGTCCTTCACGATCGTGGACGGCAGAGTCGCCGAAATCGACATCCTCGCCGACCCGGCCCGCCTCGCCGCCCTGGACCTCACCCTCCTCGGCTGATCCCCGGGGAACGGTGGACTTCGCGGCCCCACCAGTCGCCAACGACGACGACACGGTCGTGGTGGGCGCGTGGTGCGGGGCGGAGGGTCATTCGAGGGTGGCGGGCAGCGCTGAGGGGCGCGGCATGGCCTTGAGGCCCTCCAGGACGGCTTCGGGCGGGGCCGCGTAGACGGTGGGGTGGATCGGGTCGCCGGGGTAGGCGAGGCGGTCCTCCGAGGGGGAGAACCGGACGTCCACGCCCGGCTTGTTGCCTCGGGGGTCGAGGTAGACCCAGCGGTCGTCGACCAACGCGGCGGTGAGGCCGTGCAGAATGCCGGACGACTGCTGGTAGCACAGGCCCGCCTGGACGCCGCCCGCGCGCAGGAGGGCGACGTAGGCGTGCGACTTGGCGTAGCAGAGGCCGGTGCGCTGATCGAGGACGTCGGAGGCGCGCCAGGGGACGCGGGTGTCACCGGCGTCCATGGAGTGGGCGACCTCGTCGCGGACGTGATCGAAGGCCGCGTGGGCGTAGGCGATGTCGTCGCCGGTGCGCAGTTCCGCGGCGATCGACTGGACGAGCGGGTGCTCGATGTCGATCGCCTCGGAGGCGGCGAGGTAGTCCCAGGGGTCGCCGGCGAAGTCCATCAGAGGCCGAGGAGGGTCTCGATGCCGAGCGTGAGGCGGTCGAGTTCCGGGACCTTGCGGACGGCGAGCAGGACGCCCGGCATGAACGACTCGCGGTCCATCGAGTCGTGCCGGATCGTGAAGATCTCGCCGTGGCCGCCGAGGACGACCTCCTGGTGGGCGATGGCGCCGGAGAGACGGACGGCGTGCACGCGGACGCCGTCCACGTCGGCGCCGCGGGCGCCGTCGACCTCGGAGGTCGTGGCGTCCGGGGATCCGGTGACGCCGGCCTCGGCGCGGGCGGCGGACACCAGCTCGGCGGTGCGGTAGGCGGTGCCGGACGGGGCGTCGGCCTTGTTCGGGTGGTGGGTCTCGACGATCTCTACGGACTCGAAGAACGGGGCGGCCTTCTGCGCGAAGTGCATCATCAGGACGGCGCCGATGCCGAAGTTCGGGGCGATGACGACGTTCCCGGCCGAGTCGTCGGTCAGCCAGGAACGCACGGTGTCGAGGCGGGACGGGTCGAAGCCGGTGGTGCCGACGACGGCGTGCAGGCCGTGCTCGACGCACCATTTGAGGTTGTCCATGACGACGCCGGGGTGGGTGAAGTCGACGACGACCTCGGCGGCGGCCAGCGCGTCGAGCGCGTCGCCCTGGTCGACGGCGGCGACGAGTTCCGTGTCGCCGGCCCCCTGCACCGCGCGGCACACCTCGGCGCCCATGCGGCCCCGCGACCCCAGCACCCCGACCTTGATCACGTGTTCCTCCCGGTTGGCGTCCCGCCCGAGCCTATCGTCAGAAGCGCTTGCCCAGCTCGCGTGCGTCGGCGTGCGCGGTCCGGCGGTCCGTCTCCGCGTCGGCGGTGGCGAGGTTGGGGCGGAACGTGACGGTGCTGAGGTCGGTGACCCCGGCCCAGCGGAGCCAGCCGTCCAGGAAAGGCGCCTGGTGGTCGGTACCGAACGCGGGCGGGCGGCCCTCGCCGTAGACGGCGCTGGTGTAGACGACGGCGGCCTTCTTGCCGCGCAGGAGGCCGGTGTAGCCGCCGTCCGGGTCGAAGGAGAAGACCCACCCGGGCTGGGAGACCACGTCGATGAACTGCTTGAGGATGTAGGGGACGCCGGCATTCCACATGGGGACGCTGAACAGGTAGCGGTCGTAGGAGTCGAAGCGCTCGAAGACGGCCCGCGCGGCCTCCCAGGCGGCGGCCTGCTCCCCCGCCGGGTCGTCGCCCGCGAACACCGTCATCTTCGCGCCGGCTCCCGCCGGGCCGAACGCGGGGAGGGTGCCGTCCCAGAGGTCGTAGTGGTCGATGACGTCGCCGTAGGTCTCGCGGTAGGCGTCCGCGAACGTTTCCGCGATCGCCAGTGACTCGGAGGCGGCGCCTCGGGGGGACGCGGAGATGTGCAGCAGGCGTGACATGGGGGTCCTCTCGGAGAAGCATGCGGACTAGAGTCCGGTTACTTCTCCGGAGATTAACGGACCTCAGTCCGCTCGACAAGACCGGGTCTCAGTCGTCGTCCGAGACGAACAGGTTGAGCAGCCAGCTGACGACGCCGACGATGATCGCGCCCCAGAACGCCGGCCAGAACCAGTCGACGTGGAACGGCAGGTCCAGTTCCCCCGCCACCCAGCTCGTCAGCATGAGCAGGCCCGCGTTCACCACCAGCGCGAACAGGCCGAGGGTCAGGACGTAGAACGCGCAGCCCAGTACCTTGATGAGCGGCTTGAGGACGGCGTTGACGACGCCGAAGATGGCCGCGACCGCGAGTAGCGTCAGCACCCGCTCAGCCGTGCCGCCGGCGGTCAGCTCGATGCCGTCCAGGACGGCCTCGGCCACCCACAGGGCGATCGCGCAGATGACAAGCCTGATAAGGATCTTCACCTGCGAAGGTCTACCTGAAGTGCGGCGGTTTGGCGATCGATGCGGCGTAACGATTCGGGCGGCGGAACGGCTCAGGCGGTGAAGTCGCGGTCCCCCACCGGGCCGATCACGGTGAGCGCCTGCGGGCCGGCGAGGACTTCGCGGGCGACCTCGCGGACGTCGTCCAGCGTGACGGCCTCGATGCGGGCCAGTACCTCGTCCACCGCCAGCAGCGACTCGTAGACCAGCTCGCTCTTGCCGATGCGGCTCATGCGGGAACCTGTGTCCTCCAGGCCGAGGACCATCGCGCCGCGCAGCTGCCCCTTGCCGCGCTCCAGCTCCTCTTCGGTGAGGCACTCGGCCGCGGCCTTGCCGACCTCGTCGCGGCAGATCGACAGGACCTCCTCGGCCTTGGCGGGCTGGCAGCCCGCGTAGACGCCGAAGATGCCCGAGTCGGCGTACTGGGCGGTGTAGCTGTACACCGAGTACGCCAGGCCGCGCTTCTCGCGGATCTCCTGGAACAGCCGGGACGACATGCCGCCGCCGAGCGCCGCGTTCAGCACGCCGAGCGCGAATCGGCGGTCGTCGGTACGGGACACGCCGGCGCCGCCGAGGATGATGTGGGCCTGCTCGGTGTCCTTGTCGATCACGACGCTGCGCGGGTCCATGGGCGCGGGCGCACCGTCCAGGCGCGGCGCGGCGGGCGCGGCGTCGCCGGTCAGATACCCCTCGAACGCGCGGGACACCAGCCGGACGACCTCGTCGTGGTCGATGTTGCCCGCCACCGAAACCACCAGGTTGGACGGGACGTAGTGCTCCCGGTAGTAGCCGTGGATCCGGTCCCGGGACAGCGTGTTGATCGAGTCCTCGGTGCCGAGGATGGGACGTCCGAGCGGGGTGTCGCCGTACAGCGCGGTGGCGAACTCGTCGTGGATCAGGTCGCCGGGGTCGTCGTCGCGCATGTGGATCTCTTCGAGGATCACGCCGCGCTCGGCCTCGACGTCCTCGGGGCGGTTCACCGACGCCGCGACCATGTCGGACACCACGTCGACGGCGAGGGGGAGGTCGGAGTCCAGGACCCGCGCGTAGTAGCAGGTGTACTCCTTGGCGGTGAACGCGTTGAGGTCGCCGCCGACCGCGTCGACCGCCGCGGAGATCTCCAGCGCCGACCGCCGCCGCGTGCCCTTGAACAGCACGTGCTCCAGGTAGTGGCTCGCGCCGGCGTCGGCGCGCGCCTCGTCGCGGGAGCCGACCGCCGACCAGATGCCGAACGCGGCGGACCGCACGGTCGGCAGCGCCTCCGTGATGATGCGCAGCCCCCCGGGCAGGACGGTGCGGCGTACCGCTCCGGCGCCCTCGGTGTGGATCGTGGTGGTGGTGCCGGGCTCCTGCGCCCTCGCCGGCAGGGTCACGTGTCGCTCACATTCCGTGGTTGGAGAGCGGCCGGCCGGCCCGCCCTCCGCGGGCGGGCCGGCCGGTCATAGCCGAGGTCAGGAGTTGCGCTGACCGGAGTCGTCGCCGCGGCGGGTGCGGCGGCGGCGCGGGCGGCGCTCACCGTCGTCGCGCCGCTCCCGGCGCTCACCGTCGTCGCCGTCCGAGGACTCGGCGGACGCGTCCGGCGCGGCGCCGCCGTCGCCCGGACCGCTGTTGTCGGCCTCGCGCTCGACCACCTCGACCGGCACCAGCGACAGCTTGCCGCGCTGGTCGATCTCGGTGACCTCCACCTGGATCTTCTCGCCGACGCCCATCACGTCCTCGACGTTCTCGATCCGCGCGCCGCCGTGCAGCTTGCGGATCTGCGAGACGTGCAGCAGGCCGTCCTTGCCGGGCAGCAGCGACACGAACGCGCCGAACGTGGTCGTCTTGACGACGGTGCCGAGGAACCGCTCGCCGACCTCCGGCATGTGCGGGTTGGCGATCGAGTTGATCGCCTGCCGCGCGGCCTCGGCGGACGGGCCGTCGGTGGCGCCGACGTAGATGGTGCCGTCGTCCTCGATGGTGATGTCGGCGCCGGTGTCGTCCTGGATCGAGTTGATCATCTTGCCCTTGGGGCCGATGACCTCGCCGATCTTGTCGACCGGGACCTTGATGGTGATGATCCGCGGCGCGTTCGGGCTCATCTCGGCGGGCGCCTCGATGGCCTCCTGCATCACGTCCAGGATCGCCAGCCGGGCGCCCTTGGCCTGCTTCAGCGCGGCCGCCAGCACCGAGGCGGGGATGCCGTCGAGCTTGGTGTCCAGCTGCAGCGCGGTGATGAGGTCACGGGTGCCGGCGACCTTGAAGTCCATGTCGCCGAACGCGTCCTCGGCGCCGAGGATGTCGGTGAGGGTGACGTACTCGTCGCCCTCGTTGATCAGGCCCATCGCGATGCCCGCCACCATCTGCTTGAGCGGGACGCCCGCGTCCAGCAGCGACATGGTGGACGCGCAGACCGAGCCCATCGAGGTGGACCCGTTGGACCCGACTGCCTCCGACACCTGCCGGATCGCGTACGGGAACTCCTCGCGGGTCGGCAGCACCGGGAGGATGGCGCGCTCGGCGAGCGCGCCGTGCCCGATCTCGCGGCGCTTGGGCGAGCCGACCCGGCCGGTCTCACCGGTGGAGTACGGCGGGAAGTTGTAGTTGTGCATGTAGCGCTTGGTGCGCTCGGGGTTCAGCGTGTCGATCATCTGCTCCATGCGGAGCATGTTCAGCGTCGTCACGCCGAGGATCTGGGTCTCGCCGCGCTCGAACAGCGCCGAGCCGTGCACGCGCGGGACGACGTGCGCCTCGGCGGTCAGCTGGCGGATGTCCTTCAGCCCGCGGCCGTCGATGCGGAGCCCGTCGCGGACGACCCGCTCGCGGATCAGCTTCTTGGTGACGGCGCGGTACGCGGCCGAGATCTCCTTCTCGCGTCCCTCGAACGTCTCGGCCAGCTTGTCCGCGGCGGCGGCCTTGATCTCGTCCAGCCGGGTCTCGCGCTCCTGCTTGCCGGCGATCGTCAGCGCCTGCGCCAGGTCGCCGCTGACGGCGTCGGTGACGGCGGCGAGCACGTCGTCCTGGTAGTCCAGGAAGATCGGGTACTCGGCCGTCTCCTTGGCGGCGACGGCGGCGAGGTCGCTCTGCGCCTTGCACAGGACCTTGATGAACGGCTTGGCCGCCTCCAGGCCCTCCGCGACGGTCTCCTCGGTCGGCGCGGTCGCGCCCTCACCGACGAGCTTCAGGGTGTCGCGGGTGGACTCCGCCTCGACCATCATGATCGCGACGTCGCCGTCCTCGAGGACCCGCCCGGCGACCACCATGTCGAAGGTGGCGCGCTCCAGCTCGGGGTGGGTCGGGAAGCCGACCCACTGTCCCTCGATCAGCGCCACGCGGACGCCGCCGATCGGGCCGGAGAACGGCAGGCCGGCCAGCTGCGTGGACAGCGAGGCGGCGTTGATCGCCACCACGTCGTACAGGTGGTCGGGGTGCAGGGCCATGATCGTCTCGACGACCTGGATCTCGTTGCGCAGGCCCTTGGTGAACGACGGGCGCAGCGGCCGGTCGATCAGCCGGCAGGTCAGGATCGCGTCCTCGGACGGACGCCCCTCCCGGCGGAAGAACGAGCCGGGGATGCGCCCGGCCGCGTACATCCGCTCCTCGACGTCGACGGTCAGCGGGAAGAAGTCCAGGTTCTCCTTGGGCTTCTTGGACGCGGTCGTCGCCGACAGCACCATCGTGTCGTCGTCGAGGTAGGCGACGGCCGAGCCGCCGGCCTGGCGGGCCAGCCGGCCCGTCTCGAAGCGGATGGTGCGGGTACCGAACGTGCCGTTGTCGATCACGGCCTCGGTGCTCTGCGCACCATCGATGCGCACGGCTTCTGTCACGGGAAACCTCCTCAGGGTTCCAATGTCGGTCCTCGCGGCCGTTTCCCGTGGTCTTGCACGCTGCCGGTCTTCGATCGAAGCACCCGGATCGAGATCTCGCCGATGCGGCGGAACGGATCCGGAAGCCACTACCGAGGACCGGCCCGCACCAGCGGTGTCCGCGAGGCTTGTCTGCAGTTGTGGCCCGCCCGCGGCCTCGGGGCCGGGGCGGCCTGGTGCCGGCGGCCGGCCCGTCCGGCCGGGCCCCGGCATGGCCGGCGGCCCGTGGCGGGCCCGCCGGTCATAAACGAAGGGAGTGGCCCGGCGGGCCACTCCCTCACCGTCCTAGCGGCGCAGGCCGAGTCGCTCGATCAGCTGCCGGTAGCGGTTGATGTCCTTGTTGCTCAGGTACTTCAGGAGCCGGCGACGACGGCCGACCAGCAGCAGGAGGCCGCGGCGGCTGTGGTGGTCGTGCTTGTGCTCCTTGAGGTGCTCCGTCAGATCGTTGATGCGGCGCGTCAGCAGCGCGACCTGGACCTCCGGGGATCCGGTGTCACCCTCAGTGGTCGCGTACTCGGCGATGATCTGGTTCTTCGTGGCGGTGTCGAGCGACACGTGGCTCCTTCGATGGAATCGACACCCGCAGATCCGGGGCCCGGAGGGCGCACGGGTCCGCATGGTGCGTGCTCTAGAGATTGGCGGGCCGCATGAGGGTGCAGCCAGCCGCGCCGGGGCCCTTCCCGGCGACTATTCACCGTACCATGTTGGCTGCAAGCCCGGCCCAGGGTGCTCGCCTGGCGGCTCGCACCCTGACCGGTCTCGTGCGGGCGCGAAGCGCTTCGCGATCTTCCCGGTGGGGCTCGCCTTCGGCTTCGCCCCACCGGTCAGGTGGCGCGCCCGCGTGACGGCTGAGGTTTCCCTGGGCTAGGACGTGATCTCGCGGATCTTGTCCACGTCCCGGTGCATCCGGTCGACCAGGGCCTCGACGGAGTCGAACTTCAGCGTGTCACGGACGCGGGCGGTGAAGTCGACGGCCATGTGCTCGCCGTAGAGTTCCAGATCGTCACGGTCCAGCGCGTAGGCCTCGACCGTCCGCTCCCCCGCGCCCTCGAACGTCGGGTTGGTGCCGATGGAGATCGCGGCCGGCCAGCTGAAGCCCGGGTAGCGCTCGGAGTCGCAGACCAGCCGGCCGCCGTAGACGCCGTCGGCGGGGATCGCGGTGTGCGGCAGCGTCTCCAGATTCGCGGTGGGGAAGCCGAGCGCGCGGCCTCGCTGGTGACCGCGCACGACGATGCCCTCGACGCGGTGCGGCCGGCCGAGCGCCCGCGCCGCCGCGTCGACCTCGCCCGCGTCGAGCCGCCCGCGGATGTGGGTGGACGAGATCGTCCCGCCGTCGGCCACCAGCGGCACGCCCTCGGCGGTGAAGTCGTACTTCTCGCCGAGCTCGCGCAGCAGCGCGACGTCGCCCTTGGCCTTGTGCCCGAACCGGAAGTCCTCGCCGACGATGACGTGGGCCGCGTGGAGCCGGTCCACCAGGACGGACTGGACGAACTCGTCCGGCGCCACCTTCGACAGCTCCAGCGTGAACGGCACGACCACGACCGCGTCGGTCCCGAGGCCCTCCAGCAGCTCGATGCGGCGCTTGGTGCCGGCGAGCAGCGGCGGATGGGTGCCGGGCCGGACGACCTCGTCCGGGTGCGGGTCGAAGGTGATGACGACCGAGCGCAGGCCGCGGCGGCGGGCCTCCTGGGCCGCGGCGCCGACGATCCGCTGGTGGCCGCGGTGCACACCGTCGAAGACACCGATCGTGATCACTGAACGGCCCCAGTCTGCGGGAACCTCGTCGAGGCCATTCCAGCGCCGCACCATTCTCTCCCTGCGTAGGACGTGCCTGCCCGGTTGCTGTCGTCCTAAGAGTGCCATGCGGGTGCGGGGGGCGTCGCACCCAGGGGGGTTGACCGGCACCGCACCCGTCAGCCGGACTGGTAGACGACGAACGACACCGCGATGTACTGCAGGATGTAGGCGGCGAGGGTACAGGCGTGGAAGACCTCGTGGAAGCCGAACCAGCGCGGGGAGGGGTTGGGGCGGCGCAGTCCGTACACCACTCCCCCGGCGCTGTAGCAGATTCCGCCGACCGCGACCATGAGGCAGGCGGCCAGGCCGGCACCGGACAGGAACTGCGGCAGGAAGAACACCGCCACCCAGCCGAGAACGATGTAGAGGGTCACGTAGAGCGCGCGTGGCGCGCCGATCCACATGGTGCGGAAGAGGACGCCGGCGAGGGCACCCGTCCACACGGTGACCAGGACGGCGACGCGCACGCCGCCGTCAAGCGCGAGCACGGCGAACGGCGTGTACGTCCCGGCGATGATCAGATAGATGTTGGCGTGGTCGAAGCGGCGGAGGATCTCGATCAGCCGGTGCGAGGTCTGCCGGTGGTAGGTCCCCGAGATCCCGAACAGCATCGCCGATGTCGCCACGTATACCGCCGACGCGAGCCGCGCCTGCACGGTCGGGCCGAGCGCGACGAGCACGAGCCCGGCGACCAGCACCGCGGGGAACGCGCCGACGTGCAGCCAGCCGCGCAGCCGCGGACGGGTGGGGGACGACACCGGGGGATGATCGTTCACAGTGGTCACGGACACCTCCTACCCAAGGAACCTACGGCTACGTAGGTTACGCGTCCGTAGGTTCGGCCGCACCGCCTACAACTGGTGATGCTCGCCACGGACGCCCGTCGTGTCCAGTCCAGGCCATCGGAAGTCAGGACACGAAAACGGCGATGGGCTTGGCGACCTGCCCTTTCTCCTCGACCAGCGCCAGCAGCGACCCGTCGGGCCCGAAAACGCCCACCGGGCCCGGCCCCAATCCCGCCGCCGGGAGGCGCCCGCCATGCGCGACCTTGCGGGCGTCGTCGTCCGACACGTCCCGCCGCGGGAACACGGCCGCGACGGCCTCGCCCATCGGCAGGATCTCCAGCTTCTCGGCGAGCCGGTCCAGTGTCCGCGCCATGGCGAGATCGTAAGGCCCGACACGGGTGCGGCGCAGCGCCGTCAGATGGCCCCCGCAGCCGAGGGACGCGCCGAGATCCCGCGCCAGCGCACGGATGTAGGTACCGGACGAGCAGGAGATCGACGCGTCCACATCGATCACCTCACCGTGCCGCCGGACGCCGCTGACGGTGAAGGCGTGCACGGTCACCGGGCGGTCGGCGAGTGCGACCTCCTCGCCCTTGCGGGCCATCTTGTACGCCCGCTCCCCGTTCACCTTGATCGCGCTCACCTGCGGCGGAACCTGCCGGATCGGCCCGGTCAGCGCCGCGATCCCCGCGCGCAGCGCCTCGTCGGCGACCCCCGCGGCGGACGCCGACGCGGTGATCTCGCCCTCGGCGTCGTCGGTGTTGGTCGACTCGCCCAGCCGGATCGTGGCGTCGTAGCCCTTCTCGGTCAGCGCCAGATGCCCGAGCAGGCGGGTGGCCTTGCCGACCCCGAGGACCAGGACGCCGGTCGCCATCGGGTCCAGCGTGCCCGCGTGCCCGACGCGCCGTGTCCCCGCCAGCCGCCGCATCCGGCCGACCACGTCGTGCGACGTCCAGCCGGCCGGCTTGTCCACGATGACGAGCCCCGAGTTGTCCGAGTTGTCCACGCTCGCTCCGAAAGATCAGTCGTCGTGTTCGCCGGGGACGCGCAGCGCGGCGCGCAACCGGTCGATGATGCAGGCGGGCTCCCCGCCCATGGTGAACGCGGCGGCGGTGCGGTGCCCGCCCCCGCCGAGCTCGACGCAGGCACGGCCGACGTCGACCGAGCCCTTCGAGCGGGTGGAGACGTACCACTCGCCGCCGTCGTTCTCCTTGCACACGACCGCGACCTCGGCCTCGTCGGTGCGCCTGAGCTGGTCGATGACGCCTTCGAGCTGGTCGTAGTGGACGTCGCGGGCATCGCGGTCCGAGCGCGCGATCGTCGTCCAGACCAGGCCGCGGCCGCCGGCGGCGTCGCGTTCCAGCCGGGCCCGCGCCAGCGCGCCCGCGAGGACCTGCAGGTACCCGAACGGCGCCCGGTCCCACAGCTCCCGGCTCACCGCCTCCGGCCGGACGCCCGCCGTCAGCAGCCGTCCCGCCAGGTCATGGACCTCGGCGGTCGTGCACGGGTACTTGAACGAGCCGGTGTCGCTGGCGAGACCCGCGTACAGGCCCTGGGCGATGTCGCGGTCCAGTTCGACGCCGAGCCTGCGGATCAGCTCCTCGACCAGCACCGCCGTGGCGGCGGCGTCCGGGTCGACCAGCCGCACCCCGCCGAACCCGGTGTTGGACGCGTGGTGGTCGACCACGATCAGCGCACCGGCCCGTCCGGCGGGTTCGGCGAGGGAGCCGAGCCGCGCCTGCCCGGCCGCGTCCAGCGAGATCATCAGGTCGGGGGCCGCGGGCATCCGGGCGGGCTCGACCAGCATCTCCTGGCCCGGCAGGAACCGCAGGATCTCCGGCACCGTGAACGGCTCACCGAACGACGCCAGGCAGCGCTTGCCGAGTGTGCGCAGTGCCTGCGCCAGCGCCAGCATGGAGCCGAGCGCGTCTCCGTCCGGGGCGATGTGGCAGGCGAGGCAGACCTCCCCGGCCTCCTGGATCAGCTCGACCGCCCGGTCCCACTCCAGCCCGCCCGCCGAGCCGTCCGGCGGGGCGGGGGCGGCCGGTCCACCGCCGCGCACGGCACCCCCGCCGCGCGGCACGATGTCGTGGCCGCTCGCGGAATGCCCGTCCACGTCATGCAGCAGGCACTCCTCCGGCCGCCCGGCGCCGGGCGCCTCCGCACGCCTCTCCGGCCCGCTCACGATGACGGGCGTCCGGAACGGCCGTCCTCACCGTCCCCCGCGGCGTCGTGCCCGCCGAAGTCCGCGCCGTCCACGTCCTCGCCAGCGACGTCGTCGTCGCCGGCCTCGGCCTCGGCCTCGCGGTAGGGGTTGGCGTCACCCGCCGGGGACGCGCCCTGGGCCGCCCTCGCGACCTCGGCGTCCCTGGCGCGGGCCTTGGCGAGCAGGTCGTCGATGTGCGCGACGTTCTCCATCAGGGAGTCCATGACGAAGGTGATGCTGGGCGTGTGCCGGACACCGGTCTGCTTGCCCACCTCCGACCTGATGACGCCCTTGGCGCTCTCCAGCGCGGCGGCCGTCTCGGCGCGCTCGCCGTCCGACCCGTACACCGTGTAGTAGACGGTCGCGTCGCGCAGATCGTTGGTGATGCGGGTGTCCGTCACGGTCACGAAGCCGAGCCGCGGATCCTTGATCCGCCTCTCCAGCATCTCGGCCACGATCTGCTGGATGCGGTCGGCGAGCTTACGCGCCCGAGCTGCGTCCACCATGATCGCACTCCCTTTCTATGGTCTACGTGAGGACTGACCCCGCACTTCTCATTGTGCGGGGAAGACCGCGCCCTCAGTCCTCATCATGGAAAAGCCGCTGCCGCGCGGACAGCAGCTCGATCTCCGGGCGCCCGGCAACCAGCCGTTCGCACCGGTCGAGCACCTGGGTGCAGTTGGCCGCGGTGCCCGACACCACCGCCACCCCGATCTCCGCCCTGCGATGCAGGTCGTTGTCGCCGGTCTCGGCGACGGCCACCGCCGGGAAGTGCTTCTGCACCTCGGCGATGATGGGCCGCAGGATCGACCGCTTCTGTTTCAGCGAGCGGACGTCCCCCAGCAGCAGGTCCAGCTTCAGCGCACCCACGTACACCTGGTCGATCACCTCGGGATCCTCAGAAGATGAAACGACGGTGGTCACCCGCCGTGTTCCCGGTCCGCGACCGCCGCGCACGGCCGGACGGACCGGGCGTCGCGGACGGGGCCGGACATGACAGACGCCAGGCTAGAAGATCCGCCTGGCGTCATGTCACCTGATTAAACGATCACATCGCCGGCTCGGCGGCCCGGGCGAGCCCGGACGGCGTCGAGCCGGCCGTCCGCGCGGCCCCGGCGGAACCGGGACCGCGCGGACGTGCACGCCGCTCGAGCACGTGCCTCAGATGCGGGGCTTCTCCCGCATCTCGAAGCACTCGATGACGTCGCCGAGCTTGATGTCGTTGTACCCGACGCCGATACCGCACTCGAAGCCCTCGCGGACCTCGGTCGCGTCGTCCTTGAAGCGGCGCAGCGACGACACCGTGAGGTTGTCGGCGACCACGACGCCGTCGCGGACGATGCGGGCCTTGGCGTTGCGCTGGATGATCCCCGAGGTGACCATCGAGCCGGCGACGCTGCCGATCCGCGGCACCTTGAAGATCTCGCGGATCTCCGCGGTGCCGAGCTGGGCCTCCTCGAACTCCGGCTTGAGCATGCCCTTGAGGGCCGCCTCGATCTCGTCGATCGCCTGGTAGATGACCGAGTAGTACCGGATGTCCACGCCTTCGCGGTCGGCCAGTTCCTGCGCGTTGCGCTCGGGCCGCACGTTGAAGCCGATGATGACCGCACCCTCGGACGCCACCGAGAGGTTGACGTCGTTCTGCGTGATCGCGCCGACGCCGCGGCGGATGATCCGCAGGTTGACCTCGTCGCCCACGTCGATCTTGAGCAGCGAGTCCTCCAGCGCCTCGACCGAACCGGACACGTCACCCTTGAGGATGAGCAGCAGCTCGTCGCGCTCTCCGCGCTCGAGGTCCTTGAACAGCTCTTCGAGGGAGCTGCTCTTGCGGCTCTTGAGCAGTTCGGCGTTGCGCTTGCGCGCCACCCGCTTGTCGGCGATCTGCCGGGCGACCCGGTCGTCGTCGACGACCAGGAAGTTGTCGCCCGCGCCGGGCACGGCCGCGAGGCCGAGCACCATCACCGGACGGGACGGGCCCGCCTCCTCGACGTTGTTCCCGTTCTCGTCGAGCATCGCCCGGACGCGGCCGTTGGCCACACCGCAGACGATCGAGTCGCCGACCCGCAGCGTGCCGCGCTGCACCAGCACGGTCGCCACGGCGCCCCGGCCCTTGTCCAGGTGGGCCTCGATGGCCGAGCCCTGGGCGGGCATCTCGGGGTTGGCCTTCAGGTCGAGCTCGGCGTCGGCGGTCAGGACGATCGCCTCCAGCAGCCCGTCGATGTTGTCGCGCTGCTTGGCCGACACGTCCACGAACTGGGTCGAGCCGCCGAACTCCTCGGCCACGAGGCCGTACTCGGTCAGCTGGGCCCGGACGCGGTTCGGGTCAGCGCCCTCGACGTCGATCTTGTTGACCGCGACGACGATCGGGACCCCGGCCGCGGTGGCGTGGTCGATCGCCTCCGTGGTCTGCGGCTTGACGCCGTCGTCCGCGGCGACCACCAGCACCACCAGGTCGGTGGTGTCGGCACCGCGGGCCCGCATGGCGCTGAACGCCTCGTGACCCGGGGTGTCGATGAAGGTGATCTTGCGGTCCTCGCCGTCGACCACGGTCTCGACCTGGTAGGCGCCGATGTGCTGGGTGATGCCGCCGGCCTCGCCCGCCTGCACGTTGGCGTGCCGGACGGCGTCCAGCAGCTTGGTCTTGCCGTGGTCGACGTGGCCCATGACGGTGACCACCGGCGGACGGGACTGGAGGTACTCCTCGCCGCCCTCGTCCTCGCCGTACTCGATGTCGAACGACTCGAGGAGCTCGCGGTCCTCGTCCTCGGGGCTGACGACCTGGACGTCGAAGTCCAGCTCCAGCCCGAGCGCCTGCAGGTCGTCGGGGTCGACGGACTGGGTCGCGGTGACCATCTTGCCGAGGTGCATCATGATCGCCACGAGCGACGCCGGGTTGGCGCCGATCTTCTCGGCGAAGTCGGTCAGGGACGCGCCCTGCGGCAGCCGGATGGTCTTGCCGTGGCCGCGCGGAGCCGAGACACCGCCGACGGCGGGCGCCTGCATGTTCTCGAACTCTTGACGACGCGCCCGCTTCGACTTGCGGCCGCGCGCGGGACGTCCGCCGGGCCGGCCGAACGCGCCCTGCGTGCCGCCGCGGCCGCGGCCGCCGCCACCGGGACGGGGACCGAAGCCGCCGCCCGGCCGTCCGCCGGCACCCGCGCGGGGGCCGCCGAAGCCGCCGCCGCCACCGGGACGGCCGCCGCCGCCCGGACCGCGGCCGCCGCCACCGGGACCACGCCCGCCGCCGCCGGGACCACGGCCACCGCCGCCGCCACCGGGACCGCCGCGCCCAGGCGCCGCGGGCCGCGAGGACGGCATGTTCATCGGGCTCGGACGCGGACCGCCCGGCCGGGGCGGCATGCTGCCGCCGGGGCTCGGACGGGGGCCGCCGGGACCGGGGCCGGGACCGGGACGGCCGCCGCCGGGACGCGGCCCGCCGGCGCGGTCGCCGCCGGGACGGTCACCGCGGTCGGGACGCTCGGCACCCGGACGCGGGCCGGGACGCGGGCCCGGCTTGGGCGACTGGCCCATGCCGGTGTTGGTCGAGCTGAACGGGTTGTTGCCCGGACGCGGGCCGCCGGGGCCACGGCCGCCGCCTCCGCCGCCCTGGCGGGGGGCGGGACGCGGGCCCGGCTTGGGCGCGCGGGGACCCGGCTTCGGGCCGCCCGGCGCGCGGCTGCCGGTACCTTCGGCGACACCGCCGGGACCGGCGGGACCGGCCGCGGGCGGGGCGCTCGGGCCCTGCGCCGCGGGCGCGTCCACCGGGGTGCCCGGCGCCGGCGGGACCGGCGTGCGCGGGCCCGGCTTCGGGGCGCCGCCCGGCCCGCCCTGGCCGCCCGGCGCGGCCGGGCTGGGCTTGGGCGTGGACGGGCGCGGCGCCGCGGGCCTCGGGGCCTGCGGGCGTCCACCCTGGGAATCGGCTGCGCCGCCGCCGGGCGGACCCGGGCGTGGCGCGGCGGGGCGCGGAGCCGAAGATCGCTTCGGCGCCGCGCGCTTGTCCCCCTGCTTGGGGGAAGAAGAATTGGAGAAGGCTTCTGTCAGCCTACGAACGACCGGCGCCTCAATCGTGGAGGACGCCGACCGTACGAACTCGCCCATTTCCTGGAGCTTGGCCATGACGACCTTGCTCTCTACACCGAACTCCTTGGCGAGTTCATAAACCCGGACCTTGGCCACTGCACTCCCTACTCGGTCCGGGGGTGCGGCCTCCGGACCGTCGCTAACTTGCCGTACTCATCGCGGCGTGCTCATCGAGCGCTCATAGCAATCTCGACCTGCTTCCGACTAGACGTCGCTTACCAGTTGGCCATCCTGCTGCCGCGCGGCGCGGGCCGCAAGCCTCGCTCGCAGCGCACCGGCGTCGAGCGGCCCCGGGACGCGGAACGCCCTCGGGAACGCCCGACGCCGTTCTGCGAGCTCGAGGCACGCCGGATCGGGGTGCAGATGCGCACCCCGTCCCGGCAGCCGCCCACGGGGGTCGGGGACGATGACGCCCTCGACCACCACCAGGCGCAGCAAGTCGGACTTGGCCGTGCGAACCCGGCAGCCCACACACATGCGCATAGGAGCCGCCCGGCCACGTTTCATGAGTCTACCGCGCCGACGCGTCGGCGGGGCCGGTCGCATGCGCCTCCGGGGAAGAAGATCCCGTTTCGCCCGTCTCGGCGGCCTTCGCGGCCGTCTGCTCCGGCTCGGTGTCGGACCGGATGTCGATCCGCCAGCCGGTCAGCCGCGCGGCGAGCCGGGCGTTCTGGCCTTCCTTGCCGATCGCGAGCGACAGCTGGTAGTCGGGCACGATCACCCGGGCGACCCGGGCGTCCGCGTCGACCACCTCGACAGAGGAAACCCGCGCGGGCGACAGGGCATTCCCGACGAACTCCGCGGGATCCTCGGACCAGTCCACGATATCGATCTTCTCGCCGTGCAGCTCGGCCATCACGTTGCGGACCCGGCTGCCGAGCGGGCCGATGCACGCGCCCTTGGCGTTCACCCCGGCCTTGCGCGAGCGCACCGCGATCTTGGTGCGGTGGCCGGCCTCGCGGGCGATCGCCGCGATCTCCACCGTCCCGTCGGCGATCTCCGGGACCTCCAGCGCGAACAGCTTGCGGACGAGGTTCGGATGCGTCCGCGACAGCTGGATCGACGGCCCGCGGTGGCCCTTGCGGACCTGCACCACGTAGGCGCGCAGCCGCTCACCGTGGTCGTAGTGCTCACCGGGCACCTGCTCCTGCGGCGGCAGGACGGCCTCGATCTTGCCGAGGTCGACCAGCACGTTCCGCGGGTCCTTGCCCTGCTGGATGATGCCGCTGACGATGTCGCCCTCACGTCCGGCGTACTCGCCGAAGGTGAGCTCGTCCTCGGCGTCCCGCAGGCGCTGCAGGATGACCTGCTTGGCGGTGGTCGCCGCGATGCGCCCGAAACCGGTCGGGGTGTCGTCATACTCCCTGAGTGCGTTGCCCTCCTCGTCGGTCTCGGCGGCCCAGACCGTGACGTGCCCGCTCTGCCGGTCCAGCTCGACGCGCGCCTTGGGGGCCGCGCCCTCCGTCCGGTGGTAGGCGATCAGCAAGGCGTCCTCGATGGCCTTGACGGCCACCTCCAGCGAGATGTCCTTCTCGCTCTCCAGGCCCCGAAGGGCGGTCATGTCGATGTCCACGAGGTTCCCCCCTCTAGTCCGGCTCAGCCGGAGAACGCGTTCCCTCGGCCGGCGCGGCGGGTTTGAACTCCACCTGCACACGGCCGCGCCCCAGCTCGCCGAGGCCGAACCGGCGCCGCACCGTCTCCGGCCCGGCGGCCTTCGACCCGGCGCCCTTCGACCCGGCGGTTTTCGGCCCAGCGGACTTGCCGCCGCCCTTGGGCCCGGCTCCCTTGCTCCGGCGCTTCTGGACGACGTCGATCTCGACGGCCTCGTCATCGGCCGCCACCACGCGGCCCTCGATCTGGCCTCCCTCCGTCAACGGGGCGACGACCAGCCGGCCGACGGCACGGCGCCAGTGCCGCGGCTCGGTGAGGGGACGGTCGACGCCGGGTGAGGTCACCTCCAGCACGTATGGCGAGGCCCCCATGACGTCGGACCCGTCGAGCAGCCCGGAGGCCGTCTCGCTCAGCCGGGTGATGTCGTCGAGGCCGACCCCGCCGTCACCGTCCACCACGATCCTGACGAGGCGGCGGCGGCCCGCGGGCCGCACGTCGACCTCCTCCAGGTCGAAGCCCGCCTCGTTCACCGCCGGCGTGAGCAGCCGGCTCAGCTCGGCCATGGCGGCGTCACGCCCCGGGCGCGCCGAGGCGTGATCGCGCCCGCCCTGGTCGCTCCGGCCCTGGGGGCGCCTGTTCTGATCGCGCCTCCCTTGAGCGCGGCCGCCGTGGGACTCGACGCTCATGGGCCCCTCCCTCTGTTGTTCCGCCTGCGGTCGCGGCGTCGCCGCTCGTCCGTTGACACCTCAAGACTATCGACAGCCGGGGACCGCAACGGTCTTTCGGACGGCTCACCGGCGCGGCGGATATGGAATGCTTGAGCTGGCCTGATGGACATGTCCGGGGACCGGGACCACAGCGGGCCACCGCCACCACACCATCGGGTGAGGAGACTCCCTTGCCAGAGGCCGTCCCGCGCCTGCCGGACGCCGTGTCGCGCCGCGCGCTGCTGGGCCGGGGCGCCGTGCTGGCCGGCTCCGCGCTCGTCCTGCCGTGGGCGGCGGGCTGTGCCGCCGAGACCGTCCCGCACAAGGACGTGCCGACGCTGGTCGGCGCGATCGCGTCCGAGCAGAACCTGATCGCCTCCTACGAGGCGGCGCGGGCCGCGAACGCCTCACTGGCCGGGCGCCTCGACCCCGTCCTCGCCCATCATCGCGAGCATCTCGCCGTCCTGAAGCGCCACTACGTGCCCGGCTCGGGCGACCGGGCCGGCGAGGGCGGCGCCATCCCTCCCCCGAGCGCCACCCCGGTCCCGGCCGGGAGCGAGGCTCTCGCGGCCCTGCGCGCGGCGGAGGACCGGGCGGCGAAGGCGCGCAGGGACGACGCGGCCAAGGCGGATCCGGGGCTGGCCCAGCTGCTGGCCAGCATCGGCGCCTGCGAGGCCGGCCACTCCATGAGCGTCTCGGGCAAGGCTCCGGCCGTCCGGTCGAAGTCCGGCGCCGAGGCGGTCCGGACGGCGCTGGCGGCCGAGCACGCGGCCGTGTACGGGTACGGGGTCCTCGGCGCCCAGCTGCGCGGGTCGCTCCGGCAGACCGCGAAGTCCGTGTGGGATGCCCATCGTGCCCAGCGCGCCGAGCTGATCTCGATCCTGACCGGCGAGCCGGTCGCCGCCGCCGCCGTCTACGAGCTGCCCGTCAAGGTCACCTCGGCGCGCGGCGCCGCCCGGCTCGCGGCCGCCCTGGAGGACGATCTGGTCCCGGCGTACGTCGGCCTGGCCGGCGTCTCCTCCCCCGACCTGCGCGCCTTCGCCGCCGACAGCGCGCAGCGGGCCGCGGCGCGGTCGGCCGCCTGGCGCTCCAAGGCCGGCGCCGGGCCGCCGTCGGACGCGTTCCCCGGGCTGCCTCCTTCGGCGCTGTCGCCCCGTCCCGAACCGGGTGAGTGATCTTCCGCACGCGGGGAACGAAGCGCCCGATTGATCGTGTTAGTCGTTATTAGACGGGATTACTCGGGGGAGGAGTCCATGACCACCACTCCGCAGGGAGGCGCTCTCGACGAGCTCCGGGCCGCCTACCACGAACAGCTGACCCGGCTCGCCGCGGAGCGCGACGCGGCGCGCAGGCAGGCGCGCAGGGCGCAGGCCCAGGCCGATGTGGCGCGGGCCGACCTCGCCAGCCTCAGAAGCAGCGTCCAGGACCTGCTGACCGCCGCCGCCCGGCACCTTCCCGACCTGCCGGCGCCGGAGGCCCCGGCCGCTCCGGAGCTCCCCGCCGCCCAGCGGGCCCTGCCCGCCGCCTCGGACAACCCCGGCGGCGGAACACGGTCCGCCCGGGCGGCCTGACCGGGAACGTACGGCCTGGAGCCCGCCGGGACGGCCGATCCCGGCGGGCTCCGCTGTTCGGGCCGCGTTTGCCAGGGCCGCGGCTGTTAGGGTCGCGCAAATGACCGCGTACGGCCTTCTCGTCTCCCCCTCGCACAACCGGGTCTATGCACAGGCCGCCGCCGAGCTGGTGAAGGCGGAACTGGCGGTGTTCAGCGAACGGGCCCTCGACGGGCGCGTCCGCGACATCCGGGAGACGGCGATCGGCGGCGTCCCCTACGTCACGTTCTCCGCCGACGACCTGACGGAACAGGACATCCGGCTTCTGTCGAACCTGTCGTCGCTCTACGCGCTGTTCCAGATCGAGGGCGAACTCCTCCGGCCGGTCGTGCTCCAGCCCCTCGACCTGTTCGGCAGTGACCTGCTCACCATCCAGAAGTACTCCGGCAAGACCAACGAGTACTTCACCAAGCTCCTGCTGAACGTCACCGCGATGGCGACCGACTCCCCCATGGACCTGGTCACCGGCCGCCCCCGCGTCCTCGACCCCATGTGCGGCCGCGGCACCACCCTCAACCAGGCCATGATGTACGGGCTGGACGCGGCCGGAATCGACATCGACGGCAAGGACTTCGACGCCTACGCCGCCTTCATCAAGACCTGGCTGAAGAACAACCGCGTCAAGCACCGGGCCGAGATCACCACCGTCCGCCGCGAGAAGGCCGTGCTCGGACGCCGCCTCCACGTGACGCTGGGCGCCTCCAAGGAGCTCTACAAGGGCGGCGAGACGATGGAGATCACTGTCGTCAACGCCGATTCCCTGGAAGCGGGCCGGTTCTTCCGCCCCGCCTCCTTCGACCTGATCGTGACCGACGCCCCGTACGGCGTCCAGCACGGCAGCCGCCCCCAGGGCGGGCAGCCGGGCCGCAAGGGCAAGCCGCAACTGTCCCGCAGCCCGGTCGAACTGCTGGCGGGGGCCGTCCCCGAATGGGCCCGCCTCCTCCGCCCCGGCGGCGCCATCGGCATCTCCTGGAACACCTTCGTGGGACGCCGCGAGGATTTGGCGGACATCCTCGCGTCCAACGGCCTCCAGGTCCACGACTCCGGCGCCCACCAGGGGTTCCGCCACCGTGTGGACCAGGCCATCTCAAGAGACCTGATCACGGCGCAGAGGCCCCCCGGTTAGATCCAGCCGGTTAGATCCAGCGTTCCACGTGCGGGAGCAGTTCTCCGAGGTCGTGGATCAGGGCGTCGGGCGGGGTGAGGCCGGGGCGGTCGAAGGCGTGGGTGGTCTGGTGCCAGATCTGGACGGCGCGGAGCCCTGCGGATTTGGCGCCGTGGATGTCGTCGTAGGGGCGGTCGCCGACGAAGACGCAGGAGGCGGGGTCGGTGGCGCCGACGGCGTCCATGGCGGCGCGGAACGCGTTGGCGTGCGGCTTGGTCCAGGGGATCTCGCTGGAGTAGACGGCGCCGTCGAGCAGGCCGAGGACGTCGTCGCGGGCGAAGACGCGTTCGTGCCACTCGCGCGTCCAGATGGTGTTGGACAGGACGCCGACCTTGATGCCGTGGCCGCGGAGGGCGTGGAACAGGCCGGGAACGGCGGGATCGGTGTGGGTGTGCGGCGTCCACGTCTCGAAGTGGGTGTCGAGGAGCGCCTCGGTGGGCTCGACGCCGGCCAGCTCGAACGCCTCGGCAAGCGTGGCACTGCGGTGCTCGTCGGTGCCGCGGCGCCAGAGTTCCAGTTCCGCGTCGGCGAGCGCGGCGGCGGCCTTCTCGACGTCGTCCGGGGGAAGGTGGGCGGAGCAGATCGCGCGCCACATGTCGGCCAGTTCGAGGTCGTGCCACGGGGTCAGCGTGCCGCCCCAGTCGAAGATCACAGCTTGTACGCCCATGCCCGGATCGTAACCATACGGACGCCGGGAACGATCACCTCTTTACGCGGTGGATCGTCCCGGAGGGCGCGACCGGGGCCACCTACGCCCGTCTAGGAGCCCTCATGCGCAGACCCCTGCTCGCCGCCCTCTTCTCCGTCGCCCTGTCCGCGGGCATGGCGGGCGCCGCCGTCCCGGCGGCGGCGGACACGATTCCGGACGGTCCCGGCCGGGGCCTCGTCCCGGCCTACATCGGCGGGCCCGCCACACCGGAACCGCTGGAAGGACGGCCCGTTCCGGCCAATCCGCACCAGGGGCCGGTGGGGCTCTCGTCCATGCACGCCGACAGTTACGCGTCCGACACGTACCCGTTCACGGGGCCGCTGGGGCGCGACCCCGAGGTGCTCAACGAGGCGAAGGGCGGCGGCCTGCCCGGGTTGTGCTCGACGGTGACGTTCGCCCGCAGCACGGGCCTGATCGTGGCCCAGTGCACGCGGGGGCAGAACTTCGTGCTGCGGCTCATCGATCCGGAGACGCTGAAGGACCTCGCCACGTACGACCTGCCGCCGCGGCCGTCCACGGTGGAGGCGGTGTTCTCGCTGAGCCTGGACAAGGTGTTCACCGACACCTCCGGCGGCGCGTACTACTACCTGGACCCGCAGGACCGCGCCGTCCTCGCGGACTCGGCGTTCCACCTGCGGCGGTTCGCGCACGAGAAGGGCCCGGACGGCAGGTGGCGCTTCAAGGTGACCGACGACTGGGATTTGAGCGGGTACCTCCCGCACGACTGCGCCACGTGGACGAATCCGTGGCCGAAGGGCGAATGCGACCCCATCACCGCTGTCGGGCCCGACTGGGACGGTCTCATCTGGTGGATCACGCGGAACGGGCGGATCGGCACCGTCGAACCCGATTCCGGCGCCGTCCGGACGACGCGGCTCCCGGGCGAGGGCATCCAGAACTCGTTCGCGACGGCGGAAGACGGTGTTTCGATCGTGTCCGACCACGCGCTCTACCAGATGCGGGCGGACGAGAACGGCACGCCCGAGGTCATCTGGCGTCAGCCGTACGACCGGGGCAGCGGACGCAAGCCCGGCCAGATCGACCAGGGTTCGGGGACGACTCCCACGTTCTTCGGTGACGGTCACGTGGCCATCACCGACAACGCCGACGACCGCATGCACATCGTCGTCCGCCGCCGGGACGACGGGCGGCTGGTATGCCGGATCCCGGTGTTCGGCAGCGGCGCGAGCGCGACGGACAACACGCTCGTCGGGTACGGCGACAGCCTGTTCGTCGAGAACAACTACGGCTACCGCAACTTCTTCGCACTGCCGCCCGGAGGGTCGACGGTGGGCGGGGTGAGCCGCGTGGACGTGAAGCCGGGCGGGAACGGCTGCGAGACCGTCTGGACGAACAGGGAGCGGTCGCCGTCCACCGTCCCCAAGGTCTCCGTCCCCGCCGGGCTGCTCTACCTCTACACGAAGGAACCGCGTGACGACTTCGTCGACGCCTGGTACCTGACGGCGGTGGACGTCCACACGGGACGCACCGTCTACAAGGTGCTGACGGGCACCGGCAAGTGGTTCGACAACAACTGGGCTCCCATCACCATCGGCCCGGACGGGACCGCGTACGTGGGCGTGATCGGCGGGCTCGTCGCGGTCCGCGACCGGGAGTAGCCGCGGTCCGCGACCGGGAGTAGGCCGCCGTCCGCGACCGGGAGTAGGCCGCCGGTCAGCGGGGATACCGGTCCGATCAGCGAAACCGAGCCGGACCGTGGAGGAGGCATGAGGGCACGCAAGCCCGGTGAGGCCCGCGACTTCCGCGAGGACATCGACGACATGGGAGACAACGATCAGGACGAGGAGATCGCCCTGACCGAGGAGTACGTGAACGACCCGCCCGAGGACCTGACGATCGAGGAGCCGGCCCAGAGCCGGGACGGGCTGGGCATCACCGAGCACGAGCGGCAGACCGCCGGGGAGGACGACGAGGAGCGGCCCCGCCCGGACACGCCCGCCGAGTCCGATGCGGTGAATCCCACCCGCAGGCCCTGAAGTCACAGCGGCGCCCGCACCGGACCCGGGAGCGGGTGCCGCGCGGGGCCTTGTGACGGGTGGGGCGCGGGTCGCTTGGCGGTTCGTTCTCATGCCGCGGGGAATGTCATAGCCGGGCCATAGGTTTGCGCAAAGCGGGCGAGCTTGCGAGGTGACCGGGACATGGACGAGCCAGTCACGGCACCGCGGCGCTCCCTCGCCGCCGCCCCGTCCCTGCCGTTCGAGCCGGGCGGCGACGATTCGACCGGCCATGCGAGCCCGGCCGCGGCGCCGCGTCCATGGTGGCGGCGCCGGGCGGGTCCGCTCGCCCAGGTGGCCCTGGTCCTGGCGGCCCTCGCGGCGTTTCCGCTCTACCGTGACGCGCTTCCCGACCTCGGGGCCGTCTGGTCGTCGGCCAAGCACGCCGACCCCGGCTGGCTGACCGCCGTCGTCCTCGCCGTGGCAGGTTCGATGGGCGCGTTCGCCCGGCTGCAGCGCCGGCTGCTGCGCGTCGGCGGCCTGCGGATGTCGCAGCGCCGCGCGTTCGCGATCACCTACGCGGGCAACGCGCTGTCCACGACGCTGCCGGCCGGGCCCGCGGTGAGCGTCGTCTACACGTTCCGGCAGTTCCGCCGCGGCGGCGCGTCGCCGCGCCTGGCCACGGCGGTGATCCTGGCGGGCGGCGTGATCACGACGACGGCCTACTCCCTGGTGGGCCTTCTGGCGCTGCTGGCCGATCCGCGCGCCCGGGGGCCGGTGCTGATCGCGCTGGCCGTGCCGCTGGTCCTGGCGGCCCTGCTCGTCCCCGCCCTGCGCCGGCCGCGGATGCGCGCCCTGGCCACGGCACCGCTGCGCCGCGCCCACCGCGCCGCCCTGGCCCACCCCAAGGTCGCCCCGCACGCCCGGCGGCTGGCCGAGATCCCGGAGATCCTCCGCCCGACCCGCCGCGACTGGGCCGCCCTCGCCACGCTCGCCCTGATGAACTGGGTGTTCGACATCCTGGCGCTGCTGTCGGCGGCGCACGCGGTCGGCATCGGTGTCAGCCCGAACAGCGCCGCCATCGCCTACTTCGCCGCGCAGGCGGCGGGCAGCCTCCTGCCGCTGCTGCCCGGCGGTCTCGGCGCGATCGAGAGCAGCATGGCCGCCTCGCTGGTCGCCTTCGGTGCGACGCTGTCGCCCGCCGCCGCGGCCGTGGGCCTCTACAGGCTCGTGTCCTACTGGGCCGTGGTCACCGCCGGCTGGGTCGCGTGGGCCTCCCTGCACGAAGGCCCCCGTGTCCCCGCCCACGTCAGGGCACGCCTCACCGGGGCCGGACGCCTGGTCCTGGACGGCATGACGGCGCTCGCCCTCGCCACGCCGTACACCGCCGTCCCGCTGCCCGGACCGGCCGCCGAGGCGCGCCGCCCGTAGCCGTGGGCGCCCGCGGCGGCTAGACGGGGGTGTCCTCGGGGGCTCGCAGGCGGGTCAGGACCTGCACCGGGTCGGCGAGGACCTCGGCGAACGCGAACTCGGCGGCGCCGACGAGGGTCGCGTCGTCGCCGAGGGCGGCGGTGCGGAGCTTGACCTTCTCGCGGGGGGCGGCGAGGGCGCCGGTCGCGAGGACGCTGCGGATCTGCGCCGCGGCGCCGAGGTAGATGTCGCGGAGGGTTCCGCCGAAGATGACCAGGCCGGGGTTGAAGACGTTGACGAGGTTGGCGACGCCGAGGCCGAGCCAGGTGCCGACCCGGTGCAGCGCCTCCCGCGCGGCGATGTCGCCGGCGTCGGCGGCGGCGACGACGTCGCGGACCGCGTCGCGGCCCGCCTGGCCGGGGACCTCCTCGCGGCCGGCGTGGGCGAGCAGCGTCCGCTCCCCGACCTCGGCCTCCAGGCAGCCCTTCGACCCGCAGGCGCAGCGCCGCCCGCCCGGGTTGACGATCATGTGGCCGATCTCGCCGCCGAAGCCCTCGTCGCCGCCGAGCAGCCGGCCGTGCGCGATGATGCCGCCGCCGACGCCGACATCGCCGTGCAGGTAGATGAGGTTGTCGCGGCCGACCCCGGCGCCCCGTTCGTGCTCGGCGAGGGCGCCGAGGTTGGCGTCGTTGCAGACCGAGACGGGGATGCCGAGGCCGAGGCGGCGTGACAGGGCGTCGCCGAGCCGCAGTTCGCCGACGTCGAGGTTGGGGCCGAACATGATGGTGTCGTCGGCGCGGCGGACGGTGCCGGGGAAGCCGAGTGCGGCGCCGACGCACACGGCGTCGCGTTCGGCCTTGCGGACGAGGGAGCGCGCCCCCGCGGCCAGCACGCTGAGCAGCTCGGCGGAGTCGGAGTCGCGGTTCCGCACGCCTTCGCGGCGGTCCAGGATGACGCCGCCGAGCCCGACGCGCGCGACGACGAGCCGGTCGACGCCGACGTCGAACGCCAGCACGTACACCCGGGTGGACTCGGGCCGGACGACGAGGGACGGGCGTCCGGCGCGGCGCCCGGGGCCGCGCGGCAGTTCCTCGCGGACCAGGCCGGCGCCGGTGAGGTCGGCGGTCAGCGCCATGATCGTGCTGCGGTTGAGGCCGAGGGACTCGGCGAGCGTGGCGCGGGACGCCGGGCCGCGCAGGTGCACGAAGCGCAGGAGTGTCCCGAGGTTGTGGCGCCGGATGTCCTCTTGTGACGGGCCGCCCTTCATCATCGGCGCAGCCCCAGGTCTCCGCTGACGCCCGAGGTGATCAGCTCGACGACCTGCCGGTGGGTGATGTCGGCGGTCCTGACCTGCGCGACCGTCCGGCCGAGGTACAGGGCGGCGATCCGGTCGGAGACGGCGAAGACGTCGTTCATGTTGTGCGAGATCAGCACGACGGCCAGGCCCTTGTCGGCGAGCCGGCGGACGACCTCCAGCACCTGCTGGGTCTGCGCGATGCCGAGCGCGGCGGCGGGCTCGTCCAGGATCACGACCTTGCTGTCCCAAAGGACGGCGCGGGCGATCGCGACGGTCTGCCGCTGCCCGCCCGACAGCGTCGCGACCCGCCGCCGGACCGAGCCCATCGTGCGGACGGCGAGCCCGGACAGCGTCGTGCGCGCCATCTCCTCCATCGCGGTCTCGTCGAGGGTGAGGCCGCGGCGCCGTTCCCGGCCGAGGAAGAGGTTCTGGACGATGTCGAGGTTCTCGCAGAGCGCGAGGTCCTGGTGGACGATCTCGATCCCGAGGCGGGTGGCCTCGCGGGGGTTGCCGATCCGCACCGGCCGGCCCTCGAAGCGGTACTCCCCCGCGTCGAACGGGTGGATGCCGCCGATGCACTTGACCAGGGTCGTCTTGCCGGCGCCGTTGTCGCCGACGAGCGCGGTGACCTCGCCGGGGTAGGCGGAGAACGCTACGTCGTGGAGGACCTTCACGGAACCGAAGCTCTTTTCGATACCGCGCAGATCCAGCGCTGGCGTCACTGACATGCCGAGGGGCTCCCACCGTGCCGCACCGCCGCGCGGCAGGCGGTCGTGGTCAGCGAGAGTATCAGCAGCGTTCTTCGCCCCGAAACCGCCGGACGGCCCGCGCGGACCGTCGGGCAGGGCCGGGGAGCCGATGGCGCGGGCCACCGGCTCCCAGGCGTCCCCGGCCGTGTTCACGGGATCACCGCTCCCACGGGGTCACCGCCCGGCGTTGGATCGCCGGCGTCTGGCCAGCGCGTCCATGCTGGCGGCGAGCAGCAGCACCACCCCGGTGATGAGGAACTGGAGGTACGCCTTGGTGCCGAGCAGGCCGAGCCCGTTCTCGATGGTGGCGATCACGAGCCCGCCGAACACCGCGTCGCGGGCCTTGCCGCGTCCGCCGAACAGGCTCGTCCCGCCGATGACGGCGGCGCCGACCGCGTACAGCAGCGTGTTCCCGGCGCCCGCGTCGGTGGCGACCGAGTTGAGCCGGGACGCGGCCACGATGCCGCTGATCGCGGCCAGCCCGGAGCCGATCATGAAGACGGAGATCCGGATGCGGACGACGTTGATACCGGCCCGGCGGGCGGCCTCGGCGTTGCCGCCGACCGCGTAGATGTGCCGGCCGAAGGAGGTGCGGCCGAGGATGAACGTGCATGCGATCAGCAGGGTGCCGACCAGCGGCACGCCCCACGGGATGCCGGCCAGCTTGATCAGCGGGCTGGCCGCGCGGTCCAGGCTGAGCACATAGGTGGCGCCCAGCAGCACCGCCGCGACGATGGCGGACTGCGCGATCACGAACTCGATCGGCTTGGAGTGCAGGTTGCGGGCGTGCTGGCGGCGCCAGCGCAGCAGCTGCGTGGCGGCGTAGCCGGCCGAGCAGGCGGCGGCGAGCGCCCAGCCGAGCCAGATCGGCATGTTCCGGGTGGCCAGCGCCACGATGACGTCGTCGCGGACGGGCACGGTGCCGCCCTCGCCGATCAGCCACAGCGTGATGCCCTGCAGCCCGAGGAAGAACGCCAGCGAGACGACGAACGAGGGGATCCGCAGTATCGCGACCAGCCAGCCGATCGCGGCGCCGATGATGATGCCGGCCGCCACGGCGCTGATCACCGCGACGTACCAGGGCTGCCCTGCCTCGACGAGGAGCTTGGCCATCACGGCCGCGCTGAGGCCGCTCGCCACACCCGCGGACAGGTCGATCTCGCCCACCAGCAGCACGAACACCAGGCCCATCGCGAGGATGGTGATGGGCAGCGCCTGCGTGGACAGGTTCGCGATGTTGCCCGTGCTGAGGAACGTGTCGGGCTTCAGGATGGTGAACAGCGCGAACAGCGAGGCCAGGCCCAGGATGGCGGGAAGCGCCCCGAGTTCACCGGCCTTGAGCTTGTTCCAGTAGTCCAGCATCGCGGACTTCATGTCGTGCTCACGACGGTCGGTCGCGAAATCCGAGTCCGCCAGCTTCACGGCGGCCTCCTTGCCTTCGGGGATGTCGGTGGACACCTGGTCCCCCTTCAGATGCTCTCGGCGGCGGTCTGCGGCGCGAGGCCGAGATCACCGGAACGGCCGGCGGTGATGAGCTCCACGACCTGGCCGTGGTTGACCTCGGTGCGGGCGACGTCCGCCGCGACCCGGCCGAGGTAGAGCGCGGTGATGCGGTCGGCCACCTCGAACACGTCGTTCATGTTGTGCGAGATGAGCACGACGGCGTGCCCGGTGTCGGCGAGCCGCCGGACGAGGTCGAGCACCTGGCGGGTCTGCGCGACGCCCAGCGCGGCGGTGGGCTCGTCCAGGATCACGACCTTGGACTCCCACAGCGCGGCCTTGGCGATCGCGACGGTCTGCCGCTGCCCGCCGGACAGGCTCGAGACCTGCTGGCGGACGGACTTGACGGTGCGGACCGACAGCCGGGCGAGCGTCTCCCGCGCGGCCTCCTCCATCGACGGCTCGTCCAGGACGATGCCCTTGCGCCGCTCGCGGCCGAGGAACATGTTCTGCACGATGTCGAGGTTGTCGGCCAGGGCGAGGTCCTGGTAGACGACCTCGATGCCGAGTTCGGATGCGGCGCGCGGCCCGTCGATGGTCACCGGGCGGCCGTCGAACTCGATCTGCCCCGAGTCGATGGGGTGGATGCCGGCGATGCACTTGATCAGGGTGGACTTCCCGGCGCCGTTGTCGCCGACGAGAGCCATCACTTCGCCCAGCCGCACCGTGAAGTCCACGTTGTGCAGCACATGGACGGCACCGAAGCTCTTGTTGAGCCCGGTCAGGCGGAGGACGGGGTCTCCGTTGTCTGCCACGTGTTTCCTTCCAGGGTTCAGGTCGTGCCCGTGGCGGGCCCCCGGGCGTCCCGGGTTTCCGGGTACCCGGGACGCCTCAGCGGTTCGGGGCCCGCCACGAGGTCAGCGGGGGGCTGCTACTGGATGCCCGCGTCCTTGCACTTGGCGGCGTAGGCCCCCTTGCAGAGGTCCTCGACCTTGACGAACCCGTCGTCCACGACCTGCTTCATGTTCTCTTCGTCGACGCCGATCGGGGTCAGCAGCACCGACGGCACGTCGCGCTTGCCCTCGGGGTCGTTCGTGGTGCCGTTGGTCTCGCCCTTCTCACCCTTGATCAGGGACACGGCGAGCTTGGCGGCGGCCTCGGCCTCCTTCTTGACCGGCTTGTAGACCGTCATGCACTGCGTGCCGTCGAGGATGTTCTGCAGGCCCTGCACGGTCGCGTCCTGACCGGTGACGGGGACCTTGCCGGCCTGCTTGTTCTTCTTGAGGATCGAGACGACCGCGTTGCCGAGGTTGTCGTTGGCGGCGAGCACGCCGTCGATCTTGCCCTGCTGCTCGGTCCACATCTGCTCGAAGATCGTGGCGCCCTTCTCGGCGCTCCACTCCGGCACCGCCTGCTCGGCGACCTTCGTGTAGTTGGCGTTCTTGTCGAGGATGTTGTGCGACCCCTGCGAGAACAGGGTCGCGTTGTTGTCGGTCGGCGCGCCGTTCAGGTAGACGATGTTGGCCTTCTCGTCACCGAGGCACTTCTGCAGCCCCTTGCCCATCTCCTCGCCGACCTTCACGTTGTCGAACGACACGTAGTAGTCGGCGACGCCGCCGAGCGTGAGCCGGTCGTAGTCGATGGTCTTGACGCCCTGCGCCTGCGCCTTGCGCTGCACGGCGGCCGCGGAGCTGGAGTCGAGGCCGGTCACCAGCAGGACCGTGACGCCGCTGGTGAGCATCTGGTCGGCGATCGTCTGGAACCGCTGGGCCGAGCCTTCCGCGTTCTGGATGTCGCTCTCGACGCCGGCGGCCTTGAACGCCTGCTGGAGGTAGGGCCGGTCGAAGCTCTCCCAGCGGTCCGACGAGGCCGTGTCGGGCAGGATCACGCCGACCTTGCCCTTGACGTCGCCGGAACCACCGGACTTCTCGGAGCCGTCGTCCCCGCATGCGGTGAGACTGAGCGCCCCGGCCGTCATGACGGCCATCAGGCTGAGGATCCCCTTGCGCATTGCCCGGGTCCTTTCTGGGGTGGGCCGCCATTGGCGCGGCCGGGGGGTCGCCAAGCCGGTGAGCGAGATCACACGTCCACCGGCGTGAATGTTGTGCCCCGCAACTTATGTCGCTCATCTCCGTCGCGCCAGACCTCTCGCGCGGCAATTTGTTGTGGGGCGTAACAATCACATAACGCGAGATCAACAAGGGGAAGGCGGCGAACGGCATGGCCGTGGGCAGGAGACGCGGCGGGCGGCGCCGTGCCGGTGGGCACGGCGCAGTATGTTCGGCGGCTCAACATTCACCTCGACCCGGCGGTCAGCCGCGCGGGCAAGGTTCTGCGATCATGCGAGGGCGGGGCCCGGAGGCGCGCCGGGGCGGCATGACGCGACCACCCCGGCCTCTTCAGCCGGCGGCGAGGACCAGCGCGACCCGGTCGGCCGCGGTGGTGACGTCGTCGGCGGCGGCGATCCGCTCCGCCCACGACCACCAGTACCACCAGCCGTCCGCGCCCTGCTCCGCCAGGATGTTCTCCGTGAGGGCGGACGCGTCCGGATTCAGCACGTGCAGGCTCGGAGACTGGCCGCGGGGCAGGGTGAGACGCACCCGGAAGCCGCGTTTGACCAGCTCGTCGCCGAGTTCTTCCAGATATTCGATCCGCGTCCTCGAAGGCGCGGCGGTTCCCGTTTCGTCAGGCGTCATCCTCAGTTCCTCACGGACTCCGCGCGGCCCGACGAGAACTCAGCCTCCCGCTTCACCCGCCCGTGTGCAAGCACATGCACGTCGAGCCGGTCAGCCGGGTGGCGGCGGTTCACGGCCGAGGGGCCGCGACCGGTACGGCGGTGGCAGGCGGCCCGCGTTTCGGAGGTCCACGGCACCCTATCCGGGATATCTTGCGCATAGCACACGAGCCGGAGTATGGGGGCGACGATGACGGTTGGTGCGGGCGCGGACCAGGGGGCCACGCCGGTCACCGGTGTGGAGCCACCCGGCGGACCGGGAACCGGCCAGGGTCCGGGCGGCGGGCCCGGGAGCGGGGCGGGCACCCGGCCGGCATCGGGCGTGGCGACGTGGCACCGGTTCCACTACGCGGTCGGCGTGTTCCTCATCGCCTACGGCGTGACGGGCCTGGCCAGCGCCGTGCTGCTGTGGGGCGACCGGCAGGACGAGATCGAGGGCTACTTCGGGTCCGCACCCACGGCGGCCGTCCTGATCGCGGTCAAGGTGATCGAGCTGGCGCTCGTACTCTCCGCCGCCGTGGGGGTGGCGCTCCGCCGGGACATGCTGTTCGTGCCGCCGCTGGCCGGCTGGATGGCCGGATTCGCCATGTTCGCCGTCCTGGACGTCTTCACGGCCAGGTGGGGCGGGCTGATCGAGCACCTGCTCTACATGGCGGCGTTCGTCATCCTGCTGTTCCTGTCCTATGGGCTGAGCGCGAAGGCCCAGCTCGCCGGCGCGCCGAAGGACGACGGGGACGGCTCGTCCGGCGGCGGGCCGCGCCTCACCCGGACCCAGGAGTTCGCCCTCCAGGCGATCAACCGGGCCGCGGCCCTGACCGGTCCGCGGCCGCGCCCCGGAGGTCCGCACTGATCTTGGCAGATGTTGCCCTTGGTGGGTCCCCCGCCCGGTGTCACGTTGTGGCTCATGAGAGCCCGAAAACTGGTGTGGCCACTGGCGTTGGCCGCGTCCCTCGTGTTGCCCGCGTCGCTCGCCGCGCCGGCCGCCGCGCAGCCCCCCGCCGCGCCCGCGGCCGGCTGCGACCCAACGCGGACCGAACCGGTCTACCAGGGCAAGGTCCCCTCCCCTGAGCAGGTCCTCGGCTTCGAGCTCGGCGAGCGGCCGGTCAGCGCCGCCGAGTCCGACGAGTACCTGGAGACGGTCGCCGCGAAGAGCGAGCGCGTCGTGTCCGGGACGCTCGCCACCTCCGCGCAGGGGCGTCCGCTGAAGTACGCGATCGCGGGACGTCCCGCGCTGATGTCCAAGGCGGGGCTCGCCAAGGTGCGGCGGGAGGCCGGCCTGCTGCGCGACCCGCGCACACCCGATGCGCTGGCCGAGTGGATCACCAAGCGCGGCGTGCCGATCCTGTGGGTCAGCGGCAACGTCCACGGCAACGAGCCGAGCGGCACGGACGCGGCGCTCAAGGTGCTGCGCGGCCTCGGCGACCGCGAGGACTGCGCCGCCAGGGCGATCCTCGACAACGCGCTCGTGGTCGTCCTGCCGATGCAGAACCCGGACGGCCGCGAGGCCGGGACCCGCCAGAACGCCTACGGCTTCGACATGAACCGCGACTGGTTCGCGCGCACCCAGCCGGAGACCGACGGCAAGCTGGCGATGCTGAACGAGTACCCGCCGGCGCTCTACATCGACGCGCACGAGATGGGCGGGACGTCGTACTTCTTCCCGCCCAACGCCGACCCGATCTACCACGAGACGCCCGAGCAGGCGATCGGCTGGATCAACGGCCTGTACGGCGCGTCGATGGCCGCCGAGTTCACGCGGCGGGGCATCGACTACTTCAACCGCGACGTCTACGACCTCTTCTACCAGGGGTACGGGGACTCGGTCCCGACGAGCGGGTTCCACGCCGCCGGGATGACGTTCGAGAAGGGCAACGACAGCCCGTACCCGGAGAAGGTGACGGAGCAGTACCTCACCCAGTGGGTGACGCTGTCGGCGGCGGCGCGCAACCGGCACCGCGTCCTCACCGAGTGGCGCCAGATGACCGTGGACGCCCACGACCAGGGCAAGGCGGGCGAGCTGGAGCCCAACCAGATCTACAACCCGCCGAACGAGGTCGTCCGGCAGGTGCCGGACCGCAAGGTGCGGCACTACTTCCTGCGGGCGGACGACCCGGCCAAGCGCGAGGAGGTCCGCACCGTCGTGCGGAGGCTCCAGCGGATGGGCGTGCGCGTAGAGAAGCTCGTCCGGCCGCTGACCGTCCCGGACTTCAAGCCGTACGGACGTTCCGAGGCCGGGACGACGCTCCCCGCGGGCACGTACTGGGTCTCGATGGCTCAAGGCCGGAAGCACTGGATCCAGGCCATGCTGAACGAGGACTCCTACACGCCGTTCCCGTACTTCTACGACGTGACGGCGTGGAGCCTGCCGCTGCTGGCGAACGTGACCGGCGGGTCGTCGGGCGCCGTCCTGCGCCAGCGGGCCGTCCCGGTGCGGACGCTGCCCGCGCCGCGCCCCGGACATGAGGGCGAAGCGCCGAAGATCGGCATCCTCCAGCTCTCGGCAACGTCGTCGTCGGCGCGGGAGTCGGCCGGCTGGCTGCGGCACCGCTTCGACCGCGACTGGAAGCTGCCGTTCACGCTGCTGACCCCGGCGGACGTGGCGGCGGGCGAGCTGGCGGGCGTCGAGGTCCTGGTGACGCCGGACGGCCCGGTGTCGTCCGCCTACGACGCGCTCGGCGACGCCGGGCGGACCGCGCTCCAGGAGTGGACGCGCGGCGGCGGCCGCTACATCGGCTGGCAGGGCGGCACGCAGCTCGCGGCGCGGCTCGGCCTGACGACCGCGACGCTGTCGGAACCGACGTCCGACATTCCCGGCTCGCTGTTCCGCGTCAAGGTGGACGAGGACGGCCCGCTCGCCGAGGAGGTCGGCGGGACGGTCTGGAACTTCACGGCCTACGACCTGGTCATGAAGGCGTCCAGCGGCGTCGCCGCGGCGTACCCGGACGCGGATTCACCCGACTGGTTCGTCTCCGGCTTCGAGCGCGGCGCGGCCGAGCTGGGCGGCACCGCCGCGGTCGTGGACCAGCCCGTCGGCGAGGGACGGTCCGTGCTGTTCGCGGCCGAACCCAACTTCCGTGCGCTGACGGACGGGACGGCCAAGCTGCTCTACAACGCGATCCTCGGCCCGGACCCGGAGAAGGAGGCGGCACCGCGGGCGGGCGCCACCGCAGAGGCGGCGGAGCGGGCGGCGGCGCTGCCGTCGCACGAGTCGCCGATCCGCGTCTCGGTGCAGGCGGGCGACGCGGCCGAGGCGGCGTCGGTCCTGCGGTCGGTCGGCGCGAGGTGGGCCGAGAGCCGCAGCGGCGGCGTCGTCCACTACGTGGTCGACAACCCGCGCGGCCTGCCCGCGGACCACCACCCGTTCGCGCGGCGGCTGCCGGCCCTCATCGAGAAGGCCGGGATCACCCCGGTCGCCGTCACCCTCCCCTGACCGATTCGTTCGATCTGCGGCGTGTCACCCTGACACCGCCGGCCGCCATGAGGGCGACACGCCGCAGATCAACGGCGGACGAGCCAGGCGACGGCCGTCATCGTGCCCGGCGGGATCTCGGTGAAGCCGCCGTCGCGGACCGCGACCGTCGCCTGCTTCACGCAGCGGCGCCACGGCACGTCCCTGACCAGGTGGACGCGGGCGCCGCCCGCGACCCACGCCGCCACGTCCCCGCCGCGGCCCTGCCGCAGCAGGAGTTGCGCGGCGTGCCCGCACTGGGCGGCGGCCTTGCCGGTCGTGATCGTCACGTCCGGGTTGAGGGCGATCGCGGCGTACGGCGGTTCGGGCGGCGGCCCCGGCTCCTCCTCGTCCGCCAGGTCCAGTCCGGCGACCTGGAGCCTGGCCAGCTCCGGCGGGACGTCCGCCACGGGGCCGGGCGGGAACGCCCGCACCTGAGCGCCCGCGTGCTCGACGGTGACGCCGTCGAGCGCCTCCGCGGCCGGCCAGCGGACGCCCCGCGCCCGCCGTGTCACCTTCCGGATGCGGCGCGCCTCCCACTCGCGGACGGCATCCCGCCACTCGCCGCCGGGCTCGGCCGCCCGCGGGTCCGTGAGCAGCACGGCGACCGCGGTGGCCGCCGCCTCGCAGACCGCGCCGTGATTGGGCGGATCGGCCTTCTCGGCGCGTACCACCAGCTGCATCGCCCATGGCGGATCGTCGAGGGGGTCATGGTCAGGTCGCACGCATGGAGTATTCCAAACCCGTTCCGGCTTTCCGGCAACGGATGTGGGTACTGCAACTCTTGTCGTCTCCCGGACGTCATTCCTGTTACGGGCTGGACGGTCCTCGCCGCACGGGGCGAGGGGGCACGGCGGAGGAGTCGGGTCGGAGGTCACCGGTGACCAGTGGCGCGTGGAGCGATTCCATACCGGGAATCGGAACGTTTTTCGTCGGCATCGACGTAGCCCCGGGCCGTTACCGATGCGACGACGGCAAGGGCGGCTGGTGGGTGCGCTTCACCGGGCCCGGCGGCGGCGACCCCGTGGGCTCCTGGCCGCTGCCCGCCGGCCCCACCGAGATCGAGATCGCGCAGACCGACTTCGCGTTCGAGACGCACGTGTCCACCTCCTGGCGGCGGATCGCGCCGCCCCGCGCCCCCGGGGACGGCTCGCCCGCCGAGCCGCGGCCGGTCGCCGACCCCTCGCTGCGCGCCGAACTCGACACGATCGTCGCGCGCCGCCGGCCGCTGCTGTGGCTGGCGCCCCTGACGGTCCTCGGCCTCGGCCTGCTCGGCTCCCCGCTGCTCGGCTCGCTGTGGCTGGTCGGCCTCGGCATGCTCGCGGTCCTGGTCGCGCTCGGCACCCCGTCGGTCTCGCTGGACCTGCGGCGCGCCCGCGAGCTCGAACGCCGCCGCGACCGCTACCTCACCCCCCAGGACCTCGACGACGACGGCCGCGCGATGCTGGCGCGCGTCCAGGCGGCGGTCGACGCCGTCCGCGACTCCGAGGTCAACCGGGAGGGCCTGCTGGACGCGGTCGACAACGCGGTCACGCTGCCGCGGCAGGAGTGGGAGATCGCGCAGGTCCTGGCGAAGCAGTCGAGGCTGCGCACCTTCCTCCAGCCCCCACCCACCACCATCCAATCGACGAGCTCCGCTCGAACGCCCAAATTCCAGCCCCCACCCACCACCATCCAATCGACGAGCTCCGCTCGAACGCCCGAGCACGCGGATCCGGCGGACGGCACCGCGCTTCCCGAGGTCGAGGCGGCGCTGCGTCCGCTGCGCGACAAGCTCGACATCTCCGTCGAGGCCGTGACGCGCCGCGTGGAGGCGCTCGAACGCTACGCGGAACGGGCCAGATCGGCGGACGAGGTGCTGCGCGCCCAGCGTCACCTGGAGGCCATCGCGGAGAAGGCGCACGAGTACGACGAGCTGATCGCCGACACCGTCCGCGACGACCTGGCTCTGCCCGCGATCGAGCGGCTGACCGGGCAGGGCGACGAGCTCCTGCGGACCCTGCGCGAGCGGCTGGCGAAGGCGGCGGAGGCCGGCGGCGAACTCCCCCCGCCGTCCTAGACGCGCTGGAAGGTCAACACCGACGGGGCCGACGACTCCACGTTCGGCCACGACATGACCTTGCGGGGCGGCGCGGCGATCGACCCGAACGCCGGGTTCAGCCGGCGAGGGTGCGGACCTGGTCGCGGGAGGCGAAGAGTTCGGCGCGCATGCCGGTTTCGCGGGCGGCGAGGACGTTGCGTTCGCTGTCGTCGAAGAAGAGGACGTCGGCGGGCTTGACGCCGAGGCGCTCGGCACAGATCTCATAGGCGCGCGGGTCGGGCTTGGCGACGCCGATGCGGCAGGAGTAGGTGAGCGCGTCGAACCGGGCGAGCCAGGTGCCGTGGCGGGCCTCGAACCGGGGCACGAGGTCGCTGATGATGTTGGACAGGAGCCCGAGCGTGCGTCCCTCGTCGGCGAGTTCGTGGACGAGGTCGACCATGGTGTCGTCCACCTCCGTCCAGCTGTCCAGGTCGGCCTCGACGAGCGCGGGGACGTCGGGGAACGCCGTGCCGAGGAGGCCGGCGACGTCCGCCCAGTAGGCGGGGCTCTCCTGGCCGGCGTCGTAGGCGGGCCGGCAGGACCAGTAGGCGTCCCAGAACGAGGGCCCGGCGACGCCGGCGATCTCCTCGATCCGCCGGACCGCCTCGGGGGCCTGGGTGCGGGCGATGACTCCGTACAGGTCGAAAACGATCACATCGGGCATGTGCCGAGCCTATGCGGATACGGGCCCGCTACCCGTAGCAAGCGCTTGGTGCGCGACGTACTCTTGGGGCGGTCGAACGAGCAAGCGGTTGGGCGACACGGCATAATGAGAGGGTGACGACCACGAGCGCCAATTCCGGACGACCCAGGACTCGCGCCGGCGGCGAGGGCGGTGCCCGCCGCCGGGGCAAAGGCTCCGCAGCCCTGGCGTCGCAGCGGCGCGAGCACCTGGTCAAGCTGGCCGCGGAGCTGTTCGCCGAGAAGGGCTTCCAGGCCACCACCGTCCGCAACATCGCCGATGAGGCCGGCATTCTTTCCGGCAGTCTTTACCACCACTTCGACTCCAAGGAGTCGATCGTCGACGAGATTCTCGCCAGCTTCTTCAACGAGATCATGTCGGCGTACCAGGCGGTGCTCGACGAGCGCGGGAATCCGCGCGACACCATCGCGGGCCTCGTCCGCGCCGCGTTCGGCTCCCTGGAGCCGCACCGGGCCGCGATCACCGTGATGCAGAACGACTGGAACTACCTCAAGGGGATGGACCGCTTCTCCTACCTGACCAAGTCCGAGGACGAGGTCGAGAAGATGTGGGTGGACACCCTGAGCGCGGGTCAGAAGGACGGGCTGTTCCGCGACGACGTCGACCCGAAGCTCACCTACCGGATGGTCCGCGACACGATCTGGGTCGCCGTGCGCTGGTTCAAGCCGGGCGGCAAGCTGGACGCCCAGGGCCTCGCCGAGCACTACCTCAAAGTGATGTTCGACGGCATCAACCTCCACTAGCCGCCGACCGGCGCGCGCCTTCGCGGCGGTGCGGGACGGGCTGCGTCCGGACGGGCCCTGAGTCGTGCGCCCGTGGCCGGGGAGCGCGGTCGTCCGGCGGACGCCGGGATTCGGCCCGCCGAATACATCTATTGGAGCACATCCGGCGCGGTATCCCACTGTGCACGTCCCCTTACCGCCATAGTGTGCTTAGTCACTATTTGCCGAGTAGGGGTGACGCTTTGGCCCGTGGGGACGCTGTTACTGACGAGATCTACGGGGGGAGGGCGACATGACGGCTCAACGGGGCGCCGCCGGTCGCGGCGAGCCCACGCCCGCGGCCATGCGCGCCGCCACGGCGCGCGGCCTGCAGGAGCAGTTCCCTGGGGTGCGCGTCTGGTACGGCGAGGCCACCGGGTCCTGGTGGGCCATGGTGCCGCTGCGCCACGGTCCGCGACTGCTGGAGGCGCCGTCCCCGCAGCAGCTCCGCGACGAGATCATGAGCGTCCGGAGCCGCGGCTGACGTTCACGCCGCACACCTGGGACCGTTCCGGTCTTCCGCCCGGCGCCGCTCACGCGCCGCCCACGATGCCGCCCGCCGGGAACGGGGCGCGATCCGTCCCCGGAGGGCGTCTTGGGAAACTAACCCGAAACCCGTTCTACGCACAAGCGCTTGCTCGGTTTGTGTCTCCCCGTCACACCCCGCCTACGTCTCGTACTGGACGGACGCGCGCTCCGCCATGATCGGCGTGATGTACTGCTCGACCACCGCGCGGTGGGACGGGTGGTCGCGGTAGGCCAGATAGCCGTCGCGCGAGGCGAAGTCCGCGACGACGGCGAAGTCGTGGGCACCGGGGTTGACGCCCGCGTCGACGCCGAGGCTGAACCCCCGGATCTCCTCGATGACGCCGGGCAGCTCGCCCAGCTTCTCCGCGACCTCGTCCTGCTGGCCGGTCGTCGTCCCCTCGGCCCACCTGAACAGCACCACGTGCCGGAAACCACTCATGTCGGCACGCTATCGGCGGCGCCACCGGATCGGACGCTCCCCCGCTCAGACGCCGCCGAGTTCGGCCGCCGTGATCGCGCCGAGCTCCCAGCACGCCTCCAGATCCGCCTTGCCCGGCTCCCCGATCACGACCACCGGCGGCTGGACGGCCTTCCACTTCAATCCCGTGGTAATGGACTCAAGAGCGCGCAGCGCACCGGTCGCGTCGTTGTTGCCGTGCAGGAACGCCCCGTACGGGCGGCGGACCGTCTCCTCCAGGCACGGGTAGTAGATCTGGTCGAAGAAGTGCTTGACCGCCCCGGAGAGATAGCCGAGGTTGACCGGCGAACCCAAGAGGCAGCCGTCCGCCTCCAGCACGTCCACGGGGGACGCCGTCAGCGCCGGGCGGGACACGACCTCCACACCCTCGACCTCATCGGTGGACGCCCCGGCCCGCACCGCTTCGAACATCGCCTGGACGGACGGCGACGGCGTGTGGTGAACGATCAGCAGCCTCTTCATCTCCACGAGACTAACCGTGGCCGAGGCGGCACGGCCGGTGGCGCCTCCCGGCTTCGAAACGGCCGGGCCGGGTATGGCCGTTCAAAGGATCTTGGTGGTGCGGGCCAGCGGAGGTGTCCTTCGTGCGAGCAGGCGATTCACCCTGGGGAGACGACCCCCCGGCCCCCCGGGCGAAGACGGATTCACCCTGGGGAGACGACCTCCCACGTCCCCGCGCGGTGGCGCCCGGTGGGCCGGACCGGCCGGTGTGGCCGCTCGCGCTCGCCACGATGCTCGTCGCCGGGCTGATCGCGGCACCGGCACTGACGGACTCCCCGAAGTGGCTCGGCCGGCCGGCCGGTCTCGTGACGGGCGGCCCGGTCGCCCCCGTCCACGCCGTGGCCCTCGGACTCGCCCTCGCGCTGGTCGCTCGCGGTGTCCTGCTGCGCCGCCGCGCCGCCTGGTACGCCCTTGTCGTCCTGGTCCTGCTCGGCCTGCTCGCCTCGCTCGCCGAGGACGGTGCGGTCGCCGATGACGGCGTCCTCGCCCTCGCGGGCGTGCCGTGGCGGGCGCCGCTGCTCGCCGCCGCCCTGGGCGGGCTGTGGCAGGCGCGCGACCGGTTCCCCGTCCGCCCCCACCCCGAACGGGTCCGCGCGGCGGCGAAGACCGGCGCGCTCCTCGCCGTCGCGTCCGTCGGCTGCTCGCTGCTGTTCGGCGGCGTGTCCGTCCGGTCGGTCGGCCAGGTCGCGGGCGGGCTCGGCGCCACCGGCACGCCCATCGACGGCGCGTCCTGGCTGCCGGGCACCCTCGGCCTGGCGGGCGCGGCCGGGCTCCTCGTCATGGTCATCACGCTTCTCGCGCCCGCCCCCGCTCCCCCATCCGGCGGCGAGGCGGACCGCCTGCGCGTCGCCGACCTGGTCGCCCACCCCGGCTCGGACACCCTGGCGCCGTTCGCCCTGCGCCGCGACAAGGCGTACGTGTTCAGCGCGGACGGGCGGGCCGCGATCGGCTACCGGGTGCTGTTCGGGATCGCGGTGGCGGGCGGCGACCCGGTCGGCGACCCCGCCTCGCACGCCTGCGCGGTCAGGTCGTTCCTCGCGCGGTGCCGGACGGCCGGCTGGCGGCCCGCCGTCCTCGGCGCGAGCGACGGCCTCCTCCCCGTCTGGGGGCGCCTCCGCTCGATCGGCTACGGCGACGAGGTCATCGTCCGCCCCGAGGAGTTCACCCTGTCCGGACGCCGGATGCGCAACGTCCGGCAGGCGGTCCAGCGCACCGTCAACGCGGGCGTCACGTCGCAGATCGTCCCGGAGCGCGACCTCACCCCCGGCCTGCGCGAGCGGTTGCTGGACGTCGCGTCCCGCTCGCTCGGCGGCGCGGCCGAGCGCGGCTTCGCGATGAACCTGGACGAGCTGCTCACCGGCCACCATCCCGGAGCGATCGTCGCGGTCGCCTACGACGGGGACAAGGAACCCATCGCCTTCCAGAGGTACGTCACCGCCGGCGAGGGCGTGAGCCTGGACGCGATGCGCCGCGTCCCCGGCGGCCCGAACGGCGTCCACGAGCGGCTCATCGTCGAAATGATCGAGTACGCGTCGCGCCGCGGCCACGGCGTCGTCTCCCTGAACTTCGCCGCGTTCCGCCGGCTGCTGGACGCCGCTGAGCGCACCCCGCTGGAACAGGCCGGCCACCGCGCCGTGCATCTGCTCGACCGGTGGATCGCGGCCGAGTCGCTCTACCTCTTCGACCGGAAGTTCAGGCCGTCCTACAAGCCGCGCAACGTCGTCTTCCGCTCCTGGTTCGACGTCGTGTGGCTGGCCGCCGCCCTCGTGACCCTGGAGTTCGGACGGGCGTCGCTCGCCGCGGCGCCGACGGCTCGCGGTTCCGAGCTCGGTACCGCCTTCGCACGCGACCGCAACGCGTGAGGCCGCCGCCCCACGCGGAGTCCTAGAACGTGATTCTATAGAGGTCTCCGTTGAAGGGTCGACGCATGAGCACTGTGCAGGGTCACTGCGATCCGGCGTTCGCCGGCGTCCGCGAGGTGTTCGAGGAGAACTTCGCCGCGGGCCGCGAACTCGGCGCAGCCGTCGCCGTCTACGCGGGCGGCCGCAAGGTCGTGGACCTGTGGGGCGGTGTCGCCGACCGCCGCAGCGGGCGGGAGTGGCTGGCCGACACCCCCTGCTTCGGGTTCTCCTGCACCAAGGCGGTGACGGCCGCCGCGGCGCTGCTGCTCGCCGAGCGCGGCGCCTACGAGGTGGACGGCCCGGTGACGGACTGGTGGCCGGAGTTCGGCGCCGAGGGCAAGGAGGGCACGACGGCCGCGCATCTGCTGACGCACCAGGCCGGCCTGCCCGCGTTCGCCCGTCCCGTGCCTGCGGAGGAGGCGGCGGACCCCGCGGCCCTCGCGGGCGAGCTGGCCGCGCAGAAGCCGGAGTGGACGCCCGGTGAGGCGCACGGCTACCACGCGCTGACCTACGGCTGGCTGGCCGGCGAGATCGTCCGGCGCCACTCGGGCAGGACGGTCGGCGCGTTCGCCGCAGACGAGTTCGCCCGCGACCTGGACCTGTGGATCGGCGCCCCCGACGAGGCGATCGAGCGTGCCGCGAAGATGACGGCGGCGCGCCCCGGGCAGGGCGGCGGCCGGCAGGACGGCGCTCAACAAGGCGAGGCCCGGCGGGGCGGGGCCGGCTCCCCCAAGAAGGCGGACAACGACCTCCTGACCCGGCTGGCGGCTGCGTACACCGACCCCCAGAGCACCATGAACCGCTCGCTCAACAACCCGCACCCGGGCAAGGGCGGCTACAACAACCCGGTCGTGCTGCGCGCCGGCTGGCCGTCCGCCGGGATGCTCGCCACCGCGCCCGCGTTCGCCGCGTTCTACCGCGACCTCGTCGCGGGCCGGATCCTGCGCCCGGAGACGCTGCGGGACGCGATCCGCCCGAGGGTCGCCGGCCCGGACCGGACGCTGCTCATCGACAGCGCGTTCGGCCTCGGCTTCATGCGTCCCGCGCAGTCGTTCTTCACCCCGGCGGCCGGACGGGAGTCCGCGTTCGGGCACACCGGCGCGGGCGGCTCGATCGGGCTCGGCGACGCCGAGGCCGGGCTCGCGCTCGCCTACCTGCCGAACCTGATGGGCGACATGGTGTCCGGGGACCTGCGCGCCTACCGGCTGACGGAGGCCGTGTACGCGTCCGTGTCCTGAGCGGGTGCGCCGATCGCGGACAATACGGTCATGGAAGTGCGCGAGCTGCATGCCTGGCCGTCCGGTCCCGAGGAGGCCGAGGCGATCCAGGACCGGCTGCGTCCGCTGCTCGAACTGGACGTTCCCGGCCCGGCGCGGCCCCGCACGGTCGCGGGGCTGGACGTCTCGTACGCGGGGGACGGCGGCGGCGCCGGGACACGCCTGGCCGCCGCCGTGGTCGTCCTGGACGGGACGAGCCTGGAGGTGCTCGAAGAGTCGGTCGCCGTCGGCACGGCCGCGTTCCCCTATGTCCCCGGCCTGTTCGCGTTCCGGGAGCTGCCCACGCTGCTGAACGCGCTGCGCGATCTGCAGACCGTCCCGGACCTGCTCGTCTGCGACGGCTTCGGCGTCGCGCACCCGCGCCGGTTCGGGCTGGCCTGCCACCTGGGCGTCCTGACGGGCCTGCCGGCGATCGGCGTCGGCAAGACCGCGTTCGTCGGCGCCCACGAGGAGCCGGGGCGGCGGCGCGGCGACGCGAGCCCTCTGGTCGACGGCGGCGAGACCGTGGGGCGGGTGCTGCGGACGCGCGACGGCGTGAAACCGGTGTTCGTGTCCGTCGGCCATCGCATCGACCTTGATACGGCGTGCCGGAACGTCCTCGCCCTCACACCCGAATACCGCCTGCCGGAGACCACGCGCCGGGCTGACCGGCTGTCGCGCGACGCCCTCGCCGGGTAGCGCGTCCCCCGCGAAGATGGCAGTCTCGTCACGAAGCAGACGGAGACACCCCAGGTCACCCGCGACACCGCTGGACGGTGCCCATGGACACCCGGCCGATGCGGGCCGACGCCCGCCGCAACTACGAGCGACTGATCGCGACGGCCCGCGCCGCCTTCATGGAACACGGCACGGGCGCGTCGCTCGACGACATCGCCAAGCGGGCGGGCGTCGGCTCCGGGACGCTGTACCGCCATTTCCCCACCCGCGACGCCCTGCTGCACGCCGTCCTGCACGACCGGATCGACGGGCTGCTCGCCCACGCCGACGAGCTGCTGGCCGAGCCGGCGCAGGACGCGGCGACCGAGGCGCTCGACGCGGAGGCGGCGCTGGGCCGCTGGCTGCGCACCTACCTGGCGGGCGCGGCGACGCCGCGCGGTACCTCAACCGTGATCATCCAGGCCATGTCGGCGGAGTGGGCCGGCACCGGGCTGGGCGCCGCGGCCGCCTCGATCTGCGACGCCCTGGGGCGGCTGCTGGGCAGAGCCCAGCGGGCGGGCGCGATCCGCGCCGAGATCGACCCGCGCGACCTGCTGCGGATCACCAATGCGATCGGCGTCGCGTCGGAGCGCACCTCCGATCCCGGCGCGTACGCCGACCGGATGCTCGCGCTGCTCTTCGACGGCCTGCGCACGAGGTAGCCCCACCTTGTTCCATCAACCAAGCGTTCGCTAGGTTTGCTGGCGATGGTCACCGGCGACGAGGAGCGTTGATGGGGCAGCTTGACGGCAAGGTGGCGCTGATCACCGGCGGTGCGCGCGGCATGGGCAAATCCCACGTCCGCCGGTTCCTGGACGAGGGCGCCAGGGTCGTGTTCGGCGACGTCCTGGAGGACGAGGGCGCGAAACTGGCCGCCGACCTCGGAGACGACGCCCGGTTCGTCCGGATGGACGTGTCGAAGGAGGACGACTGGCACAACGCGGTGGAGACCGCGACGTCGGCCTTCGGCGCACTGCACATCCTGGTCAACAACGCCGGCATCATCAGGCACAAGACCATCGAGGAGATGTCCGTCGACGAGTTCCGCCAGATCCTGGACGTGAACCTGATCGGCCAGTGGCTCGGCGTGAAGTCCGTGACCGCCGCGATGCGCGAGGCGGGCGGCGGCTCCATCGTCAACGTGTCGTCCACCGAGGGCTTCATCGGCGCGTCCGGGCTGGCCGCCTACAGCGCCAGCAAGTTCGGCATCCGCGGCCTCACCAAGGCGGCCGCCCGGGAACTCGGCAAGTACGGCATCCGGGTGAACTCGATCCACCCCGGCGGCGTCCTGACGCCCCTCTCCCTCCAGGACGACGTCGTCTCCGCCACCGCCGACAGCGCCGACGCGTTCCTGAAGGCCCTCCCCCTCGGCCGCATGGGCAAGTCCAAGGAGGTGTCCGGCCTGGTCGTCTACCTGGCCTCGGACGACTCGTCCTACTGCACGGGCAGCGAGGTCCTGGTCGACGGCGGCATGCTCACCGGCGCGGGCTACTGACGCGGATCGCCGAACACGGCGGGCCGCCGGTACGGGCTCAGCCCGCCGCACCGGCGGCCCGCCGCGCTGTCAGGGACGCCTTTCGACCCACCCCTCGACCGCCTCCAGCTGGGCGGCGAGCGAGATGAGCGTCGCCTCGTCGGAGTCGTGCCCGAGAAGCTGCGCCCCGACCGGGAGCCCTGCCTTCGTGAACCCCGCGGGCACGTTCACGCCGGGCCACCCCAGCACATTCCACGTCCAGGCGTAGGGGCACACCGCGGCCACACCGGACTGCGTCTTCTGATAGCCGACCCCATCGAAGGCGCCCACCTTCAGCGGCGGCTGAGCGGTGGTCGGGGTGAGCACCACATCCGCCGCCTGGAAGATCCGCCCGACCTTCCTGCGCAGGTAGGGGTCCATCCTCTTGGCCAGCGGAAGGAGCCGCTTCCCGGCCAGCCGCCCGATCCGCGCCTCGACCTCCGTCCGGTGCTCCGGCCGCGGGTTCGGCATGGCGTCGAGCATGTCGGCCACCCCCGCCGTCCCCCGCGGGATGAGCCCGAGCCCCACGAGCCCGTAGTCGGGATCGGCGGGAAAGACCTTGTGCCCCAGATCCGTCAGCCGCCTCGCGAGCCGCTCGACGGCCCCGCGGATCTCCGGGTCGAGTTTCCCGCTGACCCCGAACGCCGTCCTGAAGGAGACGGCGATGCGCAGCCTCCTCGGCTCCCTCTTCGCGAACTCCGCGAACGGCGTCACCGGCGGATCGATCTGGTACACGTCCTCGGGGTGGCTTCCGCTCAGCACATCGAGCAGGAGGGCGGCATCATGGACGCTCCGGGCGAGCGGCCCCCACACGGTGATCCCGTTGAACGGATCGGTGTGCGGATACCCGGAAACGCGGCCCCGCTGCGGCTTGATGCCGACCAGTCCCGTCCACGCCGCCGGGATGCGGATCGACCCGGCCCCGTCGGACCCCACCGCCCCGGCGACCATCCCCGCCGCCACGGCCGCCGCCGAACCACCCGACGACCCGCCCGGCGTGTAGGCGGGATTCCACGGGTTCCGGGCGACCCCGAACCCGGGCGACTCGCTGAAGGGCCACAGCCCCACCTCACAGGTCGTGGTCTTCCCCACGATGACGGCACCGGCGGCCCGCAGCTTGCGCACGACCTCCCCGTCCCGCGCCGCGGGCCGGTGATCGCCTTCCACGGCGAACGGCGTGGTCTCGCCCGCCAGATCCGTGTCGTCCTTGATCGCGACGGGCACCCCGAGCAGCGGCAGCCGCTCCCCGTCCCGGAGACGCTTGTCGGCGTCCAGGGCCTCCTGCCTCGCCGCCTCGTCCCGCACCACCCGGAACGCCCCGAGCGACTCGTGCCGCCTGATGCTCTCCAGACTCTCTCCGACCAGTTCGCTCGAGGACACCTCGCCCCTCGCCAGTGCTTCCGCCTGCCCGGCCAGCCCCAGCACCACGCCGCCTCCCCAGGTATCGTTCGTTCGAACGAACGATACAGACCGCGCCGATTTCAGGGAAGACTGTCCATCAATGAGCGCCCGCGACCAGATCCTCCGAGCCACCCTGCGCCTCATCGGCGAGCAGGGCATCGGCGCCGTGACCAACCGGGCCGTCGCCCGCGCGGCCGGCGTCTCCCTCGGCTCCCTCACCTACCATTTCCCCAGCCAGGAGGACCTGCTCCGCGAGGCGCTGCACACATTCGTGGACGACGAGATAGCCCGCATAACCGCCTACGTGACCACTCTCACCGAATCCGGAATGGCCCCCGTGGACGCGGCGGACGAGGTCGAAAAGGCCGTCGTCGGCTTCGCGTACGGCCCCGAGCAGATAGCGAACCTGGAACTCCACCTGCACGCCGCCCGCGACCCCGCCCTCCGCGAGACCTCGGCGCGTTCCGTGGAGGCCTACGACCGCCTGGCCACCGCCATCCTCACCGCCCTCGGCATCCCCGACGCCGAAGGCCACGCCCCCGCGATCGTCGCCATGCTCTACGGCCTGGCCGTCCGCCGCCTCGCCACCGGCGACACCGCCGCCACCGGCACCGCCGAAGCCTTCCGCCTCCTTCTCCTGGGCGCCCTCCCCCGGTCCTGAAAAGGCTTCTGGCCCGCACGGCCCCAGAGCGGGGTTACGGGGCCGTGCGGGCCAGAAACCTGTCTCAATCAGGAACCTCAGTCGGAACCTCAGCCGACGTTCGCTCTGCTCTCCGCCTGTGCACCTCCGCCGTCTCTTCGATCTGACACCCGTAACGCTAAGCCGCCCCGCCCCCCAAGAGAACGCCTTTAAGCCTCACTTAGGGAACCGCTGAGCAAGCCTTATTCGGGGGCGGTCAGGGGCGTTCGGGGAGGGGCGCAAGGCTTGGTCGGTAGACGGGTGGTGTCCCAGTGGCCCAAGCCGGGGCCGGGTGTCCGGAAGACCAAAAAGAGTCTTCGTTACGTTGCGTCAACATTATCTGACTCTGGGTAGTCAGAGGATGCACGTCGGACCGACCTGGAGGAAGCAGATGCATGTAGGGGTAAAGCTCGGCGCCGGCCTGGCCGCCGCCGTCCTCGCGGGAGGCACGCTGAGCGGGGGTGCGTTGGCCGCCGCCGAACAGCCGCCGCCGAACCCGGAGAACGTCCAAGCTCCGCAGGAGGAGGGGCGCGGGCCGGGCGCGATCATGGTGGGGCCCAAGGGCGCCGCCGAGGCGATGGAGCGGCTCGGCCAGGACCGGGCGCGCAGCCGCTGGTGCCACGGGAAGGTCCTCCCCGAGAACGGACTGAACGTCCGGACGGGGCCGGGCCTCGGGTACCACAAGGTAACCGCCCTGGAGTACGGGACCCGGGTCAGGACCGACTGGGACACCATTGAGCGCCGGGACGGATATCTGTGGGTGAGGATGAAGCCTCACCGCTGGATCGCCGACTACAAGATCGGTCACGGCAACGGCAAGTGGTACGTGAAGTACTTCGACTGCTGACGCCTGGGCCAGGGACCGGTGTCCATCGACGTGATGGGCACCGGTCCCGCCGTTCATCCGGCCGGAATCGTCCGGGTCGACGAGGCGGTCACGACGCCGCCCTCCGCCGCCTCACGCGCCCCGGACGCCGATGATGTACGAGCTGGGCGCCGTCGGGACGTTGCCGCTCGCGCGGATGGCGAAGACGGCGATGAGGGCGGCGACGACGAGGCCGACGACGCCGATGAGGCCGGCGGCCACGTACTGGGAGCGGCGGGGCTCGTACGGGGAGCGGGGGCTCTTCATGCCCGTCAGGCTAGGAGCGCGCCGGGACGTCTTCTCCGCCGTTAAGGCGGATTTAAGTTCCGGCTATGCCATCGGCGCGAAGAAGCCGGAGACGCGACTGCGGCGGGCCGGGCGGGCCGCGGCGAAGCCGCGGGAGTGGCGCGGCCGCTAGGTGCGGGAGTGGCGGCGGCGGACGAGGCGGCGGGAGCGCCGGGCGGGCGGCAGCCACTTGGTCCGGAACCACATCTGCACCTGGGCGCCGCCGAGGACGCTGCGGTGGATGCGCAGGTAGCCGCCCGTGGACTCGGCGGCGCGGCGGGCGATGTCGAGGCCGAGGCCGGTGGATCCGCCGCTGCTGCTGCCCCGCTCCAGCGCGGCGTCCGGGTCGGCGATGCCGGGGCCCCCGTCGGCGACGAGGATGCCGGTGACGCCCTGGCCCTGGTGGAGGGTGACGGCGAAGCCGGTGCCCTCGGACGTGTGCCGGAAGATGTTGCCGAGCAGCGCGTCGACGGCGGCGGCGAGTTCGGTTCCGGGCAGCGGCAGGGGCGCGGGCCCGTCGGCGCCGATCAGCTCGCAGGAGCGCCCCTCGTCCTCGGCGAGGACGGACCAGAACGAGACCCGGTCGCGCAGCACCTTGCCGGCGTCGCAGCTGCCCCGGCCGGTGGGCCGCCGGACGGTGCGGATGATCTGGTCGACCTCGCGCTCGATGCGGTCGACGGCCTCGCGGGTCTGGTCGGCGACGGGCCCGTCCCCGAGGGCCTCGGCGTTGAGGCGGAGCGCGGCGAGCGGCGTGCGCAGCCGGTGCGACAGGTCGGCGGCCATCTCCCGCTCGGCGGACAGGAGCTGGACGACGTGGTCGGCCATCGCGTTGAACGCCAGCCCGGCCTCGATCAGCTCGGGCGGGCCGTCCGGCTCGATGCGGATCGACATCTGCCCCTCGCCGAACGCGCCGGCGGCCTCGGCGAGCCGGCGGGTGGAGCGGATCATGCGGTTGCCGAGCCGGTCGGCGACGGCGACGGACCCGGCGACGAGCGCGGCGGCGACGGTCGTCATGACGAGCCACGCCTGCCACACGCCGCGCGACAGGTCCTCGTCGGGCAGGAAGACCTCGACGACGGCGGTGCGGCCCGCGTCCAGCGACACCGGCTGCAGCAGCGCGTATCCGCCGTTCACGCGGGCGGTGTAGGCGCGTCCGCGCCGCCCGGCCTCGGTGAGCTGCTCGGGGCGGGCGCTGAACTCGCCGTGCCCGTTCCTCGGGACCAGCCCGCCGTCGGGCATGTGCACGGTCATCCGGCCCGCGGCGCCGGCCTGCGTGCTGGCGACGGCGCGTTCGAGGGCGGCGGGGTCCTCGGTGACGACGAGGACGGGGCCGAGGGCGCTGGCCTGCCGTTCGGCGGTGGTGAGGGCGCGGTCCCGGGCGATCTCCCGGACGGTCAGCGCGAGCGGGATCAGGAACGCCAGCGCGACCATCGAGGTGACCGCGAGGGACACCAGGACGAGCGTCTTCCTCATGACCGCGGATCGGGCTCGGCCAGCCGGACCCCGACACCGCGCACCGTGTGCAGGTAGCGGGGGGCGGCGGCGGTCTCGCCGAGCTTCCGGCGGAGCCAGGACAGATGGACGTCGATGGTCTGGTCGTCGCCGTAGGCCTGCCGCCACACCTCGGCGAGCAGTTCGCGCCGCGCCACGACCCGTCCGGGGCGGGCGGCCAGGTACGCCAGCAGGTCGAATTCGCGGCGGGTCAGTTCGAGGTTCTCGCCGTCCAGCAGGGCCTCCCGCCGGTCCAGGTCGATGTGCAGGCCGCCGACGCTGAGCTCGGCGGTCGGCCCGGACCGCGCGGACCTGCGCAGCACCGCCGCCAGCCTGGCGCTGAGGTGTTCGATGGAGAACGGTTTGATGAGGTAGTCGTCGGCGCCGGCGTTCAGCAGCCGGACGATCTCGGGCTCGTCGTCGCGTGCCGTCGCGATGATGACGGGGACGTCGGAGATGCCGCGGAGCATCTTCAGCACCTCGGCGCCGTCGAGGTCGGGCAGCCCGAGGTCGAGGACGACGACGTCGGGAGGCGCCTGTGTGACCTCGCGCAGCGCGTCCATCGCGGTCCCGACGCTACGTACCACATGTGACCGGGCACTCAGTTCCCTGATCAAGGCGGTCCGGACATTCGCATCATCCTCGACCACCAGAACACTCGCCATGGCGGAACCGTATGCCACCATGTGCCCATGCGTCGCGCGATGTCGTATGTTGCCCCGTGGGCCGGGGTGACCGCGCTCGCGGTGGCGCTCTCCTGGCTGGGAGTACGCGGCGTCGTCCGCGGCGCGGTGTCGGAGAGGTCGGCGCCGCCGCCGATCGCGGGCCCGATCATCCACTCCAGCCCGCCGGTCCCGACGACCATCGGCCCGCCGACCTCGCGGCCCGGCCAGCCGGCCGCCGAGGACAGGGTGCCGAAGCCGTCCAAGTCCCCGAAGGCGCCGCCGGGCGGCCACGAGGAGGACGACCCCGCCCCGAAGCCGCCCGACAACGTCCGCAGCTACGCCACGCGCGGCGGACGCGCCGCCATGTCCGTCGAGAAGCACCGCGTGCGGCTGGTGTCGGCGACGCCCAACCCGGGCTACGAGACGCGCGTGACGCAGGCCGACGGATGGCTCCGCGTCGACTTCCTCAACGACAAGCACACCTCGTCGGTCATCGCCACCTGGCACGACACCGACCCGGCGGTCAAGGTCTACGAGTACTGACGCGCGCCGCGGCCCCGCCGCCGGCGGGTGTTACGCGGCCGGGCCGAGGTCAGTGCTGCGACGTGACGAAGCGCGTGGGCATGATGAACATCGCGGTGGCCTCCACCGTGACGCGGCCGTCCGGTCCCGTGATGCTCCCGGACGCGTGGACCTTCCGTCCCTCCACACGGCTGAACCGCGCCTCGACGACGAGCGGGACGCCGAGCGGGGTGGGGCGCCGGTAGCGCAGCTCCAGCGTCGCGGTCATGCCGGGCGTTCCGGAGGCGGCCGCGGCCATGCCGAGTGCCTGGTCGAGCACCATCGCGGAGACGCCGCCGTGCACGTACGACGGCGGCCCCTCGTACAGGGGGCTGAGGGTGAACTCGGCGCGGACGGTGCCGTCCGGGGTGACCTTCAGGTCGACCGGTGGCGCGAAGGGGTTGAGGGTCCCGTTGACGGGGTTGGCCGTGTGCCGCTCCATGATGCCTTCGCTGGACGTGACGTACGGCGGCGCGCCCCTGCGCCCCACCGCGAGCCGGGCGGTCAGCGCCTCGATCTCGTCGGCCACCGCGGCGGCCTCCGCTGCGCCGGCTCCGGTGAGCACGGCCGCCTCGGCCAGCTCACGAACCCGGGCGGCGAGGGCGGCCCGCGCCGTCACCTCGTCGTCCCCCAGTTCCTGCCGTTCCATCGGCATCGCGCTCATGCGGCCCTCCCGTGTGCAAACTCGAACGCGATTCTAGGATGCGGGCCCGCGCGGGGCGGACGGCAGGGTCCGCGCCGCCGCCGTCCGCCGCCGTCCGCCCCCGCGTCAGCCGTGCCGGAGACTGCCGAGGATCTTCTTGATCTCCGCCTTCGGCGCCGCGTCCGGGATCCCCTGGTCGGACATCAGGACGAAGACCGTCGTCTTCCCGGGCCCGACGCCCGGGACGGCGACCGTGTGCACGACCGCCGTCGGCGCATCGCACCGCCCGGTGCTCCGGACGACGATGTCGGCGCGGACGTGCACGGCCTTCTCCCGGCCGGCCTTCACGGTCTTCGGCGCGCTCACGGTGATCGACGGCGCCGGGTCGCCCTCGACGGTGTAGGCGTTCGTCGCCCACTTGTTCGCGGCGTGCTCGGCGACCTCGGTGAGCCCGCCCTCGATGTACTGGTTGAAGCCCGTGTGCGCGCGGGTGTACTCGTCCTCGCCGTCCTTGCACGAGTCCTCGCGGAACACCGCGGCGGAGCTCATCATCGACCGCTCGCCCTCCCTGACCCCTTCCCACCCGATGAGGGTCGTCGAGGGCAGGATGCGCCATGAGGACGGGACGTCATAGGTCATCCCGTACTTGGCGCTGCTGACGGCCTTCCAGCCCTTCACCTTCGGGGGGACGGTGCTGACGGGTTCCGGCTCCGGCGAGTCGGACGGGAGGGCCGACACGCCCGGGTCCTCGCCGGTGTCCTGGCCGAGGCTGGAGACCTGGAATCCCGCCCAGGTGGAGATGACGAGCATCGCGACGACGAACGGGCCGAGGAAGACCAGCCAGAGCTGACGCTGCCCCGACCGCACCGAGCGGCCGCCGACCGGAAACGCGGGCGGGCCGCCCTTGGACGGCGGGACGCCGGGGATCGGGGGCGCCGGAGGCGGAGCGGACGGCGGGTCGTCGCCGGGCGGGACCCACTTCTGCCCCGGCAGGGGATACGGGTTCCGCGGTCTTCTGTCGTCGCCGTCCGCGTCGCCGGGAGCCCTGTCACCCTTCATGGCCGGTGACGGTAGCGCACCTGCGGCGGCGGCCGGCAGTCGGATAGATTCCTGCAGAACCTTTAGCAGACCGAAGGAAAGGCCATTGACGGACCAGCCCCCACCACCGCCGCACGATCAGCCGCCGCCGTACTCCGGCCCCTACGGGCAAGGCCCCCATGGTCAGGGTCCCTACGGGCAAGGCGCCTATGGTCAGGGTCCCTATGGTCAGGGTCCCTACGGTCAGCCGCCTTACGGTGAGCCGCCTTACGGCCAGCCGCCCTATGGTCCGCCTCCCGGAGGCCCCTACGATCCGCGCTGGGGATACGGGCCGCAGAATCACCCGGGCGAGGAGACCACCTGGGCCGTCTTCGCCTACGTCGGGAACCTCCTGATCGGCTTCCTGCCCGCGCTGATCATCTACCTCGTGAAGAAGAACACCTCGCCGTTCACCCGGTTCCACGCGGCGCAGTCGATGAACAACTCGCTCACCCTGCTGATCCATTTCCTCGCGGTGCTGGCCGTCTGCGTTCCGCCGGCCATCATCTTCGACACGCCGGTCTTCCTCATCGGGCTCATCGTCCCGTATCTGGAGCTCCTGATCGGCGGGTGGGTGTTCCTCATCCTGGGCGCGGTGAAGTCGGGCAAGGGGCAGTACTACCGTTTCCCGACCTTCTTCTGCTTCCGGATGATCAAGTGACTCACAGGTAGGAGCGCTCGTACTCGTCCAGGAGCGGCAGGACGGCGTCGCGGCCGCCTGCGGGCACGCGCAGCACGACCTCCTCGATGCCGAGTGAGGCGTAGAAGGCGAGTTTCCCGGGGGTGGGCAGCGTCCCGAACGGCACGATGGGCACCATGGGCCGTCCCGCCTCCTCGCAGGCGCGCCGCAGCCCGGGCTGCGCCTCGCGGATGCCCGCGCCGCCGATCGGCAGCCACCCGTCGCCGTACTCGGCGATGTGCGCGAACAGCGTGGGACCGGGCGCGCCGCCGAGCAGCACGGGCACCCGCCCGGACGGCTTGGGCCACGACCAGCTCGCGTCGAAACCGACGAACTCGCCGTTGAAGGACGCCTGCTCCTCCGTCCACAGGGCCCGCATGGCCAGGACGTGCTCGCGGACCATCGCGCGCCTCCGTTTCCAGGGCACGCCGTGGGCGGCGCCCTCCTCCGCGTTCCAGCCGTAGCCGATGCCGAGCGCGAACCGTCCCCGCGCGAGCCGGTCCAGCGTCGCGACGGCCTTGGCGGTGACGATCGGGTCGCGCTGCGCGGGCAGCAGGATGCCGGTCCCGAGCGTGATCCGCTCGGTCACCGCGGCGGCCGCGGCCAGGGAGACGAGCGGGTCGAGCGTGCGCGCGTACTCGGCGGGAAGCGCCGCGTCACCCGTCGGGGGCGCCGTCTCGCGCGACACCGGTATGTGGGTGTGCTCGGGGACGTAAAGGGACGAGAATCCGCGGTCCTCGGCCTCCCTCGCCAGCTCGTGCGGTTCCATCGTCAGGTCGGTCGCGAACATCGTGATGCCCAGCCGCATGCCCGTGCCGCTCATACGAGGACGGCCCGGTCGTCCACGCGGGCGACGGCGCGGACGGGGGCGCCGTCCGCGCCGGACAGCGCGATGGGGAAGAGCGACACGTCGATCGCGCAGCCCGCCCGCTGCGCCTCGACGACGCGGACGAGCCCGGTGAGGTTCTCCGCGATCACCGCACCGGCCTCGCAGAGGACACGGTGGACCGCGAGGGAGAACTCGTCCGAGCCCGGAGGCGGGGTGCGGTCGACGCTGAGGGCGTCGATGGCCACCGTCCGGACGCCGGCGGCGACGACCGCCTCCGCGGTCCCGGGAGCGATGTACGGATGGGCCGGATAGGTGCCGGTCCCCCAGTGCCGGGACCAGCCGGTGGCGACGAGCAGGACGACGCCGGGCCCGAGACCGGCCGGCAGGAGATCCGGGCCGATGGACGTCCGGGGCGGCAGGCCGCGGGCGTCCATGACGACGGCCGGGCCGGTGAACCGGGTCAGGGGAAGCTCGTCGAGGCGCGGCAGGGCGTCGTCGATGTGGAACGGCGCGTCCACGTGCGTACCCGACTGCGAGCCCATGTGCAGGCGGAGGACGTTCACACCGGCTTCGGCGACCGTCAGCGCGGGGACGGCCTCCACCTCCGGATCGCCCGGGTAGACGGGCATGCCCGTGACGATCGGCACCGACAGGTCGAGCAGCTCAACACCCATGGCACCATCCTCCAGCCCCCACCCGCCACCATTCGAACGACGAGCTCCGCTCGGCACATTGATTATCCCGGGTGTACCCGCACCCGGTAGCGTTGCGACGTGTTGCCACATGTGACAGCCATCCGATACGTGACGCCGCTGCGTGAGGGCGGGTCGCTGCCGGGCATCGTCGAGGCCGACGATCTCGGAACCTATGTCATGAAGTTCCATGGCGCCGGGCAGGGACGCAAAGCGCTGATCGCCGAGGTGATCGCGGGTGAGCTCGGGCGCCGCCTCGGCTTCCGGGTCCCCGAGCAGGTGCTCATCGACCTCGACCCTGCCATCGGACGGCACGAGCCCGACCCCGACGTGCAGGACCTGCTGAAGGCCAGCCCCGGCTCGAACCTCGGCGTCGACTTCCTGCCCGGGTCGCTCGGGTTCGACCCGCTGGGCTGGAGCCCCGACCCGGGGTTCGCGTCCCGCGTGCTGTGGTTCGACGCGTTCATCGGCAACGTCGACCGGAGCTGGCGCAACCCGAACATGCTGGTCTGGCACGGCGACCTGTGGCTCATCGACCACGGCGCGAGCCTCATCTTCCACCACGCGTGGACGAACGCGGCGAGGCTGTTCTCCGGGCCGTACGACGTGGACGACCATGTGCTGACGCCGTACGCCACGATGCTGGACGACGCCGAGGCGGAACTCGCCCCGAAGATCACCGAGGACCTGCTGCGCGAGGTGGCCGGCCTCGTGCCCGACCGCTGGCTGGAGGGCGAGCCCGGGTTCGACGGCCCGCAGGCCCTGCGGGACGCCTACGTCGACATCCTGCTGCCGCGCGCCGGCAAGCCGCGGGAATGGCTGCCCGACACCTCCGTCGGCGGCCGCCGGCCCGACACGGCGTCCAAGCGCGGCGCGAACCGTCCCGACTGGCTCGGCGGCGCCCCATGACGAACATCAGGACGGCGGCGGAGCCCGCGGTGTTCGAGTACGCGGCGCTGCGCGTCGTCCCCCGCGTCGAGAGGGGCGAGGTCATGAACGTGGGCGTGGTGGTGTACTGCCGGGCGCTCGACTACCTCGGATGCCGCACGCATCTGGACGAGCGGCGCCTCCTGGCCCTGGACCCGTCACTCGACCTGGAGGGCGTGCGGGCGGCGCTCAAGGGCGTGGACGCCGTCTGCTGCGGCGGCGAGCGCGCCGGGCAGGCGGCGCGGGAGACCCCGGGCACGCGGTTCCGGTGGCTGACCGCGCCGCGCAGCACGATCGTCCAGTCCGGCCCGGTGCACGCCGGCCTCACCGGCGACCCCGCCGCCGAACTCGACCGGCTCCTGGAGCTCCTGGTCCGCTAATCCCACTCCCAGCGGATGCCGTGGTAGCCGGCGGCCATGCCGAACTCGATGAAGTGGACGCTGTGGTAGCTGGACATCCGCAGGTCGGCGGAGTCCTTGAGGGCGGTGTGGCCGTCGGGCCGCCAGGTCCGGTAGCAGCGGGCGGGCAGGGTGGCCGGGTGGAACCGGACCTCGATGAGGAACTCGTGCTGCGGGGTCCGGAACCCGCGTCCCTCCTCGGTCACCGGCGGGCCCGTCTCGTCGAACCCGAAGCCGTACTCCAGCAGGTACGTCTCGCCGCGGCCGAGCGCGCGGTCGAACAGCAGCTCGGCGGCGATGAGGCCGCTCGCCTCGTCCATCCGGACGCGCCCGAACCGGCAGCCGCGCGCGGTGCGCGACGACGGCAGGACGCCCTGCGGATGGTGGTAGACGGCGATCCAGCGGTCGACGCCGCGCTGCTGCGCCTGGAACACCGCCCGGGACCGGACCTCCCGCAGTTCCCGGCGCCGCCCGATGGTGTGCTGGTCGTGCAGGCTGAGGCCGGTGAGCTGCCGCTCACCGCGGTCGCCGATCTCGTCGAGCAGGTCGCGGACGCCCGGCTCGGGGCACAGCTCCTCCACCGGCAGCCACGGCCCCGCGGAGCGTTCGGTGGTCGGCTTCAGCAGCGTCAGCAGCGAATGGCGCGGCAGTTCGAGGATGACCTCGAGGCCGCGGACGGCGCGCATCGAATCGGCGCGTTCGGGCCGTGTCCGGCCGCGCTGCCAGTAGCTCAGCGTGGACAGGCTGACGGCGATGCCCTGCTCCTCCAGGCGGCGCCGCAGCGAATCGAGGCTGAGGCCGCGGGCCTGGATGGCCGCGTGCAGGGCGACGTTGAAGGGACCGTACTGCAGCACCTGTAGGAGATCGTCTTCTGCGACACTCTGCACCGCTGGCCTCCGGATCTGCTCCGGCCGGCCCCCGCATGACGGCCTTGACTACTGCGCTTGCGACTTCAGCGCTCACTGTAAGGCCCCGGGGGCCCGATTCCAACCGGCAAATTCCCACAACCACAGGACCCGGCGGCGGTGCCGCCCCGGCCGCCCCCGTCAGTGCCACTCCCACTCGATGCCGACGATGCCGCGCCGCACGGCCCCGACCGCGATGTTCGCGCTCCCGGACGTGCCGATCCACAGCTCACCGAGGCGCTGCCGCGGCGCCAGGGAGCTCTCGGCGGTGTAGCCGTAGCAGCGCGCGGGGAGCCGGTCGCCCGCGAACTGGATGATCGCGACATAGTCGTGGACGGGGTGGGAGAAGCGCCGGTCGTAGCTGTCGTACAGGGGTTTCCCGACGGGTCCGAGCTCGTACTCGACGACCGCGGTGTCGCCCGCCGACAGGACGCGGTCGAAGACGAGCTCGAAGGCCATCAGCCCGCCCTCGGCGCGGATCCGCCCGGGTCGGCAGTACCGCACCCGCGCGAGATCGGCCTTGCCGTCGCCGTCCGGGACGTCGGCGACGATTCCGGAGACGGCGTCCGGCGGAACGGTGCCGCCGTTGCCGGGCTGCCGGACGCCGCCGGCCTGGACGCCGCCTGTCTGGTGGACGCACACGACCCGATCGATGTCGTCGCCCGCCGCACGCAGGACGGTGCGGACCGACAGAGTCCAGGAGCGGCGCGCCTCGTCCAGCCGGTAGACGTCGTGGATGCTGAGCCGTTCGAGCCGGTGGTCCCCGGACCGGTCGAGCTGCCCGACGAGGCCCGCATAGCGGTCCGGGTCGGGCCACAGCTCCCGCACCGGGCGGCCGCGTCCGTCGGCGCCGGACGGGCCGGCCCCCAGGCCGCCGCGGACGGCGGGCGCCGTGGGCGCGGAGTCGTCCAGCAGTTCGGTGAGGGTCCCCGGCGGCACCCGGAGGACCTCCTCCAGCGCGACGACCACGCTCCGCGAGCGCGGGCGGCTGCGTCCGCGCTGCCAGTAGCTGAGGGTCGCCACGCTGACGGTCAGGCCGCGCCGGCCGAGGCGGTGCCGGATCCGTTCCAGGGTCAGCCCGCTGGCCTGGATGGCCTGCCGTAGTGCCCCGGCGAACTCCACGGCCGGATGGTACCCGTCCGGGAAGATCAATTCATGTATCGGGAAGTACCAGTCGCGCATGGACAAGCCGCGCGTAACCGATGGACGGCCTCAGAACAGGATCGACATGAAGGATCCGCGCTCGGTGAAACCGACACGCCGGTACGCGGCGCGCGCCCGCGTGTTGTAGTCGTTGACGTACAGCGACACCGTCGGCGCGATGCCGTGCACCGCCTCCCGCACCACCGCGGACATCCCGGCCACCGACCGGCCCTCACCCCGCAGATCGGGCGGCACCCACACGCCCTGCACCTGGCAGGCACGCGGGGTCACGGCGCCGATCTCGGCCTTGAACATGACGCGGCCGTCCTCGATGCGGGCGAACGCGCGGCCGTCGCGGATCAACTCGGCGACGCGGGCACGGTAGAGCACTCCCCCGTCGCCGCTGTTGGGTGAGACCCCGACCTCCTCGGTGAACATCGCCACACAGGCGGGGTACACGATGTCGAATTCCTCCATCCGGACCCGCCGCACACCGGGGTCGGCGGGCACGTCCGGGACGGCGGAGGTGGCCATCACCGGCTGTTCCGGGCGGACGGCCCGGGGCGGCCCCCAGTACGGCGCGAGGATCTCCCACAGTTCGCCGACGGCGCCGACGGGCCCGACGATGGACGAGCAGCGCCGCCCCTGGGCCCTGGCCCGTTCGGCGAACGCGCGGACGGCCTCCGCATCCGCCGCGACCGGGATGAGGTTGGCGCCGGAGTAGCACAGCGAGGTGAGCCGGCCGTCGCGCAGATAGCCCCACATCTGGGCACCGAGACGGCGCGGGTCGAGCCCCGCGGCGTGCACGCGGGAACTGACGAACACGTTGGACACCGGATCGGCGTCCAGGATCGCGAGGGCCTCCGCCCGGTGCCGGTCGTCCAGCACGCGCACCGGCATCGAGCCGAGCATGCGCACGGTTACCGGTCCCGGGACGGGAACGGCCCCCGTTCGGCCCTCACCATTGACTGCACCACATGGACAAGCCTATGTCGTCCAGGGTCCCCCCACCTCCGCGGGCTCGGTGATTCGCCGGGTCCGGGGCGGTTTCAGCGGTGCCGGGTCGCGCGCTCCGGGCCGGCGGGCCCCCCGGCCGCGGCGGGCTCGGGCGCGGATCCGGCCTTGCAGCTCGCGTCCGGGCCCGGCCGGCGCGCCGGCAGTTCGCCGCCGCCGAGGTAGGCGGCCACGGCGGCGTCGACGCACTTGTCCCCGGACAGCGAGACGCCGTGATCACCGCCGCCGGCCTGCACGAGCAGCCGGGACGTGGGGAACCTGCGGTGCGTCTCCAGCGCGCCCGCGTAGGGGGTGGCGGCGTCCTCGGTGGCCTGGACGAGGAGGATCGGCGGGAGCGCGGACGTGCCCTTCACCTCGGGACGCGGCCCGCCGGGCACCGCCCAGAACGCGCAAGGGGCGTTGTACCAGGTGTTGCCCCAGGTCTCGAAGCGGTAGCCCTGCCGGTAGAGGCGCTCGCTGTCGGCGTGCCAGCGGCCCCAGTCGCGCGGCCAGGCCGCGTCCCGGCACTGCACGGCGGTGTAGACGGCGTAGTTGTTCTGCTCGGGCCGCCCGGGCGGCCGCCACGCCTTGCGCAGCGGGCCGGGGTCGTGCCGGGCGACGTAGGCGGACAGCGCCTTCGCGTGCGCGGCCCAGCTCTGGCTCGCGTAGCCGTCGGCGAGGAAGACGTCGTCCAGTTCGGCCGGGCCGATCTTCCCGTCGATGGGCTCGGCCTTGAGCGCGGCCCGCGCCTTGGCGTAGGAGCCGGCGACCTCCCGCTCGGTCGTCCCGAGCCCGTAGCTCTCGTGGTGGCGGGCGATCCACGCGAAGTACACGCGGATGCGCTTCTCGAACGCGACGTTCTGGTCGAGGTTGTTCTCGTACCAGACGCCGCTCGGGCGGACGACGCTGTCGAGCACCATCCGCCGCACCCGCCCGGGGAACATCGTCGCGTACACCGCGCCGAGGTAGCTGCCGTACGAGTAGCCGAAGTAGCTGAGCTTCTTCTGGCCGAGGGCCTTGCGGATCTCGTCCATGTCGCGGGCCCAGTCGGCCGTGCCCATGTGCGGAAGGATCGCACGGTACTTCTCGGCGCAGTCGTCGGCGTACGCCTTGGCCTTGGCCTTCCAGGCACGCTCTTGCCCGGCGTTCGAGGGAATGGTGTCCGGGCGTGCGCGGCCTGGGTTCTGGTAGCTCGGGTCGCAGATCAGCGCGGGTTCGCTTGCGCCGACGCCACGCGGGTCGAAACCGATCCAGTCGTAGGACGCGGCGACCTTCTCGGGCAGCGCGTCCTTGAAGACGCCGGGGAGGTCGCGTCCGTGCGCGCCGGGCCCGCCCCGGTTCAGCAGCACCACGCCCTGCGACTCGGGCGCGGTGTGCCGGGCACGGGACAGTGCGAGCGTGACCTGCCTGCCGTCCGGGCGGGAGTGGTCGAGCGGGACCCGGATGGACGCGCACTGAAGGCCCCGGAGGCGGGTGCCCGCCACCGGGTCCTGGTCAGGGCAGGGCTTCCAGGCGAGACCGGCGGGCCTCGGGGCGGGCTCGGATCCGGGACGTCCCGCCGCGGCGGCGGGCGCCGCCAGCACGGCGGCTCCGGCCGTCGCGAGGGTGACCGCGGCGGCGGCCGTCCCTGCGGCGGCCCTCTTTCCAGTGTCGTTCAGCACGGAGGATTTCTACCGGAGGGAGGCCGTGAACCCGCGCACCCCGGATCGCGCGATTCCCGCCCGAATGCGGACCCGTCCTGCCCTAACGGCGCCGCGAAGCGACGCGTGGCGTGCCCGCCCGCCCCGAGGTGCGGAGCTGGACGGGCACGCCACGGTTCAGCGTGCTACGGGCGTCCGACCGGGAGGTCCTTGCCCGCGCCGGAACCGGCCGCCTTCAGCCGCACGGCCGTCGGGTCCGGGTCGTTCAGCGCCGGGACCGCCTTGCAGTAGGCGTCCGGGCCGCGGCGGCTCTCCGGCAGCGCACCGGTGTCGAGGTACGCCGCGACCTTGTCGTCCAGGCACGCGTTGCCGTTGAGCGTGTTGGAGTGTGTCTTTCCGCCGACCTCGAACACCAGGCGCGAGGACCGGAAGATCTTGTGCATCTCCAGGCCGCCCTCGACGGGCGTCGCCGCGTCCTTCGTGGACTGGACGAGCAGCATGCCGGGCAGGCTCTCGCTGCCCTTCAGCCTGAGCGCGGGCCCTCCGTTGAAGGGCCAGAAGGCGATCGGCGCGTTGAACCAGACGTTGCCCCACGTCTCGAACGTGTAGCCCTGCCGGTGGAGCTTCGCCGCGTCGTGGTGCCACTTGGCCCAGTTGCGGGGCCACCGCGCGTCCGCCGCCTGGACGGCGAGGTAGACCGCGAAGCCGTTGTCCTCGCCGCCGGGGTTGAGCCAGCCGAGGAGGCCGGACGGGTCCTCGTCGTTGACCCAGGCCGACAGTGCCTGCGCGAACGGGATGTAGTAACCGGTGTTGTACCCGGCGCTCAGGATGGTGTCGGTCAGCTCGGCCGGGCCGATCCTGCCGCCGATCGGCGACTTCTCCGACGCGTCGAGGACCTCGTAGTACTTGGCGCGGACGGCCTTCTCGGACGTGCCGAGGTGGTAGACCGAGTCGTACTCGGCGACCCAGGCGAACCAGGCCCGGATGTTGCGCTCGAACGCCTTGTCCTGTTCGAGCTGCCCCTTGTACCAGACGTTCCTCGGGTTGACGATGCCGTCCATCACCATCCGCTTCACACGCTTGGGGAAGAGCGTGGCGTAGGTGGCGCCGAAGTAGGTGCCGTAGGAGAAGCCGTACCAGCTGATCTTCTCCTGGCCGAGGGCGGCGCGGATCACGTCGACGTCACGCGCGGCGTCGGTGGTGCGCATGTGCGGCAGCATCCAGCCGAACTTCTCCTGGCAGTCCTGCGCGTACTTCTTCGACTTGGCGATCCAGGCCAGCTCCTCCTTCCGGGAGTCCGGCACGTAGGCGGGGCGGACCGGGTCGTTGATGTGCGGGTCGCAGGTGATCGCGGGCTTGCTGGAGCCGACCCCGCGGGGGTCGAAGCCGATGATGTCGTACTTGGCGGCGACGTCCGCGTGGCCGGTGCCGCCGATCCAGCGGGCGAGGGCGGGGGCGTACGCCAGGCCGGAGCCGCCTGGCCCGCCCGGGTTCACGAACAGGACGCCCTGGTAGTTCTCCTCGTCGGTGTGCCTGAAGCGCGACACCGCGATGGAGATCTTGCGGCCGCCGGGGTCGCTGTAGTCGAGGGGCACCTCCACCTGCGCGCACTGGGCGTTGTTCATCGGGTCGCCCGGGCCGCTGACCTCGCATTCACCCCAGTCGATGCCCTGGGCCGCGATAGCGGCGGCGCCGGACGGGCCGGCGTCCGCGTTCGCGGGTACGACGGCGCCGGTGCCGCCGGCCGTCACGACCGCCGCGGCCGCGACGAGAACGATCCTTCTCACTGAACCCCCTCAGATCGGCGGCTCCGGACGCCCCGGGTGGGACCGGAGGGGGAGCGACGCCGATACATAGCGGATGAGGAATTGCGTGGAGATTGTTGCGTTTTGGCCGCTTATGACGGCAGATCCCACGGTGACTGGTTGCGGAATCGTGACAAGATCAACGGAACTTCGTGATGTTGCGCGACGTTCGCTCCGCCTCCAGCGCCCGGGACATGCGGAAGGCCCCGGGGATCGCTCCCCAGGGCCCTCGTGCAAGGCGGCGGCGCCCGTCAGCGGATGACGTCGGCCTTCAGCCGTGCGGCCTTCGGCGAGACCGTGCCGGTCAGCGTCCTCGCGGACGACTGCGACGGCGGGACCGGGTCACCGAGCTGCGGGACGTGCACGGTCCGCTTCTCCGGACGCTCTCCGCGCAGGAAGTAGGCGTCGAAGTAAGCGTCCACCTCCGCGGACCCGCGGTGGACGATGCAGTGCGTGCGGTCACCGTCCTGGACGATCATGCGCGAGCCCCGGAGCCGGCGCTGCATGTCCAGCGCACCCTTGTACGGGGTGGCCGCGTCGTGGGTCGACTGGAACAGCAGGATGTTGTCCGGCAGGTTCCGGGTGTGGCCGATGTTCACCGGCTTGCCGGCCTTGGCGGGCCAGAACAGGCACGGCGCGTTGAACCAGGCGTTGCTCCAGGTCATGAACGGGTGCCTGCGGTCGATCCGGGAGTTGTCGCGGTACCACTTGCGCCAACTCTGCGGCCACTGGACGTCGGAGCACTCGGTGGCGAGGTACATCGCGTAGCCGTTGTCGTCGGAGCCGCCGGTGGTCGGCGCGCCGAACGTCCCCGCGAACGTGGCGGTGTCACCGGCCTTGTAGGCGGCGAGCCCGGCGGCGTAGGTGTGCCAGACGGCCTGGCTGCGACGGTAGCCGGCGTTCAGGAGCGTGTCGGTCAGCTCGTCCGGTCCGACGGCGAGCGTCTGCCCGCTGTCGGGGTCGGTGTAGTAGAGCGGCTTCTTCGCCAGCTCGCGGCGCAGGTCGTAGACGAAGTCGCGCACCCGGCGCTGCCTGTCGCCCAGGTCGTACACGGAGTCGTACTCGGCGATCCAGCCGAAGTAGTACTCGACGTTCTCGTCGAACGCGATGTCCTGCGAGAGGTTGAGGTCGTACCAGACGCCGGACGGGCCGACGTTGCCGTCCAGCGCCATCTTGTCGACGCGGTCCGGGTAGACGGTGGCGTAGGCCGAGCCGAGGTAGGTGCCGTACGAGGCGCCGTAGTAGTCGAGCTTGTCGTTGCCCAGCGCCTTCCGGATCGACTCCATGTCGTGCACGGAGTCGATGGTCTTGACGTGGTCCAGCAGCCCGATCTCGTCGGCCTTCTCGCAGTCCTCCGCGTAGCCCTTCGCGAGCTTCAGCCAGGTGGCGACGGCCCGCCGTTCGCCGTGGCCGTAGTCGGGACGCGGGGCGTTGGTGTAGTTCCGGTCGCAGCTCATCGCCGGGACGCTCATCCCGACGCCGCGCGGGTCGAACCCGATGACGTTGTACGCCTTGCGCATCTCCGGGGAGTTCTGCGCGAACACGCGCGGCCCGAAGAGCGCGCCGCCGCCGCCCGGACCGCCCGGGTTGACGACGATGTCGCCCTTGGCCTCACCGTCGCCCGTGTGCGGCGTCTTGGTGAGCTGGAGGGTGATCTTCTTTCCGTGCGGCTCGGCGTGGTCGAGCGGCACCGACATCTCGGCGCACTGCACGATCTCGGAGACCGGGTACAGGGCGTCGTAGTAGTCGTGCACCGTCTTGACGAAGTCCGCGGGGCAGGTGTGCCAGTTCAGCGGGGCGGGGTTGAAGGCTCCGGCCGGTCCGGCCGAAGGGCTCGCGGCCTGTGCGCTTGTGGCGCCCACTCCGGTGAGACCGAGCACGGCCACCGAGGCCACGACAACGATTTTCTTCACAAATCCCCCTAACGTGCCGACTCGCTTGAGTCAGACATACGGGTAAATGAGTGAAGATTGTGGCGTTGCTCGGCCGAGCCCGGACAGGGCCCATCACGAGTGGATGCGCAATCGTGACAAGATCAACGGAACTTCGTGATCAGCCGGAACGTTCCGCCGCCGCGGCCCCACCCGGCCGGGCCGCGCCCCGGCCGCGTTCGTTACCGCATCAGCCCACGACGACGTCCGCGCCGGGGCCGGTCACCGAGCCGTCCTCGCCGATCTCGATGCCCATCTCGTCGGCGATGCGCATGGCCTCCTCGATCAGGGTCTCCACGATCTGCGCCTCGGGGACGGTCTTGACGACCTGTCCCTTGACGAAGATCTGGCCCTTGCCGTTGCCGGACGCGACGCCGAGGTCGGCCTCGCGGGCCTCGCCGGGGCCGTTCACCACGCAGCCCATCACGGCGACCCGCAGCGGGACGGGGAAGTCCTTCAGCCCGGCGGTGACCTGCTCGGCGAGCGTGTACACGTCCACCTGCGCCCGCCCGCACGACGGGCAGGAGACGATCTCCAGGCCGCGCTCGCGCAGCCCCAGCGACTCCAGGATCGCCGTGCCGACCTTGACCTCCTCGACCGGAGGCGCCGAGAGCGACACCCTGATCGTGTCGCCGATCCCCTCGGCGAGCAGGGCGCCGAACGCCACCGCCGACTTGATCGTCCCCTGGAACGCCGGGCCGGCCTCGGTGACGCCGAGATGCAGCGGGTAGTCGCAGGCGGCGGCCAGCTGCCGGTACGCCTCGATCATCACGACCGGGTCGTTGTGCTTGACCGAGATCTTGATGTCGCGGAAGTCGTGCTCCTCGAACAGCGAGCACTCCCACAGCGCCGACTCCACCAGCGCCTCGGGGGTGGCCTTGCCGTACTTCTCCAGCAGCCGCTTGTCCAGCGAGCCGGCGTTCACCCCGATGCGGATCGGCACGCCCGCGGCCGAGGCCGCCTTGGCGATCTCGCCGATCCGGTCGTCGAACTTCTTGATGTTGCCGGGGTTGACCCGGACGGCCGCGCAGCCCGCGTCGATCGCCGCGAACACGTACTTCGGCTGGAAGTGGATGTCGGCGATGACCGGGATCGGCGACTTGCTCGCGATCGCCGGCAGCGCGTCGGCGTCGTCCTGCGACGGCACCGCCACCCGCACAATCTGGCAGCCCGACGTGGCCAGCTCCGCGATCTGCTGCAGCGTGGAGTTCACATCGGCGGTGAGAGTCGTGGTCATGGACTGCACGGACACGGGGGCGTCGCCGCCCACCGGCACGCTCCCGACCATGATCTGCCGGGACGTGCGGCGTGCCGCGATGGGACCCCGCGCCTCCTGACCGTCACCCTCGCCGCGGACGCTCGGAATTCCCAGTGAAACGCTCATCCCTCTCCCCTTGCTTGCCGGCCCCGGTACAAAGCCTAAGCGCCCCAGGCCGCTGAGATGACGGCGCCCCGGCACTCGGCGATGTGACCCTCCGGACACCGTCCGCCAACATTTCCGGTCACTCCGGTAGCTGGAGCGGATTGAACAGGTCGGCCAGGATCAGCAGCACGCCGAACCCCACCAGCAACAGCACGACGAGGTACGTCAAGGGCAGGAGCTTCGTCATGTCGACGGTGCCCGGATCCGGACGGCCGCGGATCCGGTTGAGACCCGCGCGGGCCCGCTCGTAGCCGACCACCGCGAGGTGCCCCCCGTCCAGCGGCAGCAGAGGCAGGACGTTGAGCGCCCCGAGGAAGATGTTCAGCGACACGACCAGCGACAGGAACAAGGCGATCTTATCCCGGGCGGTGGTGTCGGAGGCGAAGATCTGGCCGGACACGTCGGTCGCGCCCACCACGCTGCCGACCTGCCCGCCGGGCGTGCTCTCGCGCTCGGGCGAGAACAGCCTCGGGATCGCCGACGGCACGTCCACCGCGACCTCGCCGACCGCGGCGAGGGTCCGTCCGATGCCGCCGGCGGCGAACACCGCCGCGTTCAGCGGTCCCGTCCGCTCGTACCCGGCGCCGACGACCTTCGCGGACATGCCGACGAACGGTTCCCCGTCCACGTTCGCGAGCGTGACCGGCAGCGTCAGCGGCTCCTGCACGCCGGGCCGCCGCACCACGAGCCGCACCGTCTGCCCGGGTTCGGCCCGGTCGATCGCCCGGGTGAGTTCCTCCCAGTCGGCGACGGGCGTGCCGCCGAACGCGATGACGCGGTCCCCGGCGCGCAGCCCCGCCTGCTCGGCGGGCGACGGCGGCCGGCCCTCGCCGCAGCCGGCCCGTCCCCCCGCGGGCACGCAGGGCGTGACCTCGTCGACCGTGCTGGTCACGGTGCCGGGTTCGCGCACGCCGATCGTCATGGCCATCACCATGAGCAGCAGGAACGCGAACAGGAAGTTGGCGGCGATGCCCGCCCCGATGACGACCGCGCGGCGCGGCGCGGGCTGCCGGTAGAACGCGCGGGGACGGTCCGCCTCGTCGATCTCCTCCAGCGGCGTGTATCCCACGATCTTGACGAAGCCGCCCAGCGGGATCGCCTTGACGCCGTACTCGGTCTCGCCCCGGCGCGTCGACCACAGGGTCGGACCGAAACCCACGAAGTACTGCGTCGCCTTCATCCCGAACCGCTTGGCGGTGAGCAGATGCCCGGCCTCGTGAAGCATCACCGACGCCAGCAGCGCGACGACGAACGCCCCCGCGCCGAGGAAGAAGGCCATCCCGGTCCCCTTGGGGTTCGTCCGGGGGCGGACCCCGGGGGTCAGTCGGTCGCGGTCAGTTCCCTGGTCCTGGTCCGTGCCCAGCCGTCCGCCGCGAGGACGCCGTCCAGCGTCGTTTCCCCGGCCGTGCCCGGACCCTGCTCGCCGTGCTCGTCCACTACCCGCGCGATCGTGTCGACTATCCCGAGGAACGGCAGACGTCCGGCGCGGAACGCGTCCACACATTCCTCGTTCGCGGCGTTGTAAACGGCCGGGAACGTCCCGCCCAGCTCACCGGCGCGCCGCGCCAGCGCGACCGCGGGGAACGCCTCGTCGTCGAGCGGGAACAGTTCCCAGGTGTGCGCCCTGGTCCAGTCGACGCCGGGAGCGGCGTCCGGGACGCGGTCCGGCCAGTCGATGCCGAGCGCGATCGGCAGCCGCATGTCGGGCGGGCTCGCCTGCGCCAGCGTGGAGCCGTCGGTGAACTCGACCATCGAGTGGATCACCGACTGCGGGTGCACCATGACCTCGATCCGGTCCATCGGCACGTCGAACAGCAGGTGCGCCTCGATGACCTCCAGCCCCTTGTTGACCAGGGTCGCGGAGTTGATCGTGACGACGGGGCCCATGTCCCAAGTCGGGTGGTTCAGCGCCTGCTCGGGCGTGACGCCGGTCAGCTCGCCGCGGCCGCGGCCGCGGAACGGGCCGCCGCTCGCGGTCAGCACCAGCCGCCGGACCTCCTCGGCGCGTCCGCCGCGCAGGCACTGGGCGAGCGCCGAATGCTCGGAGTCGACCGGGACGATCTGCCCCGGCCTGGCCCGCTCCTTGACGAGGGGACCGCCGATGATGAGCGACTCCTTGTTGGCCAGCGCGAGCGTCCGTCCGGCGTCCAGCGCGGCCAGCGTGGAGGCGAGGCCGAGCGCGCCGGTCACCCCGTTCAGTACGACGTCGCACGGCCATGCCGCGACCTCGGCGACGGCGTCCGGGCCCGCGACGATCTTGGGGATGGAGAAGTCGCCGGAGGCGTAGCCGTGCCGCTTGGCCTCGGCGTAGAAGGCCAGCTGCAGGTCCTGCGCGACGGACGCCCTGGCGACGGCGACGACCTCGGGCCGGAACTCCAGCGCCTGCTCGGCCAGCAGATCGACGCGTCCGCCGCCGGCCGCCAGGCCGGTCACCCGGAACCTGCCGGGGTTGCGGCGGACCACGTCCAGCGCCTGGGTGCCGATCGAACCGGTGGAGCCGAGCACGACGAGCTCGCGGGCGCGCGCGCCGGGGCTTGAAGGAGACATCACCGCTCCATTGTCGGGCATGCCCGCGCTCCGGTCCCGTTCCGGCCGCGACTCGGCGGAACCCGGTGCGGGAAGGCGGAGGACGAGGGGGGCGCGGCGGCATAGCCCAGACGACCTCGGGCGGACGGGCGACACGTAAGGCTTTGCCGCCCTTTTCACTTTCGGTAGCGGTGACCACACACTTTCCCGCCTATAAAGGAGGCACGTGACGTCGACTCCCGTCGGGGGGAGGGACATGGGCCAGACAGGCGAGCCGACCGTGGACCCGGGCGGGCTGAGCACAGCCCAGCGCCTGGGGGACGCCTGCGTCGTCTGCCGCAAGAAGTGGCCCCGGCCGCGCGTACGCGTCGGCCGCCTGCCGGATTCGACCGGGGTGTTCGCGTGCGATGACTGCGCACCCGCCTCGCCGGTACCCCGCGCACGGCGGGGATCCCGGGAGCCTGTCACGGATGCCGGACGGCCGGCCGGGGAGCGGCCGCCCGAGCGGACGGCGGCGCTGGACGCCGTCGTCATGGAGGTCTCTCCAAGGAGAAGGGTGACCCGGGCATTCGGGGGGAAGTCCGGGACCACCCGACAGGCGCGCCCGGCTGGGGGCGGCCGGGCGCGCCGGAGAGACTCCTCCTGACGCCCGGGGACCGTTGAGTCGCGGCATAGCGCCCTTCCAGCGGTCCCGCAAGGGCGATCGAGGCGATCCGATCAAGGGCGATCAGGGGGGCCGGTGCACGCCGGCCCGGCCTCAGCGCGCTACAGCTTCGTGGCCTCGATCCACGTCTTCTTCCACTGGGCGTAGTCCGTGCAGTCGTTCTTGTCGGACTCGCCTTCACATTCCTTCGCCGGCGCGTGCGCGAAGGTGATCCGGTCGAGGTAGTCGCGGTCGCCGACATGGAAGGCGGCGCAGAAGCCGGGCTTGAGGCGGTCGCCGGAGCACGCCTGCGGGTTGGCGGGCGCCACCCCGGTCCACTCCGCCACCTGCTGCTGGACGTCCGGCGAGGCGGTCCACTGCAGCCACTGGTACATGCAGTTGGGGTGCTCCGCGCGTGCGCCGATCATCCACGCGTCCGTCCAGCCGGTCACGCCCTCGGACGGGACGACGCCGCGGACGGGCCGGGAGGCGCGGTTCAGGACGTCCACGTGGTAGGGCCACGCCTGCCCCAGCACGGCCCGCCCGCCCGCGAACGCGCTGACGGCGTCGGCGGGCCGCTCCCAGTAGTCCCCGACGTGCGGGCGCTGCTCGGCCAGCACGCGCCCGGCGGCTTCGAGCTGCTCGGGGGTCAGCGAGTACGGGTCGTCGATCTCCAGCTCGGGCTTGTCGCCCTTGAGGTAGAGCGCGGCCTCGGCGATGGCCAGCGGGCTGTCACGCATGACCAGCTTCCCGGAGTACCGGCGGGCCCGCCCGGGATCGAACAGCGCGGCCCAGCTCGCCGGCGGCGGGACGGCCCCGGTGTCGTACATGATCAGGTTCGAGCCCCACACGTACGGGATGCCGTACTGCTTGCCGTCCCGCTTGAGCAGGCCGCGCAGCTTCGGCTCCAGCTTCTTGTAGCCGTCGACGAGGTCGGTGTTGACGGGGGCGACCTGGTTCTCGGTGATCAGCCGCCCGGCGACCTCGGGCGGCGCCGCGACGCCGTCGTAGCGGCGGTCCTCGTCGCGCATCAGGTCGGCCATCTCCTCGGCCGTCTTGACGACCTTCAGCCCGATCTTGCAGCCGGTGCGCTCCTGGAACGGGGTGACCCAGTCGACCCGCGGGTCGCTGGTGCCGCTCTCGATCGATCCGGGGAGGGTGACGAGGTTGAGCATCCCCTCGCCCGGCCCGAGCGTGCTCGCCACCTTGGCGACACCGACCGGCTCGTCGTCTCCGCCGCTGCAGGCGGCGAGGCCCGCGGCGGCGAGCGCGGTGGCCGCCGCCAGGGCCGACCACACCCTGACCCGCGCCGTGGCCTTCAGCCGCATGTCGCTCCCGATCCGTGCCCGGGGCCCTCCCCCTCGTGAACGGGCCCGTCGGCGAGCGTAGCGTCTCCGCCGCGGGGAGGCGGACCCGTACCCGTCCCGGACGGCGGTCCGCTCCGCGCCCGGCCGCCATTCCGGCGCGTCCCGGCGAGCGCGGACGAGCCGATCGCCGGTTTTCTTCGACTTCTCCTCCGACTCGCGGCGAAGCGCGGGCGATTACCGAAGATCACGACTCCGGTGTTTCCCGTTGTGTTTCTCAAAGGTAAGGCCGGTGTGTCCATTGACCGGCGATTCCCGTCCGAGTTTCCGTGGCCGATTGCCCTATCGGCGTTTTCGGACGGGTTGTTAATCGAGAAACCGCCACGACCCCGGAGGACGGTGGGTGCCGACGTCCGCGCCATACACGGAGGTTGCTGGAGAGGGATATGGCGCGGGCTGCCGTCCGTCCCGGGGCCGCGGCGGCACCGGCGGGCGTGGCGAGGTTGGGGAACAGCGGATCACCTTGCAGTGCTGCCTGGCCACGCGATCGCCGGTACCCGGCCGAACGGCGACGGTGTGACGCCCTCGAGACGGAGGAGATTCGAGGGACGTCGCACGTCAGGCCGGGTGTCGCGGGGATTCTGCGGAAGATCGTGGTCGATCAGGGGGCGGCTCGTTGCGGCGTGCTTGACCACCTCGATCCGTGCGATGAGCCGTTGCGGGGTGTCGGCTTCCAGGAAGTCGCCGACGTCGCGGTCCTTCGGCGGCAGTGCCCACCAGTGGCCGGTGAACGGGCCGAACCAAATGGTCCAGCCCGGAAATCGCCTTGCGAGCGCGTCCACCTCTGCTGCGTGGTCGGCTGCGGTCATAGCGCGGCGCTCCTGCACATCGGCCCCACCGGACCCGGGCGGCTCCGGACCTCATGTTTCTGACTGCGGACTCTGACTTTTAATTTCGCCTCATTTAATGCAGACAGTCAGATTGTGTCGCCCGCCACAGAGCCCGTCAATGGGTGTTGGCATTATTCGTCCTCCGCCGCCGGACGAAAATTGACGACGAAAAGCGACGGTCGTGGGAAAATCCCGTACGGTTCCTGCCTGCGCGTTCTCACGCTGGGCGAACGGTTCTCACGCCATGCGATCCCGGCGCGCTCACTTTGATGACTTTTGCCACTTTTTGAGCGATTCGCCGTTTTCGCCGGACGAACGTGCCGACGAGCGTGCGGCCGGTCAGGGGGACCGGCCGCACGCCGGGCCGATCCGCAGGAAGGGACCGGTTCAGCCGCTGGTCGGGAAGCCCAGGTTCACCCCGCCGTGACTCGGGTCCGGCCATCGGGCGGTGACGGCCTTCGTCCGCGTGTAGAAGTGGACGCCCTCCATCCCGTGAGCGTGGCTGTCACCGAACAGTGAGTCCTTCCAGCCGCCGAAGGAGTAGTAAGCCATCGGAACCGGGATCGGCACGTTGACGCCGACCATCCCGACCTCCACCTCGTTCTGGAAGCGGCGCGCGGCCCCGCCGTCGTTGGTGAAGATCGCGGTGCCGTTGCCGTACGGGTTGCCCGAGATCAGCTCCATGGCCTCCTCGTAGGAGCCGGCCCGCACGACCGACAGCACCGGCCCGAAGATCTCGTCCTTGTAGGCGTCCATCTCCGGGGTGACGTGGTCGAGGACGGTGGGACCGAGCCAGAACCCGTCCCCCGCGCCGCCGAGGACGTCCGGGGCGCGGCCGTCGACGGCGAGGGTGGCGCCCTGCGCGACCCCGCCGTCCAGGTAGGACGCGACCTTGTCGCGGTGCGCCCGCGTGACGAGCGGCCCCATGTCCGACTCGGGGTCGTCGCCCGGCCCGACCCTCAGCTTCGCCACCCGTTCGCGGATCCCGGCCATCAGCTCGTCCCCGGCCGGGTCGACGGCGACGACCACGGAGATCGCCATGCACCGCTCCCCCGCCGAGCCGAACCCGGCCGACACGGCGGCGTCCGCGGCGAGATCGAGATCGGCGTCCGGCAGCACGAGCATGTGGTTCTTCGCTCCGCCGAGCGCCTGCACCCGCTTGCCGTTCGCCGCCGCCGTCGCGTAGATGCGGCGGGCGATCGGGGTGGAGCCGACGAAGCTGACCGCCTTGACGTCCGGATGGTGCAGCAGCCCGTCCACCGCGGCCTCGTCCCCGTGGAGCACGTTGAACACCCCGTCCGGCAGCCCCGCCTCGGCCCACAGCTCCGCGATCCGGACCGACGCCGACGGGTCCTTCTCCGACGGCTTGAGGACGAACGTGTTCCCGCACGCGATCGCCACGGGGAACATCCACATCGGCACCATCGCCGGGAAGTTGAACGGGGTGATCCCGGCGGCCACGCCGAGCGGCTGCAGTATCGAGTAGGCGTCCACGCGGGTCGAGACGTTCTCCGAGAACCCGCCCTTGAGCAGGTGCGGGATGCCGCAGGCGAACTCCACGACCTCCAGGCCGCGGGCCACCTCGCCCGCCGCGTCCGAGACCACCTTGCCGTGCTCGGACGAGATCAGCCGGGCCAGCTCGTCCCGGTGCCCGCTCACCAGCTCGCGGAACCTGAACAGCACCGCCGTCCGCTGCGAGAGCGAGGCGTCCCGCCAGCCGGGGAACGCGGCCTTGGCGGCGGCGACCGCCGCGTCGACCTCGGGTCGCGCGGCGAAGTCCACGGTCCCGGCGAGGCGTCCCGACGCGGGCTCGTAGACGTCGCCGCGCCGCTCGGCCCGCCCCGCGTGCGGCTTCCCGCCGATCCAGTGCGTGACGTGCTTGCTCTCGGTCATGAGACGGCCTCCCCGGTCACCGCGTCCAGGGATGCGATCAGGATCGCGAGGCCCTCGGCGGCCTCGGCGTCGGTCAGGTTCATCGGCGGCGCCATGCGCAGCACGTTGCCGTACAGGCCGCCCTTGCCGATCAGCAGCCCGCGCTCGCGGGCCGCCTCCATCACCGCCGCGGCGATCGGCGGGCTCGCCTCTCCGGTCACCGGGTCGGCCAGCTCGATCGCGAACATCAGGCCCTTGCCGCGCACCTCCTTGACGAAGGGGAACCGGCCGGCCGCCGACCGCAGCCCGCCCACGATCGTGGCGCCCTGTTTCGCCGCGTTGGCCTGCAGATCGTGGTCCAGGACGTAGTCGAGGGTCGCGTTCGCGGCGGCCGTCGAGACCGGGTTGCCGCCGAACGTGGAGACGCCGAGGGCGTGCAGGGAGTCCATCAGCTCGCCCCGCGCGACGACGCCGCCGATGGTGAACCCGTTCCCGAGGCCCTTGGCGAACGTCATCATGTCCGGGGTCACGCCGTGGTTCTGGATGCCCCAGAAGCTCTGGCCCGTCCGCCCCCAGCCCGTCTGGACCTCGTCGGAGACGAACAGGATCCCGGACTCGTCCAGGACGGTCTTGTACGCGGCGAACAGGCCGTCCGGCGGCATCGTGAACCCGCCGACGCCCTGGACCGGCTCGGCGATGAGCGCGGCGACGTCCCCGCCGGTCGCGGTCGCGAGGACGTGCCGCAGATCCTGCACGCACGCGTCGATGTACGCCTCGTCCGGCATTCCGGCGAACTGCGGGAGGTGCCGGTCGGCGCCGTGCAGGAAATGCACGTTCAGCGGCGAGTAGGACACGTTCGTCCAAGCCCGGTTGCCGGTGACGCCCGTCGTCCCGAACGACCGGCCGTGGTAGCTCTGCCGCATCGCCAGGACCTGGTCGCTGCGCCGCGCGTACGCGGCCAGCAGCAGCGCCGTCTCGTTGGCCTCCGTCCCGGAGTTGGCGAAGAACACCTTCGCGTCCGGGATGCCCGACAGGCGGGCGATCTTCTCGGCCAGCTCGACCTGGCCGCGCAGCAGGTACGCGGTGGAGGTGTGCACGACGCCGGTGGCGAGCTGCCGCTCCACCGCCTCCCGCACTTCGGGGACGTCGTAACCGAGCATGTTCGTGAGGATGCCGGTGAAGAAGTCGAGGTAGCCGTTCCCCTCGGCGTCGGTCACGCGGCTGCCCTTGCCGCCGACGATCTCGATGGGTTCGGTGTAGTTGAGCGCCATCCACGACGGCAGGACCGCCTTGTGGCGCCGGAGCAGATTCGCATGGTCCGACATGCCTCAAGTCTCGTTCCCGCAGGCCGCCGGGGCCACCCGCAGAGTGTCAGGACCCTGCGCCCGCGCTTAACGCTCTGCCGACGGGCTGACATCCTGTAATGGCGGATGCCTCGTCCTTGACACCCTGTAGGGATATCCTCGTCGTCGATGCTGCCCACTGTCGAGGACGTGCTCCAGCTCGAGGCGGTCCGCCGCGGACAGCCGCGCGTCGTCGCGGGCGGCGACCGCATCGGCAACCGGGTCCGCTGGGTGCACGTCGCCGAGGTCACCGACATCGCGCATCTGCTGCACGGCGGCGAACTCGTCCTCACCACCGGGATCGCGCTGCCGGACGAGCCCGAGCGGCTGCGCGCCTACATCGGCGAACTCGCCGACGTCGGGGTGAGCGGCCTCATGATCGAGCTGGGCCGCCGCTACGCCACCGTGCTGCCGCCCGCGCTGATCGCCGCCGCCGAGGACCACCGCCTCCCGGTGATCGTCCTCGCCCACGAGCCCGCGTTCGTGGACATCACCGAGTCCGTGCACGCCCGGATCGTCCAGGACCAGTTCGCGGAGCTGCGCGCCTCCGAGCAGCTCCACGAGATCTTCACCCAGCTGTCGGTCGAGGGCGCCTCCACCGACGAGGTCGTCCGGCAGGTCGCCGCGCTCGGCGGGCACCCGGTGGTGCTGGAGAACCTCGCCCACCAGGTCCTCGCCGCCGACGCGGGCGGCGCCGACCCGTCCGAGCTGCTGTCGGCGTGGGAGACCCGCTCCCGCGCCGTCCGGCCCGGCCGCCGCACCGGCTACGACGCGGCGTCCGGCTGGCTGGTGACCATGGTCGGGGCGCGCGGCGAGGACTGGGGCCGCCTCATCATCGACCTCGGCGCACCGCCGTCGCCCCGCGAGACCGTCCTGATCGAGCGGGCCGCCACCACCCTCGCCCTCGGCCGCCTCCTCGACCGGCACGCCGAGAGCGTCGAACGCCAGGCGCACGGGACGATCATCGCCCGCATCCTCGCGCACGCCTACTCCGACCCGCAGGAGGCCGCCGCCCGCGCCCGCGCGCTCGGGGTCCCGCTGTCCGGCCGGCGGCTGCTCGGCGTGGTGCTCCGGCACCGCGGCCCCGGCACGCCCGCCCCTCCGGCCGGGGAACTGTCCGCCCTCGCCGAGACGGCCGCCGCCGCCTGCAAGGACGCCCGGCTCGCGGCCCTCGTCGGCGTCCTGGACGAGGGCGGCCCGCACGCCCGCGTCGGCGTCCTGGCCTCCCTGCCCGCCCGCACCGACGCGGAGACGGCGCTCACCGACGTCGCCACCCGCATCCGCAGGCGGTCCGGCGAGACCGTGATGGCGGCCGGCTCCATCGTCGAGACGATCCGCGACGTCCGCCGGTCCTTCCTGGAGGCCGAGCAGGTCGCCGACGTCGCCGCGCGCGGCTCCGGCGCCCGCCTCTTCTACCGGCTCCCCGAACTGCGCCTGCGCGGCCTGCTGCATCTCCTCCGCGACGACGTCCGCGTCCAGACGTTCGTGGAACGCGAACTCGGGCCCCTCCTGGAGTACGACGCCGAGCGCGGCGGCGACCTCACCCGCATCCTGGAGCTGTACCTCGAATCCGGGCGGAACAAGGCCGTCGCCGCCCAGCAGGCGCACCTGTCCCGTCCCGCCTTCTACGAGCGCCTGCGCCGCATCGAACGCGTCCTGGACGCCGACCTCGACGACGTGGATTCCTGCGTCTCCCTCCACGTCGCCCTGCTGGCCCTCAGCTCCGTCCGCTGGGAACGCCCCTGATCCGGATTGGCCGGTGAAGGCCGTCCAGGACGGGCCCTCCGCGCATACGCTTCACTCCATGACCGACGCTGCGTTGCATGTTCATCGGTACGGGGATCCGGCGGGTTCCCCGGTCGTCGTGCTGCACGGAGTCACCGGGCACGGGGCGCGCTGGCGGCGGACCGCCGAGCGGTACCTGCCGGACCGGCTGGTCCTGGCCCCCGATCTGCGCGGGCACGGACGATCACCGCACGAGCCGCCGTGGACGGTCGAGCGGCACGTCGCGGACGTCCTCGCCGTCCTGGACGCGGAGGGCATCGAGCGGGCCGACCTCGTCGGGCACTCCTACGGCGGGATGATCGCGCTGCATCTGGCGCGGACGGCGCCGCGGCGGGTACGGCGCCTGGTCCTGCTGGACCCGGGGATCGGGCTGGACCCCGCGGAGGCGGCCAGGGAGGCACGCGGCCACATGACGCCGGTGTCGTTCGCCGACGTCGCCGAGGCCCGCGCCGCCCGCGCGGCGCGGTGGCCCGAGGCTCCCGGCGAGGCCGTGGACGACGAGGTCGCCGACCACCTCGAACACGACCCGGACGGCCGGCTGCGCTGGCGGTACGAGCCGGCCGCCGTCGTGACCGCGTACTCGGAGATGGCCCGCCCGCACCTGACCCCGCCCCCCGACATGCCCACGCACCTGGTCATCGCGACGCGGGCCGACCTGGTGCGGCCGGAGTTCGTCGTCGACTGCCGCTCGGCGCTCGGGCCGGGCCTCGTCATCACCGAGATCGACGCCGGGCACATGCTCTACACCGACCGGCAGGAGGAGACCGGGGCGCTGCTGGCCACGTGGCTGGGCGAAGGCGCCCGGTGATCTCCGGCGCGAGGCGCCCGCGACCTGGTGCCCCGTAGCCGGCGACCCGGCCGGGACGGATGCCGTCCAGGGTTGTACATCGGCGCGCTGACGGGCAGGAACACCGAGTGACCGTTCGTATGGACCCGCGCACGTTCGGGGTCGAGGAGGAGCTGCTCCTCGTCGATCCCCGGACGGGCGCGCCCCAGTCGATCTCCGGTTCCGTCATCCGGTACGCGCAGCGGCACGACGAGCTGTTCCTCACCGGCGGGCGGCGGTCGAAGCCGCTGGAGGCCGAACTGCAGCGCGAGCAGCTGGAAACGGCCACCCCAGTGTGCACCTCGCTGGGCGAGCTGTCCGACCACATCAGGTCCGCGCGGCTGGCGGCGGCCCAGTCGGCGGCCGGTGTCGGCGTCGCGGTGGCGGCGCTCGCGACGTCCCCGGTCGTCGTCCGCCCGTCATTGACCCCGTCGGACCGCTACCTCCGGATGGCCGACGTCTACGGGTGCTCCGCCGAAGAGCAGCTCACCTGCGGCTGCCACGTGCACGTCGGCATCGAGTCCCCCGACGAGGGCGTCGCCGTCCTTGACCGGATCCGGCCGTGGCTGCCGCCGCTGCTGGCCCTCAGCGCGAACTCCCCGTTCTGGCAGGGCGCCGACACCGGCTACGACAGCTGGCGGCACCAGGTGTGGGGACGCTGGCCGTCCAGCGGCCCGACCGAGCTGTTCGGCTCGGCGCAGGCGTACCGGGCGACGGTGGACGCGCTGCTCGCGACCGGCGCCCTGGTCGACGAGGGCATGATCTACTTCGATGCCCGGCTGTCGCGGCACTACCCGACCGTGGAGATCCGCGTGCCGGACGTGTGCCTGTACGCCGGCGACGCCGTGCTGATGGCCGCGCTCGTCCGGGCCCTGGTCGACACCGCCGCCGCCGCCTGGCACCGCGGCGAGCCGCCGGACCCGGTGCGGGCCGACCTGATGCGGCTGGCGATGTGGCGGGCCGGGCGGTCGGGGCTGCACGGCGACCTCGTCCACCCGTCCACCCGGCGCGCCGCGCCCGCCCGCGAGGTCGTCGACGCGCTGCTCGACCACCTGGCTCCCGCCCTCGACCGGTCCGGCGACCTGAAGTCCGTCACCTCGATGCTCCAGGACCTGCTGGAACGCGGCAACGGCGCGCAGGTCCAGCGGGCCGTCCACGCCCGGACCCGCGACCTCACGGCCGTCGTCACGGCCGCCGCCGACCGCACCGTGGCCGTGTAGTCAGCGCCTTCCGAGCAGCCGGAGCAGGCCCGGATCCGTGGCGAACAGGCGGTCCAGCTCGGCGGCGCCGACCCGGTCGGCGAGGATCTGCAGGACGATGTCCTGCCGGACGTACTCGGCGGCCATCAGGGCGACGGCCGGGTCGGCGGTGTAGATGCCCCACGCCACGCCGTCCCCGAAGCCGCCCACGACGGCCTCGCGCCGGTCGCCGACGACCACGATGAGCCGGTACCCGAGATCTTCCAGAACGGCCTCGGGCGCCGAGTAGCGGTGCTCATGGACGTTCCCGGGCCCGTCGAACGGTTCCTTCCCGAACGACACGACCGACACCTCGACGTCCCGGGCGGCGGCCGCCAGCAGCGGGCCGCGCAGCACCCGCATCTCCTCCGGCCAGATCGACACGAACAGGTCCCGGCGCGTACCCGCCACCACGTCGCCCGCCCGGTCGAGCATCGCGTCGGCGTCCTTGAGGTTGTGGATCAGGTGTCCCTGGGGCGCGGCGGCGACCGCCGGCAGCGCCGACCGCAGCGCGGACACCGACCCGTCGAACTCGCGCCGCATCCGGTCCAGCAGGGACTCCGGCGGCAGCGGAAGGTACTCGTTGGCATCGGACGACCCGCGCACCTCGTACGCCGCCCCGCGCGCCACGAGCTTGCCGAGCGTCTCGTACACGGTGCTGCGCGGCACCCCGGAGCGCTTGGCGACCTCGTACCCGTTGACCGGCCGCCCCGCCCCGACCAGCGCCACATACGCCTTGGCCTCATACCCGGACATGCCAAGCCGCTGCAGATGGTCAAGGACGTCCTGCACACTCACGGGCGCAATGCTACGCGTCGGCGCCGTGCCCGCAGGAGGGCGGCGCGCTGCGAACAAACAGCGCGCCGCCCTCAGCCACCGCCGCACCACGCGACGATCAAGACCGTCGCGATCGCGTCCGAAGGCAGGTTCCGAGCCTGCGAGAAACCTGATCGCGCAGCGAGCCGCAAGGCGAGCCGGAGCGATGCAGCGATCGCACCGCGGTTCCCGCCGAAGGAAGGCGCTCTAGCGCCTGACGCCGAGGGAACCGCCTTGAAAAGGCAGGTAGCGGTCGGCGCGGCGGGGGCGGGCGAGGAGGCCGGTGGACTCGACGGCGAGGATCCGGTCGAAGCGGAAGGCGCGGACGCCGCGCCGCATGCGGCACCAGCCGACGAGGTACCAGTGGTCGCGGTGGACGAGGCAGGTGACGGGCTCGACCTCGCGGATCGTGACGTTGGCGCCGGCGTCGCCGTAGCAGAGCCGGACGACGCGGTGCTCGGTGATGGCGGCGGCGATCACGCGGGCGCGGTCGGAGGTGGAGGCGTCCAGGGGCGTGGTGAGGGTGCCGAGCGTGGTGGTGACCACGTCGTCGGCGGGCGCGGCGTCGAGGAGGGCGTGCAGGGCCCGGCGCGCGGTCGCGGCCTGCGGGCCGGCGCCGAGGTGCGCGAGGGAGAGCGCGAGGGCGGCGATCTCCGCCGCGGTGAGCGGGGTGGGCGCGGTGGGCGCGGTCTGGGGGTGCGTCGCAACGTTCGCCATGGTTCGATCATACGTTCGAACACTGACATTTTGCAGTGTTCCGGCGCGGCCGGATCGGGTCGCGTGACGCAGTACGGGAGCGCGGGAGGCGATGATCGGCCACATGGTTGAGAACGCGACCGCGCATGGTGAAAACTTGGACACCGAAACGTGCCTAACTTGGGGGAATCGGGGCGGACATGGGCCATCGGCGGACCGGCTTTGAGTGACGCGCGCATGGGCCGCCCCCCGATGAGCCGCGACGAGGTGGACCGCACGCTGGCCCGGCTCCGGGACGAGAAGGAGCGCATCAGCACGGCACTGCTCGAACTGGAGGCCCACCACGGCTACCAGTTGCTGGAGGGGGCCGCACTGGACGGCGGGACGCGGCGCGTGCAGTCAGAGGTGCGTGCGGGCATGGCGTCGCTGTGGGGCCTGTTCGACCTCTACGGGCGTGCGCTCGGCGCCGCCGAGGACCTCCGCGCCCGGCATCCCAAGCCGGGGCAGGCGCAGCTCACCGAACTCACCCGGCTGCTCGCCGGGCCGTCGGTCGAGCTGCCCGTCACGGAGGTGCCGCTCGAACGGCGGACGCTGCTGTCCGTCCCGTCCGGGGAGAAGCTGACCCTGCGGGCCGCGGTCGAGCGGATGACCCCGCTGTACGAGGAGGTCGCGCAGGCGGTCGCGGCGCTCGACACGGTCTGGTCGGTCCTGCTGTCGCGGCTCGCCGAGGTGGAGGCCGAACGCCGGGCGGCGGAGGTGCTGCTGGACTCGCTCGGCGAGGCGGAGCCCGAGCTCGACCGGCTCCGCGCCGACCTCGACGCCGTCGCCGCCCTCGTGCGCGGCGACCCGATGGCGCTGGCGCGCGGCGACCGCGCCGACACCGGGCGGCTGGACACGATCCGCACCGGCCTGGCCGAGGTGCGCCGCCGCCTGGAGGAGGCGGAGCGGGTGCGCGACGGGTTCGCCGACCGGCTCCGCGGTGTCGCCGGCGTCCTGGACCTGCTGCGGCGGACGGAGGCGGAGACCCGCCGCGTCCGGGACGAGGTGCTCGCCAAGATCGCCTCACCGGTGCTGCCGGACCTGCCCGACATGTCCGCCTCCCTCGCCGACCGGCTCGCCGCCGTCGGCCGCCCGGGACAGGGCGCCGCGCCGCGCGGCGGCTGGACCGATCTGGCGGCGCGGGTCGCCGATCTGGAGAAGGCGGCGAACGGCGCGCTGGAGCGGGCCCGTGAGACCGCCGGCGTGATCCGGGGCCTGCTGGAGCGGCGCGAGGAGCTGCGCGGCCGGCTGGACGCCTACCGGGTGAAGGCCGCGAGGCTCGGTCATGCCGAGGACGCCGAGCTGGCCCGGATCTACGACCGGGCCCGCGCGATGCTGTGGACCTCCCCCTGCGATCTCCGGAAGGCGACCGTGACGCTGTCGGAATACCAGCAGGCCATCAACGCACGGGCGAAGGGAACGAACCGATGAGCCAGTGCACCGAGCCGGGCTGCGGCGGAACCGTCGACGGCGGTTACTGCGTCCTATGCGGCGTGGCCGCCTCCACCAGCCCGCCGTCCGCCCCTCCCCCGCCTTCCCCGCCGAACGGGTGCACGCAGCCCGGGTGCACCGGGACCGTCTCGGACGGGTACTGCGACGTCTGCGGCAATCCACCGGCGAGCGCCCCGGGCGTGCCCGCCCCCCGTCCTCCGGTCGCCCTGCCCGACGACGGGTGCCGCCAGCCCGGCTGCACCGGAACGATCATGGACGGCTACTGCGACGTGTGCGGCTCGCCGCCCGCCCACACGACCCTGACGGCACGGGCCGACGGCACGGGCACGGCGGGCGGTTCCGCCACGGGCGGCACGCGGACGGGCAGCACCCGCACCGGGTCGGCGCGCTCGTCCGGACGCCGCGGGATGCTCGGTGCCGGGCTCGTCGAGGTGCCGCGCGTCCCGTACCGCGACCCGTCCGCCGCGGTTATGCGCGACCCGCAGGTCGCGGAGGGCAAGCGTTTCTGCAGCAGCTGCGGCGAGCAGGTCGGCCGGGGACGCGGCGACCAGCCGGGGCGCACGGAGGGGTTCTGCGCCAAGTGCGGCACCCGGTTCTCCTTCACCCCGAAGCTCAACCCGGGCGACCTCGTCGGCGGGCAGTACGGGGTGCTGGGTTGCCTCGCCCACGGCGGCCTCGGCTGGATCTACCTGGCCAAGGACAAGAACGTCAGCGACCGGTGGGTCGTGCTCAAGGGCCTGCTGGACAGCGGCGACGCCGACGCGATGGCCGCCGCGGCGGCCGAGCGCGCCTACCTCGCCGAGGTCGAGCACCCCAACATCGTCAAGATCTACAACTTCGTCCAGCACGACGGCGACGGCTATATCGTCATGGAGTACGTGGGCGGGCAGTCCCTCAAGGACATCCTGCTCCAGCAGCCGCAGGCGCCCGGCGAGAAGCACCTCCCCCTTCCGCAGGCCATCGCGTACGGGCTGGAGGTGCTGCGGGCGTTCGAGTACCTGCACGCCCAGGGCCTCGTCTACTGCGACTTCAAGCCGGACAACGTGATCCAGTCCGCGGAGGAGCTCCGGCTGATCGACCTCGGCGGCGTGCGGCGGCTGGACGACCCGGACGGCGCCATCTACGGCACGGTCGGCTACCAGGCCCCGGAGATCGCCGCCGACGGTCCGTCCATCTCGTCCGACCTCTACACGGTCGGCCGGGCGCTGGCCGTGCTGAGCTTCCCGTTCCGTGGCTACACCAGGACGTTCGTCGACTCGCTTCCGCCTCGCTCGGAGGTCCCGCTGCTCCAGCGGTTCGAGTCGTTCGACCGTTTCCTGCGCCGAGCGACGCACAGGGATCCGGCGGAGCGGTTCCAGGACGCGGCGGAGATGGCCGAGCAGCTCACCGGTGTGCTGCGGGAGGTCCTGGCCGCGCAGGGCGGTGCGCCGCCTCCGGCCCCGTCCGGGCTGTTCGGGCCGGAGCGGTTCGCGACGCGGATGGCGGGCGGCGAGTCGGGCAAGTCCGCGCTGCCGCCCGTCCCGCCGGCCGTGGCCGCGGCGGCGCTGCCGGTGCCGCTGGTCGACGGCGCCGACCCCGCCGCCGCGTTCGTCTCGGGGCTGTCGGCGCTGGAGCCCGAGCAGGCCGCCGAGGCCGCGGCGAACGCCCCGTCCCGCACCCCCGAGGTCAAGCTGGCGCTCGCCCGCGTCCAGATCGAGCTCGGCCGCCCCGGCGAGGCGGCCGAGCTGCTGGACGAGGTCGCCGCCGACCGCCCCGGGGATTGGCGGATCGACTGGTACCGCGCGGTCGCGCTCCTGTCCCACGGACATGTGGACGCGGCCGAGCCGCATTTCGACCGGCTGTACGGGCTGCTGCCCGGCGAGGCGGCGCCCAAGCTGGCCCTCGCCTACTGCCGCGAAGCGAAGGCGCCGGGCGAGGCGGTCCGCCTGTACGAGATGGTGTGGCGGACCGACCGGAGCCACATCAACGCGGCGTTCGGTCTCGCCCGCGTCCATCTGGCGGCGGGCGACCGGCGCGCGGCGGTCGCCGCGCTCGACTCGGTGCCGAAGATCTCCATCCGGTACGTGCCCGCGCAGGTGGCGGCGGTCGCGACGGCGGTGCGGGGCCGTCCCGCTCCGGAGCTGACGGCGGCCGAGCTGGTCGCCGCGGGCGGCCGTCTCACCGCGCTCGACCTGGACGCCGAACGCCGCGACCGGCTCGCCGCCGAGGTCCTGGGAGCCGCGCTCGACTGGCTCCGGCACGGCGGCCCCGGCACGGCGGGCGGGGCACAGGGCGGCTCCCTGTTCGGCTCCCCGCTCGCCGAGACGCCGCTGCGCCGGCTGCTGGAGCAGACGTACCGGGAGCTGGCCCGGCGCACCCGGGACCGCGACGAATGCCGCCGGTTCGTCGACTTCGCCAACGCCGTACGCCCGAGGACGCTGCTGTGACAGACGATCAGAACGAGGCGGACCGGGCCGCGGCCAAGGCGGCGGAGCCGTCGTGCCCGGCCTGCGGCGCGATGGTGTATCCGGGAGAGATCTTCTGCGAGGAGTGCGGCCACAGGCTCGCCGACGCGGCGCCCGCCGAACCGGCCGGCACGGGCCCGGCGGACGGACGCCCGGACGCCACGATCAGGCAGATCTCGTCCTCGCCGTCCGCGGACCGCCGGGCGGCCGCGCGGCCGTGCCCGGGCTGCGGCGGTACGGCGATCGACGCGGACGGCTACTGCGAGACCTGCGGGCTGCGCCAGCCCGCGGAACGCGACCATGTCGAGATCGAGCTTCCGGCGGCGGGAGCCGGGAACGGGTCCCGGCCGGTGATCGCGGCGGGTGCGAGCGACCGCGGCCGGCGCTACCCCCGCAACGAGGACGCGCTCGCCATCGCCGCCCACTCCGCCGGGGTCGCGGCCGTGGTGGCCGACGGCGTCGGCTCCTCGCAGCGTCCCGAGGACGCCTCCCGCGCTGCCGCCGACACCGGCGCGGCCGAACTGGTGGCGCTCCTCGACTCCGGCGAGGATCCCGAGGACGCCACCCGCGGCGCGGCGCTCAGCGCGGCTGCGGCGGTCGCCGCGCTGGCCACGTCGCCGTCCGACGCGCCGTCGTGCACGTACGTGTCGGCGGTGACGCGCGGCCCGGTGGTCACCGTCGGCTGGATCGGCGACAGCCGCGTCTACTGGCTGTCCGCGGACGGCGCGGTCGACCCGGGCGACCCCGGCGGGGACGGCGAAGACGGCGCGCAGGAGCCGGCCCCGGACGAGTCGGGCGCGGACGCCGCGGAGGTGAGCACCGGCGACATGGCGGAGCTCGGCCCGTCCCGCAGGCTCACCGAGGACGACTCGTGGGCCGCGTTCATGGTCGCCCAGGGCTCGCTGACCGAGGCGGAGGCGGAGCAGCACCCCAACGCGCACGTCATCACGGCGTGGCTGGGCGCCGACGCCGGACAGGTCAGCCCGCACGTGGCGACGTTCCGCCCGGCGGGCCCCGGCACGCTCCTGGTCTGCAGCGACGGCCTGTGGAACTACTTCCCGGCGGCCCGCGACATCGCGGCGCTGCTGGCCGCCGGTCCCGGCGCCGTGAACGGGACGGGCGGTCCCGCACCGGATCCGGGGCACGACCCGGCGGCCGACCCGCTCGGCGTCGCGCGGGCGCTGGTCCGCCACGCCCTGGACGCGGGCGGCCGCGACAACATCACGGTCGCGGTGATCCCGCTGCCGTCCCCCACCTCCCCGCAGAGCCGCATCCATGAGAGCACCCCGGAGAGCACGGAGCAGCCCCGATGAGCGAGCAGCCACAGTTCACCGTCAAGATCGACCAGAACAAGTTCCTGCCCGAGGGCGGCCGCGAGGTGCACGCCATCGTGTCCGTGGAGGCGACCGCCGAGGGCGGCGTCGCGGCGGCCGCGTCCACCGCGAAGGCGTCCGAGGTCATCATCATCGACACCTCGGGCTCGATGTCCTACCCCGACACCAAGCTGCGGGCGGCGGTCGCGGCGGCACAGGTCGCGGTCGACACCCTCCGCGACGGCGTGGAGTTCGCGGTCATCGCCGGTTCCAACATCGCCTCGATGGTCTACCCGCGGCACAACGGCCTCGTCGCCGCCGACGCGCAGACCAGGGAGCAGGCCAAGCGGGCGCTGAACGGCCTGAGGGCGTCCGGCGGCACCGCGATCGGGTCGTGGCTGCGGCTGGCCGACGAGCTCTTCGACGACGACCAGGGCGGCATCCGGCACGCGATCCTGCTGACCGACGGCAAGAACCAGCATGAGACGCCCGAGGAGCTCGACGCGGTCCTGTTCCGCTGCGCCGGCCGGTTCGTGTGCGACTGCCGCGGCGTCGGCACCGACTGGGAGGTCGCCGAGCTGCGCAAGGTCGCGTCCGCGCTGCTCGGGAGCGTCGACATCGTCGCCGACCCGGCGGGCCTCGTCGCCGACTTCCAGGCGATGACGGAGGCGGCGATGGGCAAGGCCGTCGCCGACGTCGCGCTCCGGGTGTGGACGCCGCAGACGGCGAGCCTGCGGTTCGTCAAGCAGGTCATGCCGTCGGTCGAGGACCTGACCGGCAGGCGCGTCGAGTCGGCCCCGCAGGCCGGCGACTACCCGCTCGGCGCGTGGGGCGCCGAGAGCCGCGACTACCACATCTGCGTGGAGATCCCGCCCGGCGAGATCGGCAAGGAGCTGCGCGCCGCGTGGGTCAAGCTGGTCGTGCCGGGGGCGGCCGGCGAGGAGGCGCAGGTCCTGGCGAGCGGGAACGTCCTCGCCCAGTGGACGGACGACGAGGTGCAGTCCACCAGGATCAACCCGCGGGTGGCGCACTACACCGGGCAGGCCGAGCTCGCCTCCGTCATCCAGGAGGGACTGCAGGCCCGCAAGGACGGCGACCTCGACACCGCGACCGCGCGGCTCGGCCGGGCGGTGGTGCTGGCCGGCGAGGCCGGCAACGACGCGATCACCGCGATGCTGCGCAAGGTCGTGGACGTCGTCGATCCCGCGACCGGCACCGTCCGGCTGAAGCGCGACATCGACAAGGCCGACGAGATGGAGCTCGACACCCGCTCCAGCAAGACCGTCCGCACACGTAAGGACGAGACCCTGACCACCCCACGCCCGGGCAAGCACTGACCATGGCGAACTGTCCCAACGGACACACCTCGCAGTCGCCGGACTACTGCGACGTCTGCGGCGAGCCCGTCGGCGCCGCCTCGCCCGGCTCCGGCGCCTCGTCCGCCCCGCCGGCGCCGCATGTCCCGCCTGCCCCGCCCGGTGGCCCACCCGGTGGTCCGTCCGGTCGAGGCGGCGGCGGAGCGACGGCCTGCCCGGACTGCGGGACGCCCGGTACCGACCGTTTCTGTGAGGCGTGCGGTTACGACTTCGCCACGGGCGGCGGCAAGCCCACGCCGAAGACGGCGCCGGCGAACCCGTCCCAGCCGGCCGGGCCCGCGCGGGCACCCGGTCCTCCGCTGCCCGCACCTCCCGTCCCGGCCCCGCCGGTACCGGCACCACCCGTGCCGGCACCACCCGTGCCGGCACCACCCGTGCCCGCGCCTCCGGTGCCCGCACCTCCCGTCCCCGCACCTCCCGTCCCCGGGGCGGTCTGGACGGCGGTCGTGACGGCCGACCGCGACTACTACGACAGGGTCCTCGCCGAGGAGGGCCCCGACTCGGCGTCGCTCACGTTCCCGCCGTACGCGCCCCCGAGGAGCATTCCACTCGTCGGACGGCAGATCCGCATCGGGCGGCACGGCTCCTCCCAGCCGTCCCCGCCCGAGATCGACCTTCGCGAGCCGCCCGAGGACCCCGGCGTCTCCCACGTCCACGCGGTCCTGCTGGCCAAGCCGGACGGCACCTGGACACTGGTCGACCCAGGCTCCACCAACCGGACCTGCATGAACGGGTCCAGCGAACCCATCCCCTACAACGTGGAGGTCCCGCTCTCCGACGGCGACCGCATCCACGTGGGGGCCTGGACCACCATCACCCTCACCAGAGGCGAGGCGACATGACGCCCGTTCAGCCGGCTCCCCCGACGGGGCGGCCGCCCGTCCCCGCCCCGCAGCCGGGCCCGCCCGACCGGCGGCGTCCGCCGGGGCCGCTCGGGCGGGCCCCCGACGCGCCGCCGTCCCGTACCGCCCGGATGCTCCCCCGCACGGTCGCGGCCCACGTCCGGACGCTGACGGTGCTGACGGTCGTCCTGCTGGTGGCGCTGCTGGCCGTCACCTGGGCGGCGATCGCGAACGCGCGCGAGGGCGTGCGGGTGATCGGGCACGACGCGGGCCCGCAGGTCGTCGCGACCGGCGACCTCTACTTCCAGCTCACCGACATGGACTCCCAGCTCGCCAACGCGCTGCTGATCGGCGGCGCGGCGGGCGACGGCCGCGAGAAGGCGCTGGCCCGCTACAACGACAACCGGCTGAAGGCGGGCGACGCGCTGCTCAAGGCGGCCAAGCTCGCCGACGAGAGGACAGAGGAGAACACGGCCCGCGACGTGCTCGACGCGCTGGGCCGCTACGAACGTCTCGCCGGGCAGGCCCTGCTGCTGGACCGGCAGTCCGACCGCGCGTCCGGCGCGCCGTCGAAGGAGGTCATCGACCTCTACCGGCAGGCGACCGACCTGATGAAACTGGACCTGCTGCCCAAGGCGTACAACCTCACGCTCGACAACGGCACCCTCGTCCGGCACACGTACGAGGACAAGCGGTCGGCGGTCCTGTCCGGGCGCACCTGGATCATCGTCATCGGGCTGGCGCTCCTCACCACCCTGGCCGGCTTCCAGCTGTACCTGGCCAGGCGTTTCCGCCGGTTCCTGAACATTCCGCTGGCGCTGGCCACGCTCGGCTCGCTCGTCCTGGTCGTGACCGGCGCCACCATGCTGTCCGGCCAGGCGGACCATCTCCGCGAGGCCAAGGAGGACGGCTTCGACTCGATCCTGGCGCTCGCGCGGGCACGCGCCATCAGCAACAGCGCCAGCGCCGACGAGACCCGCTTCCTCCTCGACCCGGAACGGGCCGACGCCTACGAGCAGATCTATCTGAGCAAGTCCCAGACCGTCCTGTACCTGAAGGCCGGCAATCTGACCCAGTACAACCAGGCCGTGCAGAACAAGCTGTCCTGGGAGCCCGGACGTGCGCCGTTCCTCGGTTTCCTCGGCACCGAGGCCAACAGGCCCACGGAAGCGGGAGAGCAGCGGGCCGAACTGGTGGCCGGCCTGAACAAGGTGCTGCGCGACTACCAGAAGGTGCAGGCGAACGACCGCCGGATGAGAGACCTCGTCCACAACGGGCAGGACGCCCAGGCCGTGGCCGCGCGCAGTACGGCCGCGGCGGACTTCGCCGAGTACGACCGGTCCCTGCAGGAACTGATCGGCATCCACCAGAAGGCGTTCGACGAGGCCGTGAAGGACGGCGACGACGGGACGAGCGGCTGGTACGCCGTCCTCCCGGCCGCCGGGGTCATCATCGCCCTGCTCGTGCTGATCGGAGTGCGCCCCCGGCTCGCGGAGTACCGGTGGTCGAGGTGACGAGACCGGCCGCACGTCCCACTGGCTCGGTGAAGCGGGCCACGGCGGCGGTGCTGGCCGCGGCGTCGGTCGCCGCCGCGGCGGCCTGCGGCACGGCGGACGCTGCCGCGGGCTCCCTCGTCGGCGAGGAGTTCCTCACCATCGGCGTCCAGACGGACCAGCCGGGCCTGGGCCGCCAGATCCCCGGAACCGAGTCCAGGCGCTACGGCTCCTACGACGGCTTCGACGGCTTCGACGTCACGATCGCCAAGGAGCTCGCCAGGAATCTGGGGTTCCCCGCCAAGAAGGTGTCGTTCTCGGCGGTGTCTTCGGAGAAGCGCGAGGAGGCGATCCTGTCCGGTGAGGTCGACCTCGTCATCGGCAGCTACTCGATCACGCCCGAACGCAAGACCGAGGTGGGGTTCGCAGGGCCGTACTACGTCGCCCACCAGGACATCCTCGTCCGCAAGGCGAACCCCGCCTCGATCCGTAACCTGCACGATCTCGGCGGAAAGCGGCTCTGCACGGTCGCGGGGTCGCAGTCGTTCCACCGCGTGCGCACCGAGCAGAGCGTCCCCGCCGTGCCCGTCCAGGCCAAGGGGTACACCGACTGCCTGAACAAACTGGTCGCGGGCGAACTCGACGCCGTGTCCACCGACGACCTGATCCTCGCCGGCCTCGCGTCCATGGCGGCCAAGACGGGCGACTACATGAAACTCGTGAACGAGCCGTTCTCGGACGAGCGGTACGGCGTCGGCCTCGACAAGGACGACGTGGACGGCTGCGAAGCCGTGAACGAGGCGATCACGAAGATGTACCAGGACGACACGGTCCGGCTGCAGCTGAACAGATGGTTCGGCCCCACCGGGCTTGAACTCACCACCACCGTCCCGCAATTCGAAGGCTGCATCTGAACCGGCCGTCACCGACGGCACGGAATTGCTCACGGAATGGCGCGAGAAGGGCCGTGAGACCGGCCGGTCACTGAGATCAGTCGGTTACGTAAGTTCCGGTCGGCCCGCGTGATCGTAAGTTATGGTCGCGATCAAAACCCGGTCCGGTAATCACCGTCACGCCCGAGGAGTGCAATGACGACGGTCATCCTGGTGGTGATGTGCGTCGTGGTGGGGGCGCTCGAACTGTACGCGGGCAAGCAGAGCCGGGATCAGTCGAACGCCTTCTCCCGCCGGATCGACGAGCTGAACGAGCAGGTCACCAAGCAGAACAACGTCCTGGTCACGGTGGGCGAGCAGCTCACGGCCGAACTGTCGCGGGTCAAGCAGGACGTGCTGCCCGCGCTCGACACCCGGCTCCGGCAGAACACCGGGCAGGTGGAGGAACTGGCGGGCCTCGTCCACCAGGCCGACGACTTCCTGCGAACCCAGTCCGGCCGGCTGCGCGACCTGGAACAGCAGCGGATCACGCTCGCCGCGCTGCGCCGCAAACTCGGCGAAGTGGAGACGTCGGTCCGCGCCGTCACCCGGACGGGCAGCGGCGAGGTGGAGGGCAAGGTCGACACCGCCCTCGGCCGGCTGGCCGACCTGGAACGCGGCGGCGAGGAGATCCTGGCGCTGCAGCGCACCCTCACCCGGACGCTGGAGGACGTCGAGGACGTCGTCGCCGAGCTGCTGCAGTTCACCGAGGGCGAGCTGGACGACACCGTCACGGCGGCGCTCACCGGCCGTCCCCGCGCCCACGGCGATGCCGTCACCGCCACCGGGCGGCTCTGGACGCGCGACGACCAGCTCGACGACATCCTCGGCGAGATGTACGAGCGGTGCGTGCGGGCGAGCCGGCTGAGCGTCCGCTTCCGCACGGCCGAGGGGGCCGACGGCCCCGCGCCCGGCTCCCCCGAACGCCGCCGGTACTTCCTCGGCGGCCAGGCCGCCGAGGACCTCGCGGGGTCGTTCAGCGCGCTGCTCATCTCGACCGGCGCGGACCTGCCGCGCAACGGGCTGCGCAACGGCCCGCCGGACGGCGCGCCGGGCGGCGGGTCCAGGCGCGGGCTGGCGCGGGTCGAACCGGGCGTCCCGCCGGGCGTCGAACCCGCCCGTCCACCCGAGGACGAGGCGGCCCTCAAAGCCCTGCTGCGGACGCTGTCGGAGTGTTCGGGCGCCGTCGCGCAGATCGGCCCGCTCATGGCCGTCCGGACGCGTGAAGAGCTGCTGTGCGCCGTGCTGACCGCCGCCCAGTCACTGGAACTGGAGAGCGACGAGGTGTTCTGGGATCCGGCCGCCGCGACCGTCCGGCTGCGGCGCCTGCCGTCCCATCAGCTGTGGGACCTCACCGGCTGGGCCGCCCCGTAAGGCGTGGCGCCCCGTAGACCCGCACGGTCCGCTCCGCCGGGCCGCCGAGCCGCACGTACAGCGGGCAGGTGAGGTCGCGCGTCACCGGGTCGACCTCCGCACAGAGCCCGATCCCGGCCGCGCGGTCGAGGAACACCGCGTTCTCCACCGCCCGCGCCCCGCGAACCGCGTACGGGACGGAGTCGGCGTCGCCGGTGTCGAAGAGTTCCTCGAACGTCAGCCGCCGCGCGAACCGCATCAGCACCCCGGCGTCCACGACGCGGCTGCCGATCGCCGCCGCGGGCCCCGCGACGACGATGCCGAAGCTCGGGTTCTCCCGGCCGCGGACGTAGATCTCCCGGTCGGGCTCCAGCCCTCTGCGCCGGTCGGGGACCTGCACGCCGAACCCGGCGTCGCCGTTCAGGTACGCGGGCGGCCCGAACCCGTCAGCCGCGCCGTCCCGGACCCGCAGCGCGCCCGGCGGCATCTCCCAGCCGGGCAGGTACACGCCGAGGCCCCGCAGCAGCAGCCGCCAGATGGGACGCCCCGTCACGTCCGCCGCGAACTCGCCCCGCGGCCCTCGCGCCCCGCCCGCGTCCCCCTGGCCGTACGGCCCCGCCGCGGGGTCCCTGACGCCGTCCATGCCGATCATCATCAGCCGCCGATCCCCCTTCGACAAGGCCCCGAACCCCTTACCGCGCGGCCCCTGCGGCGGCGGGACCACGTCGGCTACCTTTGAACCAACCGGATCATGACGAGGACGCCGCCGTGAATCTGCAGGACATGATGGTGCAACACGACAACTCGTCGCGCACCGTCGACAAGTACCTGATGTCCCACGAGGGACGCGTCATCGCCGTCCGCCGCCACCCGGCGGTCCTCATCCCGCCGGTCGCGGTCGTCGTCGCCGGGCTCGTCGTGTGCGGCGCCGTCGGCGCGGTCGTCGGCCTGATGTGGATCTGGTGGCTCTGGCTGCTCACTATCGGCTACCTGCTGTGGAAGATCATCGCCTGGTCGCTGGAGTTCTTCCTGGTCACCGAGCACCGGGTGATGCTGATCAAGGGGGTGCTCAACCGCAGCGTCGCGATGATGCCGCTGTCCAAGGTCACCGACATCACGCTCAACCGCTCCATGGCCGGGCGGATGCTCGGGTACGGCGAGTTCCTCACGGAGTCCGCGGGCCAGAAGCAGCCGATCCGCAGCGTCCCTTTCATGCCGTACCCGGAGCAGCTCTACCTGGAGGTCTCGTCGGTCATCTTCGGCACCATCGACGAGTCCCCCGACTAGCCGTACCGGCCACTGATCGGGGGCGGAGGCCGAAACCCAGGCGGTCCGGGGTGCGGAGCCGGCGCCCGCTGACGACGCCCGGCGATTCTCCTTCTCAGAGGGGATGTTCTGACAACATCTCCCGGCGTACTTTTAGATGCCGCAAGGAAGGAGACCGGCCATGTCTGAGTCGGTTCGCCAGGACCTTCCCGCCACCCATGCCGACGAGCACATCGCCCTCCGGATGTCCGCGGAACAGATCCTCGTGATCCGCAAGGCCGCCGAGCTCATCGGGTGGACGGTCACCGACTACGTCCTGTCCACTGCCCTGGACCGGGCCGAACGCGACCTGTACGAACACGCCGCCGCCCTGGATGCCGCGGCCCCCGCCCCCGCCGACCCGGACCCGGCCGACCCCTACGTGGCCCTGTTACTGGCCCTGACCTGACCCGCCCGCACAAGGCGCCGCTCACACCCCGCGCTCCGGCGTGCGATCATTCTCGGCCGGCGGCGGCGCCGGACAGACGCGCGGCATACTCGGCGGCCTCGGCATCCGAGTCGTACTTCTGACGCGGCCAGAAGAATCCGCGGAGCCCGTCCTTGCGGTTGCGCGGGACGACATGGACATGCAGGTGCGGGACGCTCTGACTGATCCGGTTGTTCATCGCCACGAACGACCCGGCGGCACCGAGCACCGACTCCATCGCGGCCGCGAGCCGCTGCGCATGCTCGAAGAACGCGCCGAGCGAATCGGCGGGCAGATCGGTGAGCGTCTCGAGGTGCATGCGCGGTATCAGCAGCGTGTGCCCCTTGAACAGGGGCCGCGTATCCAGAAACGCCAGGGCGTCCGGCGCGTCCATCACCACATGCGCCGACCTCTTCCCCTCAGTGATCTCACAGAACACACAACCCGCAGCACCACCCATACCAACCATTCTCCCCCGCCCCCAGGGGCACGGGTCGTCGGGCGGCGGGCGAGTCGTCGGGCGGCGGGCGAGTCGTCGGGCGGCGGGCAGTCGTCGGGCGGCGGGCGAGGCCCGGTGGTTAACGGGGTTCTTACGTGCGGGGCACTACCCTGCGGGTCTCATGCGGTTGGAAGGTGTGGCCTTTCGTTATCGCCGGAGAAGCCCCTGGGTGCTCAGGGACGTCACGTTGTCACTTCCTCCCGGCGGCGTCACCGAGGTGACCGGGCGCAACGGCGCAGGGAAGTCCACTCTGCTCCGCGTTATCGCCGGCCTGCGCAGGCCGGGCAGGGGCGTCGTCGAAGACAGGCCGGGCCGGGTGGGATACGCGCCCGAGCGCTTCCCGGTGGACCAGCCGTTCACCGTCCGCACCTACCTCGGCCACATGGCCGCCATACGCCGCGTCCCCGGGGACGCCGTCGGCGCATGGGTGCGGCGGCTCGGGTGCGACCACCTCCTCGATGTGCGGCTTCCTGACCTTTCGAAGGGCAGCGCGCAGAAGGTCGGCCTCACGCAGGCCCTCATGGGGTCCCCGGATCTCCTCGTCCTGGACGAACCGTTCGCCGGGCTGGACGCGGCGACCAGGGACGCGCTGCCCGCGTTGATCTCCGAACTCGCGGCCGGAGGCACCACCGTGGTCGTCAGCGACCACCAGCGCAGCATCGAAGGCCTCCCCGGCGTCGACCGGTTGCACGTGGCCGACGGAACGGTGACCGGCCTTACCTCGACGGGCACCTCATGGACCCTGCTGGAGGTCGAGGTCCCCGAGGAGGAGGCCGAGACCTTGGAGAGCAAGCTGCGCGCGGACGGCTACCGGGTGCGGAGGCCCGAGCGGTGATCGCGCTCGTCCGGTTCCAGGTCGCGGGTTACGTCCGTTCGCTGCGCGTCCTGCAGCCCTTGATCGTCGTGGCACTGGCCGTGGTGCTGGTCCTCATCCAGGGACCGGGCGGCCCGGACGCCGCCGGCCTCGCCGTCGGGACGCTCGGGGACGTGGCGGCGTTCATGTTCCCCATCTGGGCCTGGGCGGCGCGCGCCCTCCTCGACAAGCAGCCGGACGAACAGCGGGCGCTGACCGCCACCGCCGCACGCCGCCCTTCCAGGCCCACGTGGGCGGGGCTGCTCGCGGCCTACGGCGTGAACATGTGCCTGGGCGTCGTCGCATTGGCGGTTCCTCTCCTGCAGGCGCTTCAGGTGGGTTCGCCAGGGCAGGCGATCTGGGTGGGTTGTGCGCTCAACCTCCTCGTCGCCGTCCCGGCCACACTGGTGGGCGCGTGGACGAGCCGGGCGCTGATCCGCGATCCCGTTGTCTCCCTGCTGACGCTTCTGGGTGCTGTCACGGCCCTGTTGCTCCTCGGTATCGGACGGTTCGCCTGGCTCTCCGTCCCGATGATCGAGTGGCTCCGCGCAGCGCATGGCGGCCCCAGCGAGTTCACCTCGGACTTCCCCGCCATCGCCCTCCACTTGGCACTCTGGTCCGCGATCGCCGGCGCCGCCTACATCGCAGCCGCCCGCCACCGCCCCTGAACCCCGTCTCTGCGAAGCATCACGCCCGCCCCCCCCGCGCGGTGGTCGCGGGGTTCGGGCAGAGCGCATACCGTCCTCAGCTGGCTTGCAGGGTCAGCCACGTTCGTTCCAGAGGGTCGTTCGGGCGGGCGCAGAAGTAGACGCGGCCGGGATCCCCCCAGTACCAGCCGAGACGGTGGTCGGAGTCGAGCTGGAGCAGGAGGCGCCACTCCTCCACGGCGCTCTGCTCATCCGGGGACAGTGGCGGGGGCGTGAGGGAGTCCAGGGGGCGGCCCGTCGAGGCGTACAGGCAGTCGGGGCCGATCGGGCGCTGAACGAGCGACGGCCAGCCGCCCAGCTGGTGGGCGGGCATGTCGTCGGGCCAACTGTGCTGCGACCAGGCGGCGTGCAGCTGCTCGTAGACGGACACGACGCCCGTGTAGACGTCCTCCAGGCGGCGCACGGCGGGCTCCTGGGGTGAGGGCAGGGAGAGGAACGGGGTGGCGAACAGGCGCGTCTGGGGATACGTCAAGGCGCCCGGTGGCGGGGCGGCTCCCTGGAGCTCGCCGGTGAAGACGCGCCAGCCGTCCCGCTGCGCGGCCGCGTCGCCCCAGGGGCGGGGGGTTTCGCTGGCGTAATAGAACGCGGCCTGGCCGGACGGGGGGACGCCGGCGATCTCGCCGAAGCGGACGAGGGCGGCGAAGTCGATCGCACCGAGGAAGTCGAGGGGGCGGCCGTCCCACTGCGGCCAGGGGTTGCCGGGCGGCAGCATCGGGGTGCCGCCGAGGTGGACGGGCACGTCGCCCTCGGGACCGAGCCTCAGCGCCGGCCTGGTCAGGGGCAGCAGGGCGGCGATGATCTCGGGGGCCAGGAAGGCGGCGAAGAGGGACCGGAGCCGGCGGTGGGCCGCCGCGAAATGTTCCATGCACGTAGCGTTACGCGGCGGGATGGCGGCCCGCCGCGTCCGGCGGAATTGTGGATAACTTCGTCAGCGGCGTTCGAGGGCGCTCGCGAGCTGCAGCAGGAAGCGGTCGACCTCCTGCTCGTCGTAGCCGGGCCCGAGCCGGACGACGCGGAACGCGCTCTCCCGCACGTCGCGGGCGGTCACCGGGGGCGCTATGCCGCGCAGGCCGGCGACGATGCGGTCCAGGAACGCGTCCACGTCCCGGACGTCGTAGCCGGACCGCAGGCCCGCACCCGGGAAGCGGGCGTTCTGGATCCAGTTGATCAACCAGGCCGGTTGCGCGCGGGGACGGCCGGGACGCTCGCCGATCGGCGCCAAGGCCTGCAGTTCCCGGATGCACTCGCGCACGAGTTCGTCGACGGCGCGGGGCTCGTAGCCGCGCAGGACGACGTCGAAGCGGGTCTCCCGCACTTCGTCCGCGGACATCCGCGGTCCGCCGTTCAGCGCCTGCGAGATCCTTCGCAGCAGCGCGTCCACCTGGTCACGGTCGTAGCCTCGCAAGACCACCGGCAGCCGCGCACCCGTCTTCACCGGCACCGTGCTCCTCAGCCCGCATCCTCGCGGCCGCGGGGGCGCCAGGGGACACGCCCGCGGCGCGCTCAGTCGTTGGTCGCCGCGGCCAACTGGCCGCAGGCCCCGTCGATCTCCCTGCCCCGAGTGTCGCGCACCGTGACCGGGATCCCGTGGGCCTCGAGGCGCCGGACGAACTCGCGCTCGTCCTCGGGCCGCGAAGCGGTCCACTTGGAACCCGGCGTTGGGTTCAACGGGATCAGATTGACGTGTACGAGATTCCCGCGCAAGAGCCTGCCGAGAAGATCGGCCCGCCACGCCTGGTCGTTGACGTCCTTGATGAGGGCGTACTCGACCGACACGCGGCGGCCGCTGCGGCCTGCGTAGGCCCAGGCGGCGTCCAGGACCTCGGCGACCTTCCAGCGGTTGTTGACGGGTACGAGGTCGTCGCGGAGCTCGTCGTCGGGTGCGTGCAGGGACACCGCCAGCCGCACGGACATGTCCTCGGCGGCGAGCTTCTCGATCGCCGGCACCAGCCCGACCGTGGAAACGGTCACCGAGCGCTGGGAGATGCCCAGGCCGGCAGGTGCCGGATCGGTGATGCGGCGCACTGCGCCGATGACGGCCTTGTAGTTGGCCAGCGGCTCCCCCATCCCCATGAAGACGATGTTGGAGACACGGCCGGGACCGCCTGGGATGCGGCCGCGGGCCAGTGCGCGCGCGCCGGCGGCGACCTGCTCGACTATCTCGGCCGTGGAAAGGTTGCGGGTGAGCCCTGCCTGGCCGGTCGCGCAGAACGGGCAGTTCATGCCGCATCCGGCCTGGGACGAGACGCACATCGTGGCGCGGTCCGGGTAGCGCATCAGGACCGATTCGAAGAGCACGCCGTCGAACGCCTTCCAGACGGTCTTCAGCGTCGTGCCGCCGTCGCAGTCCATCTCACGCACCGGGGTCAGCAGCGGCGGCAGCAGCTCGGACACGAGACGCTCGCGGACGGCGGCGGGCAAGTCCGTCATCTTCGCCGGGTCGTCGACCAGACGGGCGAAGTAGTGCCGCGACAGCTGGTCGGCGCGGAACGGCTTCTCCCCCAGCTCGGCGACCGCCGCACGGCGTTCCGCGGAGGTGAGGTCGGCGAGGTGCCTCGGCGGCTTGCCGCGCCTCGGGGCGGCGAAGACGAGCTTCGCCGGCGTCTTCTCGGGCGCGGAGCCGGTGGCGGCGGGCTGGGTCGTAGACATGGTCCCTCCAGTGTCGCAAACACCGGCCCGTGCCTCGTCCGTCCAGGGCTACGCATCTTTACCCGTACTACGACATTCCTGCACATGACCTTGTCTGCGACTAAGGTCTCGATCATGTCGGTTTTGCGTAGGGGTTCCGCCTCGTCCCGGGGATCCGCGGCCACGGTCGTCCACGCCGCGGCCAGCCCGTACGGCAGTCGGCGGCTCACCATCGAGACCGACGGTGACGTCACGGCCGCCTACCTGAAGGACGCGCGAGACTCGGTGGTCGGGGCGGCCTGGGTCGGGAACCACCGCAAGGCCCCACCGGAACTGGACCAGTCACGCCTGGACGCGGGCCGTGCCCCGCTCCTGCCCGAATCCCATGTCCGCCACCCGGCCGGACGGCAGGCCCTGGACGCCGAGAGCCTGGAGGTCGTCTGGTTCGAGGAGGGCGACGGCGTGGCCGTCCTTGAGGCCGGTGACCCGCTTTTCGTGATCCCCGGCTGGTCCGACATGGGACGCGGCATTCCCGGCTACGCCCGCGACGCCACGCGGCAGAGCCCGTTCGCCTTCCCCCTGGACGAGGAGATCGAGGACTTCGGGCCTCGCATCGACCGGGCGCGCGAGCACTGGAAGTTGTGCCGCGCCGACGGCTCCTGGGCGGAGTTCCAGCAGTCGGTGCTCGGTCACCTGCTGCAGCGGCTCGGGCCCGGTGGCCACTACTGGCACGATGTCGGCCGGCACCTGGGCAGCGGACGTACGAGCGTGGCCCCGACCGTGGGTGTGTCCGAACGTCCTGCACGCGGCGACCGCGAGTTCACCGTGCTGAGCACGATCGGAATGTGCCGCCAACGGATGCCCACCGTCGAACTGTACGAGGACGACGTCGCCCCATACGGACGGATCGAACTGGCCGTTGCGAGCACTCTGCCCAGCCAGCGCGCGGGCAGCATCTTCCCCTGGCTGGCCCAGTACCCGTGGCGCTCCGTGACGTGGTTCGCCCCCGGAGACGTCGTCAAGTGGTACCACGAGGCCCGCACGTTCCCTCTCGGCAACGACGAGGTGAAGTGGGAGGGCGTGCTCCTTCTGGACGATCCGAGCCGCATGGCGGGCCCTGCGGCCCCCGGGCTGACCGGCCTGACCGTCAACGACGAACCCGTCCGGTGGCTGTGGCTGGTCCCCATCACCGGAGAAGAGCACCGCTACGCCAAGAACGAAGGTTCGGACGCGCTCATCCGGCGTCTCGCCCAGCAGGACCGTTCCTGGGTGATCTCCTAGCTCGGAACGAACAGTTCCAGGAGAAGCCAGACGACGGGGGCCGTCGCGACCAGGGAGTCCAGGCGGTCCATCACTCCGCCGTGCCCGGGGAGGAGCGTTCCCATGTCCTTGATCCCGAGGTCCCGCTTGACCATCGACTCGACGAGATCGCCCGCGGTCGCGGTGACCACGGCGGCGAGGCCGACCAGCACCCCCTGCCAGACCTGTCCGCCTTCCAGGAGCCACCACACCAGCCAGCCGCCGACGATCATGCACATGACCGCCGAGCCGGTGACGCCCTCCCAGGTCTTCTTCGGGCTGATCGTGGGCGCCATCTTGTGCTTGCCGAGGAACGACCCCGCGAAGTAGCCGCCGATGTCGCTGGCGACGGTGATGGCGACGAAGATGACGGTGCGGTGGTCGCCGTCGTCCGGACGCATGAGAAGCGCGACGATCCCGCCCATCAGCACCAGATAGCCGGTCAGGAGCGCCCCGGCGGCGACGTCCCGCACGTACCCGTCGGCGCCCTCCATCATCCGCGTCATCAGCAACGCGAGGACCGTGAGGGAGACCGCCGCGACCGTGGCGGTGGGCCCCCACACGTAGGACACGACCGGTGTGCCGACCATGCCCGTCGCGACGGGGATGAACGGGGCGCCGATGTCGCGGCTCTTGAATGCGTCGGTCAGCTCACGTATCCCGAGGAAGAGGAACACGATCATCACGGCAAGGAAGATCTCCTTGACCGTGTAGAGAGAGAGCAGCGTCAGTGCGCCGAGAGCGGCGCCCACGACGATGGCGAGCGGGAGGTTGCGGCCCGTCTTGCTCTCGCGCTTGCCTTCGGCCGCCGGCTCGTCCGGGGAACCCGAGGGCTCCCCGGCGTCATCGTTTTTCATCAGACTTCGAGCAGTTCGGCCTTCTTGTGCTCGAGCAGTTCGTCGATCTGCGCCACGTAGCGGTGCGTGACGTCGTCGAGCTCCTTCTCGGCACGGTGGACCTCGTCCTCGCCGGCGTCGCCGTCCTTGGCGAGCTTGTCGAGCGTGTCCTTGGCACGCCGGCGGACGTTGCGGATCGCGATCTTGCTGTCCTCGGCCTTGCCGCCCGCGACCTTGACGTACTCCCGCCGGCGCTCCTCCGACAGCTCGGGGAAGACCACCCGGATGACGTTGCCGTCGTTGGTGGGGTTCACGCCCAGGTCGCTGTCGCGGATCGCCTTCTCCACCGCCTGCATGGACGACTTGTCGAAGACCTGGACGATGACCATCCGCGGCTCCGGCAGCGTGAACGACGCGAGCTGGTTGATCGGGGTCGGCGTCCCGTAGTACTCGACGGTGATCTTGTTGAACATCACAGGGGTGATTCGGCCGGTGCGGATGGCCTGGAAGTCCTCCTTGGCGACCGCGACCGCCTTCTCCATCTTCTCCTCGGCTTCGAGGAGGGTCTCGTCGATCACTGTGACTCCCATGTCATCTGGTCGGCCCTGGTCCTACCGTTCCACATTGCGTTCCGTGCCGCGTCACGCATTGCGGTTCGAGGGCTGTGGTCAGCCCTCCGCCGGGCTGACCAGCGTGCCGATCTTCTCACCCCGGACGGCCCGGACGATGTTGCCTTGCCCCATGAGGTCGAAGACCACGATGGGGAGCACGTTGTCCATGCAGAGACTGATGGCCGTGGCGTCCATGACCTTCAGACCCCGCTGTAGAACTTCACCGTAATCCAAACGGTCGAACTTGACCGCGTCTGGATTCTTTCTTGGATCTGCATCGTAGACACCGTCCACCTGAGTGGCCTTCAGGACGGCCTCTGCACCGATCTCCAGCGCGCGCTGGGCGGCGGTGGTGTCGGTGGAGAAGAACGGCTGTCCGAGGCCTGCCCCGAAGATGACGACGCGGCCCTTCTCCAAGTGCCGGATGGCACGCCGCGGAATGTACGGCTCGGCCACCTGGCTCATGGTGATGGCGGTCTGCACGCGGGTGTCGAGGCCCAGTTTCTCCAGGAAGTCCTGCAGGGCCAGGCAATTGATGACGGTGCCGATCATCCCCATGTAGTCGGCACGGCCGCGGTCCATGCCGCGCTCGGCCATGACGGCACCGCGGAACATGTTGCCTCCGCCGCAGACGACCGCCACCTGCACACCGTCACGTACGGCCTCGGCGATGGCCTCCGCCACATGCTGGACGACCTCGGGATCGATGCCGAGCGGGTCTCGTCCGGCGAAGGCCTCCCCCGAGAGCTTCAGCAGCACCCGTTTCCAGCCCGCGCGCGGCGCATGCTGGACGGATGCCTGCCGGCCGGTCTCGCGCCCACCGGTCTCACGCGGACCGGACGAGGTGCCGCCGGACCCGTTCCGGTCGGACGCGCCCTGTTCGGCGACGCCCCGATCGGACGACGAGGCCGCCGTCGCGCTTGTGGTCGTCTTGTCCGGCACGTCGGCGGCCTCCTCGTTGCTTCGCGGTATCTGTCGGGTACCCGTCTCCAGAGTGCCCCTACGCCTGCCCGACCTTGAACCGGGCGAAGCGCACGACCTTCACGCCGGCCTCGTCGAGGACCTTCGCGATGGTCTTCTTGCTGTCCTTCACGAACGCCTGCTCCGGCAGCACGAAGTCGCGGAAGTAGGCGTTCACACGGCCCTCGACGATCTTGGGGATGGCCTGCTCGGGCTTGCCCTCGTCGCGGGTGAGCTGCTCGGCGAGCGCCCGCTCCTTCTCGACCACCTCGGCGGGGATCTCGTCGCGGGTGAGGTACTTGGGGGCCATCGCCGCGATCTGCTGGGCGACGTCCTTGGCGACCTCGGCGTTCTCGGCGTCCAGCTCGACCAGCACGCCGGTGGTCGGCGGCAGGGACGGGTCGGACTTGTGCAGGTAGCTCGCCACGTACGCGCCCTGGAAGTGGGCGAAGCGGCGCAGCTCGACCTTCTCGCCGATCGTGGCGCTGTTCTCCTCGATCAGCGCCTGGACGGTCTTGCCGGACTCGATCTCGACGGCCAGCAGGGCCGCGGCGTCGGCGGCGCCGCTGCCCGCGGCGAACTCGACCAGGCGATTCGCCAGCTCGATGAACTGCTCGTTCTTGGCGACGAAGTCGGTCTCGCAGTTGAGTTCGAGGAGCGCCCCGTCACCGGAGCTCGCAAAGTGCTCGGCGACCAGTCCGTTGGCGGCGGTGCGCTCGGCGCGCTTGCCGACGTCCTTGGCGCCCTTGAGGCGCAGCAGCTCAGTGGCCTTCTCGAAGTCGCCGTCCGCCTCGGTGAGGGCGTTCTTCACGGCCATCATGCCGGAGCCGGTCAGGTCGCGCAGCCGCTTGACGTCAGCGGCGGTGAAGTTAGCCATCGCTCTCTTCGCTTCTCTCGTCGTTGGTCGTTGGACCCGCGACGGTCCGGCGGCGCCCGGGCGGGGGCCGCCGGACCACGGGATCAAGCCTGCTCGGCCTCGGCGGGCTTCGGGGCCTCCTGCGCCGGCGCCTCGGAGCTCGCGGCGGGCTCGGCGGGAGCCTCTGCGGCGGCCTCCGCCGCAGGCTCCGCCGGGGCCTCTGCCGCGGCCTCCGCGGGAGCCTCCGCCGGAGCTTCCGCAGCATCCTCAGCCGGCTTGTTCTCCAGCAGGTTGCGCTCCCACTCGGCCAGCGGCTCGGCTGCGCCGGCGGCCGCGGCGCCCTCGGCCGGCTTCTCGTCGCCACCGGGGGCGGCGCCCGCACGGGCGATCAGGCCGTCGGCGACGGAGTCGGCGACGACGCGGGTCAGCAGGCTGACGCTGCGGATGGCGTCGTCGTTGCCCGGGACCGGGTAGTCGACCTCGTCCGGGTCGCAGTTCGTGTCGAGGATCGCCACGACCGGGATGCCGAGCTTCTTGGCCTCGTTGACCGCGATGTGCTCCTTCTTGGTGTCCACGATCCAGATGGCGCTCGGAACCTTCGCCATGTCGCGGATACCGCCGAGGGTGCGCTCCAGCTTGTCCTTCTCGCGCCGCAGCCCGAGAAGCTCCTTCTTGGTCATGCCGGAGCCGGCCACGTCGTCGTAGTTGATCTCCTCCAGCTCCTTGAGCCGGGTGAGCCGCTTGTGGACGGTGGAGAAGTTGGTGAGCATGCCGCCCAGCCAGCGCTGGTTGACGTAGGGCATGCCGACCCGGGTGGCCTGCTCGGCGATGGACTCCTGGGCCTGCTTCTTCGTGCCGACGAACAGGATCGTCCCACCGTGGGCGACCGTGGCCTTGACGAACTCGAACGCGCGGTCGATGTAGGACAGCGACTGCTGCAGGTCGATGATGTAGATGCCGTTGCGCTCGGTGAGGATGAAGCGCTTCATCTTCGGGTTCCACCTGCGTGTCTGGTGGCCGAAGTGGACGCCGCTCTCAAGGAGCTGCCTCATGGTTACGACGGGTGCCATTGCCCGTGCTCTCCTTCTCTGGCCCTGCTGGGCCGCATTTGGTTATCTGCCTACGCCCGGGTGTCGTCCCACCGTCGCCGTTGCGACGGACCGAGGGACGGCGCCCCACCATGTCTGCGGTGGCATGCGGACGCGTGAAATCAGCCGCCGGGGAACCCCAGGCGGCTGTGACCCGTTCCCGAGTCTGTGACTCCTCCGCTCACCGGGAGCGGCTTCTCATCTCTCCGCCCTGGGGACGGATCAAGGACGGCCTGGCCTGGCCGGTGTCCTCTCGGGCACCCTTACAGATTATCAGGGCGCGGAGGCGTCCGGGAATCAACGGTCGCGGGAGTTATCCACAGTTCGCGGGCTCGGCCGCGAACCGGGCGCCGGACCGGCAGGGTTCGGTTCATGACGCTGCTGACGATGCTCCTCACCTGCGTGATCGCCACCGGGGCGCCGGGCCTGGACGCCTGGCGGTGGCCTTTGGGACCACCCGTCCCCACGGTCGTCCGGGCCTTCTCTCCGCCGGCGTCCGCGTGGGGTCCGGGCCACCGTGGCGTGGACCTCGCGGCCCATCCGGGGCAGCCGGTCTACGCCGCCGCCCCAGGGCGCGTCTCCTATGCCGACCGGCTGGCGGGACGCGGCGTCATCGCGATCGATCACGGAGCGCTGCGCACAACCTACATGCCTGTCCGTCCCAGTGTCCGCGCGGGCCGCCGGGTCGTGTCCGGCACCCGGATCGGCGTCCTGGAGGGCGGCCCGGTCCATTGCCCGGCGTCGTGCCTGCACTGGGGGCTGCGCCGCGGCTCCCTCTACCTGGACCCGCTCGGTCTCGTCCAGCGCCAGGTCCGCCTGCTCCCCCTCTGGTCGAGCCCCTCACCGTCGGCGACCCACCGCACTCCCGCACCTGCGCCCGAGCCGAGGATGACCCTGCGCGACGCCACCACCGCGACCGGCGGCGGACTGACCGGCATGGTCCTGGCCTTCGCGGTGGCCTTCGCATGGCGCCGCACCCGCGCCCGCTACCGTCTGCGCGGCCGGCGCCGTCCGCCCCCCGGCGTCGTCGACCTGTCCCGTGAACGCCGCCTGCGTCGCACCCCGTGACCCCGTCCCCCGCCCACACCAAGGCGATGTGGGTCGGGCGGCGGCTCGGCACGGTGCGAGGAGGCTGTTGCGGGCGGTCGTGTGCCGGGCGAGCGCTCAGGTTCCGGCCTCGCCGGCCAGTGCGCCGCGAGGATGTGCCTGCCGGTGGACCTGTTTGAGCCGCTCCGCAGAGACGTGGGTGTAGATCTGCGTTGTCTGCAGGGAGGCATGGCCGAGGATCTCCTGGACGCTCCGCAGGTCGGCTCCGCCTTCAAGCAGATGGGTGGCCGCAGTGTGGCGCAGCCCGTGCGGGCTCAGGTCGGGCATTTCGCCGACCTGGGAGATCCGTTCGTGGACGATGCGGCGCGCACTGGTCGGGTGGAGGCGCGCCCCGCGAACCCCCAGGAAGAGGGCGGGGCCGCTGTCCGCGGTCACCAGTGCGGGCCGTCCCGCCCGCAACCAGTCCTGGACGGAGCGGACGGCGGGTTCGCCCATGGGGACGGTGCGTTCCCGTCCGCCTTTGCCGAGGACGCGTACCGTCCCGCGGCCGGTGTCCAGGTCGTCGATGTCGAGGCCGCAGAGTTCGCTGACCCGGACGCCGGTCCCATAAAGCGTCTCCAGGACGGCCAGATCGCGGAGCCCCACGGGGCCCTGGGCGTCCACGGTGTCGAGCAGACGTGCGGCATCGTCCTGGGTGAGCACGCCAGGCAGGTCACGGTGGCGTTTGGGGGTGCCGAGCAGTAGGCCTGGATCGTCCTGGAGCAGGCCACGCCGGTGCAGATACCGGGTGAATGCGCGTGCGGCGGCCGTCCGGCGGGCCAGGGTGGCGCGGGATCGTCCGAGAGCGTGCTGGCGGGCGAGCCAGGCACGCAGCAGCGGCACGTCCAAGCCTGCGGGTTCCGTCACGCCGACGTCGGCGGCGTACCTGGTCAGGTCGCTCAGATCACCGAGATAGCCCCGCAGCGTATGCGGCGAAACGCCGCGCTCGGCGCGCAGATGCCGCTCGAAGTCGGAGACGGCGTCCTGAAGCGCATTGGTCACAGCGTCACGCTCCGCCAGCCTGCAGGCCGAAGCAAGCACCGCAGACCGTTTCGAGCGAATCGCCGCAGATGTTCGCCGAAGTTATCCACAGGAGGTCGTTCTCCAGATACGGATCGTGACGCTCCGGCACCGTCGGACTCCGGAGGTGAGGCCCATGAACGCCCACATCACTCTCGGCCGGCGCGGTGAGGACGCCGCCGCCGGCTACCTGCTCGAACTCGGCTGGACGATCATCGAGCGCAACTGGCGGTGCCGCGAGGGCGAACTCGACATCGTCGCCCATGACGGACGCGGCCACGTCGTCTGCGAGGTGAAGACCCGCGGCTCGGCCCGCTTCGGCGACCCCCTCGAAGCGATCACCAAGGACAAGGCGGCCCGGCTGAGGCGGCTGGCCTGGCGATGGGCCGCCGCCCACGGCGTCACCGGCGCGCCCGTGCGGGTGGACGTCCTCGGCCTCGTCACCGACGGCGACGGCTTCTCGATCGATCACCTGAGGGAGGTGTGCTAGATGACCCTCGCGAAGACCCGCTCGGTGTCCCTCGTCGGGGTGGACGGCTTGTTGGTGGACGTGGAGGCCGCCATCACCAGCGGTGTCCCGGGCCTGCACCTGGTCGGCCTCCCGGACACGGCGCTCAGCGAGGCCCGCGACCGGGTCCGCGCCGCGATCTTCAACTCCGGCGAGGACTGGCCCAACAGGCACGTCACTGTGTCGCTGTGCCCGGCGAGCATGCCGAAGAAGGGATCTACCTTCGATCTCAGTATCGCGGTCGCCCTGCTCGCGGCCGCGGAGGCCGTCCCCGCCCGGGCGTGCGCCGGCCTCGTGCTGATCGGCGAGCTCGGCCTCGACGGCCGCCTGCGTCCCATCCAGGGCATCCTGCCCGCCGTCCTGGCGGCGGCCAATCAAGGCTGCCACACGGTCGTCGTCCCGCGCGCGAACGCCGCCGAGGCGGAACTCGTCCCGGGCATGAAAGTGGTGTCGGCGAGCACGCTGCGGGGCCTTCTGTGCATCCTGCGCGACGAGCCTCCTCCCCTGGAGGAGGACGAGGATCGCGACCCTCCCCCTCCCACGGACGGGTTCGCCCTACGGCGGCTGAACATCCCGCCCGATCTCGACCTGGCCGACGTCCGGGGGCAGGCCGAAGCGCGCAGGGCGCTGGAGATCAGCGCCGCGGGAGGGCACCATCTCTTCTTCGCCGGCCCGCCGGGCTGCGGCAAGACGATGCTGGCGGAACGGCTGCCGACGCTGATGCCGCCCCTGGAGCCCGACATCGCGCTGGAGGTCACCGCGATCCACTCCCTCTCGGGGAGCCTCCGGCCCGGCCAGCCACTGATCACCCAGCCTCCGTTCTACGCGCCGCACCACACCGCGTCACGCGCCTCGATGGTCGGCGGCGGCTCGGGCCGCGCCCTGCAGCCGGGCGCCGTGTCCCTCGCCCACCGGGGGATCCTCTTCCTGGACGAGGCCCCGGAGTTCTTCGCGGGAACGCTCGACGCCCTCCGCCAGCCTCTCGAAGAGGGCGAGGTGCGGATCAACCGGATCGAGGGCATGGCCCGCTTCCCGGCGCGGTTCACGCTCGTCCTGGCGGCGAACCCGTGCCCGTGCGCCGCGGCCAAGCAGGTCGACTGCTCCTGCGCGCCCGGCATCCGCCGCAGATACGCCTCCCGCCTGTCCGGGCCGCTGCTCGACCGCATCGACCTCAAACTCGAACTGGCGCCGGCGAGCCGTGCCGAACTCCGCTACGACCTGGAGTTCGCCGAATCCAGCAAGGTCGTGGCCGAACGCGTCCTGCTCGCCAGGGAACGGACGCTCAGGCGCCTGGCCGGCACCCCGTGGCGCTCCAACTCCGAGATCCCCGGGCCGGAGCTGCGGCGCCGCTTCACGCCCCCTTCGGAGGCGATGGACGGCGCCGACGAAGCCCTGCAGAGAGGAACGCTCAGCGCGCGCGGCCTCGACCGCATCCTGCGGGTCGCCTGGACGATCGCCGACCTGTCCGGCCACGACGAACCCGGCCCGGACGACGTCGGCGGCGCGCTCACCCTGTGGTCGGCGGGGCGCCAATGAGCGATGAGCGAACCGCCCGCGCCACCCTCACCGCCGTGGCGGAGCCGGGCGACACCTTCCTCAACCGGATCATCGACCACTCCGGCCCGGAGCGGGCGCTCGAATCGATCCGCACCGGCGGGCTCCCCGGCGGCCTGTCCGCCGACGCCAAGGAGATCCGGCGGCTCGGCCACTGGCGGATCCGGCTGATCGCCGCGGAGCCCGATCAGGACATGGCCGTCTGCGCCCGGTTCAACGGGCGCCTCATCTGCCCGGGAGACCCCGAATGGCCGACGACCCTGGACGACCTCGGCGGCGGACGCCCCTACGCCCTGTGGCTGCGCGGCCCCGGGGACCTGCGCTACGGATGCCTGCGTTCGGTCGCCATCGTCGGTTCCCGCGCCGCGTCCCCGTACGGCCTGCGCGCCGCCGCCGGCTTCGCCTCGGACCTGGCCGACGAAGGCTGGACGGTGCTCTCCGGCGGCGCCCTCGGGATCGACGCGGCCGCCCACCGCGGCGCCCTGGCCGCGGACGGATCCACCGTCGCGGTCCTCGCCAACGGCGTCGACGTCCCCTACCCGGCGTCCAATGAGGGCCTCTTCGCCGAGATGGCCCACCGTTCCCTCCTGGTCAGCGAGTCCCCACCGGGCACCCACCCGCACCGCCTCCGGTTCCTCGTCCGCAACCGTGTCATCGCCGCCCTGTCCCGGGGGACGCTCATCGTCGAGGCGGAGGCCCGCAGCGGCGCCCTCAACACCGCCGGCTGGGCGGCCAGGCTCGGCCGCGTCGTCATGGCCGTGCCCGGCCCCATCACCAGCCGGTCATCGGTCGGCAGCCACCGGCTGCTCCGCGAGGAGGGCACCACCCTCATCACCCGCACCGAGGAGATCATCGAGGCCGTGGGGCGCATCGGCGCCGACCTCGCCCCGCCCCCGCACACACCCGTGCTGCCTCGCGACCGTCTCGAACCGGTCACCCGGTCCGTGCTGGAGGCGTTCCCCTCCCGCGGGGCGACCGGCCCCGCCCAGCTCGCCGTGAAGGCGGGCGTCGACCTGACGGCGGTCAACGCCAAGCTGGGGCTGCTGGCCGCCGCCGGCTTCGTCGAACGCGCGCCCGCCGGCTGGCGCCTCACCAAGTCCGCGAAGGCCCCCCGCGAGAAGCCGTCCGGGTACACGGAATGAAGCACTCACGACAGTCGAAGCGGGCGCCGCCCCATCACTGATCCGAGGGAAGCTCGAAGTCGCTCTTGGCGAGTTCTTCGACGTTGACGTCCTTGAACGTGACGACACGCACGTTCTTGACGAAGCGGGCAGGACGGTACATGTCCCAGACCCAGGCGTCCTGCATCGTGACCTCGAAGAAGATCTCGCCGTTGTCGGCGCTGCGCACCTGGAGGTCGACCGAGTTGGTGAGATAGAACCTCCGCTCGGTCTCGACGACATAACCGAAGAGCCCGAGGACGTCGCGGTACTCGCGATAGAGCTGCAACTCCATCTCGGTCTCGTACTTCTCGAGATCCTCCGCGCTCACGCCCGTGCCCCTTCCGTGCGGTCCTCGCCGGGGACCTCCCCTTCGGTCTCCTCCAACTCCACGTCCACTTCTCCATTGTTACGCAAGGCACGCCCGACGTTGACGTAGGAGAAACGATGCTCCGGACAAGGTCCGTGCGCGGCGAGCGCCCTGCCGTGCGCACGGGTCACATACCCCTTGTGGAGGTCGAACCCGTAGTCCGGATACCGCTCATGGAGAGCCACCATGATCCGGTCCCGGGTGACCTTCGCGATGATCGAGGCCGCCGCCACGCAGGCCGCGACCTGATCCCCCTTGATCATCGCAAGCCCGGGAACATCCAGGCCCGGCACGGGGAACCCGTCGCTGAGCACGTACGCGGGCCGCTTGTCCAGGGCGGCCAGAGCCCGCCGCATTCCGGTGACGTTGCAGTGGTGAAGGCCGATCCGGTCGATGTCGTGGCAGGGGATGACCACGGCGCTCCACGCGTACGCGCGCTCGGTGATCTCCGCGTACAGCTCCTCGCGGCGCGCGGGAGTGAGCAGCTTGGAGTCGGTGAGGCCGTCGATCCTGCGCCGACCCCCCTGAAGGATCACCGCCGCGACGACCAGCGGCCCCGCGCACGCGCCCCGCCCCGCCTCATCGACGCCGGCGACGGGGCTGAACCCGGCATGATCCAGGACACGCTCATACGCGTGCATCCCCGCGTCGCGGCGCGGCGTGAAGCGAAGCGGACGACCCTTCATGCCCGCAGCGTACGTCCCCGCAACCTCCCGCCGCGCCCCGAACGCCCCGTTCCGACATGTCCCCGACTTCCGGAGGACCCGTGAAGCCGATGCGGGTGGCCGGGTTAGTGCGGGTCAGGTCTGCAGGCGGCGGTGGCGCATGAAGAGGGCTAGGGGCAGGGTGCACATGACACCCAGCGCGTAGGGGGTGACGGGCAGGGCAGCGGAAGCGGTTTTCTGCAGGCCGCCTTGTTCGAAGGTATCGGGGATCGGAAGGGTGCCGATGCGGTCCAGAGGCCAGACGATGACGAAGGCGCGGCCGATGACCCGGTCGACCGGGATGGTGCCGCCGCCGGGGTCGCTCCGGTGGGAGCGGGAGTCGTAGGAGAGTTCGCGATGGTCGCCCATGACCCACAGCTGGCCCGGCTTCACGGTGACGTCGAACGGGTCGTTGGACGGTTTGTTCCGCTCGTGCGTGATCGGGTCGGTGTAGAGGTAGGAACTCTCGTCCAGAGGAACGCCGTTGACGGTGACCCGGCCCTTGGCGTCGCAGCATTTGACGCGGTCGCCGGGGATGCCGATGACGCGCTTGATGTAGTCCTTCTCGTTCGGCGCGACGCCGAAGGCGGTGCCGATGGCGCGTAGCACCTTGGACACCGGGTTGCCGGGCTCCTCGACCTGGACCTCCGGGTCCCAGGAGTCGAGGCCGTTGAAGACGATGACGTCGCCGCGCGCGATGTCCCGGGTATGGTAAACGATCTTGTTGACGAGGACGCGGTCACCGACCTGGAGGGTGTTCTCCATGGAACCGGACGGAATGTAGAACGCCTGAACCGCGAATGCCTTGATGACGAGGGCCAGTACGACGGCGACCACGATGAGGACGGGGAGTTCTTTCCAGAACGAACCCTGCTTCTTCTTCTTTTCGCCGTCGTCCTCGGAGTCTTCGCCCGTCTCCTCGGCCGAGTCCACGGGCTCCTTCTCTTCGGGCACCGCGCCCTCGGCTTCGGATCGCACGTCTCTCCGATCGTCCTCGTCAGTCATCAGAGCGAAAGCCTAGCGGCGCGGGGCCCACGGGACGCCTCCAGTGGGCGTGTCGCCGGCGGCCGGGCCGGCCGGCTCCCTCCGGAACGCCCGACGCCCCGGTCACCGTTACGGGTTCCCGGGGCGTCGTGGTTCATCCGCTCAACGAGTCCTTCTCATCCTCGGCGGGCACACGGATCGCGGTCTCGGCGGCGGAGGAAGAGGGGCTCAGTGGTCGCGCTTCTCCTTGATCCGCGCGGCCTTGCCGCGCAGGTTGCGCAGGTAGTAGAGCTTGGCGCGGCGGACGTCGCCGCGGGTGACGACCTCGATCTTGTCGATGGAGGGGCTGTTGATCGGGAACGTCCGCTCGACGCCGACGCTGTAGCTGACCTTGCGGACGGTGAAGGTCTCACGGGCGCCGCCGCCCTGCCGCCGGATCACCACGCCCTGGAAGACCTGGATTCGGCTCCGGTTGCCCTCGGTGACACGCACATGCACCTTCAGCGTGTCGCCCGGACGGAAGTCCGGCACGTCGGCGCGCATCGCGGCCTTCTCGATCTCCTGGATCAGGGTGTGCATCGCTGCGGTTCCTCATGGTCGAACGCGGGCGTCGAGAGGCCCCAGTGGGTCTTCGGTGGGGGCGTCGCGCCGCGGAAAGTGGTCGTGGGGTGCCGTGCGAACTGGACGCACGAACGCTTCAGTCTGCCATACCTTCGCCGTCAACCGGAAAACCGGCCTCGCGCAGCACGGCGCGATCCCGCGTGTCGAGGTCCTCCGGTGCGAGTCGGGCGAGCAGTTCGGGCCGGTGCCGCGCGGTGCGGCGGAGCGCCTCGTCGCGCCGCCAGCGGGCGATCGCGCCGTGGTGTCCGGACAGGAGGACGTCCGGGACGGGACGCTCACGCCAGACGGGTGGTTTCGTGTAGACGGGGCCCTCCAGCAGCGACTCCATGGCGCCCGGCGCGAAGGAGTCGTCGGCGACCGAGTCGGCGTTGCCGAGCACTCCGGGCAGGAGACGCCCGATCGCCTCGACCATGACCAGGACGGCGACCTCTCCGCCGGCGAGCACGAAGTCGCCGAGGCTGACCTCGTCCACGGGCATCCGGGTGCGGGCTTCCGCCGCGACCCGGGTGTCGATGCCTTCGTAGCGGCCGCAGGCGAAGAGCAGCCAGGGTTCGGCGGCGTAACGGGCCGCGTCGGCCTGGGTGAACGGCCGCCCGCTCGGCGTCGGAATGATCAGCCGCGGCAGCGGGTCGGGCGGTGGTGGGGGTGTCGGGGGTTCGCCCGAGGGCCGCGGTGGTGAGGACACCGGTCCGGCGCCGGAGGCGTGCGGGCCCGGTGCGGGCGGGGCGATGGTGTCGAGGGCTTCGCCCCAGGGCTCAGGTTTCATGACCATGCCGGGGCCGCCGCCGTACGGGGTGTCGTCGACGGTGCGGTGCCGGTCGTGGGTCCAGTCGCGCAGGTCGTGGACGTGCACGTCCAGCAGGCCGCCCCGGCGGGCCTTGCCGATGAGCGAGATGTCCAGGGCGGCGAAGTACTCGGGAAAGATCGTGACGATGTCGAGTCTCATGATGGGTCGAGCAGTCCGGGGGGCGGGTCGATCACGAGCCGCCCCCCGGGGACGTCCACCTCGGGGACGAGCGCCGCCACGAACGGGACCAGTTTCTCGCCGGCGTCGCCGCGCACGACCAGGAGGTCCTGGCCGTGGTGCAGGACGTCGGCGACCTCGCCGACGTCGGTGCCGTCCGCGGTGACGACGGTGAGGCCGATCAGTTCCTGGTCGTGGAAGTCGTCCGGGTCGGCGGACGGGGGGATGTCACCGGGGTCGACGACGAGCCAGGTGCCGCGCAGTTCCTCCGCGGCACCGCGGTCGCCGATCCCGGCGAAGCGCACGAGCAGGCGTCCCGAATGCCAGCGGACACGCTCGATGGTGAGGGGGCCGGTGGCCGGCGGGTCGGTGACGATCTGCGTGCCCTCGGCGAACCGGGATTCCGGTTCGTCCGTACGGACATCGACGGCGACCTCACCGCGGACGCCGTGCGGCCGTCCGATCCGTCCCACCACGAGCGGTTCGCTCATCGGAACGCCACTCAGCGGACCTCGTTGACGTCGAGCAGGTCAACGCGCACATAGCGACCACCGGAAAGGGCGCTGATCACCGTGCGCAGGGCCTTGGCGGTGCGACCGCTGCGGCCGATGACCTTCCCGAGGTCCTCGGGGTGCACGCGCACCTCGAGGACCCGGCCGCCCCGGATCCGGCGGGCGCGGACCCGGACGTCGTCCGGGTTGTCCACGATCCCGCGGACCAGGTGCTCGAGCGCTTCTTCGAGCACTGTCAGCCCTCGCTCTTAGCTTCGGTGGTCTCGGCGGCCTTCGCCTCGGACTTGTCGGCGGACTTCTCGGCGGCCTTCGCCTCGGACTTCTTCGGCTCGGCCTTCTTCGGCTCGGCCTTCTTCTTGCCCTTGGTCGCGGGGGCCGCGGCCTCGACGTCGCCCATCGACTCCTTGACGGCGGCCTCGAACGCGGCCTTCTTGTCGGCCTTCGGCTCGGCGACCTTGAGGGTGCCCTCGGCACCCGGCTCGCCCTTGAACTTCTGCCAGTCGCCGGTGATCTTCAGCAGGTTGCGGACGGGCTCGGTCGGCTGCGCGCCGACGCCGAGCCAGTACTGGGCCCGCTCAGAGTCGATCTTGATGAGCGACGGCTCCTGCTTGGGCTGGTAGAGCCCGATCTCCTCGATGGCGCGCCCGTCACGCTTGGTGCGGGCGTCGGCGACGATGATCCGGTACTGCGGGTTCCGGATCTTCCCCAGACGCTTGAGCTTGATCTTGACTGCCACGGGTGTGGTGTACTCCAGACTTCATTACAGGATGGGCGGGCCCGTGCCAGGTGGGGAACACCGGCCTACGGCCGCCCGATGGACTCCGGCCGCGCAGGACGAGAGAGGGCGCCTCACGATTCCGGGTTTCCAGCCAATCATTCTGCCAGACGATGGCGGTAAAAGCGCAATCGCGCGATGCCGTGTCCGGGACCGGCGGGCTCGGCCGCCATCACCCGGCCCCCGAGCCCCGGACGAGCGCGGTCACTTCTTCTTGCGGCCTTGGAGCTTGCTCAGGTCGGGCATCTGCAGGCCGGGCGGGAGCTGGCCGCCGAGACCGGGAGGAAGGCCGCCCGGACCACCGCCGAGACCGGGGGGCAGCCCCTGGGGCATGCCGTCGGCCGCGGGCTGCCGGTCGTCCTGCCGGTCCTTGCCGGCACGCTTGCGCGGGTCGCCGCTGCGCTGCCTGCCCTTCTTGTTCTTGGACGCCTTCGCCGCCTTGGTCGCCTTCTTCCGTCCGCCGGGCATGCCGGGGATGCCCATCCCGCCGGCCATCTGGCGCATCATCTTCTGCGCGTCGAAGAACCGGGTGACCAGGCTGTTGACCTCGCCGACGGCGACGCCCGAACCGCTCGCGATGCGGGCCCGCCGCGAACCGTTGATGATCTTGGGCTGGGAGCGTTCCTGGGGAGTCATCGAGCGGATGATCGCGGCGATGCGGTCCAGGTCCTTGTCGTCGATCTGGCTGATCTGATCGCGGACCTGCCCCATGCCCGGCATCATGCCGAGCAGGTTGCCGATCGGGCCGAGCTTGCGGATCATCATCATCTGCTCGAGGAAGTCCTCGAGCGTGAAGTCCTCGCCCGAGGCGAACTTGCTGGACATCTTCTCGGCCTGCTCGGCGTCGAACGCCTGCTCGGCCTGCTCGATCAGGGTGAGGATGTCGCCCATGTCGAGGATCCGGCCCGCCATGCGGTCCGGGTGGAAGACGCTGAACTCCTCGAGCTTCTCGCCCGTCGAGGCGAACATGATCGGCCGGCCGGTGACGTGCCGGACCGAGAGCGCCGCGCCGCCGCGGGCGTCGCCGTCGAGCTTGGTGAGGACGACGCCGTCGAAGCCGACGCCGTCCATGAACGCCTGGGCGGTGTTGACCGCGTCCTGGCCGACCATGGCGTCGACGACGAACAGCACGTCGTCGGGGTCGACGGCGTCCCGGATGTCGATGGCCTGCTGCATCATCTCGGTGTCGACGCCGAGACGTCCCGCGGTGTCGATGACGACGACGTCGTGCTGGGCCTGCCGCGCCTGGTCGATCGACCGGCGCGCCACGTCCACCGGGTCGCCGACGCCGCTGCCCGGCTCGGGCGCGAACACCGGCACCCCGGCCCGTTGGCCGACGATCTCCAACTGCTGGACGGCGTTGGGACGCTGCAGGTCGGCGGCCACGAGCATCGGCGCGTGGCCCTCCTGCTTCAGCCACCGGGCCAGTTTGCCCGCGAGGGTCGTCTTGCCCGCCCCCTGAAGGCCCGCGAGCATGATCACGGTGGGCGGGGTCTTGGCCAGCCTGATCCGGCGGGTCTCGCCACCGAGGATGTTGATGAGCTCCTCGTTGACGATCTTGACGACCTGCTGTGCCGGGTTCAGCGCCTGCGAGACCTCCGAGCCTCGCGCCCGCTCCTTGACCTCCGCGATGAAGTCCTTGACCACGGGCAGCGCGACGTCGGCCTCAAGTAGCGCGATCCGGATCTCGCGGGCCGTGGCGTCGATGTCGGCCTCGGAGAGCCGGCCCTTGCTGCGCAGCGACGAGAAGACCGTCGTCAACCGGTCGGAGAGCGTCTCGAACACGTGTCTGGACCGTCCTTGGAAAGCGTCTGGGATCGCCTATCAGCGTATCGGGTCACCGGCCGAGCCCCACCCCTCTCGCCGAGCCCGTTCCGGGAAGGCGCTCATATCGCATCGTTCCCGGGCTGGATCACTCCTCCGGCCCCGAGCACGATCCTGTTCCCGGGCGGCCCGGCGGAGACGGGTGCGTGTTCTACGAGCGGGTGAAGTCGGTGCAGGGCTGCGAAGCTAGTGCAGGGCCGCCAGAACCTCGACGCGGGCGGTCTCGAGGGCGGCGGGGTCGTCCAGGGGGCGGCCATGTTCGTCCACCACGTAGAAGACGTCCACGGCCTCGGCGCCGAGGGTGTCGACCTGCGCCGCGCGGACCTGCAGGCCGCTCGCGCCCAGCGCCTGCCCGATCCGCCAGAGCAGCCCCGGGCGGTCGTGTGCGCGCACCTCGACGACGGTGGCGGTGCGGGACGCGTCGTCCAAGATCATCACCCGGGGCGGGGGAACCGTCACGCCCGGACGCACCCGCGCCGACCGGGCGCGGCGTTCGAGGCGGTCGGCCACATCGAGCCGGTCCGCGAGCATGCGCCGCAGATCCGCCTCCAGGCTGGCCGGATCCGGCGGCGTCCCGTACTCGGGCACGGCCGTGAAGTCCAGCACGGCCGTCCCGCCGGAGCCTTCCGGGGAGGAGATGGTGCGGGCCGTCTTCACCGCCAGGCGGTGGAGGGCCAGGACGCCGGCGGCGCGCCACAGAAGGCCGGGACGGTCCGGGGCTGCGATGGTGATGCGCGATCCGGTGACGCGGACGGCGGCGCCGTCGTGGCGGGCCAGGGCCAGTTGATCGGATCCGAGCGCGGGGGCGGGCGGCGGTGTTCCGCCGGACAGCGCGGCGGCGGCGCGGCGGGCCAGTTCGGCGACCAGGCCCGCCTTCCAGGCACCCCAGGCGGCGGGTCCGGTGGCGTTGCCGTCGGCGATGGCGAGGGCGGCGAGGAGGTCGATGATCTCGCGTTCGCGGCCGGGCACCCGGGAGACGGCGGCGGTGACGGTCTGGACGGTCACCGGGTCGTCGAGGTCGCGGCGGGTGGCGGTCTCGGGCAGGAGCAGGTGGTGGCGGACGAGGGTCTCCAGGACCCGGACGTCGTCGTCGGGGAAGCCGAGGCGGGCGCCGATGTCGCGGGCGATGACGGCGCCGGTGGCGGAGTGGTCGCCGGGCCGGCCCTTGCCGATGTCGTGCAGGAGGGCACCGACGAGGAGGAGGTCGGGCCGGGCGACCTCGCGGGTGAGGGCGGCGGCTCCCGCGGCGGCCTCCACCAGGTGGCGGTCAACGGTGAAGCGGTGCACCGGGTTGCGCTGCGGGCGGTTGCGGACGTGCTCCCAGTCGGGCAGCAGCCGGACGATCAGCCCGGCCTGGTCGAGGGCCTCCCAGACGCCGATGGCGGCGGGCCCGGCGCCGAGCAGGGACACGAGGGCGTCGCGGGCGGCGGCGGGCCAGGGCGTCCGCGGCAGGACGGCGCGCTCGGCGAGCCGGGCGACCGTGGCGGGTGCGATCGGCAGGCCCGCCTGGGCGGCGGCCGCGGCGACGCGGAGCACGAGCGCGGGGTCGTTCAGGTCGGCGTTCCGCGCCAGGACGACCTCGCCTTCGTGTTCGACGGCGCCGTCCCCGACGGGCCGCCGCTCGACACCGCGCCGCTCCACCCCCCGCGGGGCCGGGCCGGACGATGGGTGGGGCCGGGCCTTGGTGTAGCGGTCCACGCGGCGCCACAGGTGGGTGGCCGCGTAGGTGATCGTGCGGGCGGCCTCCGCGATCGATCGCTGCAGGACGTTCGCGTCCGGGAGGCCGAGGGCCCGGGCGACGGATTCGTGTTCCTGCAGGACGAGGCGGTCGGTGGACCGGCCGGTGACCTCGTGCAGGACGTGCCGTACGTCCAGCAGGAGGTCGTGGGCCGCCCGGACCCGGGCGCCGGGGGCGGACGCCACCCAGGCCGCGGCGACGGCGTGCATGACGTGGACGTCGCGCAGCCCGCCGCGCGCCTCCTTCAGATCGGGTTCCTGGAGGAACGCCAGTTCGCCTTGGTCGTCCCAGCGTTCGCGGCACATCGCCGCCAGTTCGGCCAGCCGGAGGGGGGCGTCGGCGCGCCAGTCGGTGAGGACGGCGGTGCGCAGTTCGTCGACGAGCGTGTGGTCGCCCGCGATCCGGCGGGCCGACAGGAGCCCGAGTGCGGCCTTCATGTCGCCGCGCGCCACGGTGCGGGCCTCGTGGACGGTGCGGACGGAGTGGTCGAGGCGGAGCCCCGAGTCCCAGACCGGATACCAGACGCGGTCGGCGACGCCGGCGACGTCCGCGCGGCCGCGGTGCAGGAGGACGAGGTCGAGGTCACCGCCGGGTGTCAGCTCGCGGCGGGCGTGGCTGCCGACCGCGGCGAGCGCCACGTCGCCGGGGACGTGGCGGTCCGCGAGGAGTGAGCCCAGCCAGCGGTCCAGGTCCGCGGCGCGCGCGGCCCGCGCCGCCGCGAGGGCGGCACGGGCCGCGTCGGCCACGTCCCCGGCCGTCCCGGAGCCGCCGGCGCCGGGACGGCCCGGGCCGCGGTCTCCGGGCGGCGGGGCGGCGAGGGTCACCGGGTGCCTCAGAGGGCTTCCGGGCCGGTCTCGCCGGTGCGGACCCGGACGACGGTGTCGACCGGGACGGCCCACACCTTGCCGTCGCCGATCTTGTCGGTGCGGGCCGCCTTGACGATCACGTCGATGATGTCGTCGGCGTCCTCGGACTCGACGAGGACCTCGACGCGCAGCTTGGGCACCAGGTCGACCTGGTACTCGGCGCCGCGGTAGACCTCGGTGTGCCCCTTCTGCCGGCCGTAGCCGCTGGCCTCGCTGACGGTCAGGCCCTTGACCCCGAAGGTCTCCAGGGCCTTCTTGACCTCGTCGAGCTTGAACGGCTTGATGACCGCCGTGATGAGCTTCATCGCCTACGCCTCCACCTTCTTGGCCGCGTCCTCGGGCTTCTCCGCGTCCGCGGCGGGGGCGGGCGCGGCCGCCGCGGCCAGGGTCGCACCGGAACCGCCGCCCGTCCGGATGGTGCCGAAGTCGTAGGCGGTCTCCGCGTGCGCGGTGCTGTCGATTCCGGCGGCCTCGTCGTCCTCGCTGATGCGGAAGCCCATCACCAGGTCGATGAGCTTGGCGATCAGGTAGGTGACGACGAACGAGTAGGCGAGGGTGGCCAGAACCGCCACCGCCTGCTTGCCGAGCAGCGACAGCCCGCCACCGGCGAACAGCCCGTCGGCGCCGCCGTCGTTGACCGCGGTGGTGGCCAGGAGGCCGATCAGCAGGGCGCCGACGATGCCGCCGACCATGTGGACGCCGACCACGTCGAGCGCGTCGTCGTAGCCGAGTTTGTACTTGAGGCTGACCGCGAAGGCGCAGACCGCGCCGGCGACGAGTCCGACGGCGATGGCGCCGAGCGGGGTGACGAACGCGCAGGCCGGGGTGATGGCGACGAGTCCGGCGACGACACCGGACGCGAGGCCGAGCGTGGTGGACGAGCCGTCCCGCAGCTTTTCGACGACGATCCAGGCGAACGCGGCGGCGCAGGTCGCGACGAGCGTGTTGATGAACGCGACGCCCGCGACCTCGTTGGCGGCGCCGGCCGAGCCGGCGTTGAAGCCGAACCAGCCGAACCACAGCAGCCCGGCGCCGAGCAGGACGAACGGCAGGTTGTGCGGGCGCATCGGCTCCTTCGGCCAGCCCCTGCGCTTGCCGAGGACGAGTACCAGGGCGAGCGCCGCGACTCCCGCGTTGATGTGGACGACGGTGCCGCCCGCGAAGTCGAGTGCGCCGAGTTCGAAGATCCAGCCGGCCTGGCCGCCCTCTTCGCCGTCCGACCACCAGACCCAGTGGGCGATCGGGAAGTACACGAGCGTCACCCAGGCCAGGGTGAACACGACCCAGGCCCCGAATTTGGCACGGTCCGCGACCGCGCCGCTGATGAGCGCGACGGTGATGATGGCGAACGTCGCCTGGAAGGCCACGAACACCAGCTTCGGGATGCCGGTGCCGTCGTCGGCGGTGGCGGCGGTCTCCAGGCCGACCAGTCCCCATTCGCCGAACCCGCCGATGAACGAGCTGAGCCCGCCGCCGGAGGTGAACGCCAGGGACCAGCCGTAGACGACCCACGCCATGCCGACGACGGCGATGCTGACGAAGCTCATCATCATCATGTTGAGCACGCTCTTGGCCCGGCTCATGCCTCCGTAGAAGAAGGCCAGCCCCGGTGTCATCAGCAGCACGAGCGCCGCGCTCGTCAGTATCCACGCGGTGTTACCGCTATCGATCTTCATCTCTGAGAGAGTCCCTCCTCGCCAGGGAACGTGACTGCTCAGAGACTCTGGCGCGGCCGTTTCACCTGAGGGGCTCTTACGTTTCCTCGGTGTGAAAACCGACCCCGGCGTGTTTCGCCGGTGTTTCCGAAACCTCACATGCCTTATTTAGGCGACATTGGACCTTTTTTCAGTCTCCCAGGATCGCGTCCACAAAGGCCTCGGGTTCGAAGGGGGCCAGATCGTCCGGGCCCTCCCCCAGCCCGACCAGCTTGACCGGGACGCCCAGTTCCCGCTGCACCTGGACGACGATGCCGCCCTTCGCGGTGCCGTCCAGCTTGGTCAGCGCGATACCCGTGATGTTGACGACCTCCGCGAAGACGCGGGCCTGCTGCATGCCGTTCTGCCCGGTGGTGGCGTCCAGGACGAGCAGCACCTCGTCGACCGTGGCCTGCTTCTCCACGACGCGCTTGACCTTGCCCAGCTCGTCCATCAGCCCGGTCTTGGTGTGCAGCCGGCCGGCGGTGTCGACGATCACCACGTTGACCTTGGTGTCGATGCCCTGCTTGACGGCGTCGAACGCGACGCTGGCGGGGTCGGAGCCCTCCTCCTTGCGGACGACCTGCGCCCCGACCCGGTTGCCCCACGTCTCCAGCTGGTCGGCGGCGGCGGCGCGGAAGGTGTCGGCGGCGCCGAGCAGGACGGTCTTGCCGTCGCCGACGAGGACCCGGCCGAGCTTGCCGCAGGTGGTGGTCTTGCCCGTGCCGTTGACGCCGACGACCATCATCACGGCGGGACGGTCCCCCGGCGCCTCGGTCCGGAGGGAGCGGTCCAGATCCGGGCCGATCTGCTTGACGAGCTCCTGCTTGAGCAGCTCGCGGACCTCGCCCACCTCGCGGGTGCCGAGGACCTGGACCCGGGTCCGCAGGTCGTCGGTGACCTGGCGGGCCACGGCCGCGCCCATGTCGGCCGTGATCAGGGTGTCCTCGATCTCCTCCCAGGCGTCGTCGTCGAGCGTTTCGCGCGACAGCAGGACGAGGAGGGTCTTGCCGAAGGTGTTCTGGGAGCGGGCGAGGCGGGCGCGCAGCCGGACCAGCCTGCCCGCACCGGGCGGCGGCCTCTCGATCTCGACCGTGGGCCGCGGCGGCGGTACCTCCGTCGGCGGCGCCCTCTCGATGGTGGGGGCGCCGCCCTCCGCCTCGTCGGCGGCGGTCGCTCCTCCCGCCCGTTCCGTGGGCCGCTCGGCGGGCGGCCGCGGCCGCCCGCGACGGGGCCGCAGCAGCATGACGCCGCCGACGATCAGTGCGACCGCGGCCAGCGCGGCGATGACGATCAGATATTCCATAGCGCCCCCAGTTTTCCAGAAGGTGTCTACCCCGGGGGGCGGCCCCCTGGAACCCCCCTTCCGACGCAGGCCGTGATCACTGTGCGGGCCCGGGGGCGGGCAGTGACGCGCGCTCGGAGTTCTCCCACTCGTCAACGTTTCGCAGAAGGGCCTCCAGGTAGGAGCGGAGGTGGGTGCGGTAGACGTCGCTGTAGGTGCGCAGGTAGGCGATCTCCCGTTCCATGGCGCGTCGCTCGTCGGCCGGCGGGGCCTCCTGGCGGATGACGGGCGGCGGCGCGGTCTGTTCGGCGTTGCGGACGGCCGCGTCGGCAACCGCGGCGGCCTTGCGGTGGGCGTCCTCCAGCATGTGCTCGGCGCGTCCCTTGGCGTCGGACAGGATCGCCTCCCGGTGCAGCCTGGCCTCGTGGGCCAGCTCGCGCGTGTAGCGCTCGGCGTCCGCGACGTACAGGTCGGCGGTCTGCTGGGCCTGCGAGAGGATGCGGACGGCCTGGAAGTGGGCGTCCTCGGGCGCCATCACGCCGGGTGTGCCCTTGGCCGCCTGGGCGCGCAGCCGGTCGACCTCGTCGGCGAGGGCCGCCTTGTCGCCGAAGATCTGGACGAGTTCCCGCTCGACGTACGCCAGGAAGTTGCGGACCTGCTCCTCGTCGTATCCGCGGCGGCCGAGGGCGGCCCGGGCGAAGACCACCGACTGCAGTTCGCCCGGGGTCAGCCGCGTGCCCGCGGAGACGACGGGAAGGTTCGGGGAGTTCAACGCGCTCACCTCTGTGCGTCTGCGAAGGTTTCCAGCCGGATGCGGTCGCGGGCGACGCCGAGCCGCGTGAGCTGCTCGACCGTGTGCCCGACCATCGCGGACGGCCCGCACACGTAGGCGTCGTGGCCGTCCCAGGGGCCGTGCCTGGCCACGACGTCCGACAGATTTCCGTGCTCGACGTCGTCGTCGCCCGCTTGGGGTCCCGGCTGGAGCCCCGATTGGAGCCCTGACTGGAGCAGGGCGGAGAAGCCGTGGCCGCCGGACTCGTCCGACACGGTGGGCACGACGGTGAGCCAGCGGAACTCGCCGGCCAGTTTGGTCAGGTCTTCCAGGTCGTACAGGCCGTCCCTGGTGCGGGCGCCGAAGAACAGGTGCACGCGCGGAGGGGCGGCGCGCTGCGAGATCTGCTCCAGGATCGCCTTGAGCGGGGCCAGGCCGGTGCTGCCCGCCACCAGGAGGACATCCCGCCCGGACGCCTCGTCCAGCGTGAGCGTGCCGACGGGGGCGCCCATCCGGACCCGGTCACCGGTCTCGGTTCCGCGCACCAGGACGGGGCTCACCGGGCCGCCGTCGACGAGCCGGATGTGGAAGTCCACGGTGTGGTCGGGACGGGGGGCGTTCGCCATCGAGTAGTAGCGCCAGTGCCGCAGCCGGGCCGGCACCTCCAGCGCGACCGACTGGCCGGGCCGGTAGGGCAGCGGCCGGTCCGGCTGGACGCGCAGGACGCTGATGTCGAACCGTCGCCGTTCGACACCGAGGACCTGGCCGTTCCACCAGGCGGGGCTTGTGAGGGCGTTCTCGTCGGCGGCCTCCAGCATGACCTTGGCGACCAGGCTGTAGGCGGCGTTCCAGTCGCCCTCGACGTCGTCGCTCCAGGACGGCCCGCAGAAGTGCCGCACGGTGGCGAGGAGGCTGGCGCCGACGTGCGGGTAATGCTCGGCGACGATCCCGAACCTGCGGTGGTCGCGGCCGAGCTGCTGGAGGAACGGGACGAGGGCGGGCAGGTCATCGACCCGGGAGACGATGTGCCCGAGGGCGCGCAGCAGCTTGTCGCGCTGGCCGCTCATCCCGATCGGGAACATGTCGCGCAGGTGGGGGTTGCGGACGAAGAGGTCGGAGTAGAAGAACAGCGCGACCTGGTCGCCCTGTCCGGCGACGTGGTCGAAGCTGTCCTTGAGGCGCTGGGCGTCCATGTCAGATCAGGATGCGGGCCGGATCAGGAGACGGGCTCGGCCGCGGCCTCTGTCATGACCTGGGCGACGAGCCCGTAGGCGGCCGTCCAGTCGCGTTCGAGGTCCGCGTTCCATTCGGGGCCGCTGAAGTAGGCGAGGGTCGCCAGGAGGCTGGCTCCGACGGGGGCGTAGTGGTCGCCGAGGACCCCGAAACCGTGGTGCCGCCGGCCGAGGTCCTGCAGGAACGGGACGAGCGCGTCGGTGTCGTCGACGGTCGAGACGATCTGGGACAGCGCGGCGAGAAGGACCTCGTGCTGCTTGGCCATCGCCGCCGGGAACATCGACCTGAGCTGCGGTTCCCGGGCGAATAGGTCTGCGTAGAAATATTCTGCCACGTCGACGCCGTTCGTGCCGACGAGGGCGAAATTGTCTTTGAGTTTCTGCGGGTCCACGGGCGTCACCTTCCGAGCGGTTCTCCGTACCGGGCGGGGTTTGTCCGGTGAGGGAAGCCGGAGAACCAACGGTGCATATGGGTAGTGGATGGACTTCGACCCGCACAAGTCCGCCAGCGTCGTCACGGCGTCACGGTCGGTGTACGACGGTCGCGCCACTTCCCTGTCACCGGCAGGAATGCGTCGTGACCAAGTAGTTATTGGAGCCCGAAAATAATACAGACCACATCTCGGGACCCGTCCGAAATGCGGAACGCTGGGCGATGTAACGTTCCAATGAAAGGGTGACCGATATTTCTGTCATGTGAAAATTCGTGCACGAACTCAGTCGCGCAGCCGCTGGCTGACCACCTGGGTGACGCCGTCCCCGCGCATGCTGACGCCGTAGAGGGCGTCGGCTCCCTCCATCGTCCGCTTCTGGTGAGTGATCACGATCAGCTGGGACGCCTCGCGCAGCTCCTCGAAGACGGTGAGCAGCCGCTGCGTGTTGGTGTCGTCCAGTGCGGCCTCGACCTCGTCCAGGACGTAGAACGGCGACGGGCGGGCCTTGAAGACCGCGACGAGGAACGCGATCGCCACCAGGGACCGCTCGCCGCCAGACAGCAGCGACAGCCGCTTGACCTTCTTGCCGGGCGGGCGGGCCGCGACCTCGACGCCGGTGGCGAGCATGTCGTCCGGCTCGGTGAGCGACAGGCTGCCCTCCCCGCCGGGGAACAGCCGCGCGAAGATCCGCTCGAACTCGCGAGCGGTGTCGTCGTAGGCGGTGCCGAACACCTGCTGGACGCGGTCGTCCACCTCCTTGACGAGGCCGAGCAGCTCCCGCTGGGTCTTCTTCAGGTCCTCCAGCTGCGAGGTGAGGAACGCGTGCCGCTCCTCCAGCGCGGAGAACTCCTCCAGCGCGAGCGGGTTCACCTTGCCGAGCTGGTTGAGCTGCCGCTCGGCGGTCTTGGCGCGCTTCTCCTGGACGGCCCGTTCGTACGGGACGGGCCGCGCGTCCTCCCCCTTGTCGGGATCGGGCGGGACGAGCTGGTCCGGCCCGTACTCCGACACCAGGGACTCGACCTCCAGGCCGAACTCGTCCAGGGCCCGCTGCTCGTACTGCTCCAGCCGGAGCCGCTGCTCGGCGCGGGCGACCTCGTTGCCGTGCACGACGTTGACCAGGCGTTCGAGCGTCCCGGACAGCTCGCGGACCTGGGTCCGCACGACCTTCAGCTCCGCCTCGCGGGCGGCCTTGGCCTGTTCGGCGGCCTCCCGCCGCCGTACGGCCGCGTCCAGGGAGTGCTCGATGCGGTCCAGGGCGGTCCTGGCGCCCCGGTGGACGGCCTTGGCGACCCTCGCCTGCTCCTCGCGTCGGGCGCGGCGCTGGGCGGCGCGGGCGCGTTCCTCGCGCTCGCGGCGGGCACCGCGTTCGAGCGCGTCGGCGCGGCCGGCGATGGCCTGGACGCGTTCCTCGGCGGTGCGGACCGTCAGCCTCGACTCCATCTCGACGCTGCGCAGTTCCTGGCAGCGGGCGTTCAGCTCGTCGCGGGCCTGCGTGTCATGCCCGGCCTCGTCGGCGACCTCCGCGGCCTCCTCCGCCTCGGCGAGCCGCATCGCCAGTTCCTCTGCCGCCTCGGTGTCGCGCTCCAGAGATTCGTTCGCCGCGTCGAGCGCCTTGGTCAGCCGCTCCGCCTCGCCCCTGGCGGCGCGGACGTCGGCCTCCAGGCGGGCGGCGCGCTTGGCCTCCTGAGCGGCCTGCGCGTCGAACTCACGCAAGCGCGCGCGGACGCGGTCAAGCTCCGCCTGCGCCCGGTTGACCCCTGACTGGGTCTCGTTAGCGGTCGCTTCGGCGGCTTCCACCGCCGTCTGCGCCGCCTGCTCCCGCTCCATGGACGCCGTGAGGTCGTCGGCCGCGACACCCGCCGCCGTCTCGGCGGCCGCCAGGTCCTCGGTGGCCTCATCGAGCGTCGCGCGCATCTGCAGGAGGCTCTGCCCTCCACCCGCTGCGCCGCCCTGAGCCCAGTGGGCGCCGACAAGCTCCCCATCGCGGGTGACGGCCCGCAGAGAAGGCTCCCTGCGCACCAGCCCGGCAGCGGACGGGACATCGTCCACAACGGCGATGTCACGCAGAAGGTGCTCGACCGCAGGACGCACCGCATCCGGCACCGTCACGGCGTCGACCGCATAGTCGACCCCGGGGAGCCGCCCGCCCGCCACTGCCGCTCCCCCGCCGACGAGCAGCCCGGCACGTCCGGCATCGCGGGAACGCAGCAGCGTCAGCGCGGCTTCGGCCGTATCCAGCGAGCCGACGGCGATGGCCTCGGCCGCGTTGCCGAGCGCGGCCGCGATCGCGGTCTCATAGCCGGGACGGACGTTCAGCAGCGACGCCACCGTCCCGAGGACGCCTTCCAGCGAACCGTCCGCCCCCGCGGCCAGGAGGGCCTCCCCGCCGTCGGCGGCGCTGGCCAGCGTCAGATCGAGGGCCTCGATCCGGGCCTGCAACGCCGTGACCTTCTTCTGCGCCGCCTGGTCCGCCGACCGCGCGGAACCCACGGCCGACCGGGCCTCCTTCAGGGCCCGCCGGGGACCCTCCACCGCCGCCCGCGCCGCCTCGGCGGCGTCCTTGGCGGTGGCGAGCGCCTCCTGGGCCACCTCGTGCTCGGCGGCCAACTCCGGGTCCTCCACGACCTCGGCCTCGAACGCCTCGAACTCGGCCTGCGCGGACTCGGCGCGCTGCCCGGCCTCCTCCCGCGCCTCGGCGAGCCGGCCGATCTCCGAGCGTCCGGCCGCGGCCTTGCTGCGCAGCGCCTCGACCCGTCCCCGCAGCCGGGCCAGCTCCTCCCGCCGGTCGGCCGCGGCACGCGCGGCGGCCTGCAGCCGCCGTTCCTCGGCGGCCAGGGCCTCCTCTGCTCCCGACCGCTCCTCGACGGCCGCGGAAAGCCCGTCCTGCGCCGCCTCCAGCGCCTCCCGGAGCATGTCCTCCTGCTCGCGGACCTCGGCGGCCTCGCGCTCCATCTCCTCGGGATCGCGGCCGCGCCGTTCCTCATCGCGCGCTTCGGCGGCATTGCGATGCCGCTCGGCCGCGAGATCGGCGACGCCCCGCAACCGCTCCTTCAGCGCCGACAGCCGGAACCACGTGTCCTGCACGAGCGCGAGCCTGGGCGCCTGCTCGGCCTCCTCGGCCTCCAGCACGGCCTCGCGTTCCTGCGCCTCGGCCAGCGCCCGCTCCGTCTCGGTGCGGCGCTCCCGGACGGCGGCCTCGTCGGCCGCCTCCTGCTCAAGCCTCGTCCGCAAGGTGACCAGGTCGTCGGCCAGCAGCCGCAACCGGGCGTCACGCAGGTCGGCCTGGATGACGGCGGCCTTGCGCGCGATCTCCGCCTGCCTCCCCAGCGGCTTCAGCTGCCGCCGCAGCTCACCGGTGAGGTCCTGGACGCGGGTCAGGTTCCCCTGCATCGCGTCCAGCTTGCGGAGCGCCTTCTCCTTGCGCTTGCGGTGCTTCAGGACACCCGCGGCCTCTTCGATCACCGCGCGGCGCCCTTCGGGGCCCGAGTGCAGGACGCGGTCGAGCTGGCCCTGCCCGATGATGACGTGCATCTCGCGGCCGATGCCGGAGTCGGACAGCAGCTCCTGGATGTCGAGGAGCCGGCACGAGTCCCCGTTGATCGCGTACTCGCTGCTGCCGGACCGGAACATCAGCCGGCTGATCGTGACCTCGGTGTAGTCGATCGGCAGCGCGCCGTCGGAGTTGTCGATCGTCAGCACGACCTCGGCCCGGCCGAGCGGCGCCCGGCTGGCGGTGCCGGCGAAGATGACGTCCTCCATCTTGCCGCCGCGCAGCGACTTGGCGCCCTGCTCCCCCATGACCCAGGCCAGTGCGTCGACGACGTTGGACTTGCCCGACCCGTTCGGCCCGACGACGGCGGTGATGCCCGGCTCGAACTTCAGCGTGGTGGAGGACGCGAAGGACTTGAAGCCGCGCAGCGTCAAATTCTTCAGGTACACGCGTCCGCCGTCCTCCTGAGGTGACTGGGCGATGGCCGGCCGGCCGTGTTCGTTATACAACGGCCGAGGTCGGCTCGGGCACGGGACGCGCGGTCGCCGCACTGGATTCGGGTCACGGCGGTCATGCACCACCGGATGCCCCGAATTCCGCCGATCGCTACAGCTGCCATCAGATTCGGACAGGCAGAATGCGTACCAAGGTTTGACCGGATCCTGACCGTTCCCCGTACATCAGCCCGAGGGTACACCCGCACCGCCAGGCCCGAAGGGAACAGGACCGGGCACCCGAACCGGCCATCGCGGCCACCATGCGATCGCACCGCGGTGCCCGCCGAAGAAGGAAGGGCCGCCAAGGCCGGAGGCCGGCTACACGACCGCCAGGGGCGCTGCAATAAACAAGGGACGCCAGGTCGTGGCGTCCCTGTCCACTCTTGAGAAAGGCGCTGATCAGGTCAGCGCGGGTTCACGGTCCTTGACCGCAAGGGACATCACATCGTCGTCCGGCGCCGTCGCGAGCGCGTCGTTCTCTGCCTGAAGCCGTACGAGCTCGGCTTCCAGATCACGTACGCGCTGCTGAAGACGCCGCATCTCCGCGACCATCCGGGGGTCGGGACCGCCGACGTGGCCGAGTAGAGCCTTCGCCATGACTAAGGGTCCTCCACGCTGAGTAACCAGCAGGGATCACGCACGAGAATCGAATCAAGTCGGTGCGCGTATCGTCTAGAGTCGCACCGGCCGGTGTCCTGGTCAAGACGCACATCACAGGCCGGTAACAACCTTCCTCTACTAGTTTAGCAGGTATAAACCGGAACCCCCTACCCGGTCAGCGCTCATGGAAACCGGAGCCCTCTCCGCGCGGCTCGCTCCAGCGGCAGGTCACGCCCGTCACCTTGCCGGGGCGTCCGGGCAGGCCCGCGGGCGCGTCGCCGTCCAGCAGCTCCAGGAGCCGCCGGCATTTCCGGCGGGGTCCTTCGGCGACGACCTCGACGCGCCCGTCGGCGAGGTTGGCGGCGGTGCCGTCGAGGCCGAGCTCGAGCGCCCGTGCCCGCACCCACCAGCGGAAACCGACTCCCTGGACGTGGCCGCGCACCCAGGCCGTGAGCCGGACGATGTCCTCGTCACCGCCGTCCATCGCGTCCCCCCATCTCGATCGTGACTCCGGTCGCCTAATACCGTGCCCTGCGGGGACGCGGCTGGCACACGGGGCAGGTGTAGGACGAGCGGTTCATGAACTCGTCGCGGCGGATCGGCGCGCCGCAGCGGCGGCACGGTTCGTCGCGCCGCCCGTAGGCGTCCAGGGACCGTTCGAAGTAACCGCTCTCACCGTTCACGTTGACGTACAGGCTGTCGAACGACGTCCCGCCGACGGCCAGGGCGGCCCCCATGACGTCCTGTGCGGCCTCCAGGACGCGCGCGGCCTCCGCTCGCGTCATCGTCTCGGTGGGCCGCGCCCAGTGCAGCCTGGCCCGCCACAGCGCCTCGTCGGCGTAGATGTTGCCGACGCCGCTGATCAGGGACTGGTCGAGCAGAGCCCGCTTGATCCCGGTCCTGCGGCGGCGGAGGGCGCGGAAGAACGCCTCGGCGTCGAAGGCGTCCTCCAGCGGATCGGCGGCGATGTGCACGATCGGCTCCGGGACGAGCCCGGGGCCTCCCGGCCCGCCGATCACGTCGGGCACCAGGTCGGCGACCATGAGATGCCCGAACGTGCGCTGGTCGACGAAGCGCAGGTCGCGGCCGCCGTCGTCGAAGCCGATGCGGACCCGCAGATGCCTTTCGCGTTCCCGGTCCGGCTCGCCGACGAGCAGCTGGCCGCTCATCCCGAGGTGGGCCAGCATCGCCTCCCCCGGCGCACCGCCGCCGTCCGCGCCCAGCGGCACCCACAGGTACTTGCCGCGGCGGCGGGGTGTCAGGGCGGTGCGGCCGGCGAGGCGTCCGGCGAAGTCGGCCGGGCCGGGCTCGTGGCGGCGCACCGACCGCGGGTGCAGGACCTCGGCGGACTCGATGGTGCGGCCGGTCGTCCAGCGTTCCAGGCCGCGCCGGACGACCTCGACCTCGGGAAGCTCAGGCACCGGCCTGGGCCGCCTGACCGGCCTGCCGCTGACCGGCCTCCCGCGCCTCCTCGGCCTGATCTGCCTGGTCTGCCTGCTCGGTCTGATCTGCCTGCTCGGCGACCTCACGCTCCACGACGATCCGGCGGATCTCGTTCCAGGCGGCCTCGGCGGCGTGCTGCTCGGCCTCCTTCTTGCTGCGGCCCTCACCGGCCCCGTAGGCCGTCCCGCCGACCCGTACCGTGGCACGGAACGTCTTCTGGTGGTCGGGGCCGCTCTCGGCGACGTGGTACTCGGGGACGCCGAGCTCCTCGACCGCGGTGAGCTCCTGCAGCGAGGTCTTCCAGTCCAGGCCGGCGCCGAGGCCCGCCGAACGGGTGATCAGCCCGTCGAAGAGGCGGTGCACCAGGGCGGACGCCTCGTCCAGGCCGCGGTCGAGGTAGACCGCGCCGATCAGCGCCTCCAGCGTGTCGGCCAGTATCGACGCCTTGTCGCGGCCGCCGGTGCCCTCCTCGCCGCGGCCGAGCCGGATGTGGGCGCCGACGCCGAGGCCCCGCGCGACGCCCGCGAGGGCCCGCATGTTGACCACGGCGGCGCGCAGCTTGGCCAGCTGCCCCTCGGGCAGGTCGGGGTGGCCCCGGAACAGGGTGTCGGTGACGACGAGGCCGAGCACCGAGTCGCCGAGGAACTCCAGCCGCTCGTTGGTGGGCAGCCCGCCGTTCTCGTAGGCGTAGGAACGGTGGGTGAGTGCGCGTTCGAGCAGGTCGCCGTCGATGACGACGCCGAGCGCGCCGCTGAGTTCCGCGCGATCCGGCGCGGGGTCGCTTTTCTTGCCGCTCACAGGGCCCTCCTCGCAGGCCGTGCACCGCGCAGGGCGCGGTCGCGTCTGTGGCGCGCGGCCGGAACGGCCGGGACGGCGAGGACGCTCGGCGTGGAGGGTCCGCGAAGACGAGGTGCGCGCCGGTCGGTGATCCCGGCGTGCACCACGGCTCCGGGCGCAGTGTCCGCGCCGGTCACCACGCCGACGTCACGCGCCGGGTGGTCGGGTGCCTGTCCTGCCGCATCGCGGGGGGCGGGCCGCGCCGTACGCGCGGATCCGCCCCCCAGGATGCGAGAAGACCGAGACTCTCATCCGGTCCGCCGCCGGCACCGGGTGCCGGCGGCCGAGGATGAGAAGTGTTCACTCAGGACGACGGGGTGATGACCTGCCGCCGGTCGTAGGTGCCGCACGTCGCGCAGGCGGTGTGGGGCAGTTTGTGGTCGCGGCACGTCGGGCACTCGACCAGGTTCGGCGCCGCGGTCTTCCACTGCGCACGCCGGTGCCGCGTGTTGCTGCGCGACTTCTTCCGCTTGGGGACGGCCACGTCAGCCCTCCTGCTTTCCTTCTCGTCGGTCGGATGAACCACGGGGGCCTGAGCTCCCGCCCCCCCGGCCGGGGGGAGCCGGCGCCAGGTCGCCGGCCATGTCCTGCAGCGCCGCCCATCGGGGGTCGGCGACGTCGTGGCGGTGGCCGGGTTCGGCGTCCGCCAGCCGTACACCGCAGTCCGGGCACAGGCCCGGGCAGTCCTCCCGGCACAGCGGGGACAGCGGCAGCGCGAGCACCACCGCGTCCCGCAGGACGGGTTCGAGGTCGATCAGATCGCCCTCGAGGCGGAGCTCGTCGTCGTCGGCGTTCCCGCCGGAGCGGGTGTCGTCGTAGACGAAGAGTTCCTGGAAGTCCGCCTCGAAGGTCGAGGCGATCGGGTCGAGGCAGCGGGAGCACTCCCCCTGGAGGGGGACCGTCGCCGTGCCGGTGACGAGCACCCCTTCGAGTACCGCTTCGAGCCGGATGTCCAGGTCGATCGCGGCGCCTTCGGGGACGCCCACCATCTCGATGCCGAAATTCTCCGGTGCCGGCACGGACAGGTGCTCCTCCCGCGACGACCCGGGCTGCCTGCTCAACGCTCGGGTGTCGAGCACGAGTGGGGCGTTGGGGTCGAGGCGTGTCAGCGGCTTCCTGCTTTCGTGAGGCATGAGAATGACGGCCGCGGGTGATGGCCGATGCCACAGGGTACCGAAGACCCGGCCATTGCCCCAACTCGCGGCGCCCTCACCAGGGCGGGGCCGTCACTCGTCCTGCCGGAGCCGATCGACCAGGCGGTCGTGCACGATGTCGGGGACGAGCCCGGAGATGTCACCGCCGAATTTCACGACCTCTTTCATCAGGCTTGACGAAAGGAACGCGTACTCGGGGTTCGTCGCCATGAAGAGCGTCTCCACTCCGGCGATCCGGTGGTTCATCTGGGCCATCTGCAGCTCGTACTCGTAGTCGCTGACGGCCCGGAGCCCGCGGACGATCACCGGGATGTCCTGCTCTCTGCAGTAGTCGACGGTGAGCCCGTAGAACGTGTCCACCTTGACGTTGCCGTACTCCTTGGTGACCTCGGAGATCATGCCGGCGCGTTCGTCGACGGTGAACAGGCTCTTCTTGTTCTTGTTGATCAGCACGGCGACGACCACCTCGTCATAGAGACGGGAGGCGCGGCTGATGATGTCGAGATGCCCGTTGGTGACGGGGTCGAACGATCCCGGACAGACGACACGGCGCACGGCGTGAACCCCCTCGGTCCCGGTTTCTGACCTGCGGCGCGAACGTACCAAATCGTATTCGGCCCGCTTTCACCCGGGCTCGCCCGGGTCCGGCTCCGGCACGTGTCAGCGGACCAGCGCATCGACGATCCTGGCGGCGATCGGGCCGGACTCGATGCCGTAGCCGGGCGCCTCGGTCATCACCGCGACCGCGTACTCCGGGTCGTCGCGCGGGCCGAAGCCGATGAACCAGCGGTCGTTGTAGGGGGCGCCGGCGACGTCGGCGGTCCCCGTCTTGCCGCCGAGGATGGACGTGCCCTTCAGGGACTTGCCCGTGCCCCTCTCGACGACGGCCTCCATCATGTCCCGCATCTGCCCGGCCTGCTCGGACGTCAGGGCACGGGACATCCGGCCGGGCGAGATGTCGTCCACCGTCCGGCCGCCGGGGGCGCGCAGCCTGTCGATGAGGTGCGGCCGCATGACCACCCCGCCGTTGAGGACCGCGGCGGCGACCATGGCCATCTGCAGCGGCGTGGCGACCGTGCTGCCCTGCCCGATGGAGCCGAGCGCGCTGAGCGCCGGCTGGTCGGTCTGCGGGAAGGAGGAGGCGGCGCTGAGCAGGCCGTCCGCGTACTCGATCCGGTCACCGAATCCGAAGTCGGCGGCCTTCTCGTGGACGGCGTCGTTGCCGGGTTCCTCCGCGCCCATGTAGGCGAACGTGGTGTTGCACGACTGCGCGTACGCCTCGATGAGCGGGATCCGCTTCAGATCGCACGCCCCGCCGATGTCGCCGGCGTCGTTGTTGATCGCCTGCCCGGCGCCCGGCGGTTTGTAGCTGCGTCCGGCCCTGACCCCGGTGTCCCTGCTCGCCCCGGCCTCCAGCGCGGCCGCGGCGACCACGGTCTTGAACGTGGACCCGGGCGGGAACAGCTCCCTGGTGGCCTTGTTGAGCAACGGCTTGAGCTTCTGGGCGTTCAGGCGCTGGAACGCCGCCTCCGCCTTCTCCCCGTCGAGGGTGGAGACCTCGTTCGGGTCGTAGGCCGGCGTGGAGGCCATCACCAGGATCGCGCCCGTGTCGGCGTCGAGGACGACGGCCGCCGCACGCCGCACTCCCGCGCCCTTGAGCGCCTCGTAGGCGACGCGCTGCGCCTCGACGTCGACGGTGGCCTCGACCGTCCCGCCCGGAACGTGCTCTCCGAGGATCTTGTCGATGAGGTTGGACGTGGCGAGCCGGTCGTCGGTCCCGTCCAGGAAATGGTTCGCGGCCTCCTCCAGGCCGGTCTGGGAGAACACGGAGAAGTAGCCGGTGACGGGCGCGAAGACCGGGCCGTCCTCGTACCGGCGCCGGTAGCGCTCGTCGTCGATCTTCTCCGACCAGGCGAGGCGCTCGCCGTCCGCCACGATGGGCCCGCGGTCGACCTTGAAGCGGTCGTCGAGCCGGCGGGCGTTGAGAGCGGAGTCCCGCAGCTCCTGCGCCTCGAATCCCTGCACATAGGTGACGTTCGCCATCAGCGCGATGATCAGCACCAGGGTGACGACCCAGGTACGTGCCAGCGCGCGGTCGATCCCGGGTCCCATGCGCGTGCCCCTACCCGAATCCGTTCATGTCAAGGGCCACGCGGCGCGCCCGTACCAGAAAGTCGCCTCGCCGTAGCGCCGGTCCCGCTCGGCCTCGTACCCGTCCGGCCACCGCAGCGCCGGCCCTCGCGCGGCGCGTTCCACGACGACCAGCGCGTCCGGTGCGGCCCACCCGTGGTCGCGCAGGTTCTCCAGCAGGACGGTGACGGACGCGTCCGCAAGCGTGTACGGCGGGTCCGCGAAGATCAGGTCGTACGGCTCGTCCGGCGGTCTGCGGACGACCCGCTCCACCTTGTCCGGGCACGGGACGGCGCCCGGGAACCCGAGGACCTCGGCGTTCTGCCGGATCACCTTCATCGCACGCGGATGCGACTCGACGAGCAGCGCGTGGGCGGCACCCCTGGAGAGCGCCTCCAGGCCGACGGCCCCCGACCCCGCGTACAGGTCGGCGACGCGAAGCCCGTCCAGCGGGCCGAGGAGGGCCAGCACCGTGGAGAAGAGGCCCTCCCTGGCGCGGTCGCTGGTCGGCCTGGTGTCCCGTCCCGCCGGGACGGCCAGCCGCCGCCCTCCGGCGCTCCCCGCGATGACCCTGGTCATCTCCCCAGTATCGCGGCGGCCCGGCATGCACGGCGAACCTGCCGACGGTCCCGGCCACGGCCGGCTCCCGGAAAACTACACAACGCGCACGGTGCTCTCTTGTGAAACCACACCTAAATGAAGCGAACGCTGTTCACAGCGCTACTGGACGTGTAAACGTGCTCGCAGGTTGTGCAACCGATCCCCTCAGGAGAACTCTGTGCATCACGGTAGGAGACTGGCGGTGACTGCCGGAGCGACGGTTCTGGGCATCGCCGCCATGAGCGGCGTCTCACACGCCGAAACCTCCCAGCCCCCCGTCAAGCACACCAAGGAGCCCGTGCTCGACCTTCGCCTGGGCGCCGGCCTGAAATACGACGAGGCCACCAAGACCGCCTCCGCGGGCCTCGGCCTCGGCGCGGGCGTCAACACCTCCGGCGGCGGCGCGGGCATCCGGGTCAAGACCGGCGCGAGCGCGTCCCTGCCCGGCGCGACCGTCAAGGCGGGCGCCGAGGTGGAGGCCGAGGCGAAGTCGTCCGCCGGAAGCGCCGGGGTGACGGTCGAGGCCGGCGCCGAGGTGTCGGGCGGCAAGCGGGTCGTCAGCGCCGGAGCCGGCGTCGGCGCCTCGGTGGCCCCGGCGAGCGGCACACCGCTGTCGGCGAACGTGTCGGCCAACGCGTGCGCCGGCTCCGGCTGCGACGCGCCGACGCCGCCGACCCCGCCCACGCCCCCGATCCCCCCGACGCCGCCGGTCCCCCCGGAGACCCCGGCGCCGCCGGGCCCGTCGCCGGCACCTCCCGCGCTGCCGTCGTCGCCGCTGCTGCCGGAACTCCCGTCCGGCATGGCGGTGGGGCCCGGCGCCACGGCCGCCGGCGAGTTCACGCCGCCGAAGGCGCTGCCCGTCACCGGAGCCGACGCTCTGCCGCTGGTGGCGCTCGGCCTCACCGCCATCGCCGCGGGCGGCGCCGCGGTGGCCGCGACCCGCAGGCGGACAGCCCGCGAGTCCTGAGCACCCCGCCGGAAGGGCGTCTCCCTCAGGGGGGCGCCTTTTCCGTGTCAGAGACGCTCGGAGCCCGCGACCTTCCAGCCGTCGCCCGAACGCTGGAGCAACAGCCTCCGGAACGAGACCGGATCCCGGTCGGTGCAGCCGCCCTCGCACTCTCCGAGCATCACCAGTGCCAGGAGCCGGTCCTGCTGCCCGGCCGGACGCAGGCCGATCTCCACCGGCGTCCCGGACGCCACGGACGGGTCCCGGGACACGGCGTCCAGCGCCCCCCGGGCCTGCGGGCCGGGCCAGGCCGCGCCCGCCGTGTCGGCCCGGGTGGAGCCCGCCTTCAGCGAGTAGAGGCTGTCGAGCAGCCAGCCGCCGCCCCGTTCGACCATGGTCGCCCGCATCGGGTCCTGGAGCCTGCCCGGGTCGGCGTTCTCCGCGCGCACCGTCCGCCGCACATACGACAGGACCGTCACCTTGCCCGGCGAGGCGGTCACCACGGCGGCGTCGACGACGTCGGCGGTGACCGAGCCCTTCTTGTCCTTCAACTCCTCGCGGTAGTCGCGGGTCGCGAGCTGCCGGTCGTAGTCGGCGCCGTACCGGGCCGTGGACAGCCGGTGCGCCGCCGCCATGTTCTCGTCGAGCGACGCGTGGTCGAAGGTCAGCACCGTCTCGATCGCCCGCGAGGCCGGCCCGACCGCCTCCACCGCCGCGGCGGGCGGCGCGGCGGGACCGGTGTCCGCCTTCGCGGGGTCCTTCCCCGAGCCGCCCGACAGCAGCGCCCACGCCGCCCCGCCCGCGGCCAGCGCGAGCAGCGGCGCCGCGACGGCGGCGACGATGCCCAGCGTCCGCCGCCGGCGCACCGGCGGGACCGTCTGCGGCTGCGGCGCCGGGGCCGTCCCGCCCGAGTCCGGGCCGGCCAGATGACCCGGCCGCCCCACGGTCGGCGGCGCGAGCGGCGCCCTCGCGAAGTCGGCGCCGGTGCTGAGCGTCCCCTCGTCCGCCGGGCCCGCCGGGGCCTCACCGCCGAGCAGGTTCAGCAGGACCTGCTGCGCCTCCGGACGCATCGCCGGGTCCTTCGCCAGACAGGACGCGACGGCCCCGCGCAGCGACTCCGGCAGCGCCGACATGTCGGGCTCGTAGTGCAGGATCCGGTGGAAGACCGCGGAGATCGTGTCGTTGCCGAACGGATGCCGCCCGGTCGCCGCGAACAGCATCGTCGCCGCCCACGTGAACAGGTCCACACCCGTGCCCAGTTCCGCGTCGGTGACCTGCTCGGGCGCCATGTACGACGGCGTCCCCAGGACACCGCTGCCCTTGGCCGCCGACGAGCCGATGACCCGCGCGATGCCGAAGTCGATGACGCGCGGCCCGTCCGGCCCCATCAGCACGTTGGACGGCTTGAAGTCGCGGTGCAGGATCCCCGCCCGGTGGATCGCCGCCAGCGCCGTCACCGTGCCGATCGCCAGCCGGTCGAGATCGGTCCCCGTCCGCGGCCCCTGCTCGTTCACGAGCCCGCTCAGCGACGGCCCCGGCACGTACTCGCTGACGACGTACGGCAGATCACCGGAGACGTCGGCGTCCACGACCTGCGCGGTACAGAACCCGGCGACCCGCCCGATCATCCCCAGTTCCCGCTCGAACCGCGCCCGCCACTCCGGATCACGGCTGAGCCGGTCGCGCAGCAGCTTCACCGCCGCCTCCACGCCGTCCTCGCGACGCCCCAGGTAGACGATGCTCTGACCGCCCTCCCCCAGCCGCCCGACCAGCTCATACCGTCCAAGCCGCACCGGGTCGTCCGGCAGCAGGGGACCAACGGCCGTCATGGGAGCTCCTCCGTCGCACACGAACCCGCCACGGAAGCCGTACCCGCCCGGGCCTGGATGGCCACCAACCACTGACGACACGTTAGACGTCCGTGACCGGCCGTGCGTTCTGAGTCATCGGGCGGCGGCCCCCGGGTTCAGGCCTTTTCGAGGAAGTCGGCGCGGTCTTCGTCGAGGAGGGAGGTGAGGACGGTGGCCAGGCCCGGGTGGGCGGACAGGTCGGGGTCGGATTCGACCAAGGCCGTGGCCTCCTCGCGGGCGTCGCGGATGACGTCCTCGTCGCGGTGGAGGGTGAGCAGCCGGAGGCTGGACGTGCGGCCGGCCTGCGCGGCGCCGAGGACGTCGCCCTCGCGGCGCTGCTCCAGGTCGAGGCGGGACAGCCGGAAACCGTCGGTGGTGGACGCGACCGCGTCGAGCCGTTCGCGGGCCTTGCTTCCGGGTTCGGCGTCGGTGACGAGGAGGCACAGGCCGTGCAGCGTGCCGCGGCCGACGCGGCCGCGGAGCTGGTGGAGCTGCGAGACGCCGAACCGGTCCGCATCCATGATCACCATGACGGTGGCGTTGGGGACGTCGACGCCGACCTCGATGACCGTGGTGGCGAGCAGGACGTCCAGGTCCCGGTCGGTGAAGCGGCGCATCACCGCGTCCTTCTCGTCAGGGTGCAGCTTGCCGTGCAGGACGCCGATGCGCACGCCGGCGAGCAGCTCCTCCAGTTTGGGCAGCACCTCCATGATCCCGATGGGGGACCGGCGGGAGGACTCGTCGCCGGCGTCCATGGCGTCGCCCTCGTCGCCCTCCTTCTCGCCGATGCGCGGGCAGACGATGTAGATCTGGCGTCCCTTGCCCGCCTCCTCCCGGATGCGCTCCCAGGTGCGGGCGAAGAACGCGGGTTTCTCCGGCGGCACCACGTGGGTCTGGATCTCCGACCGGCCCGCCGGAAGCTGCCCGAGGACGGAGGTCTCCAGGTCCCCGAAGACGGTCATCGCGACCGTGCGCGGGATCGGTGTCGCCGTCATGACCAGGACGTGCGGGCGGCCGCCTCCGGTCTTCTCACGCAGGGCGTCGCGCTGCTCGACGCCGAAACGGTGCTGCTCGTCCACGACGACGAGCCCCAGGTCGGCGAACTGGACGCTCTCCTGCAGGAGCGCGTGGGTTCCGACGACGATTCCGGCGGCGCCGGACGCCGCGTCCAGCAGTGCCGCCTTGCGCGCCTTCGCGCCTTGCGAGCCGGTGAGCAACGCGACCCGGGTGGCGTTGTCGGCGCCGCCGATCTGGCCCGCCTGGGCCAGGTCGCCGAGCATGCCGGTGATCGACCGGTAGTGCTGCTGGGCGAGGACCTCGGTGGGCGCGAGCAGCGCCGCCTGCCCGCCGTTGTCCACGACCTGAAGCATCGCCCGCAGCGCGACCACCGTCTTCCCCGCTCCGACATCTCCCTGGAGGAGGCGGTGCATGGGGTGTTCCAGTGCCAGGTCCGCCGCCAGCTCTTCGCCCACCTCACGCTGGCCCTTGGTGAGTTCGAAGGGCAGGCGGGCGTCGAACTCCGACTGGAGGCCGCCGAAGGCGGGGGGACGGGGCGTCGCGGGGAGCGCGGCGGCGGCGAGGCGGCGCTGGGCCAGGGCCACCTGGACGACGAACGCCTCGTCCCACTTGAGGCGGGCGCGGGCGCGGCCCAGTTCGTCCCAGGTGCGCGGGCGGTGGATGCCCTCGTACGCGTCGCGCAGGCCGATCAGGCGGCGTCGTTTCAGGAGGGCGCCGGGCATCGGGTCGGCGGGGAGGCTGAGCTGGTCGAGGACGGTTCCGACGGACGTGCCGATCGTCTCGATGGGCAGCGCCTTGGTGGACGGGTAGATCGGGATGATCTCGTCGGCCCACTCCTGCGCGGCCTCTTCCGCGCCCTTCTCCGCGACGACCTTGTACTGCGGGTGGGTGAGCTGCCGCACCTCCTTGCCGCTGCGGGGCCGGTAGGTGCTGATCTTCCCGGCGAACAGGCCGCGGGTGCCGGGCGACAGGTCCTTCTCCGGCCGGTAGGAGCCTTTGCGGCCGAAGAAGCTCAGCTTCAGCAGCCCGGTGCCGTCCGTGACGGTGATCTCCAGGACGTAGCCGGGGCTGCGGGTGAGGCTGCGGCCCTGCACCTTCTCGACCTCCGCCATGACTGTGACGTGCTCGCCGTCCTGCAGGCCGCTGAGCCGGGTCAGCTCGCCGCGGTGGGCGTAGCGGCGCGGGTAGTGGTGCAGGAGGTCGCCGACCGTGTGCAGGTCGAGGCCCTTCTCCAGCGCCTTGGCCGTCTTGTCGCCGAGGACCTTGCGCAACGGCTCGTCGAGATTCGCCACGCAGTCTTTTCTAGCCCATGACGGCGACGAGAATCACTCAACGCCGATGAGCAGCGGGTACCGTTCCTGGCCGCCGTCGTAAACGCCGACCTCGACGTCGGGGTGGTCGCCGCACAGGTGCCCTTCAAGGATCTCGGCGAGCGCGGGGGGCGCGTGGGTGCCGGCGATCAGCGTCACGAGCTCGCCGCCACCGGACAGCATGCGGTCGAGCAGGTTCCGGGCGACCTCGGTGACGTCCGCGCCGATCGTGACGACATCGCCCTCGATGAGGCCGAGGACGTCACCGGGCTGGCAGAGTCCGACGCTCGTCACGGCCTCCTGCCCGGCGACCTCCAGGTGCCCGAAGCGGGTGGCGCCGGCGGCGCGGGTCATCTCGATGACGTCCTCGCCGAAGCGGCGCAGCGGGTCGTGCACCGCCAGGGCCGCCAGCCCCTGGACGGACGCCTTCGTCGGCACCACCGCGATCCGGGCGCCGCCGTCCCGCGCGCGCTCTGCGGCGGCTTCGGCGAGTGCGAGGACCTCGGGCTCGTTCGGCAGGACGGTCACCTCGTCGCCCGCCGTGAGGATCGCGTCGGCCAGCACCGCCAGCGGCGGCACCGTGCCGGGTTCGCGCCGGACGACGCGCGCGCCGCACTGCTCGAACAGTGCGGCCAGCCCGCCGGCGGCGGTGACGGCGATCACCGCGCGTCCGGTGTGCGGTGCCTGCGGATGCTCGCCGGCGCCGGCGTGCAGGTAGGTGACGCGGATCCGGTGCGGGCGTCCCGCGGTCATGCCCGCCTCGATCGCGGATCCGGCGTCGTCCACATGGACGTGGACGTTCCACAGGCCGTCGCCGCCCACCACGACGAGGGAGTCCCCGAGGCCGTCCAGCTTCTCCCGGAGGGCGTGGACGGCGTCGTCCGGGGCGTCCAGCAGGTACATGACCTCGTAGCCGGGTCCGTGCGGCCGCGGGCGCTCCGCGGCGGGCGCCGGCGGCCCGGCGGCGCGGGCGGGGACCTCGTACCGCTCGGGGTACTCCTCGGTGATCACGGCGGCGAGGACGTCGAGCACCACGCAGAGCCCGGCGGCGCCCGCGTCCACGACGCCGCTGCGGGCCAGCACGTCCAGCTGGGCGGTCGTGCGGCCGAGCGCCCTCCGGGCCCCGCCGGCCGCGGTCCGCGTCGCCTCGGCGAGTCCGGTTCCGGACGTCCCCGATGTGCAGGCCGAGGCGGCTTCGGCGAGGACGGTCAGGATCGTCCCCTCGACGGGGTGCTCCACGGCACCGCGGGCCAGGCCGGACGCGTGGTCGAGGGCCCCCGCGAACGCCGCGCCGTCCGGCGGTGCCTCCAGCGGGCCGAGGACGTCGGCGAGCCCGCGAAACACCTGGCTGAGGATCACGCCGGAGTTGCCCCGCGCGCCCAGCAGCGCGCCCTGCGCCAGTGCCCGCCAGATCCGCGCGGTGTCCGCGGTCTCGGGGAGCTCGTCCAGCGCGTCCGCCGCGGCGATCACGGTCAGGTGCAGGTTCGTGCCGGTGTCGCCGTCCGGGACGGGGAAGACGTTGAGCGCGTCGATCTCCGCGCGCGTGCGTCCCAGCGCCTCGGCCGCGGACCTGCACCACCGCCGTACCGCCGCCCCATCGAGGACCTCACCCACGGACCCGCCCCTCTCGCCGTCTCGCACCTCTTCTGTATCGTGCACGCGCCGTCCGGGGAAACCGGCGGTGCGCGAGGCGATTCGCGTACCCGGCGGGGCGTCGGCTAGTCTGATCCGTGCGCCTCGTCCGAGGCGCCTATCAGTGAGCACCCGTGATCCCCGGCCGGCTGCCGGCGGCATCGGACGGCGCTCCGGTTCAGAGCATCGACACCCACTTGGAGTTTCCCGTGGCTTCCGTCTGCGACGTCTGCGGCAAGGGACCCGGTTTCGGCATGCGCGTCTCCCACTCGCACCGCCGCACCCCGCGCCGCTGGAACCCCAACATCCAGCGTGTGCGCGCCGTCGTGAACGGCAGCACCAAGCGGATCAACGCCTGCACGTCCTGCATCAAGGCCGGCAAGGTCGTCAAGCCCACGGTCTGAGCACCGTCCAGGGGCGGAGCGCCGGCCGAGCGCAGGCGCCGCTCGACGGCGGTTCGACATAAATCCTCGGCTTCGGCCGGCTCATCGGTTCGGTCCGGTGAGCCGGCTTTCGTGTTTCTCAGACGCGATGGCGCCAGGCGTGGTCGACGGGGCCGATGCCGGTGCCGAGCGGGAAGCCCGCGGCGATCGCGCCCGTCACGTACTCCTTCGCCTTCCCGACCGCCGTGGGGACGTCGTCGCCCAGCGCCAGGTGGGACGCGATCGCGGACGCGAGCGTGCAGCCGGTGCCGTGGGTGTGCCGGTTGTCGTGCCGCGGCGCGGTGAAGCGGTGCTCGTGCTCTCCGTCGAACAGCAGGTCGGCGGGCTCGCCCGGCAGATGCCCGCCCTTGATCAGGACCCATCGCGGGCCGAGCGCCTTGACGGCCTCGGCGGCCTCGCGCAGACCCGCCTCGTCGACGACCTTGACGCCGGTGAGCTGCTCCACCTCGTACAGGTTGGGAGTGACGACGGTCGCGGCCGGCAGCAGCGCCGAGCGGACGGCGTGGACGGCGTCGGGTGCGAGGAGCGCGTCGCCGTGCTTGGAGACGCCCACGGGGTCGACGACGGCCGGCGCGTCAGTGGCGGCGAGGGCCTCGGCGACGGTCTCGACCAGGACCGTGGACGCGAGCATCCCCGTCTTGATCGCGTGGACGCCGATGTCGGACAGGACGGAGTCGAGCTGGGCCCGCACCGCCTCGGGCGGCAGTTCCCAGTAGCCCTGGACGCCGACGGAGTTCTGCGCGGTGACGGCGGCGATGACGCTCATCCCGTGGACGCCGAGGGCGAGCATCGTCTTCAGGTCCGCCTGGATGCCGGCGCCGCCTCCGGAGTCGGAGCCCGCGACGGTGAGCACGAGGGGCGGGGCCTGGGGCGCGGGCGGAGTGTGCGACATGCCGTCCACTTTATGGCGGTCTGAGGGACTGGGCGGCCGCGGCCGCCGGGACGGCTCAGACGATGGCGCAGGGCTTGCCGTTCAGGACGCACGAAGTCGGCGTGGCGGCGGTGCCCCGCGCGGCGAAGACGATCCGCACGGTCTCGCCGGGCGCGATCCCTGCGCGGCCGCGGACGAACGGGACCTCGCCCGTCCGGACGACGGTGGCGCCGCTGACGGCGGTGACCGAGGCGGTCGGGATCTTGAAGGCGAGCGCCCACTTGCCGACGGGCCGCGGGCCCTTGTTGGCGATCGTGGCGGTCGCCTTGAAACCGCCGGGGGCCTTGGACGCGACACGGAACGCGATGACGAGGCCGTCGGAGCGGCCGGCGCCGCGGCTGGCGCGTTCGCCCGGCCCGCGCTGGGAGACCTGGCTGTCACGCTGGTCGGTCTGGGTGTTCTGGGGTGCGCCGCCGGCGAAATTGAGGGAGATCTGCTGGGTGCTCAGCGCGTAGGAGACGATCCCGACGGCGATGACGAGCGCGAGGATCGGCATGAGGGGGACGGGGAGCACCGAGAGGGACTTGAGCCATCGCCGCCCGCCTGACGCGGCCGGGCGGGGCCGGAGGTCCGGCAGGTCGGGGAGCCGCGCGGGGGGCCGTTCGGCGGCCGCGGGATAGGGACCGGGAGCACCTGGAAAGTCACCGGGATAGTCGCCCGGGAGCGGTTCGAACAGGCGGCGGGGCGGGGGTCCGTTCTCGCGTTCCGCGTCCGGCGGCGGGCCGGTCGAGATGCGGTCGTGCGGCGACACGTAGACCTGGTCGTCGGTCGGTCCGGAGAAGGCGTCGTAGGGCCGGCCGGGTGGAGCGCCGTAGAACGGCCCCCGGGACGCACCGGTACCCGGTACGGGGTCGTCGTCCGGTTGCTCAACCCTGCTGTGTCGTCCCATCCCATCCCTCTTCGATCACAGGATGTATACCAAACCAATACCAAACATGCCTACAGGATCCGTCAACGCATGGTTCCGTACGCGTTCCGTGAACCCCGCGTTCACGGCCGGAAATGGTCCCATCCACCGTCCTGTGGCTCGCTGCCGTCCACGCGCACCCCCGCCCCTTCGGTGACGATTCCGATCCTTCTCCAGGATGAGGGCAGAACGGCATTCGCGGGGAAGGTTCCGGCGAATGCGTGGTCTTCGCCACCCGTGAGGGCATGGCGCAGCCCGTCCGGCCCGAGGATCTCCGGGACGGGTACGGCCGCGGAGTCGACGTCGATCCGGACGCCGCTCGCGGCGGCGATGTGCCCGAGGTCCTGGACGAGCCCGTCGCTCACGTCCAGCAGGGCGGTGGCGCCGTGGGACCTCGCCTCCCGTCCCGCCTCGTACGGGGGCCTCGGACGGCGGTGGGCCGCGATCAGCTCGGCGGGCCCGTCGCGTCCGGCGCCGAGGAGCGCCAGCCCGGCGGCGGCGTGGCCGAGCCGCCCCCGGACGGCCACGATGTCGCCCGGACGCGCCCCGGACCGGGTGAGCGGCGCGCCGCCGCCCAGGTCGCCGAGCGCGGTGACGGCGAGCGTGATCTCCGGGGCGCCGACGACGTCGCCGCCGGCGACGGCGGCGCCGGCCTCGCGGCATTCGTCGGCGAGCCCGTCGTAGAGCCGCTCGGCCCAGCCGGCGGCGGTGGCGGGCGGGGCGGCGAACCCGACCAGCAGCGCGGTGGGGCGGGCGCCCATGGCGACGACGTCGGCGAGGTTCTGCGCGGCGGCCTTGCGTCCGATGTCGTACGGGCCGGACCAGTCGCGGCGGAAATGACGGCCTTCGACGAGAAGGTCGGTGGTGGCCACGACGCGCCCGTCCGGCGCGGCGACCACCGCCGCGTCGTCGCCGGGGCCGAGCAGCACGGCCGGGCCCTGCGGCAGCCGCCGCGTCAGCCGGGCGATCAGCCCGAACTCCCCCGCTTCACCGATGGTGCCCATGCGCGCCGTTCCCGTGTCCTCTGCATCCGGACGGCGTGATCGCGGCACGCCCTCCCCCCGGCCGCCCGCCGCGGCGCGTAACACGATACGGTGAACCCTCCGACGGCTCATTCTCCGCCCGGGGAGGACGTGATGGTGCAGGCCTACATCCTCATCCAGACCGAAGTCGGCAAAGCGGCCGACGTGGCAGGTCATATCTCCGGTATTTCGGGCGTCACTCTGGCCGAGGACGTCACGGGGCCGTACGACGTGATCGTCCGAGCGGAGGCGCGCAATGTCGACGAGCTGGGCAAGCTCGTCGTCGCGCAGATCCAGGCGGTGGACGGAATCACCCGCACCCTCACGTGCCCGATTGTTCACATCTAAACGGCGGTTGCCGGGGGGCCTGGGGGGTCGTCCCCCCAGAAGTGGACGGCGGTTGCCGGGGGGCCTGGGGGGTCGTCCCCCCAGAAGTGGACGGCGGTTGCCGGGGGGCCTGGCGGGGCGTCCCCCCAGAAGTGGACGGCGGTTGCCGGGGGGCCTGGCGGGGCGTCCCCCCAGAAGTGGACGGCTTCTCCGCACCGCTCTGCTCGCGGGGGTGGCGCTGGTGGCCGCCGCCTGCGGCGACGGGGCCGTGCAGGTCCCGGCGCCGCAGCCGGACGCGGCCACGCAGCGCCTGTGCGAGGGGCTGCGGCTTCCCGAGAAGGTGCACGGGCAGCAGCGCCGCGACACCTCGCCGAAGTCCTCGCTGACCGCCGCCTGGGGTTCACCCGCGATCGCACTGCGCTGCGGCGTGCCGCGGCCCGCCGCGCTGCAGCCGGCGTCGGCGCTGGTGACGATCAACGGGATCGACTGGTTCGGATACCCCGTCGACCGGCCGGTGACCTTCACCGCGGTCGCACGGCAGGCCTACGTCGAGGTCACCGTCCCGCCGAAGTACAACCCCGCCGGGGACGTGCTCATCGAACTCGGCCCGTCGATCAAGGCGACGATCCCGGAGAAGCCCGAGGGGCAGATCTGAGCGTCGGTCACCAGATCGGGACGGGGCTCTCCCCCCGCGCGTAGTAGCCGGGGATCGGCTCGCCGGCCGCGGCCCGGTCGAGGCGCCGCTTCATCCCGTCCGACAGCACGTCCGCCTTCATCATCTCGACGAACACCGACGTGACGTTGCCGAGGTCGAACCAGTCGCGCTGCCACGACCACTGCCGGTTCCCGGCATACCGGAACCAGGACCCGCCGATGCCGAGCACCTCGTACGGCGACCCGTCCGGGCGCCTGGCGTCGGCGACCTGCTTCCAGAAGCCGACGACCTCGCCCTTGACCTCGTCGACCAGGATGCTCTGGTACGGGTACGTCCAGCCGTCCAGGCCGCCCATCTCCGAGCCCAGTGCCAGATTGCGGATCTCGTCGCGGCCGACGGCCATGAAGTCCTGCCTCGGGCCGATGTTCCAGCCGTAGGTGGCGTCCTCGGTGTAGAGGTCGGCGAGGGGGCGCCAGTCGCCGGCCTCCTCGCAGCGCAGGTTGGCCTCCAGCCAGTACTCCACCATCGCGTCGAGTTCTTCACGGGGGAACGAGGGCATCACGTCTCCAGCAGTCTGAGGGCCTGAGTGGGGCAGTAGCGGACGGCGGCCTTCACTTCGGCGCGCATGTCCTCGGGCGGTTCGGCGTCCAGGATCCGGACCTTGCCTTTGGGCGGGACCTCGAAGACGTCCGGGGCCTCCATCTCGCACATGGCGTGCCCCTGGCACAGGTCCAGGTCGGCTTCGACCCTCACCGGCGCCTCCTGCGGTAGCGGACGGCGCACGGCTGGGCGAGCTGGACGACCATCTTCGAGTGGTCGTTGCGGTAGGTCTCGGGCGGCTGGGCGGGTTCGAACTCCCAGTCCCGCAGCAGCACCGAGAAGATCGCCTTGAGCTGCATCATCGCGAAGTTCGCCCCGACGCAGCGGTGCCGGCCCGCGCCGAACGGGACCCACGTCCACCGGTTGAGGAGGTCCTCCTCGCGGGGCGCGACGTAGCGTTCGGGCTGGAACGCGCCGGGGTCGGGGAAGTCGGTCTCGATCCGGTTGGAGACGGCGAGGCTGCAGCCGACCATCGTGCCCGCCGGGATGCTGTGGCCGCACACCTCCTGGTCGGACTGCGCGACGCGCAGCAGCAGGATCAGCGGCGGGTGCAGCCGCAGCGCCTCCTTGATCGTCGACTCCAGGTACGGGATGGCGCGCAGCGCCTGGAACGACACCTCGCGGCCGTCCTCGTACAGCTCGTCCAGCTCGCGGACGACGCCGTCCAGCACGCCCGGGTTGCGCAGCATCTCGATCAGCGTCCACGCGGCGGTGCCGGACGTGGTGTGGTGCCCGGCGAACATCATGGAGATGAACATGCCGGTGACCTGGTCGGCGTCGAACTTGAGCGTGCCGTCCTCGTCCTTGATGGACATGAGGACGTCGAGCAGGTCGCGGTCCTCCTTGGGCGGCTTCGGCGGCCGTCCGTCCATGATCCCCTGGACGAGTGCGACGAGCGCCGCCCGCGCGGTGTCGCGACGCCGGAAGCTCTCGATGTCGGCGTAGGGGTCGACGTAGGCGAGCGCGTCGGTGCCGCGTTCGAGGTCGTGGTAGAGGTCGGCGAACCGCCGGTCGAGCTGCTCGCGGAACTTGCGCCCGATCAGGCACGCGGACGAGGTGTAGATCGTCAGCTCGGCGAAGAAGTCGAGCAGGTCGATCTCGCCCTCGTCGCCCCAGCCGGCGACCATCCGGTCGACCTCGGCGGAGATCGTGGCGGCGTGTCCCTTCATGAACGAGCCCTTGAGCGCCTGGTTGTGCAGGGCCTCGCGGCGCTGTTCGGGGGTGGCGTCGAACACCACGCCCTCCCCGAAGATCGGGGTCATGAACGGGTACGCCTCGGCCTGGTCCAGTTCCTCGTCGGGGGCGCGGAAGAAGAACTCGTTGGCCTCGGCGCCGGACAGCAGCACCACGCGCCGCCCCGCGAGCCGGAACTCGCCGACGTCGCCGCACTCGTCCCGGACGCGCTGCATCAGCCCGATCGGGTCGGAGCGGAGCTCCTCCAGGTGGTCGGGCCCACCCGACACCACGCGCGGCTCCACCAAAGCGGTCATGAATCCTCCAGGGGGGCTTCGGGTTGTACTTCGACGAGGCGGAGATGGGCGCCGCGCGGGGTCGCGACGACGGCGGCGACGACAGCGGCGACGTCGGACGGGCGCAGGAAGTACGGATGGCGGGCGTGGCCCCACTTCACCCAGTCCTCCAGCACGGCGCCGGTCGTGTCGGCGTCCCAGGTCATGCCCATGCCGGTCGCGGTGGGTCCGGGGCGGACGACGGACGCCCGCACACCCGTCCCCTCCAGCTCCATCTGCATGGTGCGGGCCATGCCCTCCACGCCGTTCTTCGCCGCGACGTAGGCGCCGGTCCAGGAGCGCGGAGCGGGCACGGTGTCCGAGGAGATGAACACGATGTCGCCGCGCCGCCGCGCCACCATCTGCGGGACGAAGTGCGACACGAGACGGTGCGCGCCGACGAGGTGGACCTGCACCTGCGCGAGGAACTCGGCGGTGTCGAGCTCGTGGAGGCGTCCGGCGGCCAGGTCGCCGGCGCCGGAGACGACGACCTCGACCGGGCCGAGCGCGTCGGCGGCCGCCGCCGCGAACGCCTTGACGGAGTCGGAGTCGCCGACGTCGAGGGGATGCGCGAGCGCCTCTCCCCCGCCGGCCCGGATGGTGGCGGCCAGCTCCTCGCACTTGTCGGCGCGCCGCGCGCCGAGCGCGACCGGATGCCCGGCCATCGCCAGCGCCGCCGCGGTGGCCGCGCCGATCCCGGAGGACGCGCCCGCCACCACGACCGGACGCCGCTCGGGATGTGGATCGAACCGGGGCATCTCTACCGCACCTCCACCCGCACCGGCAGGGCCGCGAAGCCGCGCACGTTCACCGAGTGCACCCGCTCGGCACCCGCATGGTCGACCTCGTAGGACGAGACGTGCCGCACCAGTTCGCCCAGCGCGATCCGCGCCTCCAGCCGGGCCAGGTTGGCGCCCAGGCAGAAGTGCCGGCCGCCGCCGAAGCTGACGAGCTGCGAGGTGTCGCGATCGAGGTCGTAGGCGTCGGCCTCCTCGAAGACCCTCGGGTCGCGGTTGGCCGACCCCACCAGCAGGAGCAGCCGGTCGCCCTCGGGGACCCGCCGCCCGTGCAGCTCGACGTCCCGGGTGACCGTCCTCGCGAGCATCTGGCTGGACGTGTCGTAGCGGAGCGTCTCCTCCACCCAGTCGTCCACCCGGGCCGGGTCGCCCAGGGGCTTGGCGGCCTGCCCGGGATTCAGCGCCCCCCAGTACAGCGCGTTGGCGAGCAGCTTGGTCGTGGTCTCGTTGCCGGCGACCACCATCAGGAACAGGAACGCGATGATCTCTCTGTCGTCCAGCCGGTCCCCGTCGATCTCGGCGTCCAGCAGCGCCGACGTCAGGTCGTCCGACGGGCTGCGCCTGCGCTCGGCGACCATGTCCTGGTAGTAGCCGACGAGCGTGAGCGCCGCCTCCATCCCGGCCTGCGGGACGTCGTTGAGGCCCTCCTCCCGGTGGACGACGAGGTCGGCGAGCCGCCGCACCTCGACCCGGTCGGCCTCGGGGACGCCCATCATCTCGGAGATGACGTCCATGGGCAGCAGCCCGGCGAAGTCGGACACGAAGTCGAACTCGCGCTTGTCCAGGGCGGGTTCCAGGTGGCGCCGGGCCAGCGCCCGGATGTCGTCCTCCATCTCCTTCACCCGCCTGGGCGTGAAGCCCTTGGACACCAGCGCCCGCATCCGGGTGTGGCGCGGCGGGTCGAGGGCCAGGAACGACATCGTCCGGTGCGCCTGCGGCCCCCATGCGCTCGGTTCCAGCGAGACGCCGTTGGCGTTGGAGTACGTCGCGTGGTCGCGGAACGCCGCGGAGACGTCGGCGTGCCGCGACAGCGCCCAGAAGCCGAGCTCGTCGTTGCGGTAGAGCGGCGCCTCGTCGCGGAGCCGCGTGTAGAAGGGGTACGGGTCCTCGTGGACGGCGTAGTCGAAGGGGCTGTAGAAGACCTGCGCGGCAGGGTCCACGGCCGTCACCTCACTCGGGGGGGTCGGGCAGGATGAGCTCCGCCATCTCGGCGAGCCGGTCGGCCATGCGGGCATAGGACGTGTAGCCCATGCCCGCGTACACGAGCGCGCCGGTGTAGGCCAGCTCCAGCGCGCCGAGGATCTTGGGGTCGTCGTGGTCGCGCAGCGCGGCCTGGAGGCGCTCGCGGATGGCGACGCCGATCCGCATCCGCAGTTCCCGGACGTCGGGGTCGGTGCCGAGCAGGGCGGTGGTGCACGCCGCGGCCAGTTCCGGCTCGTCCGAGACCAGCAGTGCGATCTCGCGCAGCACCTCCTCCACGCGCTCGTGCAGCGTGCCGTCGGCCTCCACCGGCGGCAGCGCGCTGAGCCTGCGCCAGAACACCTCGGTGATCAGGTGGTTCTTGGACGCGAAGTAGGTGTAGGCGGTCGCGGGCGCGACCCCGGCGCGCTTGGCCACGTTGCGGACGGTCAGCCCCTCGTAGCCGGTCTCGCCGACCTCCACCACGGCGGCGTCGGTCAGCCGCCGCACCGTGTCGGCCTGCCGCTCGGTGAGGCGGCGGCGGGTGGGCTCGGTCGTCAGCTGCTCATTACCGGACACGTGTCCAGACATTAGTTCAGCAACGAGCCGATCGCAACGGTGGGGCGGGTGGGATTCGAACCCACTCAGCGCGAGGCACCTGGGTTACAGCCAGGCCCGACTCTCCGGACGTCGGCGCCGCCCCCTGCGCGGGCACCGTTCGAGGACGGGCCCGCGTCGTACCTCCGGAGGGATTCGAACCCCCATCGCACAGCACCTCATGCTGCCGTCTCTGCCGTTGGACTACGGAGGCATGCGTGCGGCTCCCGGGATTCGAACCCGGAACGTCCACTTCCTGAGAGTGGCCTCTCTGCCTGTTGGAGTAGAGCCGCGAGGATCTTCGCGAGGTGGCGTCACTCGCGGCTGCTCCGGGGCCGGGAGGGGTCTACCGGGAGACGGGATACCGGCCGGGGCGGGCGTGTGACGCCGAGGGAAGTCGTGGTCGATACTGCTCCAGAGCCATGGCCGGTCCTCCTCCCAAGGTCTCGTGTCACCGTCTTGGACGGGCTGACGTCGTCTACGGTGCCATCATCCGGAGAGCCGGCACAACGTGTTTTCCGCGCCGGTCACTGCTCTTCCGGCAGTGCCGCGCCGAAGGCGATCAGGGCCCAGAACGCGACCATGATCCAGCCGAGCGCGATCCCGGTGACGGCGAGACCCATCCCGCGTTCGCCCGAGCGGCGGACCCGCGCCCAGGCCATATGCCCGGCGACGATCGCCGGGATGGACGGAAGGCCGCAGGTGATCAGACCGACCGCGCCCATCGAGATCGCGTAGATCGCGAGGCTGTTCATGGGCGGCTTGGCGTGCGGATACCCGTGCGGCGGCGCCGTGGGGGCGCTGTAGGCGTTGTCGTAGGAGTTGTAGCCCGTGGGCTGCCGGTACGCGGCGGGACGTGCGGCGATCGCGTCGGCGTACCGGTTCCAGGTCTCCGCTTCGGCGGTGCGGCCCTGCCCGTTGAGGAGCACCGCGAGGTTGCGCATGGCGGCCGGGTCTCCGGCCTGGGCCGCCTGCCGGTACTGCCGCTCGACCAGCGCCTCCGCCTCCCCCGCGGCGAGCGCCGGGGCCGGGGTGTGCTGCGCGGCGGGCGCCTGGGTCCGCTGCGGGGCGGGCGCCTGGGTCTGCTGCGCGGGTGGCCTGGACGGCGCCTGCGCGCGCTCCGGCCGCACGCCGCTGGAGATGAGCCCGTCCAGCAGGGCCTGGGCGGACGGACGCCGCTCCGGGTCCTTGGCGAGTGCCGCGCGGACGGCGCCGAGGAGCGAGCCGCCGAGTCCGCCGAGATCCGGCTCGCCGCTGACGATCTGGTGGATGATCGCCGGAATCGAGTCGCCGCCGAAGCACGGCCCGCCGCGCGCCGCGAACGCAACGGTCGCGCCCCAGGCGAACACGTCGGACGCCGCGGTCGCGCCCCGTCCGTACAGCTGCTCGGGCGCCATGAACGCGGGCGTCCCGACGATGCCGCCGGTCGCGGTGAGCCTCGTCCCGTCCAGGGAGCGGGCGATGCCGAAGTCGATGACGCGCGGCCCGAACGTCGACAGCAGCACGTTGGCGGGCTTCAGGTCGCGGTGGACGACGCCGGCGTCGTGGATGGCGGTCAGCGCGGTCGCGATGCCGACCGCGACGGCCTCCAGGTCGGCGCCCCGGAGCGGGCCGTCCTTGGCCACGGCGGCGTCGAGGCTCGGCCCGTTGACGAACTCGGTCACCAGGTAGGGCGGCTCGGCGGCGGGGTCGGCGTCCAGGACCGGCGCGGTGCAGAACGGCCGGACCCGCTGCGCCGCCGCCACCTCGGCCTGGAACCGCGCCCGGTACTGCCGGTCGGCGGCGTACTCGCGCCTGATCACCTTGATGGCGACCTTGCGTCCGGCGCCGTCCAGCCCCGCGTACACCGTGCCCATCCCGCCCTCGCCGAGGCGATCCACGATCCGGTACCGGCCGATGCGTTCCGGCAGGTCGGGCTGTGACACGGGATGTTCTCCTCAGGGCGGGGCCAGGCCCCACAAGCCTGGCACATCCGGACGCCGCCCGGCCCATGACCGCGCGATTGTGATCAGCCGGGCCCGCCGAGGGACAGCAGGACCGCGAGCGCGACCGGCGCGACCGTGATGCGCCGAAGCCGCATCTCAGGGCAGTTCGGCGCGAAGCGTCCCGGCCACCACGTCCGCGGTGACGTTGAGCGGACGGACGTCGTGCGCCGTCCGGCTGAGCACGAGCGCGCCCTCGAAGGCGCTGAGAACGTACGTCGCCAGCTCGGCGGCGCGCGCCTCCGGGATACCGGCCCCGGCCAGCCGCCGGGCGGCGGCCGCCTCCCAGGACGCGAACACCTCCGCGCAGGCGTGCCGCAGCGGCTCGCTCGTGCTGGCGACCTCCAGGGCCACCGTCGCGATCGGGCAGCCGTCGGCCCAGTCCGACTTGCGAAGCGCGTCCGCGCTCAGCCGAAAGAAGTCGCGCACCGAATCCACCAGATCCCCGTCGGCTCCCGCGAACACGAGGTCGAACAGCTTCAGGTACCGGTTGCCTGAATGCGTGACGGCCTCGGCGCCCAGCTGCTCCTTCCCGCCGGGGAAGAAGTGGTACAGCGATCCCCACGGCGCCCCTCCGGCCGCCGTGATCTGCTTCAGCCCGGTCCCCGCGTACCCCTGCTCGCGGAAGAGCTGCGCGCTGGCCTCAAGCAGCCGGGTTCGAGTATCCCGCGTCATGCCGTCACCCTAGCCCGTTGCATCACTAGATCGATCTATCTAATATGACGATCGATCTAGATGGGAGCCGTCCATGACCGTCAGAACCGAAGACCGGGACCAGGTCCGGATCATCACGCTCGACCGCCCGGACCGCCGCAACGCCGTCGACGGCCCGACCGCCGCCGCCCTCGCCGGCGCCTTCACCGAGTTCGAGCGGGACGACGGGGCACGCGTCGCGGTCGTCACCGGGGCCGCCGGCACGTTCTGCGCGGGCAACGACCTGAAGGCGATGGCCGCCGGCGACTTCCCCGCACCCACCGCGGGCGGCCCGCCGCCGATGGCGGTGACGCACACCCGCTCGTCCAAGCCGGTGATCGCGGCGATCGAGGGCTACTGCTTCGGCGGCGGCTTCGAACTGGCCCTCTGGTGCGACATCCGCGTCGCGTCCGAGACCGCCGAGTTCGGCCTGCTCAACTTCGAGCGCGGCCTCCCCTCGATGGACGGCGCCACGGTGCGCCTCCCCCGCCTCATCGGCCGGTCCCGCGCCCTCGACGTCCTCCTCACGGCCCGCCGGGTGCCGGCCGGGGAGGCGCTGGACTGGGGAATCGTCACGACGCTCACCGGACCCGGCGAAGCCCTGACCGCCGCCGTCGCCCTGGCCGAGCGCATCGCGGCCCTCCCGGCGGCACCGCTCCTCGCCGCCCGGACCTCACTCCTCGATCAGTCCTCCCTGGAGGAGGCCACGGCTCTGCGGAACGAGACGGCCCAGGCCCTGGCGGCGGTGAATCAGGTGGCGATGTAGTCCGCGAGGTGCCGGCCGGTGAGGGTGGAGCGGGCGGCGACCAGGTCGGCCGGGGGGCCCTGGAAGACGATCCGGCCGCCGTCGTGGCCGGCTCCGGGGCCCAGGTCGATGATCCAGTCGGCGTGCGCCATCACCGCCTGGTGATGCTCGATGACGATGACCGACTTGCCCGAGTCCACCAGCCGGTCCAGCAGCCCGAGCAGCTGCTCGACATCGGCCAGGTGCAGCCCGGTGGTCGGCTCGTCCAGCACGTACACCCCGCCCTTGTCGCCCATGTGCGTCGCCAGCTTGAGCCGCTGCCGCTCGCCGCCCGACAACGTCGTCAGCGGCTGCCCCAGGCTCAGATACCCCAGCCCCACATCGGCGAGCCGGTCCAGGATCTTGTGCGCGGCCGGCGTGCGCGCCTCCCCGGAGCCGAAGAACTCTTCGGCCTGGGCCACCGACATCGCCAGGACCTCACTGATGTCCCGGCCGCCGAAGCGGTACTCCAGCACCGCCGCCTGGAACCGCTTGCCCTCGCACTCCTCGCAGGTGGTGGCCACCCCGGCCATCATCGCCAGATCGGTGTAGATCACCCCCGCGCCGTTGCACGCCGGGCACGCACCCTCGGAATTGGCCGAGAACAGGCCCGGCTTGACCCCGTTGGCCTTGGCGAACGCCTTGCGGATCGGGTCCAGCAGCCCGGTGTAGGTGGCCGGGTTGCTGCGCCGCGACCCGCGGATCGCGCCCTGATCGATCGACACGACACCCGCCCCCGCGGGGATCGACCCGTGGATCAGGGAGCTCTTGCCCGACCCGGCCACGCCGGTGACGACGCACAGCACCCCCAGCGGGACGTCCACGTCGACGTCGCGCAGGTTGTTGGCGTCCGCACCCCGGATCTCCAGCGTCCCGGAAGACTTGCGGACGGTGTCCTTGAGTGCGGCGCGGTCGCCCAGGTGCCGGCCGGTGACGGTGCCGCCGTCCCGCAGCCCGTCCACGGTTCCCTCGAAGCACACGGTGCCGCCGGCGGTGCCGGCGCCGGGGCCCAGGTCCACGACGTGGTCGGCGATCTGGATCGTCTCCGGCTTGTGCTCCACCACCAGCACCGTGTTGCCCTTGTCCCGCAACCGCAGCAGCAGCTTGTTCATCCGCTGGATGTCGTGGGGGTGCAGGCCGATGGTGGGCTCGTCGAACACGTAGGTGACGTCGGTGAGCGACGACCCCAGGTGGCGGATCATCTTGACGCGCTGCGCCTCACCGCCCGACAGCGTGCCCGCCGGCCGCTCCAGAGACAGGTAGCCCAGCCCGATCTCCACGAACGACTCCAGCGTGCGCAGCAGCATCGTCAGCAGCGGCGCCACCGACGGCTCGTCCAGCCCCCGCACCCACTCGGCCAGATCGCTGATCTGCATCGCGCACGCGTCGGCGATGCTCACCCCGCCGATCTTCGAGGAGCGGGCCGCCTCGGTGAGCCGGGTGCCGCCGCACTCGGGGCAGCCGGTGAAGGTCACCGCCCGGTCCACGAACGCCCGGATATGCGGCTGCATCGCCTCCCGGTCCTTGGACAGGATCGACTTCTGGATCTTGGGGATCAGCCCCTCGTAGGTGAGGTTGACGCCCTCCACCTTGACCTTGACCGGCTCCTTGTACAGGAAGTCGTCGAGCTCCTTCTTGGTGAACTTGCTGATCGGCTTGTCCGGGTCGACGAAGCCGGACTCGGCATAGACCCGCACCGTCCAGAAGCTGTCCGACTTCCAGCCGGGGATGGTGAACGCGCCCTCGGAGATCGACTTGGTGTCGTCGTAGAGCTGGGTGAGGTCGATGTCGGTGACCTGGCCCCGGCCCTCGCAGCGCGGGCACATGCCACCGGTGATGCTGAACTCGCGCCGCTCCTTCGTCTTCTTGCCGCCGCGGTCGAACGTGACCGCACCCGCTCCGCTGATCGACGCGACGTTGAACGAGAACGCCTTGGGCGAGCCGATATGCGGCCGCCCCAGGCGGCTGAACAGGATCCGCAGCATCGCGTTGGCGTCGGTGGCGGTCCCGACCGTGGAGCGGGGATCGGCCCCCATCCGCTGCTGATCGACGATGATCGCCGTCGTCAGACCGTCCAGGACATCGACGTCGGGCCGCGCGAGCGTCGGCATGAACCCCTGCACGAACGTGCTGTAGGTCTCATTGATCATCCGCTGCGACTCCGCGGCGATCGTGCTGAACACCAGCGAACTCTTCCCCGAACCCGACACTCCGGTGAACACCGTCAGCCGGCGTTTCGGGATCTCGATGCTGACGTCCTTGAGGTTGTTCTCCCGCGCGCCGTGCACGCGGATCAGATCGTGGCTGTCGGCAGCGTGCGGCTCAGGCGGCCGGCCGCCCGTCCCGGTGTCCGTGCTCCCCGTGTCCATGCTCCCCGTGTCCGTGCTCATCGTGTCTCCATCTGTCGTGCAGGGCAATCAGGCTAGGTCAGGCTAGGGACGGCTCGGTGACCGGCGCTTCTCGATTTCTGACCGGTCCGGCCATTCTGGTCGGTCCGGCCACCTGGTCGGTCCCGCCATCTGGTCGGTCCGGCACATCTGAACGGTCCGGCCCATCTGATCAGTCCGGCCATCGTGATCGCCCAGGGCCTTCCGTCAGCACATACTTACGAGTATGGTCTCCGTACCATGGAGTATGGAGCTGACATCGTCCGCCGTGCGCGGGAGCTTGCACCGGTGCTGAACGAGCGGGCCCGCGCGGCGGAGGAGGCGCGGCGGCTGCCCGACGAGAGCATCGCCGACCTGGCCGGGACCGGCCTGTTCGAGATGCTGGTGCCGAAGCGATTCGGCGGCGGCGAACTCGGGTTCGAGGCGATGGTCGCGGCCTGCCGCGAGATCGGGGCGGGCGACGCCTCGACCGGCTGGCTGAGCGTCATCTACACGCTGCACAACTGGATGATCGCCCTGCTTCCGGAGGAGGCGCAGCGAGAGGTCTGGGCGGACCGCCCGTACGCGCTGGTGCCGTGCACGCTGGCGCCGAACGGGACCGCCGAGGCCGTCGACGGCGGCCACCGCGTCACCGGGCGCTGGTCGTGGGGCAGCGGGGTGATGCACGCCGACCACGTGATGGTCATGGCGCTGGTCACCGTGGACGAGTCGATCGAGCCGAGGCTGTTCCTGCTGCCGCGCGAGGACGCGGAGGTCCACGACGTGTGGCACACGAGCGGGATGCGCGGCACCGGCAGCAACGACATCGAGATCAAGGACCGGTTCGTCCCGGCGCACCGGTCGGCGCCGCTGGCCGACCTCGTGGAGGGCAGGGCGCCCGGGTCGCGGATCCACGACGGGGCGATCTACCGCATTCCGCTCGTCCCGGTGTTCGCGCTCACCGGGGCCGCGCCCGTGCTGGGCGTCGCCGAGGGCGTCCTCGCCCGGTACGCCGAGCGGATGCAGGGGCGCGTGATGGCGTACACCGGCGTGAAGCAGCGCGATCTGATGAGCGGCCAGATCCGGCTGGCCAAGGCCACCGCGGACCTCGCCGCCGCCCGGCTCCTGCTGGAGGACGCGGTGCGCCGGGTGATGGAGACCTACGAGTCGGGCGGCCGCTTCGGGATGGCCGAGCGCGCCCGGTCCCGGCTGGTGGCCGCGCATGTGGCCGGCGTCGCCCGGACGGTCGTGAACGAGCTGTGCGCGTTCGGCGGCGCCAGCGTCCAGTTCACCGACTCGCCGTTCCAGCGCGCGCAGCGGGACGTGAACACGATCTCGTCGCATGTGGTCTTCGACGCCGACGCGACGTACGCCCTGTACGGCAGGACCGTGCTGGGGATGGACCCCGATCCGATGACCCTGGTGTGACGTGGCGACCCGTGAGGACACCGGGAGCCGCGCGACGGTCACCCGGCGGGACTGGATCGAGGCCGCCTACCGGGATCTCGCGCGGTCCGGCGAGCGCGGCGTCGGGATCAACGCGCTCGCCGCGCGGCTGGGCGTCACCAAGGGCAGCTTCTACTGGCATTTCAAGGACCGGGCCGCGCTGATGCGCGCGCTGCTGGACCGCTGGGCGCATGAGCGCACCGACGAGATGCTGGCCCGCGCCCTCGGCAGCACCCCCGATCCGCTCGAACGGCTCCGGCGCATTCATGCGCTCGGCCGCGAGGTCGCGCCGATCGACCGGGCGATGCGGTTGTGGGCCCAGCACTCCCCCGAGGCGGACGAGGCGGTCCGGCTCGCCGACCGGGCCCTGCTCGGTCACATCACCGGATGCCTGGACGAGCTGGGCTTCGCCCCCGGCGACGCCCGCCTCCGTGCGCTGCTGATGCTCCGCGCGTGGGTCGGCGGCTATCTCGTCCCGTCCCCGGACGAGGATCCGCCCGGCGGCGAGCCGTCCGACCGGACTCTGGAGATCTTCCTGGCGAATCGCGCCGATTCCTGATCTCCGGCCGAATTCACCGGTTCGGTCTTGCGTCCGGCCCCGCCCTGAACGGTAGTCTGGACACGTGTCCAGAACAACCGATCGCTTGCTTCTGCTGGACGGGCGGCTGACCCCGAGCGCAGGAGGCGGCGCCTTCGAGACCATTGATCCCGCCACCGAGGAGGTGCTCGGCACCGCCGCCGACGGCACCCAGGCCGACATGGACCGCGCGATCGGGGCCGCCCGCCGCGCGTTCGACGAGACATCGTGGGCGGCGGACGCCGCGTTCCGCGTCCGCTGCCTGCGCCAGCTCCGCGAGGCGATGCAGCGGCGCTCCGACGAGCTGCGCGAACTGACGATCAAGGAGGTGGGCGCGCCGAGGTTCCTGACGTTCGGGGGCCAGCTCGACACGCCCGTGGACGATCTGGGCTGGTTCGCCGGGCTCGCCGAGTCCTACGAGTGGGAACGCGACCTCGGCCGGGCCGAGCCGATGGGGATGCCCAGCAACCGGCGGATCCGCCGGGAGGCCGCGGGCGTCGTCGGGGCGATCACCCCGTGGAACTTCCCGCACCAGATCAACCTGGCGAAGCTGGGCCCGGCGCTGGCGGCGGGGAACACGGTGGTGCTGAAGCCGGCTCCGGACACGCCGTGGTGCGCCGCGGTCCTCGGCGAGATCATCGCGGCGGAGACCGACATCCCCGCCGGCGTCGTCAACGTGGTCACCTCGTCCGACCACGGGCTGGGCGCCCAGCTCGTCCGGGACCCGCGCGTCGACCTGGTGACGTTCACCGGGTCGACGGAGACCGGGCGGAACGTCATGGCGAGCGCGGCCGGCACGCTCAAGCGCGTCTTCCTGGAGCTCGGCGGCAAGTCGGCGTTCATCGTTCTGGACGACGCCGACCTCAAGGCCGCCTGCTCGTACGCGGCGTTCTCCGGGATCGCCCACGCCGGGCAGGGCTGCGCGATCACGACCAGGATCCTCGTGCCCCGCAAGGACTACGACGAGGCCGTGCGGATCACGGCCCGGACGCTGGCGAAGCTCGGCGCCGGCGACCCCGGCGACGACCGGACGATCTGCGGTCCCGTGATCTCGGCGAAGCAGCGCGACCGCATCGAGGGGTACCTGGATCTGGCCGTGAAGGAGGGCGGATCGTTCGCCTGCGGCGGTGGCCGCCCGGCGGGCCGGGACAAGGGCTTCTGGATCGAGCCGACCCTCATCACCGGGCTCGCGAACGACTCCCGCACGGCACGTGAGGAGATCTTCGGCCCCGTGCTGGTGATCATGCCGCACGACGGCGACGACGACGCGGTCCGCATCGCCAACGACTCGCCGTACGGGCTGTCGGGCGCGGTGCACGGCGGCGACGCCGAGCGGGCGCGGGCGGTCGCGGCGCGGCTGCGCACCGGGACGGTCAGCGTGAACGGCGGCGTCTGGTACAGCGCGGACGTCCCGTTCGGCGGCTACAAGCAGTCCGGGATCGGCCGCGAGATGGGCGTGGCCGGGTTCGAGGAGTACCTGGAGACCAAGGCGATCGCGGAGGGCACGACATGAGGTTCGAGGGCAGGGTCGCGGTGGTCACCGGGGCCGCGCAGGGCATCGGGGAGGCTTACGCGCGGGCGCTGGCCTCCGAGGGCGCGTCCGTGGTCGTCGCCGACGTGGACGAGCGCGGGCAGGCCGTCGCCGACGACATCAAGGGCGTGTTCGTGCGGACGGACGTGTCCGACCCGGCATCGGCCGAGGCGATGGCGGCGACGGCCGTGGAGCGGTTCGGCGGCATCGACCATCTCGTCAACAACGCCGCCATCTTCGGGTCGATGAAGCTGGACTTCCTCTTCACCGTCGACTGGGACTACTACAAGAAGTTCATGTCCGTGAACATGGACGGCGCGTTGCTGTGCGCGCGCGCCTGCTATCCCCACATGCAGGCACGCGGCGGCGGCTCGATCGTCAATCAGTCGTCGACGGCCGCTTGGCAGTACTCCGGCTTCTACGGGCTCGCCAAGGTCGGGGTCAACGGGCTCACCCAGCAGCTCGCGCATGAGCTGGGCAGCATGAACATCAGGGTGAACGCCATCGCGCCCGGCCCGATCGACACCGAGGCCAACCGCACGGTCGTCCCGGGCAACATGTCCCAGAAGATCGTCAGGGACAAGATGGCGCTGAAGCGGATGGGCACGCCCGAGGACCTCGTCGGGATGTGCCTGTTCCTGCTGTCGGACGAGGCGGCCTGGGTCACCGGGCAGATCATCAACGTCGACGGCGGCGAGGTGTTCCGGGCATGAGCGAAGCGCTGAGCGCCGGGTTCGTCGGGCTCGGGCAGATGGGCGCGCCGATGGCGCGGCATCTCACCGGCCGGGGCCTGATCGTCTTCGACACCCGCGCGGAGGCCGTCGCCCCGCTGGTGAAGGCGGGTGCGCGGGCGGCGAAGAGCGTCGCCGAGGTGGCCGCGCACGCCGAGCTGGTATCGATCATGGTCCGGGACGACGCGCAGGTGATGGAGGTGGGCGAGGAGGTCATCGCCAGCGCCCGTCCCGGGACCGTCCTCGCGATCCACTCGACGATCCGCGCCGGGACGGCGGAGGACCTGGCCGAGAAGGCGCGCCGGTACGAGATCGATGTCGTGGACGCGCCGGTCAGCGGCGGCTTCATGGGGGCGAGCGCGGGCAGCCTCGCCGTCATGGTCGGCGGGACGGACGAGGCGTTCGAGCGCTGCAGGGAGCCGTTCGGCGCGTGGGCCGACCTCGTCCTGCACATGGGCCCGGTCGGCGCGGGCACGCGCACGAAGCTGGCCCGCAACCTGCTGCACTTCGTGTCGTTCACCGCGGCGGCGGAGGCGCAGCGGCTCGCGGAGGCGTCGGGGGTGTCGCTGCGGAAGCTGGGGCGGGTCGTCCGGCACACCGACGCGATCACCGGCGGCGCCGGCTCGATCATGCTGCGGCCGACGACCGCGCCGATGAAACCGGACGACGACCTCTACGACATCCTGTGCCACACCCGGGACCTCGGCGAGAAGGACCTGACCCTCGCCCTGGAACTGGCCGGCGAGCTGGACGTGGACACCCCGTTCGCCCGCCTCGCCCTCGAACGCTTCGGCACGGGCCTGGGCCTGACGGAAGACCCGGCGGGAGGAACCGATGACTGATGGAAACGAACCGGAGGACGCCGGGGGCCGGCCCCCCGCCACGAACGCGGACGGGCGGCGCGAGCGCGGCCTGGAAATGATGCGCCAGGTCTACGGGTGGGAGATCGGGGACGCGCCCGGTGACTTCTTCGGAATCACCGTCGACCATCTCTTCGGCGACATCTGGACGCGTCCCGGGCTGAGCATGCGCGACCGGCGGATGCTCCTCATCGGCGTCCTGGCCGGTCAGGGGCTCAACGACGTCCTCGACATCCAGATCCCGGCGGCACTGGCCAACGGCGAGCTGTCGCCGGACGAGCTGCGCGAGATCGGCATCTTCCTGACGCACTACGTCGGCTGGCCGCTCGGGTCCAGGCTGAGCGTCCAGATCGACGGCCTCATCGCCAAGCACGAGAAGCGCGCGCGCAGGGAGAAGTCGGACTAGGCCCGAGTACCGGGAACCCCGGGTCCGGTGCGAGCGTCCAAGGTCAATGCTGGGTCGTGTCACAACGTCGGCTGCGACGGTGCTGATCCTGGCCGGGTCGGCGGGATGCTCCGGTTCCTCCGGAGGCTCCGACCGGCCGGGGCAGGCACCGCCGGTTCGGCTCGTCGCCTACGACGGGTGTGCGGCCCTGCACAAAGAGCTGCGTCAGGCGACGGCGGACCGGGTCGGCCCGTTCGGGCTGAGCGACGCGCCCGCGCTGCGGGGTCTGCCAGAGGACGGCATGGCGCTGCGGAAGGGCCCGCAGGCGGCCGAGGCGGCCCCGGGGCGGCCGCCGCGGCATTCCACCACGAACGCCCATGAGCGGGCCGCGGACGAACCCGACCTCGTCAAGACCGACGGCCGCAGGATCGTGACGCTCGCCGGCGGCGAACTCACCGTCATCGACCCCGCGGCCCGCGAGATCACGCACACCCTGGATCTGCCCGGCTCCGGCGGCCGCGGCGACGGGCGGTTGCTGCTCAGCGGCGACCGCGTCCTCGTCCTGGACGAGCAGACACCGATGATCCCGTTCGAGCGCCGGGCGATCCCCGGCGGAGGAGCCGCCTCACCCAGGCCACCGGCGCCGCCGAGGCCGACGACGCGCCTGACGCTCGTCGACGTCTCCGGCGCCCCGAAGGTCGTCGGGACCATGACGACCGACGCGGACTACCTGGACGCCCGGCAGAGCGGCTCGACGGTCCGGGTCGTGTTGAAGTCCGAGCCCGACATCCGCTTCCCGGGCGGCGACGGCGGGAAGGCGGCCACCGACGCCAACCGCCGTGCCGTGAACAAGGCGCCGCTCGACGCCTGGCTCCCCGCCTTCCAGGTGGACGACGGCGACGGCGGCCCGGCGAAGAGGTACCGGACGCCCTGCGACCAGGTCAGCCGGCCGTCCTCGTACGCGGGTTCGAGCATGGTGAGCGTGCTGACGTTCGATCTGTCCAAGGGCCTCGGCGACCCGCAGGCGATCGGCGTCACCGCCGGTGGCACGACCGTCTACGGCAACGGGAAGAGCCTGTACGTGACCGGCACTCCCCCGAGGCCGTTCATGCCGAAGCCGCGCGAGAGGCGCCCCGCCGAGGTGCGCACCGACGTGTACAAGTTCGACGTCAGCGGAACAGGACGTCCCCGCTATGCGGCGTCGGGTTCGGTCACGGGCTCCCTGCTGAACCAGTACTCCATGTCGGAACACGACGGAAGACTGCGCCTGGCCACGACCACCGGCCGGTTCGCCCGTGCGGAGAAGCCGTCGCAGAGTTCGGTGTACGTCCTCGCACAGGACGGCTCAAGCCTCGACCAGGTCGGACGCATCGACGGCCTCGGCAAGGGCGAGCGGATCCACTCCGTCCGGTTCATCGGCACGACCGGCTACGTCGTGACGTTCCGGCAGACCGACCCGCTGTACGTGCTCGACCTGAAGGACCCGCGCCGCCCCCGCCTCACCGGCGAACTCAAGATCACCGGCTATTCCGCCTACCTGCATCCCACCAGGGACGGGAAACTCCTCGGCGTCGGGCAGGACGCCGACCTCACCGGGCGCACGAACGGCCTCCAGGTCTCCCTGTTCGACGTCTCCGGCGAACCCCGCCGGATCAGCGACTACAAGCTCCCCGGGGCGAGGTCGCAGTCGGAGTTCGAACCGCACGCCTTCCTGTACTGGCCGGATTCCGGCCTCACCGTCATCCCGGTGAACGGCCGGAGCGACGAAGGCAACGGGGCCTTGGCCCTCAAGGTGACCGGCTCGTCCATCACCAAGGCGGGAACCGTCCGGCATCCCGGCGGGTACCGCGGCACCGGCATCCGCCGTTCGCTCATCGTCGGCGGCACCCTCTGGACGTTCTCCGGCCGAGGCGCCCGCGCCACCGACGCGGCCACGCTGAAGAACACCGCCTGGCTGCCGTTCGGCTAGTCCTGCAGGCGGTCAGCGCAGCGGGAGGGTCAACGCAGGTCGGTGGAACGCTTGACGGCGGTCTGGATGAGCCGGTCGACCAGCGCCGGGTAGTCCAGCCCGGTCGCCGCCCACATCTGCGGGAACGCCGATGCCGGGGTGAAGCCCGGCATGGTGTTGATCTCGTTGAGGATCCAGCGGCCGTCCGGCGTGTGGAAGAAGTCGACGCGGGCGAGGCCCTCGCAGTCGAGGGCGTCGAACGCCTGCACGGCGATGCGGCGGACCTCCTCGATCTGCGCGGCCGGCAGCCCCGGCGGGATCGCCATGCTGGTGGCCCCGTCGAGGTACTTGGTCTCGAAGTCGTAGAAGTCGTGCTCGCCCGCCATCAGCACCTCGGCGGGCAGGCTCGCCTCGGCCGGGCCGTCGTCCATGCCCTGCAGGACGCCGCACTCGATCTCGCGGCCCTCGACCGCGGCCTCCACGATGACCTTCGGGTCGTGCTCGCGGGCCGCCTCGACCGCGGCCTCCAGGCCGGCCTCGTCGGTGACGCGGGTGATGCCCATGCTCGACCCGGCCCGGGCCGGCTTGACGAAGACCGGTGTGCCGTCCGCGAGGCCCAGCTCCTTGATCTCGTCGATCTTGCCTTTGCGTTCGCGCCGCCACTCCCGGTCGCCGACCAGGACGTACGGGCCGACGGGCAGGCCGCGCGCCTGCCAGACGAGCTTCATGAACCCCTTGTCCATGCCGACGGCGCTGGCCAGCACCCCAGCGCCGACATAGCGGATGCCGGCGAGGTCCAGCAGCCCCTGGATGGTGCCGTCCTCCCCGAAGGGGCCGTGCAGCAGCGGAAGCACCACGTCGACGTCGCCGAGCGTCTCCGGGATCTGCCCCGGCCGGACGACCATCAGGCCGCGGCCGTCGGGGTCGAACGGCAGCGCGAGGACGCCGCCGCTCCCGGTCACCTCCGGCAGCCGGCCGTCCTCGATCGAGAGCCGCAGGTCTCCGGGCGCCAGCACCCAGCGCCCGTCGCGGGCGATGCCGATCGGCACCACGTCGTACCGGTCCCGGTCGATCGCGGCCATCACGGCCCCCGCGGTGACGCAGGAGATCGCGTGCTCGGAGCTGCGTCCGCCGAAGACGACGGCCACGCGGATCTTTGAAACCTGGGACATGACGTCCGACCCTATCGGTGATCAGCCCGGGTCGGCCACGAGCGATCCGGGCGCGGCGATCCCGCCGGCGCGGCCGTCACAGCCCGTACCGCTCGGGCTTGGGGGAACGGGAGATCAGCGAGATGGCCGCCTCCTTGATCGGCATGCCGTGGTGCAGGACGGCGGTGACCGCCTCCGTGATCGGCATCTCCACGTTGTGCTTGCCGGCCAGCTCCATCACCGCCTCCGACGACTTGACGCCCTCGGCGGTCTGCTTGGTGACGGCGATGACCTGCTCCAGCGTCATGCCGCGGCCGAGGTTCTCGCCGAACGTCCGGTTGCGCGACAGCGGCGACATGCACGTCCCGACGAGGTCGCCCATCCCGGCGAGCCCGGCGAAGGTGTGCTCGTCCGCGCCCAGCGCCGCGCCCAGCCGGGCGATCTCGGCGAGGCCGCGGGTCATCAGCAGCGCCTGCGTGCTGGCGCCGAACCCCAGCCCGACGGCCATGCCCACGCACAGCGCGACGATGTTCTTCACCGCGCCGCCCAGCTCGCAGCCGACGACGTCGGTGGAGGTGTAGACCCGGAAGTACGGCGTCATCGTGGCGGCCTGGAGGCGCAGCGCGGCGCCCTCGTCCGCGCAGGCCGCGACCGCCGCACCGGGTTCCCCGCCCGCGACCTCGCGGGCCAGGTTCGGGCCGCAGAACACCCCGACCCGCTCCGCGGGGACGTTCGCGACCTCGCCGATGACCTCCGACATCCGCCGCGACGTGCCGATCTCGACGCCCTTCATCAGGCTGACGAGGACCGCGTCCGGCGGCAGGAGCGGCACCCAGGCGCCGAGGTTCTGCCGGAGGGTCTGCGCCGGGACGGCCAGCGCCACGAAGTCCGCGCCCGCCAGGGCCTCCGCCGGGTCGAGGGTCGCGCGGACCCCCTCGGGCAGCGTGACGCCGGGCAGGTAGTCGGGGTTCTCGTGCCTCTCGTTGACCGCCTCGACGACCTCGGGGCGCCGCCCCCACAGGACGACCTCGCCGCCCGCGTCGTTCAGCAGCTTGGTGAACGTCGTCCCCCAGGACCCGGCCCCCATCACCGCGGTGCGCAATGTCACGAGCCGGCCGCCTTCGGGTCGCCGGTGCCCGGCCGCGCCGTCTCGGGCAGCGGGGGCCTGAACGCCTCGGCGGCCGCCCTTCGCCGCTCCTCCAGCACCTTGTGGTGGTCGTAGCGTTCCTTGGGCGGCTCCTGGCCGCGCAGTTCGCCGAGCAGCCCGCTGATCGCCGCCATGATGTCGTCGGTGGCGGCCCGCAGCGTCTCCTTGGTGAGCGGCAGCCCCGCGTACTCCGACAGGTCGACGGGCGGCCCCGCGACCACCCTCATCGTCTTGCGCGGGAGCGGGTGCAGGCCCCGCTTCAGGCTCCCCGCGAGCCCCTTCTGCTCGCCCTTCTTGTACGGCATCAGCTCGTGCGCCCCCCAGGTCGCCACCGGGACGACCTCGGCGCCCGTCTTCAGCGCCATCCGCGCCACCCCGGTCTGCCCGGTCATCGGCCACAGCTCGGGGTCGCGGGTGCAGCTGCCCTCCGGATAGAACATCAGGCACTCGCCGTCCACCAGAGCCTTCTCGGCGTCCTTCAGGACCTCGGCCGCGTCGGCGCTGTCGCGGTACACCGGGATCTGGCCGGTGCCGCGCAGCACGTTGCGGACGAAGCGCACGTCGAAGAGCGTCGACTTCGCCAGGTACACGGGATAGCGGCCCGACTCGTACACGAAGTGGGCGAGGGCGAGGGGATCGGCCTCGGAGATGTGGTTCGCGGCGATGATGACGCCGCCCTCCCCCGGCACGTTGCCCCGGCCGCGCCAGTCACGCTTGACCAGCCCGCAAAGCAGCGGGCGCAGGATGACGATCGTGAGCTTCCGCCACCCGGGCGAATACCCGTGGCTCATGCCCGCCTCCTCCTCACTCCGTCCCCCAGGCGAACGCGGGGTGTCCCATCCCCGAACGAACGCGGGGTGTGCCCAAGTGTCGCGGGTGCGTGCGCATAGTGTCGAGTCGCCATGTCTACCGCAGAGTTCTCCCAGTGGTCGCTCGTCGTACCGGTGAAGGTGCTGGCGCGGGCCAAGACCCGCATGTCCGCGGCGGCGGGCCGGCATCGCGAGTCGCTCGCGCTCGCGGTGGCGACCGACACGGTCGCCGCGGCGCTGCGCTGCGACCGGGTTCGCACTGTGATCGTTGTCACCGACGATCCTCTCCCGGCCGCCGATCTGGCCGCCCTCGGCGCCCTGGTGGTGCCCGACGTGCCGGACGCCGGGCTGAACCCGGCTCTCGTCCACGGCGCGGGCCGCGGCCGCGCACTCGCCCCCGGCAGCGGCATTGGCGCACTGTCAGCCGATTTGCCCGCTTTGCGACCTCTTGAACTTGCGCGCGTCCTCGACGCCGCCGGCCGGGCGCCCGAGGCGTTCGTCCCGGACGCCGCCGGCATCGGCACCACCCTGTACACCGCCCGCCCCGGCGTCCCGTTCTCGCCCGCCTTCGGCGCCGACTCCCGCGCCGCCCACCGCGCCCGCGGCGCCCGCGAGCTCCTCCTGCCCGGCACCGACAGCGTCCGCCGCGACGTCGACACCCCCGACGACCTCCGCGCCGCCCTCGCCCTGGGCACCGGCCCTCGCACTGCGTCCATTGGCGCCGCCCTCGGCATCCGTCGCCTGGGGGCGCCGGATGCCGAGGCCAACGCCTGCGATCGCTAGCATCGCTTCGACTCGCCTAGCGGCTCGCTGCGCGATCAGGTTCTCGCAAGCTCGAACCTGGCTTCGCACGCGATCGCGATGGTCCCCGTTGATGCGGGGCTGAGCCGTCCGCCGAGGCTAGAGTTCGGATATGCAGGGGACGGTGAAGGATTTCGACGCTTCGACCCGGTCCGGGAGCGTGCTGCTCGATGACGGGACGGAACTGCCGTTCGACGGGGAGGCGTTCACGGCGGGCGGGCTGCGGCTGCTGCGGCTCGGGCAGCGGGTCAACCTCGCGATGGACGGCGACCGGATCACCGTGGTGACCCTGTCGACGTTTCCGCTGCCGTCGCCCTGAGGCCTCGCGCACACCAGCGCCCGGGACCGTCTTGGCACGGTCCCGGGCGCTGGTGCGATGCGGCTACTTCTTTCCGGCCACCAGGTTCTTGAAGTCCGCGCCGGCCTTGAATTTCGGAACGGACGTCGCGGGAACCTCGATGGTCTTGCCCGTTGCCGGGTTCCGGGCCGTACGGGCAGGCCGGTCGGCCTTCTCGAACGAACCGAACCCGGTGATCGCGACCTTGTCGCCCTTGGCGACCGCGGTCTGGATCGCCTCCAGGATGGCGTCGACGGCCTCGGCTGCGGCCTTCTTGCTGCCCAGCCGGTCAGAGATCGCGTCGACCAGCTCACGCTTGTTCATGGGTTACTCCTCTAGTTCCCCCCTTGCCCGAACGAAACTAAGGGACCCTCAGCATGGACACAATCACCTGCACGCACGAGTTGGCGTGTCGCTGGCGTTTTTGTCGCACTCGCCCCTGTCTCGCCGGGTGACCGGACCGGATCCGGCCACTGCGCACGCTAACCGACGTCGGGCGTCTCTTGGAAATCGGCGAGGAACGTCTCCAGCCTGCGGGCGGCCAGTCCGGCGTCCCGTTTCGCCAGATCGGTGATCGCCAGCAGGTGCCGGATGAGCCGCTGCCGGTCCTCGGGGGGCAGCGGCGCGACGGCCCGGTGAGCGTCACGCAACTGCCGCGCGAGCAGGGTCAACGCAGGGTCGTCCCACTCGGGTCCACTCCACGGGACCGCGCTCAATTTCATGCCCCCAAAGGTCGGACGGGTATGCGCACCAAGGGAATTCTCCCCCGCCGCCACCCACGACCGTCCACCCGGGGGCACAAAAGGCCCGGCTCGCCGTCCGCGGACGGCGAGCCGGGCCTCGAGACGCGCTACAGCGTCACCGGCAGCCAGGGGGTGCGGTCCGACTCGAAGTCGTTGATGGCGTCGGCGTGGCGGAGGGTGAGGCCGATGTCGTCCAGGCCCTCCATGAGCCGCCAGCGGGTGTAGTCGTCGATCTCGAACGAGGCGGTCCGGCCGTCCCAGCGGACTTCGCGGTTCTCCAGGTCGACGGTGATCTCCAGGGTCGGGTCCTTCTCGATGCGGCCCTGGAGGTCCTCGACCTGCTCGCCGGTGAGGATGACGGGCAGCAGCCCCATCTTGGTGGAGTTGTTGCGGAAAATGTCGCCGAAGCGCGGCGCGATGACGACGCGGAAGCCGTACTGCTGCAGCGCCCAGACGGCGTGCTCGCGGGACGAGCCGGTGCCGAAGTCGGGCCCGGCGACCAGGATGCCCGCGCCGTCGTACCGCGGCTGGTTCAGGACGAACTCCGGGTCCTCGCGCCAGCCGGAGAACAGGCCCTTCTCGAAGCCGGTGCGGCTGACCTGCTTCAGCCAGACGGCCGGGATGATCTGGTCGGTGTCGACGTTGCTGCGGCGCAGCGGGACCGCGCGGCCGGTGTAGGTGGTGAACGCTTCCATCGTGGTTCCTTACAGGTCGGCGTCGTTCTGGGGGGACGACCCCCCAGGCCCCCCGGCGGCTTCGCCGAGGTCATTGGGGGCGGTGAGGCGGCCGGTGACGGCGGTGGCGGCGGCGACGGCGGGCGACACCAGGTGGGTGCGGCCGCCGGGGCCCTGCCGGCCCTCGAAGTTGCGGTTGGACGTGGAGGCGCTGCGCTCGCCGGGCGTGAGCTTGTCGGGGTTCATCGCCAGGCACATCGAGCAGCCGGCCTCGCGCCATTCGGCGCCGGACGCGGAGATGACCTCGTCCAGGCCCTCCTCCTCGGCCTGCTTCTTGACCTTCATGGAGCCGGGGACGACCAGCATGCGGACGCCGCCGGCGACCTTGCGGCCCTTGAGGACGCCCGCGACGGCGCGCAGGTCCTCGATGCGGCCGTTGGTGCAGGAGCCGACGAAGACGGTGTCGACCTCGATGTCGCGCAGCGGCGTCCCGGCGGTCAGGCCCATGTACTCCAGGGCGCGCTCGGCGGACTGGCGCCGGGCCGGGTCGTCGTAGGACGCGGGGTCGGGCACGGAGTCGCCGAGCGGGAGGCCCTGGCCCGGGTTGGTGCCCCAGGTGACGAACGGGGTCAGCTCGGAGGCGTCGATCACGACCTCCTTGTCGAAGACCGCGTCGTCGTCGGTGCGCAGCGACGTCCAGTACTCGACGGCCTTGTCCCAGTCGTCGCCGCTTCCGTTCTGGGGGGACGACCCCCCAGACCCCCCGGCAACAGCGTTGGAGGGGGCGTGGGGACGGCCCTTGAGGTATTCGAACGTGGTCGCGTCGGGCGCGATCATCCCGGCGCGGGCGCCGGCCTCGATGGACATGTTGCAGACCGTCATGCGGCCTTCCATCGACAGCGACCGGACGGCCTCGCCGCGGTACTCGATGATGTGGCCCTGGCCGCCGCCGGTGCCGATCCGCGCGATGATCGCGAGGATGAGGTCCTTAGCGGTGACGCCCTCGGGCAGCGCGCCTTCGACGGTCACGGCCATCGTCTTCGGCTTGATCTGCGGCAGCGTCTGGGTGGCGAGGACGTGTTCGACCTCGCTGGTGCCGATGCCGAAGGCGAGGGCGCCGAACGCGCCGTGCGTGGAGGTGTGCGAGTCGCCGCACACGACGGTCATGCCGGGCTGGGTCAGGCCGAGCTGCGGGCCGATGACGTGGACGATGCCCTGCCCGTCGTCGCCCATCGGATGCAGCCGGATCCCGAAGTCGGAGCAGTTCTTGCGCAGCGTCTCGACCTGGGTGCGCGACACCGGGTCGGCGATGGGCTTCAGCAGGTCCGTCGTCGGGACGTTGTGGTCCTCGGTGGCGATCGTCAGGTCGGGGCGCCGGACGGGGCGGCCGGCCATCCGCAGCCCGTCGAACGCCTGCGGGCTGGTGACCTCGTGGACGAGGTGCAGGTCGATGTAGAGCAGGTCCGGCTCACCCTCGGCGCGCCGTACGACGTGCGCGTCGTAGACCTTTTCGGCCAGTGTTCGGCCCATCACTCCCACCTCACCTGTAATGATCGTCGGCGCCGGTGCCGATCGCAGGGGCGCCGTGGTCCCGGTCACCTCGTGGTCCCGGTCACCTTGACTTGCATCTCAAATTCCGAGACGTCAATATCAAGACATGGACAACTCTAGCGGAGTCGGCGTACTTGACAAAGCCGTTCTTGTTCTGAACGCGCTGGAGGCGGGCCCGGCCTCGCTCGCGCAACTCGTCCAGACGACCGGGCTGGCCCGCCCCACGGCGCACCGCCTGGCCGTCGCACTGGAGCACCACCGTCTCGTCCACCGTGACACGCAGGGACGTTTCATCCTCGGGCCGAGGCTCGCCGAGCTCGCGGTCGCGGCGGGCGAGGACCGCCTCCTCGCGATCGCCCAACCCATTCTCGCCCACCTGCGCGACCTCACCGGCGAGAGCGCCTCGCTGTTCCGCCGCCAGGGCGACGTCCGGGTCTGCGTGGCCGCCGCCGAGCGCACCAGCGGCCTGCGCGACACCATCCCGGTCGGCGCCGCGCTCCCGATGACGGCGGGTTCTGCCGCACAGATCCTGCTCGCCTGGGAGGAGCCCGACCGGCTGCACCGGGGGCTGCGCAACGCCAAGTTCGAGGCCGCCACGCTGGCGTCCGTCCGCCGCCGGGGCTGGGCGCAGAGCGTCGGGGAGCGCGAGCAGGGCGTCGGCTCGGTGTCCGCCCCGATCCGCGGCGCGGGCGGCCGGGTGATCGCCGCCGTGTCGGTGTCCGGTCCGCTCGAACGCCTCAGCCGCTCCCCCGGCCGGCTGCACGCTCCCCCGGTCGCCGCGGCGGCCGAGAAGATCTCCGAGGGAATGCGCCGCACCGCGTCCTGACCCCACCTCGAGGAGGCGCCCGATGACCATCGACGAAGCCGGACTGCGCGGGAGACTCGGGCGGCTCACGCTTGAGGAGAAGGTCCACCTGCTCACCGGGGACGGGTTCTGGACGCTGCGTCCCATCCCCGAGATCGGGCTGAGGCGGATCGTCATGTCGGACGGGCCGAGCGGCGTCCGCGGCACCACATGGGACGAGCGCGACACGAGCCTGCTGTTCCCGAGCGCCACCGCCCTCGCCGCGACCTGGGACCCCGCGCTCGCCGAGCGGATCGGGCGGCTGAACGGCGCCCAGGCGCGCGACAAGGGCGTGCACGTCCAGCTCGCCCCCACGATCAACCTGCACCGGACGCCGTTCGGCGGGCGTCATTTCGAGAACTACTCCGAAGACCCGCTGCTCACCGCCCGCATCGGCGCCGCGTTCGTGAGGGGCGTCCAGTCGGCGGGGGTCGCGGCGACGGTGAAGCACTTCGTGGGCAACGACTCCGAGACCGCCCGGATGTCCTACGACGCGCGCATCGGCGGCGAGGCGCTCGACGAGCTGTACCTGCGCCCGTTCGAGGAGGCGGTGAAGGCGGGCGCGTGGGCGGGCTTCGCCGTCGCCGAGGCCGCACCTGGTGAGGCGGTGACGGTCCGCATCCGGCTGGACGAGCGTCTGCGCACGGCGGCCGGCGTCCTGGAAATCACCGCAACTCGGACAGACATTGGATAGTGCCGGTATCTGATCGGGCCACCCGGATAGCGTTGAACGTCCGGTCGAGGGGGTGCGGCGGTGCAGATCTCCGAGCTCAGTGATCGCAGTGGCCTGACGGTCCAGACGATCAAGTTCTACATCCGGGAGGGCCTGCTCCCGAAGGGCGCGGCGGTGAGCACGACCCGGTCGGAGTACGGCGCGCGCCACCTGGAGCGGCTGCGGCTGATCAACGCGCTGCGGGAGGTCGGCGACCTGCCGGTCTCGGCGATCCAGCAGATCATCGCGGCGATCGAGGACGAGCGCGTCAGCCTGCACGAGCTGTTCGGCACCACGCAGTACGCCATCGGCCCGCACGTGGCGGCGCCGCACGACCCGCACTGGCGCGCCGCACGCGAGGACGTGAACGCCCTCGTGCGCGAACTCGGCTGGAACGTCGGCGAGCGCGCCCCCGCCCGTGATCTTCTCGCACACACGTTCGTGGCGCTGCGCCGCCTCGGCTTCCCGATCACGCTGAAGGACCTGCGGCCGTACGTGAAGGCCGCGACCGAGGTCGCCGACCACGAGATCGGCAGGGTCCCCGAGGGGACGTCGCGCGCCCGGACGGTCCATTCGCTGCTGGTCTCGACCGTCCTGTACGAACAGGTCCTGGCGGCCCTGCACCGGCTGGCCCAGGAGGACGCCTCGTCCCGCCGCTTCGACCGGAACTGACTCCGGCAGGACGAGCCATGCCTGCTGCGCATGGCCACTCTGCCGAACCTTCGCTGGTGACATGGCCGCCGGGCGCCTAGCGTCGAGCACGCCCACGTGATCACACCCGCAGACCGCACCAGGAGGTCCTCCATGCGCGTCACGCTCGGCAATCCCGCGACGGTTCCCCCGCCGCCGAACCCGGCCTACTCCCACACCGCCCATGTGACCCAGGGCCCGATGCTGTACGTGTCGGGGCAGATCGCCCTCGACGAGAACGGCAAGGTGGACGCGCCGGGCGACATGACCCGCCAGTCGGAGGTGGTCTTCTCGCTGCTGGAGCGGATCCTCGCCGCCCACGGCGCGGGCTTCCCGGACGTCGTCAACATCCGGTCGTTCCTCACCGACCTCGACCTCCGCAGGGAGTACGGGGCCGTCCGCGCGCGGTACTTCACGGGGGCCCCTCCGACGAGCACGACCGTCGAGGTCTCCCGCCTGTTCCACCCCGACGCCCTCCTAGAGGTGGAGATCGTCGCCGCCGTCCCCCGTTAGCTCTCCGGCCACGTCGCGGAGGTCCGCCAGGAACGCGGTGACGGGCGGGGATCTGCGTGCGTGGCGTCCGACCGCCGCGTAGACCGACCGGCGCGGGCGGCCGGACGCCACCGCGCGCAGGACGACGCCGTCCCGCGACGCCGCCATCGCGGCCAGGGCGGGGACGAGCGTCACGCCGAACCCCTCCGCGACCAGGCCGAGCTTGGAGATCCACTCGGCGACCCGCAGCGGCGTCTGCGGGACGAACCCGGCGGCCTCGCAGCGGACGCGCAGGGCGGCGATGGCATCGGGGTCGTCGGCCACGATCCACGGTTCGTCGGCGAGGTCGCCGAGTGCGATGCGGCGGCGGGCGGCGAGCCGGTGGCCGCTCGGCAGCGCGACGAGCAGGGCGTCGTCGGCCAGCATCGTCCACTCGCCCCCACCCGCCGCCGACGGAGGGCGGGCTTCGCCCGTCCGGCCGGACCCGGCGGGGATCGACGGGAGCTTGTGCGTGCTGACCACGGCGATGTCGAGGTCGCCGGCCTCCAGCATCGGCAGCAGCCGTTCGGTCGTCCCCTCGCGCAGCACCGGCCGGACGCCCGGATGGCGGGCCCGGAACCGGGCGAGCGCGCGGGGCACGAGAGCGGCGTTCGCGGTGGGGAACGCGCCGAGCCGCAGCGTCCCGGTGTCGAGGCGGCGCAGGCCGTCGAGCGCGCGGGCGGTGTCGGCGAGCCGGTCGAGGAGACCGCGCGCGTGCGGCAGCAGGTACTCCCCGGCCGGGGTCGGGCGGACGCCCCGGGCGCCGCGCGCGAACAGTTCCACTCCGCAGACGTCCTCCAGCGCCGCGATCTGCCGGGACACCGCCGACTGGGTGTAGCCCCCGGCGGCCGCGGCGGCGGTGAACGAGCCGAGGTCGGCGACGGCGACGAAGGTCCGCAGCAGGAGGGGGTCGAGGGCTTCGGCGCGCACGACCGAAGCATACGAGGGCCGCCCGGTAGGCTCGCCGCATGCCGGAGAGCCGCCCGTTCGTCAGCCTGGCGACCGACTTCGGCGCCGCCTACACCGCGATCTGCGCGGGGGTCGTCTACACGATCGCGCCGGCGGCGAACGTGCTCGTGCTCAGCGACGAGATCACCCCGTTCGGCGTCCGTGAGGGCGCGATGCTGCTCCGCCAGGCGCTCCCGTACCTTCCGGCCGGCGTCCATGTGGGGATCGTCGACCCGGGTGTCGGCACACCGCGCCGCCCGGTCGCGATCGAGACGGGGCGCGGGGACGTGCTGGTCGGCCCGGACAACGGCCTGCTGGTCCCCGCCGCCGCGGAACTCGGCGGGGTCGTCCGGGCGCATGCCCTGGAGAACCCGGCGTACCGGCTGCCCGCCGTGTCGGCCTCGTTCCACGGGCGGGACATCTTCTCCCCCGCCGCCGGGCACCTGTCCTGCGGCGCCGACGTCGCCGATCTCGGGTCTCCGGTCGAGCCGGTGCCGCTGGACGTCCCGTCCCCGGTGGTGCGCGACGGGGAGCTGGCGGTGCCGGTGCTCTACACCGACCGTTTCGGGAGCCTGATCCTGGGCGGCGGGCCGGAGGACCTGACGGCCGCGTTCGGCTCGGTCCCGTACGGGACGCCCCTGGACGTCGCTTGGACCGTTCCGGCCCCCGGTTCCGCACGGGTCACGTTCGAGGAGACCTTCGGCGGCGTCGCCCCCGGCGATCCCCTTCTCTGGGTCGACTCGTCCGGCGGGCTCGGCCTGGCGGTCAACCAGGGGTCGGCCACCGAGGCGCTCGGGCTCGCGGGCGCGCAGGCCGTCACACTTCGCCGCCCGTAGGAGACCGAGACCTGCTTCCGAGGTACCGGACCGCCCGTGATCATCACCGGCGGCGTCATCATGGGCGCCGGCGTGGCGAGCATGCACTACACCGGACACCGGCATGACCGCGATGAAGATTGACGCCACCGGCCGGCGGTACGCCCCTTAGGCGGTCTCAGGGTCGTCCCCTACGCCCGGGGCGGTAGCGGGAGCGGGGAGCGGTGGGCGGCGCGCCGTAGATCGGGTGTCTCTCAGCGGCCGATGCCCGGGCCCACGCCGTACACGCAGCATCATCGGCATGACGAACACGACGCAGACCCTCACCCGCCCCGAGTCCCCCGTCCACGCCGGCCCGCCGAAGCTTTCCCCGACGCAGCTGCGCGCCGCTCAGATCGAGACCCTCGAAAGCCCGCGCCTGAAGTACGGGCTACTGGCCCGGATGCTGTTCAAGCAGATGGACCTCGTCTACGGCCGCGAGGGCACGCTCGTGAAGTTCGCGATGCTGGAGTTCATCGCCCGCGTCCCCTACCAGGCGTGGGAGCGGATGGGCTACTTCTCGCTGTCGCGGCACCGCCGCCGTTCCGCCCTCGCCAAGCGCGTCTACGAGCGGATCGTGGAGACCCGCGAGGAGCAGGACAACGAGCAGTGGCACCTGCTCATCCTCCAGGACCTCGTCCAGCGCGACGGGCTGAAGCAGTCCTTCGTGCTGCACCGGCTGGCGCCGTGGCTCGTGGCGTTCTTCTACTACCACGTGTCGTGGCTGCTGTTCCTGGTGCGGCCCGAGCTGAGCTACCGGCTCAACGCCGACTTCGAGGACCACGCCGAGCACGAGTACATGTCGTACGTGGCCGGGCATCCGGAGCTGGAGCACGCGCCCGCGCCCACGACGTACGCCGCCGAGTACGGGGAGTACGACTCGGTCGCCGACCTGCTGCGCCAGATCGGGCACGACGAGCGGATCCACAAACTGGACAGCCTGGTGAACATGCGGGCACCCCGCTTCCAGGACGCGCCCGCATCAAAGATCGTCAGTTGATTGACTGTCGGAGCGAGGCTGCCTAACGTCGGCCGCACCCGCCGGACGCACCCGCCTGAAGAGCGAGGCCAACGTGACGAAGCTCGACCGTCCCGCCCTGCCGTCCGTCACCGTCCTGGACCAGCCGATCGAGATGCGCGACGGGACCGTCCTGCGCGCGGACGTGCACCGGCCGGCGGGTGACGGGCGGCACCGGACCGTCCTGGTCCGCAACCCCTACGGTGAGCCGGTGTTCCGCTCGGTGCCGGTGACGCCGTACCTGCGGGCGGGGATGGCGGTCGTCCTTCAGCACTGCCGGGGCCGGGGCGCCAGCGACGGGGAGTTCGCCCCGTGGGCCGACGAGGGACGCGACGGCGCCGACACGGTCGACTGGATCACCGCGCAGCCCTGGTCGGACGGCGAGGTCGTCGCGGTCGGCAACTCCTACCTGGCCGGATGCGCGCTCCAGCTCGCGGCGGAGCGGCCCGGAGCGCTCAAGGCCGTGGCCGCCGCGATGACCCCGCACGACTTCTACGACGGGCTGAACTATCAGGGCGGTGCGTTCGCGCTCGGTTCGGCGTTCTTCTGGGCCACCACCCAAGGTCTCCTCGGCGCACTGCACGACATGGCGGCCGGCGAGGACGCCGGGGCCCGCCTGGGCGCGCTGACGCGGGCACTGGCCGATCCGGGCGCGGCCATGTCCACCGTGCCGCTGCGGGACGCGCCCGGTGTCGCGGACGCGTTCCCCCACTGGCGCGACTGGGTGGACCACCCGGAACGCGACTCCTACTGGACGGACGCGGCCGAGACCCTGCGCCACGACCGGATCGACGTTCCCGTCCTGCACACTGCGGGATGGTTCGACGTCTTCCTGCGCGGAACCCTGGAGAACTACAGCCGCATCCCCGGTGGACGTCTCATCATCGGACCGTGGACGCACATGTCGCAGATGGCGGGCGTCGGCGAACTCCATTTCGGTCATGCCGCCTCCGCGCAGTCCGCACTGCTGGAGCGTTCACAGCTGGAGTTCCTCAAGGGGAACACCGAAGGGCCGAAGGTCAGGTACTTCACGATGGGCGCCGACGTCTGGCGGGAGGCCGGATCATGGCCGCCGCCCGGCGCGGCCGACACCCGCTACTACCTGCACTCCGACGGTTCCCTGTCCCGTGACGCGCCCGCCGGGGACGAGGCGCCCTCCCGGTTCGTGCACGACCCCGCCGACCCCGTCCCCACCCACGGCGGGCCGCTGCTGCTGCACGACCCCGTCAACGTCGGCCCCCGCGACCAGCGGGCCATCGAAGAACGGCCCGACGTGCTCTGCTTCACCTCGCCCGTCCTCGACCGGGACGTGGAGGTCACCGGCCCGGTCACGGCCGTCCTGCACGCGGCGACCTCCGCGACCGGCGCCGACTGGACGGCCAAGCTCGTTGACGTGTGGCCCGACGGCCGCGCGATGAACGTGCTGGACGGCATCGTCCGCTCCCCCGGCGACCGGGCCCGGCACGAGATCGATCTGGCCGCCACCAGCCAGACCTTCAAGGCCGGGCACCGGATCAGGGTGCAGATCGCCTCGTCCGACTTCCCGCGGTTCGACCGGCACCCGGCGATGACCCGCGCCGAGCAGACGGTCTTCCACGACGCCGCCCGCCCCTCCTGGATCACCCTGCCGATCATGTCCGAGTGACATTCCAGCCGTGTCCCGGGACGGGGAGCAAGCATGATCACGCTCATCGGGAAGCCGTCCGCCTGAGCGCGGACGTCAGGACGCGGCGAGCGCGATGCCGCTGCCCAGCACCACGGAGAAGGCCGCGGCCGCGACGGCGACCACCGAGGCGCCGCGTCCAGGGCGGTCGGCGGTCCGGCGGGCCGTCCGGCCGTCCGGCCGTCCGAACAGCGGCACTAGGCGCGTTCCCGGCCGGGTCCTTCGTGCGCCGCGCCGCCGTTCCGCTGCCGGTCGGCGGCGGCGGCGCCGAGGATCATCTCGTCGACGACCCAGCGGGCCTCCGGGGACAGGTCGACGAGGGCGCGCAGCACCTCGGGCCGGATGACGCCGTGCTCCACGTCCCTGCCCAGCGCCTTGAGCGTGAGGTCGTCGCCGATGGGGCCGGACTCACTGGCGAAGCCGAAGAACCCGATCGGCACGCCGAAGAACGTGGCGAGCGCCGTGAGGGTCTTGAGCTGCGGATTCTCCTGGCGTCCGGTGCGCAGTTTCCACACGGTGGTGGACGAGATGTCCCCGCCGGTGGCGCGCGCGATGGCGGCGGCCGTCTCCACGTTGTTGCGCGGCGGCCCGGCATCGGCCGGCCACAGGTTCCGGATCAGCCATTCGACCTTCTCGGCCAGCGTCGCCCCCGGCGACACCTCGAGCATGCGATCGCGCATCGTTCCCCTCCCACCGACCTCAGTGACTTTAGTTGACCACGGCCGGGCTCGTCCGCCAACGACACACGCGCCCTCCGAAAGCCGCGGGGCCTGCGATTCGTGCCCTGCCACACGACCGCGCCCGTCCGGGCGAATCGGGCAACGACGGAAAAGAGCCGCCGGGACTAGACGCCTCCTCCTTCTCAGGTCTTGGCCCCTCCTCCCCTTACTCCTCCTCCACGGTGAACTTTGCCAAGAACCGTTGCAAAGGTCCTTTGTAACTTCTAGCGTCGTGAGCATGAAGGATCAGCCGGCGCCCAGGGCGATCACCGATCCGCAGCAGGTGCGGCTGCTCGCGCACCCGTTGCGGCGGCGGATCGCCGAGATCATGCGGCGCGGTCCCGTCTCGTCCACGACCCTCGCCCGCGAGCTGGGGCAGAGCACCGGCTCGACGAGCTACCACCTGCGGCAGCTCGCCAAGCACGGGTTCGTCGAGGAGGCGCCGGAGCTGGCGCGCGGCCGGGAGCGCTGGTGGCGGGCGGTGCCCGCCGATCGGCGGCTCCCCCCGTACAGCGAGCAGTCGCCGCAGATGCGCGAGGCCGTGGAGGACCTGACCCGCCTGGAGCTCGCGAACGAACTCGACGCGCTCACGCGCTTCCAGGAGGGACGTGACGAGATGGGCCCATGGGCGGACGCCCTGCTCTTCTCGTTCTCCACCATCACGCTGACGCCGGAGCAAGTGCGGCCCTTCTTCGAGGAGTACATCGCGCTCCTCTACCGCTTCAAACACTCCGACGACGACCCGCCGCCGGACGCGCGCACCCTCCACGCCAGGTTCCTGGCGTTCCCGGAGGTCTAGAGCCCGGACCGCCGAGTTGCCGCTCGGCGGCCCGGACGGGTGGAAGCCCCGCATCACCACGCCGGAAAGGTGTGTTCGCACGCGACACGAAACCCCCACCGGAAAGGAGAGCACCTCATGCTGCTCTCGCGCAAACGATCGCCCCGCCTGCTCAAATGGGCGGTCCTTCTCGCCTGGGTCGTGATCACGATCCTGGCCGTCCCGGCCGCGAGCCGCCTCCCGGACGTCGTCGAGGCGAACTCATCGGCCGAACTCCCCCGCGGCGCCCAGGCGACCCGGGTGGAGGAACTGACGTCCCGTTTCCCCGGCGGCGAACTGGCACCCGGCATCATCGCCTACGTCCGCCCCTCGGGCATCACACCCGGCGACCGCGCGAAGGCCGAGGCCGACCGCCGCGCCCTCACCCCCATCGCCGCCGCGACGATCGACCCGCCGCAGCCGTCCCGCGACGGCAAGGCGCTCATGCTGAACGTGCCTCTCACTGACGACGACACCCTCAGCGACAAGGCCGGGAAACTCCGCGAGACCTCCCGGGCGGGCGCACCACCCGGCCTGGAAGTCCACCTGACGGGCCCGGCCGGCTCGGCGCTCGACGTCGGCGACGCCTTCGAGAACCTAGAGAAGCCGGTCCTCATCATCACGATCCTCGTCGTCACGGCCGTCCTGCTGCTCACTTACCGCAGCCCCGTCCTGTGGCTGCTGCCGATCGTGAACGCGGCGATCGGCCTGCAGGTCGCGGGCGCCGTCGTCTACCTCCTCGGCGAGCACGCCGGCCTCTACGTGGCGGACGGGATGTCCGCCATCCTGAACGCCCTGGTCTTCGGCATCTCGACCGACTACGCGCTGCTCCTCCTCGCCCGCTACCGCGAGGAACTGCGGCGCCACCCCGACCGCCACCGCGCGATGGCGATCGCGCTCCGCCGCGCCGCCGCCCCCATCGCCGCGTCCGCCGCGACGGTGTCCCTCGGCCTGCTGTGCCTGCTCGCCGCCGACATGGGCTTCAACTACGCGCTCGGCCCGATCGGCGCCATCGGCGTGCTGGGCGGCCTGGTCGTCGTCATGTCCCTGCTGCCCGCCCTCCTCGTCGTCTTCGGACGCTGGATCTTCTGGCCCCGCATCCCCCGCTACGGCGACGGCCCGCCCGCCCGCGGCGCCTGGGACCGCATCGGCCACCGCATCGCCGCCCGCCCCCGCCTGATCTGGATCGGCGGCCTCGCCGTCCTCGGCGCCCTCTCGACCGCCGCCCTGGGCATCAACACCGGGCTGGACCGAGCCGACTTCCTCACCACCACACCGAGTTCCGTCATCGGCGAACGTGCCCTGGCCGAGCACTACCCCGGCGGACAGGGACGCCCCCTCCAGGTCATCACCGAACAGCAGGACACGGCCTCCGTGACCACCGCGCTCCAGAACTCACCCGGAGTGGCCCGCGTCGGCGACCCCCTGCCCTCCACCGACGGCCGCCTCACGAACCTCGGCGTCGTCCTCACCGACCCACCCGACAGCGATGCGGCCGAGGACACCGTCCGCGGCCTCCGCGAGACCATCCCGGACGCCATCTTCGGCGCGAGCACCGCCATGGAGATCGACCTGGCCGACGCACAGTCCCACGACCGCCGCGTCGTGATCCCGCTCGTCCTCGGCGTCGTCCTCCTCATCCTGATGGCACTCCTCCGCGCCCTCGTCGCCCCGCTCCTGGTGATCGCCACGGTCGTCGCGTCCTACTTCGCCGCCCTCGGCGCGTCCTGGCTGCTGTTCCGGTACGCCTTCGGCTTCCCTGCCGTCGACACCCAGGTCGCCCTGATGGGCTTCCTGTTCATGGTGGCGCTGGGCGTGGACTACAACCTGTTCCTCGTCTCCCGCGTCCGCGAAGAAGTGGGACGCAGCGACCACCGCACCGGCGTCCTGCGCGGCCTGGGCGTGACCGGGGGCGTCATCTCCAGTGCCGGCCTGGTCCTGGCCGCCACCTTCGGCACCCTCGGCATCATGCCGGTCACGATGATGGTGCAGATCGGCGTCCTGGTGTCCGTCGGCGTCCTCATCGACACCTTCTTCGTCCGCTCCGTCATCGTCCCCGCCCTGGCCCTGGACACCGGCCCCCGCTTCTGGTGGCCCGCCCACCACACCAAGGCCCCACCCCAGAAACGGCCCAGGGAAGTAGCACATCACTGACAAAGGAAAGGCCGGACGGCCAGAACGCACCGAACGTCCTGGCGGGAACCCTGCGCCTGATGAAGGACGCGAGCGAGAAAACGAGCCGCCGCTCCCCCTTCGCTGGTGGTCGGGCGAGGACGGCGCAGACTACGCCGTCAAGGACGGCACCGCCGCCGTCTTCGAAAGGGCATTGTTCGCCGCGCAGGCGAAACGGGAATCCGGCCAGGTGCACGCCTTCAGGTTGTCCGCCGACCAGGTGCAGCCCATCATCCAACGCCTCACCCAGAAGGAGCCAGCAACCAACATCACCCCCGCGCCAGGGCATGGGGCGCGTCACGGCTGAGAGGATTTCGGCCGGGGCGCGGAGGGACGGTCGGGGGGCCGTCCCTCCGCCTTTCTTCACGGATTGAGGACCGCGAAGACGACCTTGCCGACGTCGCCGGCCAGCGGCCGGGCACCCCAGCATCGGGTGAACTGCTCCACGACGAACAGGCCACGGCCCGACTCACCGTTGATGTCCGCGCTCTCGATGCGCGGCATGCCGCACGTGGAGTCCTGAACCTCCACCCACACCGCACCGTCGCCGGTGCGTCCGATGCGGAAGATCACCTCGTCGTCGGCGGTCGTCGCGTACCGGATCGCGTTGGTGACCAGCTCGCTCGCGATCAGGCACGGGACGAAGTCGTCCACGTCCCAGCCGCCCATCACGAGCCGGATGAACCTGCGCACCTCCGCCACGGCCTTGAGGTCCCGTTTGACCGTCATCTCGCCGTGCACCGCCTCGCCCACCAGCTTCTCCTCACTGTGTGTGTCGTACAACACACAGTGAGCCAGAATCCGGGTTACGGTGTGCTTACCGGGCGCAACTGGTGGTGACTGGGAAGCCGCTGGCGAAGCCTGGTAATTACCCCCGAGAGGTAGGAGCCATGCCCCCAAGGCGCCAACGCCCCCGAGAAGCCCCCGCCCTCGTCGCCTTCGGACGCCAGATGCGCCGAATGCGAGAGGCCAAGGAGGTCAAGCAGGAGACCATCGCCCATCTCACGAAGATGAGCGGTGCACAGGTGAGCCGTATCGAGACCGGTAAGAGGCGTGCCTCACGATCCTTCGTGCAGATCGTGGACGATCACCTGGAGGCAGGTGGCTCACTCCTCAACCTGTGGGAGGACCTGAACAAGGACGGCCGACCAGTGCCGATTTGGTTTGATTGGCCGGAAATGGAAGCTGACGCAGCGATGCTGATCACCTGGCAGCATTCCGTGATCCCCGGCCTGGTCCAGACTCCCGCCTACGCACTCGCGATCCTGCACAACAACCAGGCCGCTGCGGACGCGAGGATCGCCCGGCAGGCCATCCTCACCAAGGCCCCCGGGGACGACGAGGCATCCGTGCCCACGTACGTGATCCTGATCAACGAATACGCGCTCCACAACCCGGTCGGCACTCCCGAGACCATGAGGGAACAACTCGAACACCTCATCGAGATGAGCATGTTGCCCAATGTCACGGTTCAAGTAGTCTTGGGAAGTGGCGAGCACGATGGCAACATGGGCGCATTCGTGGTCGCGACGATGGACGATCGAAGCGAGGTCGCGTATATCGAGACGGCCGTACGCCCGATCACGACAGACGACCCCGCAGACCTGTCCGTCCTGGCGAAGACCCTTGTCGTCCTTCGCTCGCAGGCACTCACGGAACAGATGTCGCGCGAGTTCATCAGAAAGGTGGTCCAAGAGAAATGGACCTGAAGAACGCCAAGTGGCACAAGAGCAGCCGAAGCGGTTCCAACGGCGGTGACTGCGTCGAACTGGCGGGGCTCCCGGACGCTGTGGCCGTGCGGGACAGCAAAGACCCGGATGGGCCCGTCCTGCTGGTGACCGGCGCGGCGCTTCGCGCGGCCGTCCAAGCGGCCGCCCCCGCGACCCGCTAGACCATCCACGACGACCCTCGTCCAGGCGGCGGCCTCCGCGAACGTCCGAGGCCCCGCCGACCGATCCCCCGGCCCTCTGCCCCTCACGACCGAGGGCCAGGGGGCTGATCACCGTCCACCGGACGACCGGCGACCGGCGCGCCCGCACCAGACAGCCGAGACCCGACTCCGGCCTGCCGTCGTCCGCTCCCACCACACCGCCCGAACGCACCCCAGGCCGCAGCGCCTTTCAAGCCGCCCTCCGCCTCCCGCAACCCAAGCCGGGCATTAACAGCACGCGACCAATTGATTACTGGTAGTTTGCTCGCCATGCCGACGAGTGAACACGAGCTGCCGCTGGAGATGGTCCGCAACCGACCGCGGCTCGTCCCGACGATCATGCGGACCGTCTTCGGCCTGGACATGCCCGACGAAGGGCTGGCCACGCTGACCTCCGAGTCCTACGCGGGCCTGAACCCCGCCGAGCTGCGCTGCGACGCCACGGTGCTCCTGGACGACCCAGAGAGGCCCACCCACGGCGTCGTCGTGGAATCGCAGCTCCGCTTCAAAGCGGACAAGCTCTATAGCTGGCCCGCCTACCTGGCGCTACTGCGAAACCGCCGCAAGTGCCCGGTGACGCTCCTGGTGTTCTGCCGTGACCAGGCCGGCGCACGCAGCTGCGGCGCCCCGATCGACATGGGACACCCAGGCTGGGTTCTCAAGCCCCTGACCGTCCACCCCGGCATGCTCCCGCCCGTCACCGATCCCGCCCAAGCCCGCCGGCTTCCCGAACTCGCCATCCTCAGCGCCCCCGCCCACGCGGCCACTGGCGGACCCCACACCAAAGCGGTCCTGACCAGCGTGAAGGCCGCCCTCGATGAAATCCACGAACACGGCGGCGACAACGGCCGCTTGTACTATGACTACCTGATGACACAGCTCTCTGAGCCCGCCCGCAAGGTCCTGGAGGGAACGATGAACATCGCCGACTACGAGTGGCAGTCGGACTTCGCCAAAACCCACCAAGCCGAAGGGGAAGCCAGAGGCGAAGCGAAGTCGGTGCTCCTGTTCCTGCAAGCACGCGGCATCGACGTCCCCGACGACATCCGCGAGCGCATCACGAGCTGCACCGACACCGACCAGCTCGAACGCTGGGTCCAGCGCGCCGCCGTCGTCGACACCGCCGACGAGCTCCTCGACTGATCCCTCCAGCCCGACAGGCTCCCGAGAGCACAGTGGGCATCAGGACCGTGGACTTCACGAACAACAGGCAGTCCCCGCTTGCCGATCTCGCATCGACGAGCTCGGCCGCTGGGTCCGGCGCGCCGCCCTCTTCACAGATCCGGCCGCAACCGCGCCAGGTCGTTCTTGGCCCGGGCCGCTGTCACCCGGTTTCATCGTCGAGATCACCGGACTCGCCACCGCTGGGGCCGTGTCGGTACTCTGGGCATCTTGACGCGGGAACGGCGAAGCCGGCGACAGCGGCACGTTCCTGCGCCGAGCTGACGAAAGGAGCCGCGAGGGTGGCTGACGCCAGTCCCAAGCCGCGGCTGCGGGCACCGGCACGGAGAGCTCTGATCATGGCGGCGGCGTTGAGGGCCTTCGCCGCGAAGGGCTATCACGGTGTTTCGCTGGGTGAGATCGCCGCGGCCGCCGGGGTGGCGCGGACGGTGATGTACGACCACTTTCCGTCCAAGCGGGTGCTGCTTCTGGCGGTCATGCAGGAAGAGAACGCGGCACTGGTCGAGCACGTGGGGTCCCGCATCACCGGCTCCGGGTCCGCCGAGGATCGGATGCGCTCCACGATCGACGCCTATTTCAGCTTCGCCCAGAGCCGCCCGGATGCCCGGCGCCTGCTGTTCGACCGGACCGACGAGAACGATCCGGAGATCCGCATCGTCCGAGAGGGCATGCGCGAATCGCGCACACACGCGGTGACGGCCTTGCTGGCCGAGGACATCCGTGCGATGGGCGTGACACCGGGCGACCCGATCGCCGACGCGATGGTCGAGCTGATCATCAGCGGCCTCGACGGCGTCGCGCACTGGTGGGAGGACCAGCCCGACATGCCCAGGGAGATAATCGTCGAGGGAGCGATGCGCCTGCTGTGGAGGGGCCTCGGGAACGGACGCTGAAGCAGGCGGGCCCGAGGGCCACGTCCCGGTCGCCCGCCGCCGGTCCTCGAATCCGCGGTTGCCGGACACCGGATGAGGCGCCCGGCAGGAAACGCCGCGTCAGCCCAAGGCCCGGCCACCGGTCCTCCCCCAGTTCGAAGGATTGCCGCGGCTGCGGCCGAGGCCGCGGGGTCGACACTGTCCGCCACGGTCGCGGTCGGTCTGTTCGGGCAGGGGAAGCGATGCGCGCAGGTTCTCCTCCAGGCCGAGGTCACCGACCGTGTCCCCGCGCGCCAACCGCAACTGTGCGGCGAACAGATCCAGTCCGGCCAGCCGTTCGGTGACGAAATGGCCGCTGTGCAGGCGCGGATCGACGCCGGTCAAGTAGAAGCGCCTGCTGGGCGTCAGCAGGAACGTCATCGTGCCCACGCCGCGGTAGGCGACCGCGTCGGCTAAGCGCAGTGCAGCGTCGAGCAGCAGGAAGCGTGTGGAGGCGGCGAGTCCGCCGGCCGGTGCCAGCCATCCGGTTCGGTGCGTGCGGCGTGGGAGCGGCTGCCGCTCCCACAGGTGCGCGACCTGCCGTCCGTCACCCGCGATCTGAACCTCCACGCGGCCGGCCTGTTCCAGGAACTCCTCGATGTACACCTCCGTACTCTCCGGAGGCGAGCCCGTTCCGGCCAGCCGGGCATGGACCCGGTCCAGGTCGGCGCGGCCGGTGACCACGTGTCCGCCCTGTGGGCCGCGGCTGGACACCGGACGAATCAGGGCCGCCCGCCCCTGCAGGGCGGCCAAGAACTCTTCGGCGTCATCCCAGGAGACGGGGCCCGGCGGCCCGGGCGCGACCGGTACGCCCACCGCGTCGGCCAGGCACCGGACGAGACCGCGATCATTGACGATCTTCAGAACGCCCGCGGGCGGCCCGACCACCGTCAGCCCATGGCGGGCGCAGCGGCGGGCGAACCCCGCGTCCCGGCTGAGCGCCCCTCGTCCCGGGTGGACAAGGCCGGCGTCCGCCCGCGCGGCCGCCCACAGGATTCGTTCGGCGGCGGCATGCCGGCGGTTTCGCGATCCGGCTTCGTCCGACTCGACGCGGCGCGGGTCCTGCGGATGTTCTTCGAGGAGCTCTCGCAGTGCGAACGGATGCCACCCCAGATCGGCGGCGGCCTGCGCTATCCGGATGGCGGTCTTGCCCTGGTCTGCGATCAGCAGCGTACGGCTCATGACGCCCTGCCCGTAGTCGGTCTGGTTCGTGACCCGGCTTCGTCGGTGCGGAAGCGGCCCCGGCCGGGTGGTTCGGCTCGTGGGCGACCGTCACTCCCTCGGGTGCGGGCGGTAGCGTTCGCGGCGCGTCTTGGCTCCGATGATCCTCATCGCCGTCAGCAGGGTCCACCGGTTGACGCGGCGTGGCAGCGGACGGAGCGTCACGCGGATCATCGTCGCCATCCGGTCGAACCGGCGCTGCTCGCGGGCGGACCATTCGATGCCGAGACGGTCCCTGACCGGCTCGGGAAGGCAGCCGATCGCGACGAGCGTGCCGAACGGCCGCAGGATCGGCCGGTGCATGCGGATGACGAACCTCGGCACGAACGGCACCGCGCCGACGCCCTCGGTGCGGGCGATCTGGATGCATCGCGCGGCGGGGGGCGTCAGCTCCAGACGTTCGGCGCAGAAGGCCGTGAACGCGTCCTGGAACGAGCCGTAGTCGGGTGGAACCGGACGCGTCGTCACGCCGTAGCGTTCGTACCAGGTGACGGTTTCGCGGTAGAGCCGCTCATGGTCGGCCGGAGCCAGCATGCCGGCCGGGAGGAACAGCTCCGCGGTACGGAACATGTGCCAGGTGAAGGTGGCATGCGCCCACCAGAAGGTTTCGGGATCGAGGGCGTGGAATCTGCGGCCCGCCGAGTCCACACCCTTGATGTCCAGATGCAGATCGCGGATCCGGCGCGCGCGGTCCGCCCCGTCCGGCTCGAAGATGGTGGCCCAGATCTGCGGAACGGACCGCCAGATCCGGCCGAACGGGTCGTCGAAGAAGCCCGACTCCTCGGCGACGGCCGTCCCCAGCGGCGGATACATGAGCTGCAGCAGTCCGGTGGCGCCGCCCGGCACGGCGGCGCGCAGGTCGCCGGCGATTCGCCAGAGCAGCGACTCGGGCCCCAGAGGCGCGTCGCCGGCCGATGGGGCACCCGGCAGACCGGTGAAGGCTTCAGGTGTCGTCATCCGAGACCTCCTCCCCTTTCTGGGTCGCAACAATGACACAAGAATGTTGCAAGCGTCCAGACCCAGGTGACGGCATAATGACCGCCGTGAGCGTCCCGACCCCACCTGGCCTCGTCGAACGTCTGCCTCCGCCACCGGACGAGAAGGTCCGGCCGTTCCTGGAAGCCGCCGCCACCTGCCTGACCCGGTACGGCCTGTCCCGTTGCTCGATGGCCGACATCGCCCGCGAGATGGGCGTGTCGCGCAGCACCGTGTACCGGCAGCTCGGTTCGGTCGAGAACGCCGCCTGGCTTCTGGCGTCGCGAGACCTGCACGCCTTCTACGACACGCTTCCGGAGTTGTTCGCCGGCGCCCACGGCCCCGAAGTGATCCTCCGGCCGCTCGCCGCGCTGGTGCGCCAGGCATGGTCGAACCCGATACTGAGCAAGCTCCTGCAGGACGAACCCGACTTCGTCGGCCGTGCGTTCACCTCCCACGCCAACGCCATGCTCGACCAGGGTGCGCGGATGCTGGCCCCGCTCTACCAGGCCCTGATGGACGCCGGCAGCATCCGCCGCCAGGACCCCGACGCGCTCGCGCACTGGATTCTGCGGGTCTTCGTGATGCTCACCATCGCACCGCCCCCGACCGACCTCGACCGGCTCCTGGAGGACATGCTGCTCCCCGTCCTCGCTCCCCCGCCGGAATCAGAGCGTTCATGAGCCGTCCCACGCCCACGGCACGCACCGGGCGGTCGGGCGCCGCCTTCGGCAGAGCATGGGCGTGGGCTATGCAGGCTGCGTCCAGCGCATGCACCGCACCAGCCCAGGCACGTCAAGGCCCTGGGCGTTTCACCGTGATCAGTCGGCGAGGAACTCCCTGTAGGAGATTTCGCCGTCGGCGTTCTTGTCGGCGGTGGCGATGTAGGCGTCGATCTCCTCGACGGAACGAGGGTCGCCGGACGCGGCGAACGCGGCGATGAGCTCGTCCCGGCCGAGGTAGCCGGAGCCGTCGGTGTCGAGCGAGCGGAACTCGGCCAGATGATCGGTATCGGGGTTCTCATGCTTGCCCATGGATTGCTCCAATCGTCGGTTCCCCCGACAGCGTAGAGGGGGCTCTCGAGGAGACCGCGGGCCGTCCGGCTCGGTCCATGAATCCGCGCGCGGCCGCGCCGCGTCGCCCAGGGGCCGAACTGCGGCGCGGCATGTCGAGGTCAGTGGCGGTGAGCCTCTTCGAGGGATGTACCGGCCAGGCGGGCCGCGACCTTGCCGGCGAAGTGGGGGCAGTCGAAGACGTCCTCGTGCGGGCAGTCCAAGGAATGGGTGATGGCGATCCGCGCCGCCTGGGCCTCGGCTATCCGTCGATCAAGCTCGGTGATCTTGCGTTGGGCCAGCTCCCGCCAACCGCCGGCCGATGAACCGGGGTCGAGGAGCGCTTTGAGATCGCGCAGCGTGAAACCGGCATCGCGCAACAGCAGGATCACGCCGACCTGCCCGACCGCCGCCGGCGCATAACGCCGCCTGCCCGAGACACGGACCGGCGCCGGCAGCAGGCCGAGCTCCTCCCAGTAGCGCAGGGCGGAAGTGGCGACACCGGTACGGCTCGCCAGCTCCCCGATCGTCAACCGCTCGTCCGCCATGGTGACGTCAAGCGTACTTGAAGCCGTTCACCGGCGACCGTCTCTACTCCGGGAGACCTGGACAGTTGTCTGATCTACTGTCTATATTGCGGGCGGTACACCTTTGGAGGGGACCTGATGCCCAGCCGCTACGCACGCCTGAGCCGCGACCAGCTCACCACGCTGGTCCCGGAGCTGTTGCTCATCGGTCACCTCATCGACCGGGCGGGGATGCCGTTCTGCCTGGAGGCATGGGGCCAGGACCAGATGACGCAGATCGCCATCGAGGAATGGGCCGGCGCCAGTCCCATCTACACGCGGCGGATGCAGAGGGCCCTCCGGTTCGAGGGCGACGACGTGCCCACGATCTTCAAGGGAATGCAGCTGGACATCGGTGCGCCGCCGCAGTTCATGGACTTCCGCTACAGCGTGACCGACCCGTGGCACGGGGCGTTCCACCTGGACCACTGCGGAGCGCTGCTGGACGTCGAGCCGATGGGCCCCGGCATGGTCAAGAACATGTGCCACGACATCGAGGACCCCACGTTCGACGCCACCGCCGTGGCCACCAACCCGAAGGCCCAGATGCGGCCGATCCACCGCCCGCCGCGCGAACCGGCCGACAAGCACCCGCACTGCGCCTGGACAGTGGAGATCAACCCGGACTCACCCGGCGTCGAGGCGATCCCGGCTCTGGCGGTCAACGAGCGTTCGCACGCCGCCTCACTCGTCCTCGATGACATCGATCCCGCCCAGGACGGTCTGAGCGACTACAGCGGCCCCCTGGTGGACGACCTCGATTTCGGGGCCTTCTCCCATTCGGCGCTGGTCCGCATGGCCGACGAGGTGGTCCTGCAGCAGCATCTGCTGAATCTCTCGTTCCAGCTGGCCGTACGGCAGCGTGCTGCAGAAGACGAGCAGGTGTTCCACCGGGTCGCGCTGCGCCAGCTCATCGGGCACGCCGGGGTGGCCGCCGAGCGCCTGCACCGGGCGCTCGGCCTGTCGGACACCCCGCAGGACGCGGCCCAGGTCATCGAACTGCACCCGCTGATGAACCCGGCACCGTACGTCGGCCTCAGCCGGGACGGAGAGTCGATCACGGTGTCGTCGTCGCCGGCGCACCGGGACGGCGGCTGGCTGCCCCTCTGCACGCCCGGCGAACCCGATGCCCTGCGGTCGATCGTCCGTGCGGTCAACCCCTACCTGGACGTCGAGATGACCGGCACCGCCACCGACTGGACGGCGCGGGTCGTCCTGACGGGCACCGCCGCTCCGGAGTCCGGAGAGGTCGCGGTTACGAAGATCAGCAAGGGCGCCGCGTTCCGGTTCGAACCCCGCAGGTCCCTGCCGCTCTTCGTGAAGTGACCGGCCCGTGAAGTGACCGGCCGTGAAGTGACCCGCCGGCGGTCCAGCGGCGCCGGGGCCGGGCTCAGGCGGCCTTCGCGTTCTCCCACGCGGCGAAGAACCCGCCGAGTTCGGCCTGCTGCTCGCCGTCGAAGGCGTTCTTGGGGAGGAACGCCGCGATCTGCCTGTTGATGAAGAACAGCCAGAACTCCGGTGTCGTCTCGACCCGGCTGAACATGGACCACGTCATCTTGACGGTGTACTGGTCGGTGCGGGTCTCGTACCCGTCATCGGTGACGTGCAGCGTCGTGGGCACGCAGAGGTAGGTGAGCTGCCGCGCGGCGAGCCGGCGAATCGCCCGGGTCGCCGCGATCGCCGCGATCGGGGCCGCGGCCGCCGCGACGAGCATGCCGACGCCGATGAAGACGTCGCCGATCAGGAAGCAGACCAGTCCCGCCGCGACCAGGACCGTCGGTAGTACCACCAGGTAGACCACCCTGAGCTGCCGCTTGAGGCCCAGACGCAGCGCCCGAGCCACCTCATCCGTAGAGGGTTCGTATCTGATCGTGATGTCCATCTGGCCGCCTTCGTCCGATGCGTTGGACATCATTCACCGGACCGACGGCCACGGCAAACCGCGTCGTGCGGCTGTCCCGGCGGCAGCCGCACGACGCGTTCAGACCGCCGGCTTGTGTTCGGCGGTCACCGGCTCGTGTGTGGAGGCGGAGCGGGCTCGTCTGCGGGTGCCGACCAGGCGCTGCAAGGCGATGAAGGCGAACAGGAGGACGCTGATCGCGATGCGCGTCCACCATGAGCTGAGCGTGCCCTCGAAGGTCAGCATGGTCTTGATGACGGCCAGGACCAGGACGCCGAGCAGGGTGCCGAACACGTACCCGGAGCCGCCGGTCAGGACGGTGCCGCCGATGACGACGGCTGCGATGGCGTCGAGTTCCATGCCGACGGCGTGCAGGCCGTCGCCGGACAGGGTGTAGAAGGCGAACAGGACGCCGCCGAGGGCCGAGCAGAACCCGCTGATGGCGTACACCTGGATCTTCGTGCGGGCGACGGGCAGCCCCATCAGCAGCGAGGACTGCTCTCCTCCGCCGATCGCGTAGACGTTGCGGCCGGTCCGCGTCCAGTGCAGGACGTACACGGCGACCGCGAAGACGACCAGGGCGATGACCGCCCCCGCGGAGACGCGGACGTCGCCGGGCACGGTGATCCGGTTGAGCGCGACGCCGTCGAAGAAGCCGTTCTCGATGGAGATCTGTTTCTCGCTGATGGTGAAGCACAGGCCGCGGGCCAGGAACATCCCCGCGAGCGTGGCGATGAACGGCTGGATCTCGAAGGCGTGGATGACGTAGCCCATGGCGGCGCCGAACACCGTCCCGACGAGCAGCACGACCACGATCACCAGCGGTCCGGGCACGCCGAGCCTCGACGTTCCGACCGCGCACAGCATGCCCGACAGGGCGACGACCGACCCGACCGACAGGTCGATGCCGCCGCTCAGGATGACGAACGTCATGCCGATGGCGACGACGAGCAGGAACGCGTTGTCGATGAACAGGTCGGCGAAGACCTGGGCGGTGCCGAAGTTCTCGTACCGCAGTGCCCCGGTGACGAACGCCAGGACGAACAGGCCGAGCGTGACGAGGACCGGGACGTGCCGGCGGTGTACCGCGGGCAGGGCGAACGCGGTGGTCATGCGGGGATCTCCACTTTCTTGTCCGCGGGGGGCGGGTCCGTGGGCGGTGGAACGGGACGGCCGGGACGGCGGCGGGCGACCTTGGCGCGGAACGCCGGGGACTGGAGCAGGCACACGATGGTGACGACGACGGCCTCGAACACCAGCGTGGTGCGCGGCGGGATCCCCGCGGTGTAGATCGTCGTGTCCAGCGTCTGGATGATGAGCGCGCCGACGACGGTGCCCGCGATGGAGAACCGTCCCCCGGTGAGGGCCGTACCGCCGAGCACCACGGCCAGGATCGCGTCCAGCTCGATCCACAGGCCGGCGTTGTTGCCGTCGGCCGCGGACACGTCCGAGGCGATCATCCACCCGGCGACCCCGGCGCACATCCCGCAGAACACATACCCGAGCACGATCAGCCCCGACGCGCGGATGCCGACGAGCCGGGACGCCTCGGCGTTGCCGCCGACCGACTCCAGCAGCATCCCGAGCGCGGTCCTGCGGGCGAGCACGGCCGCGGCGGCCACGGCGGCCGCCACGATGAGCACCGCGACGGGCACCCCCAGCAGATGGCCGCCGCCGATCGTGGAGAAGCCCGAGTCCTGGTCGATCGTGATGATCTGCCCGCCGGTGATCAGCTGGGCGATGCCGCGTCCGCCGACCATGAGGATGAGCGTCGCGATGATCGGCTGGATCGTCAGCCGGGTGACCAGGAGCCCGTTCCAGAGCCCGAGCGCCAGGCACAGCGCGAGGCTCACCGCGAGCGCGACGGTCAGCCCGTGCCCCTCGCTGATCAGGTAGCAGGCCATCGCTCCGCTGATCGCCACCACCGAGCCCACCGACAGGTCGATGCCGCCGGTGGCGATGACCATGGTCATGCCGAGCGACACCATGATCAGCGGGGCGCCGAACCGCAGGATGTCGATCAGGCTGCCGTACAGGTGCCCCTGCCGGACCTTGATGGTGAGGAAGTCCGGTGTGAAGGCCGCGTTGACCAGCAGCAGCAGGACGAGAACCGCGACCGGCCAGAACAGCCGGTGCCTCGTCAGGTGCGCCAGGTTCGCGCGGTTCATGACGCTCATGACGCTCCGTTCGCGATCGTCTCGAGGAGGCGCTCCGGGGTGAGCGACCCGTCGTTGGCGAGTTCGGCGACGAGCGTGCGGTCCCGCAGCACCTCCACCTTGTGCGAGAGGCGCAGGACCTCCTCCAGTTCGGCGGAGATGAACAGCACGCCCATGCCGTCGTCGGCGAGGGACACGACCAGCTTCTGGATCTCGGTCTTGGCGCCGACGTCGATGCCGCGGGTCGGCTCGTCCAGGATCAGCAGCCGGGGCCGGGTGATGAGCCAGCGCGCGAGCAGCACCTTCTGCTGGTTGCCGCCGCTGAGGTTGCGGACCGGCGTACCGGGGGACGGCGGCTGGATCCGCAGCGTCCTGATGTACTCGGCGACCAACTCGTCCCGGCGCTTCGGCGGCAGCGGCCTCGTCCAGCCGCGGGCCGCCTGGAGGGCGAGGACGATGTTCTCCGCGACGGTCAGGTCCATGACCAGGCCGTCGCCCTTGCGGTCCTCGGGGCAGAACGCGATGCCGCGGTCGATCGCGGCGCGCGGCGTCCGCAGCGCGACGGTCTCCTCCCCCACCCGGACGTGCCCGGTGTCGGCGGCCTCCGCGCCGAACACGAGCCGCGCCAGTTCGGAACGTCCCGACCCGAGCAGCCCGGCCAGGCCGACGACCTCGCCCTCGTGGATCTCCAGATCGACCGGAGTGATCGCGCCGGTCCGCCCGGCGCGCTCCAGGGAGAGCAGCCGCTTCCCGCGCGTGATGGCGGGCGCGGCCTCTTCGAGTTCCTCCAGGTCGTGCAGTTCCTGGCCGGTCATCCGGGACACCAGGTCGAACCGGCCGAGGTCGCCGATCGGGTACTCCCCGACCAGCCCGCCGTTGCGCAGGACCGTGACCCGGTCGCAGATCTCGTAGATCTGGTCGAGGAAGTGCGAGACGAACAGGATCGCGACGCCGTCCCCGCGGAGCCGCCGCATCACCGCGAACAGCCGCTCCACCTCGCCGCGGTCGAGGCTGGACGTCGGCTCGTCCAGGATCAGGACCTTGGCGTCCAGGTCGACCGCCCGCACGATCGCGACGAGCTGCTGGACGGCGAGGGACTGCGTGCCGAGCGGCGCGGCCACATCGACGTCCAGGTCGAGCCGGGCCAGCAGCTCGGCGGACCTGCCCCGGATCCGCGGCCAGTCGATCCGGCCGAACCTGCGGGGCTCGCGGCCGATGAAGATGTTCTCCGCCACCGACAGGTTGGGGCAGAGGTTGACCTCCTGGTAGACGGTGCTGATGCCCAGCCGCTGGGCGTGCGTCGGGTCGTGGACCCGCCTCTCCTCACCGTCCAGTGTCATGCGGCCCGCGTCCGCCTGGTGGACGCCGGTGAGGACCTTGATCAGCGTGGATTTCCCGGCGCCGTTCTCGCCCATGAGGGCATGGATCTCGCCCGGGAACAACCGGAAGGCCACGTCGTCGAGCGCACGCACCCCCGGGAACTGCTTGGAGATTCCGGTGACCTCCAGGACGGGCTCAGCCACGATGCCCTCCTTCTCTTCCTGGCTTCGTCGGCTTCCTGGCTTCGTCCCTGACGGCTCCCGCCGCGTCCGCGGCAGACGGGCGGACGCGGCGGGGGCCACGGGGGTCAGTACTTCCGGGTCGGGAGGGCCTTCTCGGCGGCCGCCTGGTCGAAGACCGTCTCCTTGGTGATGATGCGCCGCTCGACGGGCTCGTCGGCGTTCACCTTCTTGACGATGTCCATGAGCTGTCCGCCGAGGAGCGGGTTGCACTCCACGATGAAGTTGATCTTGCCTTCGGCGAGGGCCTTCATCCCGTCCTTGACCGCGTCCACCGTGATGATCTTGATGTCCTCGCCCGGCTTGAGCCCGGCCTCCTCGATCGCCTGGATCGCGCCGAGCCCCATGTCGTCGTTGTGCGCGTACAGGACGTCGATGTCCTTGTGGGCCTTCAGCAGGGCCTGCATGACCTCCTTGCCCTTGGCGCGGGTGAACTCGCCGGACTGGGAGGCGATCACCTTCAGGTTCGGGTTGGCCTTGATGACCTCCTCGAAGCCCTTCTTGCGGTCGATCGCCGGCGCCGCGCCGACCGTCCCCTCCAGTTGGACGATGTTCACCGGCTCCTTGGTGTCCTTGACCTCCTCCACCAGCCACTGGCCGGCCTTCTTGCCCTCTTCGACGAAGTCCGAGCCGAGGAACGTCACGTACATGGACGCGTCGGAGTCGACCGCGCGGTCGGTGAGCACGACCGGGATACCGGCCGCCTTGGCCTCCTTGAGGACTGCGTCCCAGCCGGTGACGACGACGGGCGAGAACGCGATGACGTCGACCTTCTGCTTGATGAAGGAGCGGATCGCCGCGATCTGGTTCTCCTGCTTCTGCTGGGCGTCGGCGAACTTGAGGTCGATCCCGGCGGCCTTGGCCTCCTCCTTGATCGACTTGGTGTTCGCCGTCCGCCAGCCGCTCTCGGCGCCGACCTGGGAGAAGCCCAGGGTGATCGAGCCGGAACCGGAACCGGAACCTGAGTCGCCGCAGGCGGTCAGTGCCGTCAGGGCGAGCGCCGTGCTCGCGGCCGCGGCGAGGATTCTTCGCAACATCGGGGGTTTCTCCTTCGAGGGACAGCGGTGATGTTAGCGCTAACATCTCCGGACAGGGACGGTACGGGACGAGAGGGGACGACAGGGGATCAGGCGCGGCGGGCCGCGGTGCTTTCGCGGACGATGAGTTCGGGGCCGACGACACGCCGGCCGTGGGCGCCGCCCGCGTCGGGACGGCCGATACGGTCCATCAGCAGGGTGAACGCGTGCCGCCCGACCTCGCCGAAGTTCTGCCGGACGGTGGTCAGGGGCGGAGAGAAGTACGGGGACTCGGGGACGTTGTCGAAGCCGACCACGCTGACGTCCTGGGGGATCCGGCGGCCCGCCTCGCGCAGCGCGCGCAGCAGGCCGAGGGCCATGGCGTCGTTCGCGGCGAACACCGCGGTGACGGACGGGTCATGAGCGATCATCCTGCCCAGGTCATAGCCGGACCGGGCGGACCAGTCCCCCACCAGGGAGTCGGGTTCCCGGCACCGCCCGGCCGCCAGGGCCGCACGCCAGCCGGCCACCCGGCCGCCGGCGTCGACCCAGTCGGCCGGACCGGACAGATGCCACACCGTCTCGTGCCCCATGTCGAGGAGATGCCGCGTGGCCCGCACCGCCCCGACATGCTGGTCGACCGCCGCCAGCGGGAAGGGCAGTTCCTCCGCCGCGCCGACCACCACGATCGGCAGGTCCGGGGGAAGGTCGCGCAGCCCCTCGGCCGCCGACACGTGCGGCGCCACGATGATGATGCCGTCGACCGCCTGACCGCGCAGCCTGTCCACGGCCTCGCCGATCGACCGGCGGCTCAGCGCGCTCAGGCTGACGATGCTGATCAGGTAGTCGTTCTCGCGCGCCGCCCGCTCGATGCCGTACACCGTGGAGGCCGGGCCGTAGAGCGTCGTGTCGAAGCTGACGACGCCCAGCACGCCCGACCGCCCCGTCACCAGAACCCGCGCGGCCACATTCGGCCGGTAGTCCAGCGCGCGGACCGCGGCGAGCACCCGGGCGCGGGTGGACGCGCGCACCTTCCCGGGCGAGTTGAGGACGCGGGAGACGGTCATGGCCGAGACGCCGGCGAGCGCGGCCACGTCCTCCATGAGGACGCGGCGCCCCTCGGCCGGGCCCCGATCGGCCGGACGCCGGCCCGTCGACTCGCCCATCGTGGCCTCCAGGTGCCGAACACGCTTGCAGGAATGTTTGCGATAACGCGTTCAGCTGTCAATACCCCGACACCCGAATCACGCGTCAGATCATCGACAGAGCAGGGAATCAACCCGAATCACCCGTCCTGAAGATTCGCAGCCGGGCGGGCATTGACGGGACAAACCGATAGCGCTAACACAGGTCAGGGCGTGAGAACGGCGCGCGGCATCAGCTGGCGCGCCGTCGGGTCCCAGCCGAACTCCCCCACCCGGCCGACCTCGCTCGGTCTCGCGGGTGATGTGCCGCATCCCGTCCCCTCTGAGGATGAAATGCACCCGCGATCGGAGAGGAACCATGAACGCACATCGGTGGACCACCCTGTTGGCCATGAGCTGGTCGGCGGTGACGGCCGGGCTGGGACATGGGCCCTGTTCGCCGTGGCGGGCTGCCTCATCTGGGCCGCCTTTGCGGTGACGTCATACCGGGTGAGCAGGGGCCGCTGCGCCATCTGCGGCCGGTGCGGCGCCGCCTGGACTCTCCCGGAGTCCGCCGCCCGCTGGGGACGCAAGCTCACGATCGCCGCCGCGCTCATGCCCCTGCCTTACGGGCTCATCCGCCTGACCTGGTTGACGCCCTGGCCGGTCGCGTTCCCCGAGGACGCGGGGTGGGGTGTCTGGATCACCGGGATCCTGCTCGGCTTCGCCTCGGAGGGCGGCGCGCTCATGACCCGTGGCCTCATCCGCCCCTGGGGCGAGGTGTGGCCGAGATGGGTTCCCGCGCTCCACGGCCGCTCCATCCCGGTCGCCGTGCCGACCTTCGCAGCGCTCACGGCTTCGGTGATGCTCGCCCTCCTCACCGTCTTCGTCGCCATGGAGACCGCCAGTGGCGACGCCGACCTGCTGGGCACGGTGGTGTTCGTGCCACTCGGCCTCTGGGGGCCGCTGCTCGCCGGTGCCGCCCTGGCGTACTACTACCGGCGGCGAACCACCTGTGCCCACTGCCACGAGGGGCCACCGGTCCGGCGAGAGCGGATCGCGCTCAGCGCGTGATCACGTCCACACCCCGTCCGTGGCCTCTTCGGGACGTGGCACTTCCGCAGGGAGGTTCCCGTCCCCCAAGATGGATGGCCCGGCCCGCTCTTTCAGGGAGTCCCCATGGGTGAAGACGCGGCGATGGACAGAATCGACACGAGCGTGCCGCATTCGGCGCGAATCTGGAACTACTGGCTCGGCGGCAAGGACAACTACCCGGTCGATCGTGCCGCCGGTGACCGGTACCGGGAGACGTTCCCGGGCGTGGTCGACGTCGCCCGCGCGTCCCGGCTGTTCCTCACCCGGTCGGTCCGGTACCTGGCCGCCGAGGCGGGCGTCCGCCAGTTCCTCGACGTGGGGACGGGCCTGCCGACGGTCGACAACACGCACGAGGTCGCCCAGCGCGTCGCACCGGACGTCCGCGTCGTATACGTCGACAACGACCCGCTGGTGCTCGTCCACGCGCGGGCTCTGCTGACCAGCACGCCGGAGGGTCACACCGACTACATCGAGGCCGACCTCCACGACCCGGGCCACATCTCGGACGTCGCCGCCAAGGTCCTGGACTTCACGCGTCCCGTCGGGCTCATCCTGAGCGGGATCATGGGCCATGTTCCGGACGGTGACGAGGCCCGCTCGATCGTCCGGGCGCTGCTGGACCCGCTGCCGTCCGGCAGCCACCTCTCCCTCAACGACGGCACGAGCGTCGTCGCCGGCGAGGCGGTCGAGGAGGCCCAGAACGACTACAACGAGGGTGGCTCCATCCCGTACCGGCTGCGTTCCCCGGAGGAGATCGGCCGCTTCTTCGACGGCCTCGAACTGGTCGAACCCGGCCTGGTCTCCTGCCCGCTGTGGCGCCCCGAGTCGACCGCGCTCGGCGCCGGCACCCCCGTCGACGCCTTCGGCGCCGTGGGCCGCAAACCCTGAGAGCATGAAAAAACCGCAGATCATCCGATCTGCGGCCGATGTACCCCCGAGCGGATTCGAACCGCCGTTACCGCCTTGAGAGGGCGGCGTCCTAGGCCACTAGACGACGGGGGCCGGACACCCGAGCGATCTCCCGCTCGGACCTGGTCCACCCTACCGGACGCCACCCCCCGCCTCGACCCGTTTTCGGCCTGGCCGACGCTGCCCCGCATGCCGGCCCGCACCGGTCGCCTAGCCAATGCAGCTTCTCGGACGTCGCAGATGAAATGTCTCGCGCGGCAGCCGATGGGACGGAGGGGCCAACCTCTGGCGATCCCATGTGCGGGCACTGGGCCAGGCCGGATCCGGTGCGGTTCTTGGAAGGTGCGACGGTGCAGAGAACGTTCCTGCGCGTACGCGCCGGCCCATGTGAGGACGAACCCCGAACATCGGGGTTTCAGGGGTCGCCCCAGGAAAGACATCACTGGAGGCAAAGGCGAGAGCAACTCGACGAGCAGTCCGGCTGCGTACCCCCGAGCGGATTCGAACCGCCGTTACCGCCTTGAGAGGGCGGCGTCCTAGGCCACTAGACGACGGGGGCGTGGTCCACGGAGAGTGGACGCAGCTGGGGTACCAGGACTCGAACCTAGACTAAGTGAACCAGAATCACTCGTGCTGCCGATTACACCATACCCCAGTGAGGTACGGGCTTCCGTGCCGTTTCCGGCTGGTCGCTCGCGCCTCGATGAGAATACAGGACCTTGGGACTTCGACCAAAACGATTGACGCGGGAGGTCAGGCGGGAGGCCCGATGTGACGCCGGCCCCAGTCGACGAGGGGACGCAGGCGCCGCCATGACGCACGCACCCGGCTCACCACCTCGGTGGTCAGCATCCACGGGTCGGGCGGCCAGCCTTCGTGGGCGTAGAGCGAACGGTGCCGCAGGAGTTCCAGGCGGGGGTGGTCCGGTGGCGTGCCCCGGGGACGGGTCTTGAGCCGCTCTCCGGCGATCTCCATCCCGGCGGATCGCAGATCGTCCACGATGGCCTGGAGTTCCTTGCCGGACGTGTCGGAGCCGACGGCGGCGCGGTAGCGACGGAGCTGCTCGGGTGTCGGAGCGTACATTCCGCCCGCCGCCATCAGGCCGTCCGCGTCGATCTGGACGTAGAAGCCCTCACTCGTGTGGCCGCCCTGATGTGTTTTGTAGGGCGACTTGTCTTTGCTGAACCGGAGGTCGCGGAATGGGCGAAAGAGCTTGACCGCGCCGAACTCCTCCTCGAGTTCGGCGCACAACTCGCTCATCGGTTCGCGCACATGGCGTTCGTACGTCTCCTTGTGGGCCGTCCAGTACGACTTGCTGTTGTCGGCCTGCAAGCCCTCGTAGAACTCGAACGCCTCGCCGGTGAAGCCGCCGAACGCCATGGCTTCCCCTCAGTCGCGGGCGATGACCCGGTTGGTCAGGCTGCCGACGCCGTCGATGGTGACGGTCACCTCGTCCCCGATCTCCAGCGGGCCGACGCCGGCGGGGGTGCCGGTGAGGATGACGTCGCCGGGCAGCAGCGTCATGACCTGGCTGACGTACTCGACGAGGGCCGGGACGTCGTGCAGCAGCAGGGAGGTGCGGGCGTCCTGCCGGACCTCCCCGTTGACGGTGGTGGAGATCGCCAGGTCGGCGGGGTCGGCCTCGGTCTCGATCCACGGGCCGATCGGGCAGAACGTGTCGAAGCCCTTGGCGCGCGTCCACTGCCCGTCCTTGGCCTGCAGGTCGCGGGCCGTGACGTCGTTGGCGCAGGTGTAGCCGAGGATGACGTCGGCGGCGCGGGACGCCGGGACCTCGCGGCACATCCGGCCGATGACGACGGCGAGCTCGCCTTCGAAGTCCACCCGCTCCGACAGCTTCTGCGGGTACGTGATCGCCTCCCCGGGGCCGATCACGGCGGTGGACGGCTTGGAGAACAGCATCGGCTCGGCCGGGGCCTCGCCGCCCATCTCCTGCGCGTGGGCGGCGTAGTTCTTGCCGATCGCGATGACCTTGCTGGGCAGGATCGGCGCGAGCAGCCGGACGTCGGCGAGCGGGAAACGCTGTCCGGTGAAAGTCAGATCACCGAACGGGTGAGCCGCGATGGCGGCGACGGTGTTCTCCTCCACCACACCGAAGGACATGCCGTCGTCGGTGGAGAACCTGGCGATACGCATGGGCGAGAGCCTAGTACGCCGTTCAGAAGCCGCACGCCACGCCGTTGAGCTTGCAGCCCTTCGGAGTCGTCGTGATGCCCGACGCACCGAACTGGACGTCCCACGTGCCTCCCGGCGGGATGGCGGGCGCGCCCTTCAGATTCTCGAGCTCGACCTTCTCGCCGCCCTTGACGAGCCGCGCTCCCCAGATGTTCTTCACGTCCGCGCCGGGGGTGCCGAACGTCAGCCGCCACGTCTTCATGGGCTTGTCGGTGCGGTTGGTTATGATCATGCGGCCTTCGAAGTACCCCTCGTCCTGCTGGACGAGCTGGTAGGTGATGCCCTTGCCCTGCATCACCGGCCCGATCGGCGCGGTGGGCGCCGCCGCGGGCGGCTGACCCGGCTGCTGCGTGGGCGGCTGACCCGACGGGCCGCCGGATGGCGGGGCCGCCGGCGCCCCACTCGCCGTCGGCGCCGGCTCTCCACCTTCGGTCGCCGGGGCGGACGCCGTCGGAGACGGGCTCTTCGCGGCCGTCCCCCGCTTGTCGCCGCCGAGGAACAGCAGCGTCACGACGCCGGCGGCGGCGAGGAGCACCACCACGGCGACCAGCGCGATCAGCAGGAGCGGACCCCCCTTACGCGACGATCCGGACGAGCTGGACGGCATGACCGGCGCGACCGGCGGCAGTCCCCCGGACGGTGAGGCGGCGGCCGGCATCGCCGGCGTCGGCATCTCGTGCGGTGGCGGCATCTCGTGCGGGGGCGGCACCGTCCCCTGCGGCGGCGCCCCGGGCATCGCGTAGGCGAACGCCGGGCCCGCTCCGCCGGGGTTCGTCGATTCGCCCCCGGAGGCGAACTGCTCCGTCCACGGCCCCTCCTCGGGCACGGGATCGGGCGTGGGCACGGGTGCGGGGACGTGCTGGTCGGCGGCCGGCGCCTGTTCCCGCGGCACCGCCTGTTCCTGCAGTGCCGCCTGCTCCGGCGGCGCCGCCTGCTCCGGCGCCGGAGCGTTCTCGGGCGCCGTGGCCTGCTCGGGGACGGGCGCCTGCCCGTACACCAGTGCGGGCATCTCGAACACGGCCGCCTCCGGCGGGGCGGAAGGCGTGCGCGGAACGGGGACGTCGGCGGCGGTGACCGGCGCCTCCGAGATGCCGGCCGACCCGTCGGTAAGGGTGACCGGGGGCTCGGCGACGGTCACGGGAGCCTCATCGCCGAGGCCGCCGGCCGGCGGCTCCTGGAAGGTCACGTCCGCCTCACGGAGCGGCACGTCCTGGAAGGTCACGTCCAGATCGTCTTCGGGGTCGTCCTGCGGCAGATCGTCCTCAGGGTCGTCGACCGGGACGCCGCGGAACGTCACGTCCGGGTCGTCCTCCGGGACGTCCTGGAGCGTCGCGCCGGAGTCGAAGTGTCCGCCCACGGGGTCGTCGACGAGGGTCGCCTCGGGCGCCGGCACGCCGGCTTCCGGCTCCGCGGCCTTGCCCGGGACGCGGAACTCGGCGGTCGTCTTGTGGTCCGGGGGAACGTACCCGGGCTCCTCGCCGCTCAACTCGTCACCTTCCACTTCGTCGATCTCATGGAGTCCGACGACGGGCGGGCCGATTCGGTTCACACCGAACCGCCGGGTGCCGCAAAGCGGTCAGCCGGCGGGGGCCGGCTCCAGTCCGCGGCGGGCCGCCTGCCGCAGCTGCCGGTTGAGCATGTCGGTGATGAGCTCGATGGCGTCCGGGGTGGTGGCGTCCTGGGCGCCGCTGAGCCAGCGGGTGGCCTCGGCCAGCAGGTCCTCGGCCGAGTCTGCGGCGGAATCGGCGTCCGCCATCAGCCCCAGCACGGCGCCGAGGCGCAGCGCCGCGTCGGCGCGGCCGGACTCGGCGGCCCGCCGGTACCAGTCCGCGGCCTGCTCCAGGTCGCCTTCACGTTCGTACATCTCACCCAGGCCGAAGGCCACGTCCGCCCACGTTCCGTCCGTCGGACGCCCAAGGTCCTCGGGGCTCCAGGGTCGGACAGGCATGCGATCACTCCGGTAGGTTCGGTTCACTGAGAGACGGCACGCGGAAGGCTCACGCGTGCCGTGCCGAACCCATGGTGGACGCTTCACCCGAAATCCGCCACCGCTTTCGCCATGTTCGGCGAAATTTCTGCGTAGCCACACGGATACCGACGGAAAGACACTCGTTCCGATGAACGACCGGTTCAGCCGATCCGGTAGCGAGCGAGCCCGTCCTCGAAGCCGTCGTGCCCGGCGGTGAAGGGGCGCGGCCGGGCCGGCGGCCCGTCGGCGGCGGCCCTTTCCAGCAGGGCGGGGACGGCGCGCGGGTCGGGCAGCACGCCTTCCCCGAGCCGGACCGGGTCGCGCAGGACCGTCCGGACTCCGGGTTCGCCGGAGACGAACTCACCGCGGACGAATCCATCGGACTCGTTCCACACGAGGGCCTCAAGCCCGAGGACGAAGGTCGCGTCCCGGGGGCAGGACGGATCGAGCCAGATCTTCGAGAGCGCCACCCCGCGCGCCTGAAGCGCGTCGCCGACACGGGTGATGTATCCGCGGGTGGCTTCGACGAAGGGGTCCGGGTGAGGCAGGGGGCGAATGCGGCCGGTCACTGGATCATCCCTCTCTCTTCCGTCTCCTAGAAGTATGAGGGAAAAGATCCGTTATGTCCCGTTTCTGGAAGGAGAAATCCGACTGAAGGCAGCACAAACAACCCCGTTCGCCCCGTTCCTCCCTCCCCTCCCTTTGTCCCCGGCTGTTCTTGAGATCGGACGGCGCCGCCGGCGGGTGGGGGCCCCTGCCGCCCGCGGGGACCGTCAGTGCGCCGCGAGGAAGGCGACGTCCGGGCGGAACCGCGGCCGAGGACGAGGCGCCGAGGAGACCAGCCGGGGGACGACCACCACGGCGAAACCCGCCGCCGAGCAGACCGCCGTCAGCGGCGCCGGCACTCCCACCCGGCGTCCCAGACCGGCCGCGGCGACCAGGATCGCGATCCCGGTGACCACGTGCACGGCTCCGGGCCAGGGCTCCCGCGTGACGCCGACCTCGGGCACCGGCGTCAGCACCAGCAGCGGATGGGCCCGCTCGCTGGGCTGCTCCCATCCGGCCCGCTCCCACGCGGTCCGCTCGTCGTTCCACGCGGCGTGCTCCCACGCGGCCCGGCGTTCGATGCCGGCCACCGGGTACGGCGCACCCGGCACCGGGTCTGTCCGACTGTCTTCCACCTCGAACTCTCCTTAGGTCAGCGGCCCGCCCCGCGGCGACCAGAGATCATGCGCCGGGGCCACCCGAGGGCGGCTGACCGGGTGTGAACACGTTGACCAGCATCCCCAGGCGATTGGGTGCGCCCACCGAGGCAGCCCTAGTGCCGTGGAGATCGGTGCCGCCCATGCGGCGGCCGATCAAGGCGACGTAGAGCGAAAGGACCAGGAACAGCGTCGCGGGTCCGAAGACCCACAGGGCGACCGTCATGATTGAACCCTCCTCCGACTGGTTCGCGATATCTCTTACATCCAGAAGTTCCCGCTGCTAACGTTGTCCGAGTTCTTCGCTGATTCACTTGTACCTACAAGTCTCTCACTCAAGGTGTTACCCTTTTTAGAGATTGCAAACACGTTGGGCGGGAACGACTTGTTCAGATCATGAAGTCCGGTTCAGTGCACGTCCCTCGTCCGGCGAGGTGCACCACGGGCGGGACAGGCCGGGAAGGAGCGGATTCCGATGGCTCGCACGACGCCTCTCCGCTGGCGCGATATCGCCACTGACCTGCTCAACCGCATCGAGTCCGGCGACCTGTCCCCCGGGGACGGCGCGTCCGGCCGGCGGCGTCTGCCCCCCGAGAAGGAGCTGGAGGCCCACTACCGCGCCTCCCGCAACACCGTCCGGGACGCCCTGTCCTGGCTGGGGCAGCAGGGATTCGTCGTCTCCGAACAGGGCAAGGGCACGTTCGTCGTCCACCGCCCGAACATCGTCCACGTCACGCTGTCCGCGGTCGAGTTGGGTCTCGCGCCGGGCAGGGGTTCCGGCGAGTGGTACAACCGCGACGCCTTCATCCCCGCGAACCGTGAAGTGACGCCGTCGGCGGTCAAGGTGGAGGTCCAGGAGGGCACCAAGGTCATCGCCCGCTATCTGCAGACCAACCCGGGCTCGGAGTTCATCTCCCGCCACCAGGAGCTCTTTCTCGACGACCGGCCCTGGGCCCTGCAGACCTCGTTCTACCCGCTCGAATTCGCCACCGGCGGCGCGTCCCGCCTGCTCTACCCCCGCGACATCCCCGAGGGCGCGGTCGCCTACCTGGGCGAGACACTCGGCTACAGCGAGGTCGGCTACCACGACGAGATCAAGGCCCGCGTCCCGGACGAGAACGAGAAGCGGTTCTTCAGCCTGGGCGACTCCGCCGCCGACGTCGTGTTCGAAACCGTCCGGACCGCCTACTCCCCCGACGGCAAGGCATTCCGGCTCACCGTGACGGTCTGGCCCGCCGACCGCACACGGCTGCACTACAACGACGGGCAGGTCCCCGACGACGTCCTCAGGACGCCGGGCGTGGGACCTCCTGAGGACACTCCGCGCGAATCCCCGCCGGCCGAAGGCGCCGGAAGCGGATAGATCGCCGCCGTCCGACCACGGCGGCTGTCTCGCACCTATCCAACACACGCCCCCCTTCCCGACCGTTGGGAGCCCGAGGCACTCCCATCACGGCCAGGAGGCGGGGGCTCGGCTTTTCCCGGAGTTCAGGAGCACGTGGACACAGAGACCAGGGCCCGCCGACGCAGCCGGGCCCCCCGCACCAGCTACCGCATCCGCATCGCCCGGCCGGACGAACTCGACGACGTCCTCGGGCTCATCGATCACGCGGCCGCATGGCTGCGGGCCGAGAAGAACACGACACAGTGGGCCCGGCCTTGGCCCAGCCCGGACGACCGCCGCAAGCGCGTCTACGAGGCCCTGCTGAACCGGGAGACATGGCTCCTGTTCGACGGGGAGCACATGATCGGCACCGTCAGCATCAGGCTGATCGGCCACGAGGAACTCTGGACGGCGCAGGAACGCGAGACCGAGGCCGTCTACCTCCATCGCCTCGTCATCCACCGAGATTACGCCGGTGACGGCCTGGGGGCCGAGCTGATCGACTGGGCCGGACGCAAGGGAGCGTCGCAGCAGCAGAAGGCCGAGCTGATCAGAATCGACGTCTGGACCGACAACACCGAACTCCACGCCTACTATCGCCGGCAAGGGTTCAAGGACGTCGCCATCCGCACCACCAGCGACAGAACCCCGTCAGGCGCCCTGTTCGAGCGCCCCCTGGCCCCTGCTTGGACCGCATCGCCACAACGCATCACCGAAGACGGCCGGCTTGCATGACATCCGGCCACCCGACGGCACGCCGAGGATGAGACCCCCGTGGCAGACAAGATCCCGAGGTACCAAGAGATCGCACAGGACCTCCACGCTCAGATCGAGGAGGGAACCCTCGCCCCGGGTGATCAGCTGCCGACAGAGACGGAACTGGCGGACCAGTGGAAAGTCTCCGCCAACACGATCAAGAAGGCCGTCAACGAGCTGCGCAAGCGCGGTCGCGTGGAGACGATCCCGCAAAAAGGGAGCTTCGTCACCGAGCAGGCTCAGCCGTTCGTCATCACGCTGAACCACACCGACCGGGGAGAGGAGGACGTGCCCGGACGGGGATTCGGCGGTGGCGAAGGCAGGGCCTTCATGAAGGAAGCGGACCGTCAGCGGCACCGGGCGCACTCCTCTGTGCCGAAGGTGGAGGTCGAGGACGCGAAGGAGCCGCAGATCAAGGCGCTGGGCATCTCACCGGACCAGTCGCAACCACAAGTCGTCCGCCGGTCCCAGCAGCGATTCGTAGACGACAAGCCGAACTCACTCCAGCATTCGTACTTCAGGCTGGAGCTGGCGATCAAGGCGCAGGCCCTGCTGAAGTCGGTGGACATCAAAGAGGGCACCGTCGCGTACCTGCAACGCCACGGCCACGTGCAGACCGGCTACGAGGACGAGTTCGACGCGCGCCCGCCGACGGATGACGAACTGAAGTTCTTCGGCCTCTCCAAGGACAGTCTCGCCGTGATCGAGCACAGGCGCACTGCCTACGATCAGAACGGCGAGCCGTTCCGCCTCACCGTCACCGTCTACAAGCCAGGCACCAACAAGATCCGTTTCATCGCCGGAGAGGTGCCCAACGAGGTCTGGAAACGCGGTTCCTGACCCATCGCCATCCTTCAGCGACACCATCCCCACAAGGGGCCAAAGATGTCCAATCCTGCCTTCCTGGCACGCCACCCGGACCCGGAAGTCGATGCCTCGCGCGGCTACATCACGGACGTGACGCGACGGCTCACAGCCCGGGGTATCCAGGTGCGCGACGCCTGGCTCGACCCCAAGGACCCCATCGACGCGACCATCATCACCGGTCAGAACGCGCTCGTGTGGGACGAATGGACCGGCTGGAGGGTCGGCACGTACGTGTCCGGCCGCCAAGGCGAGCGCACCCTGCTCGGTGATGCTTACCGACTCGGCGGAGGCCTTCTACTGCCGCCGCCGGAACTCGCCGATCTGGTCGAGAACGGCTCGGTACGGCCACTGATCACGCGCAAGCCGGACGCGCGCGACGGGCTGTTCGACGCGCTGCGCCGCTACTGACCCACAGATCCCGGTCTCCCCCGGCACCGACAGCCCAGGCCGCCGTAGCAAGGCAAAGCGAAACGGTTCGGACGGCCCGCTCCTCCGACGGAAAAGCGTTCTGGTCGGCCGGTTGCGGATCAGCAGCGCAGCGGGCCTGGTCAGACGAAGCGGACGAGCATGAGGTCGCTGTCCGGGGTTTCGCGCCAGTAGACGGCGCCGGGTTCGCGGGACATGCTCTCGACCTCGGAGGCGATGATCAGCGCGCGGTTGATGCAGTCGGTCTTGTTGTAGCCGGTCAGCTCCTGGAGGCGCTGGAGGGCCTGCACCGCCTTGCCGGTCAGGTTGATCGTCACGCGCTCGCTCTGCGGGACCGCGTCGGCGCGGGGGGCGGGATCGTCGGCGTCCATGCTCCCGCCCGAGGTGTCGGCGGCTGCTCGAGAGTTCGTCATGAGCGCGTTCTCCAATTCGGGGCGCGGAACCCGGCCCACCAGCCGATAGGCGCCAGGGGTGGGTTCACCGCCGGTCAGGCGATGATACAGCCTTCCGGCAGCCAACCCCTGCCCCCCACGTCCAGGGTGTATGTGTGAGGTTCCCTCGGATGGTGGGCTGAAACCTCCGGCCGATCGGGTTCGCTTGTCGCTTGCCATCAGGTTAGCTAACAGTCGCCAGATTTTATACAGCAAACATATGGCCATCATATGCGCTACTGCGTACTCTCAGGGTTGGGAGAACTGGGGACACGACGACCGCCGGGGAGAACGGCGTAAACTTCGCCGCACCTTCCCGGGGGAAGGAAGACTCCGTGAGCACTGACCGTTCCGCGGCGCGGCTGTGGAGGCACGCGGCCTCGCACGGCGGCACCGGCCTGCTGAACGCGAAGGTGACGACCCCCGTGACACTCCTCGCCGTGCTGCTCGGGTACGCACTGGACGGCTCGCCGGGCGCCGTGATCACCGGCGGCCTGACGTTCCTGTCGTTTCCCGCGGTGACGATGACGAACGCGTTCGTCCAGTTCATGAGGGCCGGGACGCTCCAGGAATCGTCCGGGCCTCCGCCCCCGCCGGCCATCCCGGCGCAGGAGGTCGGGCCGGCCGCGCGCGTGCCGGACGTCCGGTACGAGGGGTCGACGTTCTGGGGCACGCTGACACCGGACGAGCGGCAAGCGCTTCTCGCGCGGGCACGGCCGCACATGTTCCGCAAAGAGGACGTGCTGTGCCGTGAGGGCGGGCCCGCCGCCGAGGTCATCGTGATCATGTCCGGATGGACCCGGGTGTGGGTCGAGGACGGCCCCGAGCAGAGGATCATCGCGTTCCGGGGGGCGGGCGAGCTGGTCGGCGAACGGGCGGCGCTGATGGTCAAGGACCGGTCCGCCACCGTCACCGCCGAGGGCGACGTCCAGGCCCTGCGGGTCGACGCCGGCGACTTCGCGATGTTCCTCGACGCCAACCCGCGCGTACGGGCCGTCCTGGAACAGCAGGTCTACCGCCGGCAGATCGAGAAGGCCGCGCCGGGTGTCCTGCCCGACTGGTCCGGGGGCAACTGCACGGTGCTGATCACCGACATCACCGGATTCAGCTCACCGTCGCGCACCGACGCCGACCGCCGGTACGTACTGGACGCCATGTACCGGCTGCTGGACGAGTCGTTCGCCGCGTCCGGCCTGGCCCTGTCCGACTTCTACCAGGAGGACCGCGGCGACGGCGCCCTCATCGTCGTCCCGCCGACCACGCCGACCGAGGCCGTCATCGACCCGATGCTCGCGCACCTGGCCGTGGCGCTGCGGCGCCACAACCGGCGCGCCGCCGAGGCCACCCGCATGCTGCTGCGGGCCGCGCTGCACGTGGGGCCCGTGCAGCGCGGCCCGAAAGGCGTGTCCGGCATCTCGATCATCACGGCGCGGCGGATGGTGGACGCGCCCGCGGTGAAGAAGCGCGTCGCCGAGACCGGCGCCGACCTGGCGTTCGTCGCCTCCGACTTCGTCTTCGACACGGTGATCACGTCCGCGCCCGGGTTCGTCGACCCCGGCCGCTACGCGCGGGTCCGGGTCCGGCTGAAGGAGACGTCGCTGTCGGCGTGGCTCACGCTCGAAGGCGGAGAGTCGCAGCTCAGGGCCGTCTGAGGGCGGGTCAGGCGGCCACCACATCCTGGTAGTCGGGGTGCTTCTCGATCCACTTCTGGATGAACGGGCACACCGGGACCGCGGACAGGTTCCTGGCCCGGAGGTCGTCCAGGACGCCGCGCGCGAGCGAACCGCCCACTCCCCTGCCGCCGAACGCCGGATCGACCTCGGTGTGGACGAGAGCGACCGTGCCGTCGCCCGGCTCGTACGCGACGAACCCGGCGAGTTCGCCGTCCAGCCTGATCTCGTAGCGGCTCTGCTCGGCGTTGTCGGTGATCTCAGTGCTCATGCCCTCGATAATGCCCGGCGGGCGCCGCGCATTCCCGATCAGCCCGGGTCGTACCCGGCGCGGAGCAGGCAGTAGGTGACGGCCTCCTCCAGCGCCTGCCAGGACGCGGCGATGACGTTGTCCTCGACGCCGACCGTGCCCCATTCGCGTTCGCCGTCGCTGGACTCGATGAGCACCCGCGTCCGGGCGTCGGTGCCGTGGGCGCCCTCCAGGATGCGGACCTTGTAGTCGACGAGTTCCAGCCGCGCCAGCTCCGGGTAGAGGCGGCCGAGCGCGACGCGCAGCGCGTTGTCGAGGGCGTTGACGGGGCCGTTGCCCTCGCCGGTCGCGATGATCCGCTCGCCCTTGGCGTGCAGCTTGACGGTCGCCTCGCTGACCATGGATCCGTCGGGACGGCGCTCCACGATCGACCGCCACGACTCGACCTCGAAGTGCCGCTGCCGGACGCCGGTCAGCTCCTCGCGCAGCAGCAGCTCGAATGAGGCGTCGGCGGCCTCGAAGGTGTAGCCGGTGTTCTCCAGTTCCTTGACCTTGCCCACGACGGCCTTGGACTTCTCGCCGGACAGGTCGTAGCCCAGCTCGCGGCCCTTCAGCTCGACGGAAGCGCGCCCGGCCATGCTGGAGACCAGCATCCGCATGTCGTTGCCGACGGCGGACGGATCGATGTGCTGGTACAGATCCGGGTCGACCTTGATGGCGGAGGCGTGCAGGCCCGCCTTGTGGGCGAACGCCGACAGGCCCACGTACGGCTGCTGCGAGCCGGGCGCAACGTTGGTGACCTCGGAGACGGCGTGCGCGATGCGGGTCATCTCGCCGAGCTGGGCGTCGCTGACCAGGTTCATGCCCCGCTTGAGCTGGAGGTTGCCGACGACGGTGAACAGGTTGGCGTTGCCGCTGCGCTCGCCGTAGCCGTTCGCGCAGCCCTGGACGTGGGTGGCGCCGGCCTTGACGGCGGCGAGGGAGTTGGCCACCGCGCAGCCCGAGTCGTCGTGGCAGTGGATGCCGACCCGCACGCCGGCGGAGACGACCTCGTGAACGATGTCGGCGAGCTCGTCCGGCAGCATGCCGCCGTTGGTGTCGCAGAGCGCGACGACGTCCGCGCCGGCCTCGACTGCGGTGCGGACGGCCTCCAGCGCGTAGGCGCGATTGGCCTTGTAGCCGTCAAAGAAGTGCTCGGCGTCCAGGAAGACTCGTTGGCCCTCCGCACTCAGATGGGAGACCGTGTCGCGGATCATCGCGAGGTTCTCCTCCAGGGTGGTGCGGAGGGCCAGCTCGACGTGCCTGTCGTGGCTCTTGGCGACAAGGGTCACGACGGACGCGCCGGATTCGCGCAGCGCGGCCACCTGCGGGTCGTCGGCGGCCTTCACACCGGCCCGGCGGGTCGCGCCGAACGCGGTGAGCTGCGCGTGCCTCAGGTCGAGCTCTGTTCGAGCGCGCCTGAAGAACTCGGTGTCCTTGGGGTTGGCGCCGGGCCAGCCGCCCTCGATGAAACCGACGCCCAGGTCATCGAGGTGCCGTGCGATGGCGAGCTTGTCGGGCACGGAGAGGTTGAGCCCCTCCTGCTGCGAGCCGTCGCGCAGGGTCGTGTCGTAGACGTGGAATGCGTCGCCTTGCATTGGAAACCCCCAAGGGATGGGTCATCAGCGCCAGGGCACAAAAAAGACCCCTCACGGACGTGAGAGGTCTGCGCGCCGGCGTCGTCCCGTCAGCTGCTGCCGGCGCGCCAGCCGATAATCACGAGGCTGTGGCGCATGATGTCAACCAGTTTGCCACACGGTTCGCATGCTCGTACCGTCCGTCTCGGATGCTGAGACGCCAATGCCCCGGCGCGGATGGCGCCGGGGCTGCGCGAACGCCCGGATCAGACGATTCCGTGGACCCAGCCGTAGGGGTCGGGACGGGTCCCGTACTGGATGCCCACCAGCTCTTGGCGCAGCCGCATCGACAGCTCGCCGGGCTCGCCGTTCCCGATCGTCCACTCGCGGTCGGCGCCCTTGACCCGGCCGACCGGGCTGATGATCGCGGCGGTGCCGCAGCCGAACACCTCGGTGATCTCGCCGGACTCGCAGCCCGACTGCCACTCGTCGATGCTGATCTTGCCTTCTTCCGTGGGGATGCCGAGGTCGGGTGCCAGCTTGAGCATCGAGTCGCGGGTGACGCCGGCGAGGAGCGTCCCGGTGAGCGCCGGGGTGAGGAGCCGGGCCCGCGTACCGGAGCCGTAGACGAACATGAGGTTCATCGAGCCGACCTCCTCGACCCAGCGGTGCTCCACGGCGTCGAGCCAGACGACCTGGTCGCAGCCCTGCGCGACGGCCTCGGCCTGGCCGGCGAACGAGGCCGCGTAGTTGCCGCCGAACTTGGCCTCGCCGGTGCCGCCGGGGGCCGCGCGGGTGTAGTCCTGCGACAGCCACACCGAGACGGGCTTGATGCCCCGCGGGTAGTACAGGCCGGACGGGGACGCGATGACCATGAACAGGAACTCGTTCGCCGGGCTGTTGACGCCGAGCGCGCGGGTGGTGGCGAACATGAAGGGACGCAGGTAGAGGCTGTGCCCCTCGGTGTCGGGGACCCAGTCCTTGTCGGTGCGGACGAGCAGTTCGAGCGCGTCGACGAACAGCTGCTCGGGGATCTCCGGCATCGCCATCCGGTGGGCGGAGCGGTTCATCCGGGCCGCGTTCATGTACGGCCGGAAGGTGACGATCGACCCGTCCGGCTGCCGGTAGGCCTTGAGGCCCTCGAAGAGCTCCTGCGCGTAGTGGAACACCTGGCTGGCCGGGTCCATCGGGATCGGCCCGTACGGTTCGAGCCGCGCGTCGTGCCAGCCCCGGTCCGCCGAGTAGCGGATCGTGACCATGTGGTCGGTGAAGTGGCGCCCGAAGCCGGGATCGGCCAGGACGCGCTCGCGTTCGGCGGCGGTCGCGGGCCGCTCGGTGCGCGTGATCTCGAAATCCAGGGTGGTGCTCATCGCGGTTCGTCCTCTCGCGGATCGCCGGGGCGGCCCCATCGCCGCTTCGGCTTCCTTAGTCCCCATTGTCGTACTTCGTCTAGACCCACTCCCCACCGAACACTTTCCTCCTCGGCAGGCCCGGACGCTCCCGCGCTCGGGACACGGCCGGAGGAAGAATGTTCGCACGCGGCGCATACGGAAAACCGGGCGCGCCGCGAGGGCACGCCCGGAGTTCCCTGTCCTGGCCAGAGAGGCGTGCCCCTAGCCGGATACTCGCTTGGCGATCGCGTCGCCGATCTGGACGGTGGACCGGGCGCCGAGGGCGGCGCGCTCGGCCAGATCGTCGGACACGGCCTGCTCGACGCGGCGGGCGGCGGCGCCCGCGCCGACGTGGTCGAGCAGCATGGCGACGGACAGGATCGTGGCGGTCGGGTCGGCCTTGCCCTGCCCGGCGATGTCGGGGGCGCTGCCGTGCACCGGCTCGAACATCGACGGCGCGGTCCGGTCGGGGTTGACGTTGCCGGACGCGGCGAGCCCGATGCCGCCGGCGATCGCGGCGCCGATGTCGGTGATGATGTCGCCGAACAGGTTGTCGGTGACGACCACGTCGAACCGCTGCGGCTGGTTCACGAAGAACATCGTCGCCGCGTCGACATGGCAGTAGTCGGTGGTGACCTGCGGGTACTCCTCGGCGACCCGCTTGAGGACGCGCTGGTAGAGGTCGCCCGCGAAGGTGAGCACGTTGTCCTTGTGGACGAGCGTGAGCTTCCTGCGGGGCCGGGACGCGGCCACCTCGAAGGCATACCGGATGACCCGCTCGACCCCGAAGGCGGTGTTGACGCTCTCCTGTGTCGCGACCTCGTGCGGGGTGCCCTTGCGCAGCACGCCCCCGACGCCGGTGTAGGGGCCTTCGGTGCCCTCCCGGACGACGACCATGTCGATGTCGTCCGCCGCCACGCCCGCCAGCGGAGTCTCGACACCCGGGAACAGCTTCACCGGGCGCAGGTTGACGTAGTGGTCCAGCTCGAACCGCGCCCGCAGCAGCAGCCCGCGCTCCAGGACGCCGCTCGGCACACCCGGGTCGCCGACGGCGCCGAGCAGGATGACCTCCTGCTCGCGCAGCTCGTCCAGCACCGTGTCGGGCAGCGTCTCCCCCGTCCGGTGCCAGCGGGCGGCGCCCAGGTCGTAGGAGGTCCGCTCGAACGCGAGGTCTCCGGACGGGGCGACCGCCTCAAGGACCTTCAGTCCCTCGGCGACCACCTCGGGGCCGATCCCGTCACCCGGGATGACGGCCAGACGAATGCTGCGGGAAGCCATGCGCGCACTCTACTGCAAACGTCTCACTGCTTGGGCTTTCATCTCAAATATCGGGACGAGTGTCTCGGAGGCCGCAATCACCGCACATACCGCCGCCTGGGACGCGGTAGTACAGGCAGCAATTGTGCCGGACGAACCCGTCCCGCCCGAAAGAGCCCGCGCCAGCCAGCGGCTCACGCGCGAGCAGCTCCCGGACGATGGCGGCGCGCACGCCGCCGGGCGGCCCGACGTTCAGGCTCCCGGCGAGGGCGGAGGCCGCATTCCCCCACAGCAACCCGTCCGCGAGGCCGACGAAGGTCGGCATCGCCTCGCTCAACGGCCTGAGCCGCCCGTCCACGACCATGGGATGGACGAGGTCGGCGGCCTCCACGGCGTCCTCGACACGCCACCCGCGCGGCTCCCCGAGCCCCAGCGCGATGGCCTCGCCCGGCGCCCACCGCCACCGCAACCCCGACAGGTCGGGCACGATCCCGCGCCCCGCCGCCGCCACGACCGGCGACCACAACCGCGAAGCGAGGCCCTGGAACAGGATGGAGGCGGCCACCCGCCGCTCACCCGTCCCCAGCCGCTCGCCGTACTCCTCCGCCATGGCGGGAAGCCGGCCATCCGGCTCGGGAAAGGGCCGCCACGCCGCGCCGGCCACCTCACCCGCCCCGGTGACGATCTCGAAGTAGGGCCCGAGCAGGGCGACGTCTTCAAGAACCTTCACAACCTCGACCGGGTGGGCCTCAGAAGCCATGGTGCCCAGTGTGCACGGGCCGTCTGACCGCGGTCACCGCATGCGCGCCGGGCTAGTCCGCTCTCCTGTCCAAGGCGGTCTGCAGGGCGCGGGCCGCCTCTTCCTGGGCGTCGTCGTCGGCGGGCGCGTTGTTCCAGGTGTCGTTCATGGGTTCACTCCGATCGCTGAACTGGTGGCCAGAGGGGCCGCCGGGAATCCGTGGTTCGCACGGTCCGGGCGTGGAATCGGACTCACGGCCAGGCAGAGCCTCCGCAGCGGGTGCCGGCCTGCCGATGATCAGGCCCCGCTGCGGCAGCGAAGGATTACCACGTAACGCCGCATGACTACCTGCGAGATTACCCCGCGTCAGGTGGAGTGTCCCGACCCGTGGCGGAGAATCTCAATTGCTGAGACGGGGACGGGTGTGAGAATCACCACGGGCGGGGGGGCGGCGCGCGGGCCGCCCCCCCCCCCCGGGGGGGGGGGGGGGGGGAAATTAGCAAAAAAAAGCCGCCGCCCCAGGACGCGCGGCCCCCCCGGGGGGTTGGGGGGGCGAGGAGAGGGCCCCCCCCCCGGGCGCCTGGGCTTGCCCCCCCCCCGGGGCCTCAAACACTATGTGCCGGCGCGGGGGGGGGGGGGGGCGCCCCCGGGGGGGGGGGGGCGGGGCCCCCCCCCCCCCCCCGCCCGTGGTGGACGGAGGAGTCTCAGTTCTCCAGATCGACGCGGCGGCCCATGTCGGCGCCGACCTCGCGGGTGATGGCGTCGACGAGCTGCGGCCCGACCGCGGAGTCGACGGTCAGCGCGATCAGCGCCCTGCCGCCCTTCGCATCCCGGCCGACCTGCATGCCGGCGATGTTGACCTCCTCGTCGCCGAGGAGCTTGCCGACCCGGCCGACGATGCCGGGACGGTCGACGTACGAGAAGAACGCCATGTGCTCGGTCGGCACCAGCTCCATGTTGTAGCCGTTGATCTCGATGATCCGCTCGGCGTGCTTCGGGCCGGTGAGCGTGCCGGACACCGACACGACCGAGCCGTCGGCCATGGTGCCGCGCACCTGCACGACGTTGCGCCAGTCCGGGCTGTCCTCGCTGGTGGTGAGGGTGACCTCGACGCCGCGGTCGCGGGCCAGCAGCGGCGCGTTGACGAACGTCACCGTCTCCTCGATCACGTCGACGAACACGCCCTTGAGCGCGGCGAGCTCCAGCACCTTGACGTCGTGCTCGGCGATCTCGCCGCGGACCACCACGTCCAGCCGGACCGGGACGCCGCCGGCGAGGGCGGTGAAGATGCGGCCGAGCTTCTCGGCGAGCGGCAGGCCGGGCTTGACGTCCTCGGCGACCGCGCCGCCCTGCACGTTCACCGCGTCCGGCACGAACTCGCCGGACAGCGCCAGCTTCACCGAGCGGGCGACCTGCGTGCCCGCCTTCTCCTGCGCCTCGTGGGTGCTGGCGCCGAGGTGCGGTGTGACCACGACGCTGTCGTGGTGGAACAGCGGGCTCTCGGTGCACGGCTCGGTGCTGAACACGTCGATGCCGGCGCCGGCGACCCGGCCGTCCTTGAGGGCGAGCTCCAGGGCGGCCTCGTCCACGATCCCGCCGCGGGCGGCGTTGACGATCCGCACGGTCGGCTTGACCTGGTGCAGCTCGCGGTCGCCGATGACGCCGAGGGTCTCGGGCGTCTTCGGCAGGTGGACGGTGATGAAGTCGCTCTCGCGCAGCAGCTCGTCCAGCGTGACGAGTTTCACGCCGAGCTGGGCGGCGCGAGCGGCCTGCACGTACGGGTCGAACGCGATCACGTTCATGTCGAAGGCGGCGAGGCGCTGGGCGACCAGCACGCCGATGCGGCCGAGGCCGAGCACGCCGACGGTCTTGCCCTGCAGCTCCACGCCGGTGTACTTGGACCGCTTCCACTCGCCCTGCTTGAGCGCGGTGTGGCCCTGCGGAACGTTCCGCGCGGTCGCGAGCAGCAGCGCGATGGCGTGCTCGGCGGCGGTGACGATGTTGGACGTCGGCGCGTTGACGACCATGACGCCGGCCTTGGTGGCGGCCTCGACGTCGACGTTGTCGAGGCCGACGCCGGCGCGGGCGACGACGCGCAGCGCCTTGGCGTGCTGGAACACCTCGGCGGTGACCTTGGTGGCGCTCCGCACGATCAGTGCGTCGACGTCGGCGACGGCGGGCAGCAGCTGTTCTTTGTCGCTGCCGTCGACGTGACGGACCTCGTAGTCGGCCTCCAGCACGGCGATCCCGGCCGGGGAGAGTTCTTCTGCGACGAGGACGACGGGCTTGCTCAAGGAAACAGTCCTTCGAAAGTGGATGTTCGTGTGGTGTGTGCAGGTGAAGTCGCGAGTCACCTCGTCGTGCCCTCGCCCCCACGCGAGTGTATCCCTCGCCGGCGAGCGCGATCGGCGGCAGGCGGACACCCACCGGTAACCCCGCTCCGCCCGGACCCCGCCCTGCCCGCGTCCGTCCCGTCCTGCCCGCGTCCGTCCCGTCCGTGTGCGGTCAGGCCGCGTTGGGTTCGGGCATCGCGGCCAGGACGGACGCGACCCGCTCGGCGTCGGCGACGTGGACGTGCGGGACGTCCACGAACACCCGCAGCGGCCCCGCCGGCAGCCCCAGCTCGTCGGCGACCTGCACCTGCACCTCGCGGAGCGGGATGTAGGTGAGGTAGCCGCGGTGGACGTTCTGCGACCGGAACATCCCCGTCATGATCAGCCGGTAGCCGCGGATGCGGAACGACAGCGCCGTCAGGCACGGCAGCCCCTCCGCCGGCTCGCCCGGGATCGTCAGCGAGATCCACGCGCTGGTCGTCCACGGCCTGGCCCGCAGGAGGTCCACCACCCAGCGGATCTGGTCGTTTCCCTGAAGGTCGTGCAGCCTCGGCCAGTACCGCCCGCGGACGTTGCGGCGCGTGCGCTCCTGCGCGCGCCGCACCAGGCGGGCCCGGTCGCCGTGTTCGAGGAGGATCGGGTCCTCCCAGCTCAGCGAGGCGACCTCGAACAGCACCGGCGGGCCCTCGATGATGGGCCCGGTGTCCTCCATGCCGGCCTCGCCGGCGGTCCAGACGTGCCGCAGGACGCCGATCCACGCCTGTCCGCAGGTCTCCCAGCGCCGGACGTCCTTGTCCTCTCCCGCCGGCATGTCACGACTCCCCGCCATAATTCGCTCCATGACGGGCGACGCGGATCCGGGAATTACCTGCCGGCGGCATTGACACGCGGGAGATGAATTCCGCCTGCGCTCCGGCCCGTGGGCTTCGGTCGTTCTTGAACAGCATCACACCACTCATGCACTCCGCCCCAACACCACTCCGGCGGCGGTCACATGAGCGTTCGCGCAGGTTCCCCCGCGCCGGCCGCGGCCGTCACGGCTTTCCTCAAGTATCAGTCAAAGTGCGCCGAAAGGATAGGGTAATTTATCCGAACGGGACCTTCACCGTCATTCTGACGTGTGCCATGGCCGCCGGTCTCTTTGGACTCTTGTCCAAAGGATCGTGATTATCCTTCACCTTGGGCGGGACGTCCCGGTGCAGCACGATGTACCCCTCTCGCCGGAAGACCGCGCGGTACCCCTCGGCCTCCAGTTCCGCCACCCGCCGCTTCTGGCCCGCCACGTCCGGGAACGGGAACTCCAGCCGCCCGACGTACGCGATGACCCAGGGCGCGCCGCGCGACCGCTCGTCCCACAGCAGGACGCGGGCGCGGGTCGTCAGTGCGGGGCCGACGCCGTTGGCCGCCTCGACGAGCGCCCCGTCGGGGATCTTCGCGGCCGCCGCGGCCGCCGCGCGGGCCCGGTCGTTCTGCCGCCACAGCGCGGGATCGGCCAGATGCCGGTACGCGAAGAACGGCACGCAGACGAGCACGGCGGCCAGGACCGCCGCCATCGGCAGGACGGGCGGGAGCCGTTCCGCCGCCCGGATCCTGCCGCGCAGCCGCGCCGCGCCGTCCACCGCCGCCAGGACGAGCACGGCGATGATGAAGGCGTTGTAGTGGTAGTCGGGTTCCCACCAGTTGGCGAAACGGCTGTTGAGCATCCGTTCGGCCAGCATCGGCAGCGCGATCAGCGTCAGCGGCGACGCCAGCGGCAGCAGAAGCAGCGGCAGGACGAGCAGCGCCATCGTCGCGACCTTCTGCGGCGGGGTGCCGAGAACGGCCACGACGTCCCACGGATGGGTCAGCGCGTGCACGGCCGCGTGCGGCAGATCGGGGCCGAGCGACCCGTACGCCCAGTAGTAGTCGTTGTCCCCGCCGAACGCCGCGATGACGACCTGGGAGGAGATCCACGTCGCGACCAGCCCGACCACGATGTGGGCGAGCCCCGCCCGGCGGTCACCGTGCTCGGCGCGGCGGGTGAGCAGGAACAGGCCGAATCCCGCGACCAGGAGACCCATGTCCTCCTTGACCAGCAGCAGGACGAACGCCGCGACCGCCGCCTGCCCTCGCCGTCCCGCGTCGTGCCGCTCGATCATCAGCGCCGACAGCAGCGGCACGAACGCGACCTCGTGGAAGTCGAACGCGAGCGCCTCGGCGATCGGCCACGACAGCGCGTAGGCGCCCCCGGCGCAGTACGCGGCGCCGGCGCCGAACCGCCGCTCGGTGAACCGCCAGATCGGCAGGATGCCGAGCGCGAGCAGGACGGCCTGCGCGATCAGCAGGGTCAGCGGCCCGTCGTGGATCCAGTAGAGCGGCGCCAGCAGGACGAGGATCGGCGAGAAGTGGTCGCCGAGGACGGAGAAGTCCGGCCCGAAGCCGTTGTGGACGCCCTTCACCATGGCGACGGGCAACTCGAACCGGCTGTACGAGCGGATCGCCTGGTCGAAGATGACGAGGTCGTAGCTGCCCGTCCGGAACGCCCGCAGCCGCATCAGCGAGTACGCCGCGTACAGCACCGCACTCGCCGTGACCATCGCCGCGAGCGCCGCCCGCCGGCGTGCGGACGATCCCCGGCGGCCTGCCGGGACCTCGTCGACGGGGCCCTCGACCGCAACCGCCTCAGCCACTCGCCGGACGCTACCAGCCGCCCCCGGCGCGCAGAGCCCCGCATCGTGAGGGAGGCAGGTCGCCGTAGCCGGACGGCCACACCGAGCAGGCGCCGGAGGAGACACGCCATCTGAATTTCACTGTGGGCGACGACTCTGAGCCTTAACGTGACCGATGTCCCCGGCCGATCAGGAGAGAACGTGACCTCGGACTGCACCATCAGCGTCCTGCGCGATGTCCTGCGCGTGTACGACCACCGCTATCTGAGCCTCGACCGGCTCCAGCGCGAGCGGCTCGTGGACGGCACCCGCCACGTCATAGGCAAGGAGGGGCTGAGCGAGGCGGCGCGCGCCGCCATGCCCGCCTCGGTCCGGCTCAGGGCGTTCTGCATCCAGCACGGCCTGAGCGAGGAACTGGAGCGGCTGATCCGCGACGAGATCGAGGGCGCCCCGGCGGGCGCCGTCGTCGTCGGCGGCCGGATCTACGCCATGTACCCCTACCTGCGCGGCGTCCCCCGACAGGACGCCGACATCACCACCGAGGTCGGCGTCGACCACCGGCTGGACGCGGTCGCCTGGCAGGGCAAGAGGATCCGGATCCGCGGCGTCGCGGCGCTCCAGCGCGTCGAGACGAACAGGACGGTCGTGGACGTGATCCTGCGGGAGCGAACGTCCGGCAAGGAGCACGGTTTCCCCGCCGAGCCCCGGCCGGACCGGCCCGGCGGGTTCGAGGCCGTCGCCGACCCGGCCGTCGTGGAACCGGGACGCTGGGACGTGCACGTCGCGGCGACGGCGCTCGGGGTGACACGCGAGGCCCGCTTCGGCTCCGTGCGCGCCGAGGGGCTGAAGACCGCCCCCCAGGGCCGCACAACCCAAGGCCGCGCCGCCCAAGGGCCCTCGACGGGCACGAGGAACGCCACGGTCTACTTCACCAGGGGCGGCCACCTGGCGCTGACCGTGACCGACGACCCGGTGGAGACCTCATGGCGCACCAGGCTCCGCCACCGCCTCAGACGCTGACCTGCGGGCGTGCCGCCCTCAAGTTTCCCCGAGGGCGACACGCCCGCAGTCCGGCCGAGCGGCCGGTCGCGGCTAGTCGTTGAGCCAGCTCATCATCGGGCGCAGTTCCGCGCCCGTCTTCTCCACGGGGTGCTCGGCGAGCTCCTCGCGGTACCGGCCGAACTGCTTCTGGCCGCCCTCGAACTCGTCCACCAGCTCCTTGGCGTACTGGCCGGACTGGATCTCGCCGAGGATCTTCTTCATCGCGGCCTTGGTCTCCGGCGTGATCACGCGCGGGCCGCGGCTGTAGCCGCCGTACTCGGCGTTGTCGGACACCGACCAGTACATCTTCGAGATGCCGCCCTCGTAGATCAGGTCGATGATCAGCTTCAGCTCGTGCAGGACCTCGAAGTAGGCGACCTCCGGCTGGTAGCCGGCCTCGGTCAGCACCTCGAACCCGGTCTTGATCAGCTCGGAGACGCCGCCGCACAGCACCGTCTGCTCGCCGAACAGGTCGGTCTCGGTCTCCTCGGTGAACGTGGTCTTGATGCCGCCCGCGCGCAGGCCGCCGATCGCCTTGGCGTAGGACAGGACCAGCGGCCAGGCGTTGCCGGTCGGGTCCTTCTCCACCGCCACGATCACCGGGACGCCGCGGCCGGCGACGAACTGGCGGCGGACCAGGTGGCCCGGGCCCTTCGGCGCGACCATCGCCACGTCCACGCCCTCCGGCGGCTGGACGAGGTCGTAGCGGATGCTGAAGCCGTGCCCGAAGAACAGCGCGTCGCCTTCGACGAGCGCGGGCTTGATGTCCTTCTCGAAGATCTCCCGGTGGTGGTGGTCGGGGGCCAGCAGCATGATGAGGTCGGCCTCCTCGGCCGCCTCCGCCGGGGTGACGACGCGCAGGCCCTCGGCCTCCGCCTTCTTCCGGCTGGCCGACCCCTCGCGGAGCCCGACCCGCACGTCGACGCCGGAGTCGCGCAGGGAGAGCGCGTGCGCATGCCCCTGGCTGCCGTAACCGATGATCGCGACGTGCCGGCCCTGGATCACGCCCAGGTCGGCGGCGTCGTCGTAGAACATCTCAGCCACAGTGCTATTGCCTTTCGTTGATGTGGTTGTGTCACGTGCTCTGGCGTGTGCTTCAGGTGCCGCACGCGGGTCAGGCGCTGCGCTCGATCGCCCGCAGCGAGCGGTCGGTGATGGAGCGGGCGCCGCGGCCGATGGCCACCATGCCCGACTGCACCAGTTCCTTGATGCCGAAGGGCTCCAGGACCTTGATGAACGCGTCCAGCTTGTCGCGGTTCCCGGTGGCCTCGATGGTGACGGCGTCCGGCGCGACGTCCACCACCTTGGCACGGAACAGCTGGACGGTCTCCAGGACCTGCGAGCGCGTCTCGGCGTCGGCGCGCACCTTGACCAGCACGAGTTCACGCTGGACGGACGCCGAGGAGTCCAGCTCGACGATCTTCAGGACGTTGATCAGCTTGTTGAGCTGCTTGGTGACCTGTTCGAGGGGCAGGTCGGCGACGTTGACCACGATCGTCATCCGGGAGATCTCCGGGTGCTCGGTGACGCCGACCGCGAGGGATTCGATGTTGAAGCCGCGCCGGGAGAACAGCGCCGCGACCCGGGCCAGGATGCCGGGCTTGTTCTCCACCAGCACCGACAGGGTGTGCAGGCTCATCGGGGTCAGTCTCCGTTCTCCCACTCGGGAGCCATGTCCCGCGCGATCTTGATGTCGTCGTTGGTGGTGCCGGCCGCGACCATCGGCCAGACCATGGCGTCCTTGTGCACGATGAAGTCGATCACGACGGGGGCGTCGTTGATCTCCATGGCCTTGGCGATGACGTCGTCGACGTCCTCGGCCGTCTCGCAGCGCAGGCCGACACAACCGTACGCCTCGGCGAGCTTGACGAAGTCGGGGATGCGCTTGGCCGCGTGCAGATTCGTGTTGGAGTACCGCTCGTTGTAGAACAGGGTCTGCCACTGCCGGACCATGCCGAGGTTCCCGTTGTTGATCACGGCGATCTTGACGGGGATGCCCTCGATCGCGCAGGTCGCGAGCTCCTGGTTGGTCATCTGGAAGCAGCCGTCACCGTCGATCGCCCAGACCGCCGTGTCGGGCGCGCCGACCTTGGCGCCCATCGCCGCCGGGACGGCGTAGCCCATCGTCCCGGCTCCGCCGGAGTTCAGGAACGCGCCGGGCCGCTCGTACTTGATGAACTGCGCGGTCCACATCTGGTGCTGGCCGACGCCCGCGACGTAGTACGCCTCCGGCCCGGCGAGCTTCCCGATACGCTCGATGACGTACTGCGGGGACAGCGACCCGTCGTCCGGGACGTCGTAGCCCAGCGGGTACGTGTCGCGCCACGCGTCGAGCTGCCGCCACCAGTCGGTGTAGTCGCCCTTGTGCCCCGCCTCGTGCTCGTTCTGCACCGCGACGATGAGGTCGGCGATGACCTCGCGGGCGTCCCCGACGATCGGGACGTCGGCGTGCCGGTTCTTGGAGATCTCCGCCGGGTCGATGTCGGCGTGCACGATCTTGGCGTCCGGCGCGAATCCGTCCAGCTTCCCGGTGACGCGGTCGTCGAACCGGGCGCCGAGGGTGATCAGCAGGTCGGACCGCTGCAGTGCGCCGACGGCGCCGACGCCGCCGTGCATGCCCGGCATGCCCATGTGCAGCGGGTGGCTGTCGGGCAGCGCGCCCTTGGCCATCAGCGTGGCGACGACGGGCGCGCCGGTCAGTTCGGCGAGCACCTTCAGCTCGGCGGACGCGTTCGCCTTGAGGACGCCGCCGCCGACGTACAGCACCGGGCGCTTGGCCTGGACGATCAGCCGTGCCGCCTCGCGGACCTGCTTGGAGTGCGGCCGGGTGACGGGCCGGTAGCCGGGCAGCTGCAGCGCGACGGGCCACTCGAAGTCGACGGTGGCCTGCAGGGCGTCCTTGGCGATGTCGACGAGGACCGGTCCAGGACGGCCGGTGCCGGCGATGTGGAACGCCTCGGCGATCGTCCGGCCGATGTCGGCGGCCTTGGTCACCAGGAAGTTGTGCTTGGTGATCGGCATCGTGATGCCGGCGATGTCGGCCTCCTGGAAGCCGTCCGTCCCGATGAGGGAGGACGCGACCTGGCCGGTGATGGCCACGATCGGCACCGAGTCCATGTAGGCGTCGGAGATCGCGGTGACGAGGTTGGTCGCGCCCGGCCCGCTGGTGGCCATGCACACGCCCACCTTGCCGGTCACCATCGCGTAGCCCTGGGCCGCGTGGCCGGCGCCCTGCTCGTGCCGGACGAGGATGTGGCGCAGCTTCGCGGAGTCGAAGAGCGGGTCGTAGGCCGGGAGGATCGCGCCGCCCGGGATGCCGAACACCGTGTCAACGCCGACGTTCTCCAAGGCGCGGACCAGCGCCTGGGCTCCCGTCATCTGTTCGGTCGTCATGATCTGCGTTTCCTTGGGGAGTGGGGTGAAGGGTCTCCGGGCAACAAAAAACCCCCGCCGCCGTGAGGCGATCGAGGGGAGGCGCGCAGGACGAGAGGCTTGGTCAGCCTGCGCGCCGACCAAGTACTACGAGGATGGTGATGGTGCTCTGCACAGGCCCACTTTCGCCGATGTCCGGCCCCCGGTCAAATCCGTGGACGCTTTGTCTCAAATGTCGAGACCGCCGTGTCGTAGGTGCGTGCCCGCGCCGCGCGGCCCGGGCGGGGCGGTTCAGCCCGGGAGGGGCAGCGGGACATCCCCGGACTGGGCGTGCGCCTCCAGGTTCGTCCGCACCAGCGACTCGACCCGCCCGGCCGCCATCGGACGCGCCACCAGGAACCCCTGGCCGCGCGGGCAGCCCATCTCGCGCAGCAGCTCCAGCTGCTCGGGCCGCTCGATGCCCTCCGCCACCACGGTCAGCCCCAGGTCGCTGCCGAGCCGCACGATCGTCCGGGTGAGCAGCGTCAGCGTCTCGTCCGACCCGAGCCCCGCCACGAACGACGGATCGATCTTGATGATGTCGACCGGGAGCTGCCCGAGGTAGGCGAGCGAGGCGTACCCGGTGCCGAAGTCGTCGATCGCGAGCCGCACCCCGAGGTCGCGCAGCTCCGACAGTCGTTCCACGTTCTGGCCCGCGTCCTCGACGAGGACCTCCTCGCGCACCTCCAGCGTGAGGGCCTGCGGCGGCAGCCCGGTCTCCGCCAGCGCGGCCGCGACCGACTCCACGAACCGGGGCGCGGCGATCTGCCGGGCGGTGAAGTTCACCGACAGGCCCACGTCCCACGAGTCCCCGCGCCACCGGGCGACCTCGCGGCACGCCTCCCGCAGCACCCAGTCGCCGAGCGGGACCATCAGGCCCGACTCCTCCGCCGTGCCGATGAACTCCTCCGGCGGCACCGCCTCGCTGCCCCGCCACCAGCGCAGCAACGCCTCCACGCCGGTCACCCGGGACGTCGCGAGGTCCACCACCGGCTGGAATTCGATCGCGAACTCCTCCTCGGCCAGCGCCTGCTGGAGATCGCTGGCCAGTTCCAGCCGCCGGACGACGTCGGCGTGCATGTGCGGCGCGTACACCTCGACGCGCCCGCCGCCGAGCTCCTTCGCGCGGGCCATCGCCAGGTCGCCGTTGCGCAGCAGGTCCGCGGCGGTGCGGCGGAGCCGGCGTCCCGCCTCGGAGCCGTTGCCGGCGGGGGCCGCGGGCTGCTCCTCGTCCCCGGCGAACGCTATGCCGACACTCGCCGTCAGCACGATGTGCTTGTTGCCGACCTGATAAGGGTCCGCCGAAAGAGCCCGCAGGAGCCGTCCGGCGAGCTCGACTGTGGCGCGCGTCTCACCGTCGTCCGGCGGAAGCTGGACCAGGACGGCGAACTCGTCGCCTCCCCAGCGGGCCACCGTGTCGTCCGACTGGACGTTGGCGCGCAGTCTCCGGGCGGCCTGCGCCAGCACCTGGTCGCCGGCCGCGTGCCCGTCGGAGTCGTTCACCGCGGTGAAACCGTCCAGGTCGACGAACACGACCGCGACCTCGCCGCCGGACGGCTGCCGCGACAGGACCTCCCGGGTCCGCTCCTCGAAGTAGGACCGGTTGGGCAGGCCCGTCAGGCCGTCGTGGAACGTCAGGTGCGCGACCTGCCGCTGCAGCGCCGCCTGCTCGCTGAGGTCCCGCGTCGTGACCAGCAGCCGCGCGGGGGCGCCGTCGGAGCCGCTGTAGCGCGAGATCGTCGACTCGGTCGGCAGCCACGTCCCGTCCGCCGCCCGGATCCGGCACGACACGCGCAGCGCCTCGTCGACCGCCCCGTCGTCCAGGACCTCGAGGAACACCCCCTGGACACGCGGCAGGTCCTCCGGGTGGACGATCTCGTGCAGCGGGCGCCCGAGCAGTTCCTCGGGCTCGTAGTGGTACGTCCGCAGGGCCCCGGCGCTGGCGTACTGGACGGTGGCGTCCAGGTCGCAGATGAGGACCGCGTCGTTGATGCTCTCCGACAGGGCCCGGAAGTGCTCCTCGCCGGTGTCCACGGCCCGGCGCAGCTCGTCGTTCTCCCGCAGCAGGCCCGCCAGGCGCGCGATCAGCACCAGCGCCGCCGAGCCCGCCGCGATCGAGATGCCGGGTTCGAGGCCGTTGCGCCCGGTGAGCGAGTGACCCGCGATGAACAGGGCGGCCGCGGCGGCGACCGCGGCGGGCGCGATGCCCGGCCCGATCATCCGGCCGCACTCCTCGCCGGACCGGCCGGTCCCGTCCGGCTCGTCCACGTCCTCGGGTATGTCGTCGACGGGCGGTTCCGGCTCGGCCGCGGGGCCCGTCCACGGAACCAGCAGCAGGAGCAGCAGCCCGGCGAGGCGCAGGATGTCGGACGGGTCGTCGGACGGGCCGCCGCCGTCCAGCCGGACGAACGTCGTCACGATGTCGGCGACCGCGATGGCCGTCAGCGCGCCGTACCCCATCAGGGCGAGGCGGCGGTGCCCGCGCGCGGCGCCGAGGACGAACGGCAGCGCGCCGCAGACGAACACGACGTCGATCAGCGGGTACAGCAGCTCCAGCAGGAACTCCGGCGGCGACTCCCCCGACCTGTGGTAGAGCGTGCCGAACAGCGCGACCCAGCCGAGCACGAACAGCGCGCTGGCGCAGACATAGGTGTCGGCCGCGTACCGCAGCCACGTCCCCGCGTCGCGGGGCAGCCTGATCGGCGCGACCAGCCCCACCACCAGCGCGACCAGGGCGAAGAGATAGAAGAGATCCGGTACCGACAGCGACAGGGCGCTGCGGCCCCGCCCGTCGGACAGGGCGCCGCCCAGGGCGCCGAGGAACCAGGACGCGGCGGCGATCCCGTACCACCGCCAGGACGCGCGCCAGATCCCGCCCGGGGCCGTGTCCGCCGGCACGCCGTCCGGCCGCCGGGCCAGCAGCAGCAGGGAGATCGCGGCGGCGCCCGCGGCGCCCGCCTCGGCCCAGGCGATGAAGGCGTTCCCGCCCCAGCCGAGCAGCGAGCCGATGGCGTACAGGACCCCGGCGACCGCGGCCATGGCGATCGGCAGCGCACGCGGCGGAACCCGCCTGGCGTATTCGCCGCTCATCGCGCCGTGTCCCTTCCTGCCCCGGTGGAGCGTTCGGTCCCTGCCGACGCCGCACCGCGCCAGGGGGAGAATTCGGGTTCACGACCTTCACCGCACGGATAACGGTCACAAGGTCCTGAATCGTGCCCCGCGCAGGGGTCGGCGCGGGCCGGTGGCGAACACGCCGGCTCGCCTGCCGGAGATCAGCGACGTCGCTGCACTACGGGATCACCGTGTCGCTCAATGTACGTTCGGTAGGTCACGGAGCGATTGAGGCTGAGCGTCCTCCCGGCGACAAACGACCTCGTCGAAGAACGGTTTGGGACGTCCGAAAGCCGATCGTCCCCGATGCGGTGGCATGCCCGGGAACACGTTGAGTGACCGCGTTCGGGCGCAGGTATCGCCCCGTGACGGGAATGATCCCGCCCCGGCTGGAACGGCGGGCCACTCGGATCCGTACTACCTACGGGAGGCGCTCATGCGAAGGCACACGATCGTCCTGGCCTCGGCCGCGGTGCTCTTGGCGGCCTGCTCGTCCTCGCCCTCCGGCGGGGACGGGGACGGCGGCGCGCACACGCCGCCGCCGCTGACGGCTAGCGGCCCGTCCGAGACGGGCGGCGGATCCCCAGGCGAACCACGCGCCGTGGCCACGGGCCTGCAGGTCCCCTGGGCGGTGGCGTTCCTTCCCGGCGGGGACGCACTCGTGACCGAACGCGACACCGCCGACCTGGTGCGCGTCACGTCGTCCGGTCAGTGGGAGCAGGTCGGCAAGGTGCCCGGCGTGGAGCCCGGCGGGGAGGGCGGCCTGCTGGGCGTCGCGGTCTCCCCGGACTACTCCAGCGACAAGGCCATCTACCTGTACTACACGGCCGCGTCCGACAACCGCGTCGTCCGCGCCACCTTCGACGGCCGTCTCGGCGCCACGGAACCCATCGTCACCGGGATCCCGAAGGGCGGCAATCACAACGGGGGCCGCATCGAGTTCGGCCCCGACAAGATGCTCTACGTCACCACCGGCGAGACCGGCGACACCGGCCTGTCCCAGGACAAGGACTCCCTCGGCGGCAAGATCCTCCGCGTCACCGCCGACGGGAAGGCCGCCCCGGGAAACCCGTTCGGCAACCGCGTCTGGACGTACGGCCACCGCAACGTCCAGGGACTCGCCTGGGACGACGAGGGCCGCCTCTACGCCACCGAGTTCGGGCAGAACCGCTTCGACGAGATCAACCGCATCGAGAAGGGCAAGAACTACGGCTGGCCCGAGGTCGAGGGCACGGGCGGCCGCGAAGGCTTCACCGACCCCCTCCTCACCTGGACGACCGAAGAGGCGTCCCCGTCCGGCCTCGCCTACGCGAACGGCTCCCTGTGGGCCGCCGCCCTGCGCGGCGAGCGCCTCTGGCAGGTCCCCCTCGACGACGGCGAGGCGGGACGGCCCACGGCCCACTTCGACTCCGGCTACGGCCGTCTCCGCGCCGTCGTCCAGGCACCCGGCGGCTCCCTCTGGCTCGCCACCAGCAACGAGGACGGCCGGGGCGACCCCGCCCCCGACGACGACCGGATCCTCAACGTCCCCCTCCGCTGAGGATCGGCACTCCGACTCCGCCCATCGGGGCGCGGAGTCGTGAGGGCGGCCGCTGTCGCCGCCGTACCGTGGGTGAGCCACGGGACGGCGGGCGGATGTCAGGAGGCGGCGAGCTTCTCCAGGATGAGTTCGCGGGCGCGGCCCGCGTCGGCCTGGCCCCGGGTGGCCTTCATGACGGCGCCGACGAGGGCGCCGGCGGCGGCGACCTTCCCTGCGCGGATCTTGTCGGCCACGTCGGCGTTGTCGGCGATGACCTGGTCGATCACGGAGGACAGCTCGCCCTCGTCGCTGACGACCTTGAGGCCCCGGGCGGCGACGACCTCGTCCGGGGTGCCCTCGCCGGCGACGACGCCCTCGAACACCTTGCGGGCCAGCTTGTCGTTCAGCTCCCCCGCCGAGATCATCGCCTGGACGCGGGCGACCTGCTCGGGCGTGATGGGCAGGTCGGCCAGCTCGACGCCCTGCTCGGTGGCGCGCCGGGACAGCTCGTTCATCCACCACTTGCGGGCGGCCGCGGCGTCGGAGCCGTGCGCGATCGTGGCCTCGATGAGGTCGACGGCGCCGGCGTTGACGACGTCCCGCAGCTCCAGGTCGGACAGGCTCCACTCCCGCTGGATGCGGCGGCGCCGCGCGGCCGGAAGCTCGGGCAGCGACGCGCGCACCTCCTCGACCCATTCGCGGGACGGCGCCATCGGCACCAGGTCGGGCTCGGGGAAGTACCGGTAGTCCTGGGCCTCTTCCTTGCTGCGGCCGCTGGTGGTGCGGCCCGTGTCCTCGTGGAAGTGGCGGGTCTCCTGGACGACGCGCCCGCCGCCGGCCAGCACGCCCGCCTGCCGCTCGATCTCCGACCGGACGGCCCGCTCCACCGAACGCAGCGAGTTGACGTTCTTGGTCTCCGAGCGGGTGCCCCACTCGGCCGCACCGCGCGGCATGAGCGAGACGTTGACGTCGCAGCGCATCGACCCCTGCTCCATGCGCACGTCCGACACGTCCAGCGACCGGACCAGCTCGCGCAGCTCCGTCGCGTACGCGCGGGCCACGAGCGGCGCCTTGTCGCCGGTCGCGACGATCGGCCTGGTGACGATCTCGACCAGCGGGATCCCGGCCCGGTTGTAGTCGACCAGTGAGAACTCGGCGCCGTGGATCCGGCCGGTCGTGCCGCCGACGTGCAGCGACTTGCCTGTGTCCTCCTCCATGTGGACGCGCTCGATCTCGACCCGGTACGTCTCGCCCTCGACCTCGACGTCCAGGTACCCGTCGACGCACAGCGGCTCGTCGTACTGGGAGATCTGGAAGTTCTTCGGCATGTCCGGATAGAAGTAGTTCTTCCGGGCGAACCGGCACCATTCGACGATGTCGCAGTTCAGCGCCAGCCCGATCTTGATGATGCCCTCGATCGCGGCGCGGTTGGTGACCGGCAGCGAACCGGGCAGCCCCAGGCACACCGGGCACACCTGCGTGTTCGGCTCGGCGCCGAACCCGGTCGGGCAGCCGCAGAACATCTTGGACGCGGTGCCCAGCTCGATGTGGGTCTCGATGCCGAGCACCGGCTCGAACCTGGCGAGCGCCTCGTCGTAGTCCATCAGCGTCGCAGTGGTCACTTCGCCTCCACCAGTTCCGGGGCCTGGGCCAGGAGGGGGCCGCCCCAGCGGTCTTCGAGGGCCCGCTCGACGGCGGCGCCGACGCGGTAGACGCGGTCGTCGCCGAGGACGGGGGCCATGATCTGCAGGCCGACCGGCAGGCCGTCCGCCAGCCCGCACGGCACCGAGATCGCAGCGTTGCCGGTGAGGTTGGCCGGGATCGTGCACAGGTCGGCCAGGTACATCGCGACCGGGTCGTCGGCGCGCTCGCCGATCGGGAACGCGGTCGTCGGGGTGGTCGGCGACACCAGCACGTCCACCTGCTCGAACGCGGCCTCGAAGTCGCGCTTGATCAGCGTGCGGACCTGCTGCGCCTTGCCGTAGTAGGCGTCGTAGTAACCCGACGACAGCGCGTAGGTGCCGAGCATGATGCGCCGCTTGACCTCCGGGCCGAAGCCCTCGGCGCGGGTCAGCGCCATGACCTCCTCGGCGCTGCGGCTGCCGTCGTCGCCGACCCGGAGCCCGTACCGCATCGCGTCGAAGCGGGCCAGGTTGGACGAGCACTCCGACGGCGCGATCAGGTAGTAGGCGGGCAGCGCGTAGGTGAAGTGCGGGCAGGAGACCTCGACGACCTTCGCGCCGAGCGACTCCAGCAGCTCGACCGTCTCGTTGAAGCGCGCCGAGACGCCCGGCTGGTAGCCCTCCCCCGCGAACTCCTTGACGACGCCGACGCGCAGCCCGTTGACGTCGGCGCGGCGTGCGGCCTCCACGACCGGCGGGACGGCCTCGGACACCGACGTCGAGTCCATCGGGTCGTGGCCGCTGAACGCCTCGTGCAGCAGCGCCGCGTCCAGCACGTTGCGGGCGAACGGCCCCGGCGTGTCCAGCGACGACGCGAACGCGATCACGCCGTACCGGGAGGAACCCCCGTACGTGGGCTTCATGCCGACGATGCCGGTGACGGCCGCGGGCTGCCTGATCGACCCGCCCGTGTCGGTCCCCGTCGAGAGCGGCGCCTCGTACGCGGCCACCGCCGCGGACGAACCACCCGACGAACCGCCGGGGATCCGCTCCAGATCCCACGGGTTGCGCGAGGTGAAGTAGGCGCTGTTCTCCGTGGACGAGCCCATCGCGAACTCGTCCATGTTCGTCTTGCCGAGGATCACCAGCCCGGCCTCACGCAGCCGCGCCGTCACCGTCGCGTCGTACGGCGGCCGCCACCCTTCAAGGATCTTGGACCCGGCCGTGGTGGGCATGTCCCGCGTGGTGAACACGTCCTTGTGCGCGACGGGGACACCGGCCAGCGGGCCGAGCCCCTCCCCCGCCGCACGCCGCTCGTCCACCTTCCGGGCCTGTGCCAGCGTCGCCTCACGGTCGACGTGCAGGAACGCCTTCACCTGACCGTCCACGGCGGCGATGCGGTCCAGGTGCGCCTCGGCGACCTCGACCGCGGAGGCCTCACCGGCGGCGAGCAGCTCCCCGAGCTCCGCCGCCCCCTTCCCGACCAGCTCCATCACGCCTCCTCGTCCAGGATCCGGGGGACGCGGAAGCGCTGTTCCTCGGCGGCCGGCGCGCCGGCCAGGGCCTGTTCGGGCGTGAGGCACGGGCGTACCTCGTCGGCCCGGTAGACGTTGGTCAGCGGCAGCGCGTGCGAGGTGGGCGGGATGTCCTCCGCGGCGACCTCCTGCACCCGCGCGACCGCGGAGATGATCTGGTCGAGCTGGGCGGCGAGATGGTCGAGCTCGTCATCGCCGAGCGCCAGCCGGGACAGCCGGGCGAGATGCGAAACCTCGTCACGGGTGATGGCGGACATGTGAGAAACCGTTCCTGCGGATCGATGGGATTCGCCGCCCATCCTATGGGCCGCACCCCGACCGCCCGACCCCATCGCCACTACGGCAAGCCGCTATTGCTGCCCGGGGTGCGCCTGGCCCGGCTGGGGCTGGTAGCCGGGCTGCGGCTGACCCGCGTACGGCGCGTAGCCCGGGGCCCCCGGGGGAAGCGGCTGCGGCCGGTACGGCAGAGGCTGGGACGGCGCGGCCCCACTCAGCAGGCTCCCCGCGAAGTTTGCGAGCGCGAGCACGCCGAACCCTCCGAGGATGGCCACCTGGATCGCGTTCTGCCGGTTGCTGTCGGCGGTGACGGACACCATGGCGAGGATGAAGAGGCCGATCGCACCCGCCATCGACAGGATGGCGATCGCGGTACGGGAACCGTTGCTCATGGCGGAACCGTAGCGAAGGGGGCGGGACGGGGAGCAGTGGATCACCAATCTGCAGAGTGAAACTTCCTGAAATATGCATAGATTGTTTAGTTTCGCCTGAAGGGGAACGCTCTCGTCGTCCACTCAGGGACGACGAGAGGAGACCGCCGTGACCATCGGCGGCAGCATCGCGCTGATCATCATCGGTGCGATCCTGGCCTACGCGGTCAGTTATGAGTTCAGCGGCATCGACATCCGGCTGGTCGGCGTGATCCTGATGATCGGCGGCCTGATCGGCCTGGTCATCGGCATCGTCCGGATCGTCTCGGCCCGCCGCAGCGTCGAGCGCCGGCCCCCGCCCGCGGTTCGCGAAGAGCACTACTACGAGGACGACCACCGCCGCCCGTACTGAGCGCCCTCATCTCCTGCCGCGGCCGCTGCCCGTACTGCCGCGGCAGGAACGTGCCGCAGCGGCGGGACGACCTCCTTCGAGTCTCAAGGCCCGGAGGTCGAAGGAACCGCCAGGAAGGCACTCCGGAGCCAGTCGGTGGCGGCTTCGGCGTCCATGGGGCGGCCGAAGTGCCAGCCTTGGGCGGCGTCGCAGCCCATTTCGCGAAGTGTCTGGGCGGTGGCGGGGTCCTCGACGCCTTCGGCGACCGAGCGCAGGCCGAGGGTGCGGACGAGGTCGACGATGGAGCGGACGATGACGGCGTCGTCGGTGGACTCGGAGAGGCGCCCCACGAACGAGGCGTCGATCTTGATCTCTTCGACCGGGAGGCGTTTGAGGCGGACGAGGGAGGAGTAGCCGGTGCCGAAGTCGTCGAGGCTGAGCGGGATCCCGAGGTCGGCGAGGGCGCTGACGGTGTCGGAGGCGTAGGCGGGCTCGTTCATCAGGATCCGCTCGGTGATCTCGAGCTGGAGCGCGGCGGCGGGCAGGCCGCGGGCGAGCAGCCCCTCCTCGATCGTCTCGGTGAGGCCCGTGTCGAGGAGGTCGCGTCCGGAGGCGTTGACGGCGACCTGGACGGTGAGGTCTTCGCGCCACCAGGCGGCGGCCTGCGTGAGCGCGGCGTCGACGACGTGGTGGGTGATGGAGCGCATGAGGTAGGTCTGCTCGGCGATCGACAGGAACGCGTCGGGTTCGAGGATGCCCTTGTCGGGATGGCGCCAGCGCAGGAGGGCCTCCATGCCGACGAGCTGGCCGTCCCGCAGGGAGACCTTCGGCTGGTAGAACAGCTCCAGTTCGGAGCGGTCGATGGCGCGGCGCAGCTCGCCGAGCATGCTGAGGCGTGCCGGTGAGTTGCGGTCCTTGGCGGGCGAGTAGATCTCGACGCCGGTGCGGGCCTCCTTGGCGTTGTACATGGCGACGTCGGCGCGCTGGAGGAGCAGTTCGAAGTCGGGCGCGTGGTCGGGGAACAGGGCGATGCCGACGCTGCCCTCAAGGTCGAAGGACATGCCGTCGAGGCGGACGGGTTCGCTGAGGGCGGCGCGGAGCCGGGCGGCGACCTCGCGGGCGGCGGCCTCGTCGCGGACGGACGGCAGCAGCACCGCGAACTCGTCGCCGCCGAGCCGCGCGACGAGGTCGCCGGGGCGGACGCTGTGCGTGAGGCGGTGCGCGACGAGCTGGAGGAGGCGGTCGCCGGTGGGGTGCCCGAGGGTGTCGTTGACCTCCTTGAAGCGGTCGAGGTCGAGCAGGAACAGCCCGGCGCGGTGGCTCGGCGGGTCGTTTCTGCGGCGGCGGGACCTGCCGCCGATCCCGGGGGCGCGGGCACCGCGCTTGCCGGCGCCGCGGGCTTCGGTGAGGGCCTCTTCGGTCCGGACGATGAGGAGTTTGCGGTTGGGGAGGCCGGTGAGCCCGTCGTGGAGGGCCTGGTGTTCGCGCCGGACGGAGACGGAGGCGTTCAGGTACACGGCGATGAACGGCAGGACGATGAGGGGCACGAACACCGCGGACCTGTCCATCGCGACGACCATCAGCGGGGCGAGGCCGAGCAGCGCCAGGTGGACGAGGATCTGGTAGCCGAGGTCGAAGCGGAGCGCCTTGACGAGCGAGACCCGTTCGTGGAGGGCGACGGCCGCCCCGACGAGCGTGTCGTTGCAGATGAAGTAGACGGTGCCGGCGAGCGCTATCGCGGGCAGGTCGCCTCCGTCGGGGACCCACAGGTCGGTGGGGGTGGCGAGGTCGCCGAACATGGCGAGGACGAGCTGGGCGGCGGCGAGGCTGAGGGTGTACTGCGCGGCGTTGAAGGCGATGCGGTGGGGGCTTCGGCCGCGGAAGATCCCGCAGGTGATGACGGCGATGGCCTGGAGGGCGGCGGCGATCGGGAGGCCGGCGTACAGCAGGGCGGCGAACGCGAACGTGGTGGAGGTGGTGGCGCCGTTGTTCTCGGTGGAGCCGGGGGTGATGATCGGCCGCAGTTCACCGAAGATGATGAAGCAGCCGAGGATCCAGAACACCGGCGCGCCGGCGAGCGCGTCCAGGTCGGCGCCGCTCAGACCGGAGAACGCGGTGACGCAGGCGGTGACGCCGAGCAGGATCACGACGACGAAGTAGATCCACAACGGGGACCCACGGCGCGGTGCCGTGTTCCGCGTGTTGTTCGGGTCCTTCATCACATCCTCGGGGGGGTTCGGGGGGCCGTCCCCCGGCACCGGACGTCCCCGACCTCGGGGGACGCCCCCCGGGTGTTACGTCCGGAGATTCAGGTGTAGGTCGTGATGAGAGGGAGGGTACGGCCTTCGCTCAACTTCGCGAAACCGATCGCGTACGTTGCGTTATGCCCGTATCGCACCCGGCCACTCACCGTTGGGTAGTTGAAGTGTACCCCTGAGTAACGCAAACCTGGTGAGAGCCCCGCGAATACACCGGGTTATTCTTCGGCGCTCACCGTCACGTTCGTGGCCGCATCCGGCCCTTCGGCCAGCAGGACGCGGAATCCTTCCTCCTGCAAGACCGGTACGCCCAGCTTGACGGCTTTGTCGTACTTGGACCCCGGACTGTCGCCCGCGACCACGAAGCCCGTCTTCTTCGACACCGAGCCGGACACCTTGCCGCCGAGCCGCTGCACCGCCTCGGTCGCCGAGTCGCGGCTGAACCCCTCCAGCGACCCGGTGATCACCACGGTGACCCCCTCCAGCGGACGCGGGCCCGCCGCGCCCTCGTCCTCCATCCGGACGCCCGCGGCACGCCACTTCTCGACGATCTCGCGGTGCCAATCGATCTCGAACCACTTCCTGATCGACACCGCGATCGTCGGGCCGACGCCGTCGACGGCCGCCAGGTCCTCCTCAGAGGCGTTCGCGATCGCGTCCATCGAGCGCATCTCGCGGGCCAGGTCGCGGGCCGCCGACGGTCCCACATGCCGGATCGACAGCGCCACCAGGACCCGCCACAGCGGCTGCTTCTTGGCCTTCTCCAGCTCGTCGAAGAGGATCTCGACGGTCTTCTTCGGCTCGCCCTCCTTGTTGGCGAAGAACGACACGACCTTGGGCTCACCGGTCTTCGGATCCGTCTTGGACGTGCCCGTCCGCTGGTCGAGCACGAGGCTCCGGATCGGAAGGAGCCGGTCGACGGTCAGGTGGAACAGGTCGCCCTCGTTCTTCACCGGCGGCTCGGACGGCTCCAGCGGCTGGGTGAGCGCCGTCGCCCCCACGTAGCCGAGCGCCTCGATGTCGAGCGCGTTGCGGCTCGCCACGAAGTACAGCCGCTCGCGCAGCTGACCGGGGCAGTACCGCGCGTTGGGACACCGGATGTCGGCGTCGCCCTCCTTCTCGTACGCCAGTTCGGTGCCGCACTCGGGGCAGTGCGCGGGCATCTGGAACTCGCGCTCCGACCCGTCCCGCAGGGCGGTGACCGGCGCGACGATCTCGGGGATCACGTCGCCGGCCTTGCGCAGGACGACCGTGTCGCCGATCAGCACGCCCTTGCGCTTCACCTCGCCCGCGTTGTGCAGCGTGGCCCGCTCGACCGTCGACCCGGCGACCTTGACCGGCTCCATCACGCCGTAGGGGGTGACGCGCCCCGTCCGGCCCACGCCGACCTTGATGTCGAGGAGCCGGGTGTTGACCTCCTCCGGCGGGTACTTCCACGCGATGGCCCAGCGAGGCGCCCGGCTCGTGGACCCGAGCCGCCGCTGCAGCGAGAACTGGTCGACCTTGACGACCACCCCGTCGATCTCGTACGCGGTGCCGTGCCGGTCCTCGCCGTACTCGGCGATGTACGCGCGGACGGCGTCCATCCCGCCGAGGACCTTGTAGCGGTCGCTGACCGGCAGCCCCCAGCCGCGCATCAGCTCGTAGGCCCCGGACTGGCTCTCCGGCTGCGTCCCGCCGCGCCACGCGCCGTACCCGTGGACGAGCATGCCGAGCGGGCGCTGCGCCGTGACCCGCGGGTCCTTCTGCCGCAGCGACCCGGCCGCCGCGTTGCGCGGGTTGGCGAACGGGTCCTTGCCGGCCTCCACCTGGGCGGCGTTGACCTGCTCGAAACCCTCGACGGGGAGGAAGACCTCGCCGCGGACCTCCAGCAGCTCCGGCCAGCCCTCGCCCTCCAGCCGGTGCGGGATGTCGGCGATGGTGCGGACGTTGTTGGTGACGTCCTCGCCGGTGCGCCCGTCGCCGCGGGTGACCCCGCGCACGAGCCGCCCGTCCTCGTAGGTCAGCGCGATGGCCAGCCCGTCGATCTTCAGTTCGCACAGGTATCCGGCGATCTTGCCGGCCTCCTTGACGACGCGCTCGTCCCACGCCACCAGTTCGTCGGCGCTCATCGCGTTGTCGAGGCTCTGCATCCGCTCCAGATGCTCGACGGTCGCGAAATCGGTGACGATCGGCGCACCGACCCGCTGCGTCGGCGAATCGGGCGTGACCAGCTCCGGATGCCGCTCCTCCAGCTCGTGCAGCTCCCGCATCCGCGCGTCGTACCCGGCGTCGGTGAGGGTCGGCTGGTCGAGGACGTAGTAGCGGTAGTTGGCTTCGTCGATCTCCCGGCTCAGCTCCAGATGCCGCTGCCGCGCCTCGCCGGGAACGCCGTCGCTCATGGTCATGCCCCCATTGTCGCCATCAGGTCCGACAATACGAGCCCCGCCGCGCCCGGGGTCAGTCCGCCGCCTCGTACAGCATGCGGGCCGTTGCCCGGCAGCGCTGGAGGGCCGCGCGGACGTGCCGCGGGGACGCGCCTGCCAGCCCGCACGCCGGAGTGATCACGACCTGCTCCGCCAGTCGCGCGGGCGGGAATCCGAGGCGCCGCCACAGGTCCCGCACCGGCCCGGCGGTCGCCCGGAGGGCGGGGAGGACGGTGTCGGTGGCGGGCACCGCGCCGAGGAACAGCCCCGTCCCGGCGTCGATCGTCTCGCCGACCGCGTCGTCGTCGCGTTTCGGCATGAGGTTCAGATCGACCGAGATCGCCTTCGCGCCCGCCCCTCGGAGCAGGGCATAGGGGACGTTGCGGGCGCAGCAGTGGACGACGGGGTAGGCCGCGTCCCCCGCGCAGGCGGTTTCGATCACCTTCCTGAGCGTGTCCTCGGCGACGGGCTCCTCGACGGCCCGCAGCCGCGAGAACCCGCTGGCGGTCGGGACCGTCCCGGCGAGCGCACCGGGCAGGGCCGGCTCGTCCAGCTGAAGCAGGATCTCCGCGGCGGGCAGGCGCCGCCGGACGTCCGCGACGTGCGCGGCGACGCCCTCGGCGAGCGAGGCGGCCAGGTCGCGGACGGCGCCCGGGTCCTTGAGCGCCCGGTCGCCGTGCCGCAGCTCGATCGTGGCGGCCAGCGTCCACGGCCCGCACACCTGGATCTTGAACGGGCCGTCGTGACCGCCCGCGACCTCCTCCAGCACGTCCAGGTCGCGGGCCAGGTGGTCGCGGGAGCGGAGGGTGTCGCGTCCCGGACGGTCGGAGAACCGCCAGCCGGACGGCTCCACGTGCACCGGCATCTCGACCAGCAGCCCGGCGGTCCGGCCGATCATGTCGGCGCCGGGACCGCGCGCGGGCAGCTCGGGCAGATGCGGCAGCTCGGGCAGCTCACCGAGGACGATCCGCAGCGCCTCCGCCGGGTCGCCCCCCGGATACGACCCGACCCCGGTCGCCGTCCCGGCCTGCCAGGGATAGCTCGTCGTCACACCCGGAACCCTATCGGCGCGTTGATCACAGGAGTTCCGCGAGCCGGTCCAGGTACCGGAGCGTGTCGTCCTCGGGCAGGGTCTTCAGGTTGAACAGGACCTCGTCCACGCCGGCGGCCTCCAGCCCGGCCACCGCCTCGGCGCTGCGCGGCACCCCGAACACCACCACGGGGAGGCGGCGTCCGGCCCGCTCACGCAGTTCGGCGATCTGCGCCGCGAGCTCGTCGGTGCCGCGCCCGTAGATCGGCATCCAGCCGTCGCCGAACTCCACGACCCGGTCGAACGTGGTCGGGCCGGAGCCGCCGATCATGATGGGCGGATGCGGGTCCTGGACGGGCTTCGGGTAGGAGAACACCGGGTCGAAGTCGACGAACTCGCCGTGGAACTCCGCCTCGTCCTTCGTCCACAGCTCCTTGACGGCCAGCACCCGCTCGCGCAGCAGCCGCACCCGGGTCTTCGGATCGGTGCCGTGGTTGCGCATCTCCTCGCGGTTCCAGCCCGCGCCGACGCCGAACACGGCCCGCCCGCCGGAGATCAGGTCGAGCGAGGCGACCTCCTTGGCCAGGACGATCGGGTCCCGCTGGATGACCAGCGCGATGCCCGTGCCGACGCGCAGCCGCTCGGTCGCGGTCGCCGCGGCGGTCAGCGCGACGAGCGGGTCGAGCGTCCGGTAGTACCAACGGGGCAGCTCGGCCCCGCCCGGCCACGGCGTCTCCCGCTTCACCGGGATGTGCGTGTGCTCGGCCAGGAACAGCGACGCGAAGCCGCGCTCCTCCAGCGCCCGCCCCAGCGCCGCAGGAGCGATCCCGTCATCGGTCACGAACGTCGAAACACCGAACTCCACAGCACGCCTCCAAAGCATCGCCTACGTGACCATAAGCCACCCAAGCTCAGCCTGATTCCCCGGGCCTGTGCGTCAGGCGGGAACGCGGGAGGTGTCGGAGATCGTGGAGGAGGCGAGCACGCGGTCGCCGTCGTACAGGACGGCGGCCTGGCCCGGTGCCACACCGCGTGCGGGGCCGGCCAGGCGGATGCGCAGTTCGCCGCCGTCCTGCTCGACCGTGCAGCCGTACACCTCACCGTGCGCGCGGAGCTGCACCTGGCAGTCGAACGGGCCGCTGCGGGGCTCGCTCAGCCACACCGGACGCTCGCCGGTGATCTCGTGGACGTCCAGCGACTCGCGCGGCCCCACCGTCACCGTGTTCGTCACCGGGGAGATGTCCAGGACGTAGCGGGGACGCCCGTCGGGCGCCGGCGTGCCGATGCGCAGGCCCTTGCGCTGCCCGATCGTGTAGGCGTAGGCGCCCTCGTGCTCGCCGACCTCGTTGCCGTCGGCGTCGACGATCGGGCCGGGCGCCGAGCCGAGCCGCTCGGCCAGGAAGCCCCGCGTGTCGCCGTCCGCGATGAAGCAGATGTCGTGGCTGTCGGGCTTGTCGGCCACCTGGAGGCCGCGCCGCTCCGCCTCCCGCCGGATGTCGGCCTTGGACGTGTCGCCCAGCGGGAACAGGGCGTGCGCGAGCTGCTCGGGCGTGCACACGGCCAGCACGTACGACTGGTCCTTGCCCTCGTCGACGCCTCGCCGCAGGACGCCGCCGTCGAGCCGCGCGTAGTGGCCGGTGCAGACGGCGTCGAAGCCGAGCGCCATCGCCCGGTCCAGCAGCGCCGCGAACTTGATCTTCTCGTTGCAGCGCAGGCACGGGTTCGGGGTGCGCCCGGCCGCGTACTCGCTGACGAAGTCCTCCACGACGTCCTTGTGGAAGCGTTCGGCGAGATCCCACACGTAGAACGGGATGCCGATCACATCGGCGGCGCGGCGGGCGTCCCTGGAGTCCTCCAGGGTGCAGCAGCCGCGTGCCCCCGTCCGGTACGACCGGGGGTTGCTGGACAGGGCCATGTGGACGCCGGTGACGTCGTGCCCGGCCTCTGCGGCGCGGGCGGCGGCCACGGCGGAGTCGACGCCGCCGGACATGGCGGCGAGTACGCGCAAAGTCATAGTCCCTCGAGGGTACGCGGCGTGGCCCGGTCCGCCATCGTCATTTCCGCGGACGACGCCGGGCCGCCGGGCTTCGTGCCTGCCGCGGGGCGTGCCTGCCGTACGGTAGGACGCGACAGGAACTTGAACGACCTGCGCATTCCACCTCCCGCACCGGTCGCCCTTCGTCATGAGACGCTACCGACCGCCACCGACAGCATGAGAGGAGAAGCAAGGGGACGCGCCGCACCCGCTGATCGCCGATGGCGTTCCTCTTGTATCTGCCCGATGGGAATCTTCCGTCGTCCGCGCGACGCGTCACCGGTGACGCCTCCCGCGATCAGCGAGTTCTGGGAGTGGTGGGCGCAGGCCCGCCCGACGATCGAGGCCTCGCTGGCCGCCGGGCCCGAGCAGCCCGAGCCCGACGCACCCGGCGAGGGCCTGTCGGCCGAGGCGATCGAGGAGCTGTCCCGCCGCGTCCACAAGATCCACGCGGGGCTCCAGTGGGAGATCGGCGGCGCCGACGACCGCTCCCCGTCCCTCACCGTGTCCGGCGGCGGCGACCCCGAGCTGCGGGGGCTGACCGAACGCTGGGCGCGTTCCGCGCCGTCCCGGTCGGCGGCCGGCGGATGGAGCTTTCATCCCGCGCGCCAGCCCGACCCGGAGATGCTCGCGCAGGATCTCATCCTCGGCGACCACGAGTTCGATCTGGAGTACGTCCGGCTCGGCATGCGCGCCGACGCCGACCGGGCCCGGGTGCACATCGCCGCCTACCACCCCGACTTCCTGTTCGTCGCCGAGGAGCAGCAGCTCCAGGTGGCGCTGAACGTCCTGCACTGGGCCCTCGGCGAGGACGACGTCGCCCGCTGGATCGGCGAGGTCACCATCGCCACGGAGGCGCCGATCGACTCGCTGCCGCCGTCGATGCTGTCCGCGGTCGTCGAGCAGATCGCCGAGCCGTTCTCCGAGCCCGCCTGGCTGACCGGCGAGGGCCGGACTCCCCGCGGCCACCCCGCCCGCCTCGGCGCCAGGTTCCCGCTGCACCGGCAGGACTACCCCCTCTGCGACCTGCACGTGGCGATCACCGTCCCGTACGCCAACAGCAACCCCGACCGCCTCCCCGTCGAACCGTCGTCGGGCGCGCTGCGCGCCTTCGAGAAGAAGCTCACCAAGCTCGGCGACCGCGCCGTCCTCGCCGTCCGCGAGACCGGTGACGGCCTCCGCGTCTTCCACCTGTACGCCGACCCCGACTCCGGGGTCATCTCCGAACTCGACCAGCTCGCCGCCGGCTGGCCGGAGGGCAAGGCCAAGGTCGCCTCCACCAACGACCCCGGCTGGCGGGCCCTGGCGCCCTACCAGCCCTGACGTCCTGCGTGCCCTGACGTCCTTCCTGCGGGCCCTGACGCCCTACAGGCCCGGACGGGACGCGTCGACCTTGCGCCACCGCGCCTCGCAGAAGGAGTAGAGGCCGAAGGTCACGACGCCCGCGGCGACGGCGACGAGGCCCCAGGCTCCGGCGGGGGTGCCGGCGAACTCGCGGAGGGTGCCGTCCAGCCCCTTGGCCTTCTCCGGCTGGAAGGTGATGGCGGCGTAGGCGAGGAACGCACCGGCTCCGGTGCCGATGAGGCCGCGGGCGGCGTTGCCGGCGATCCCGAAGGGCTGGACGAAGCGGCGCGCCGCCCGGCCCATCCGGCCGGTGTCCAGTTCTTCCATGAACTCCCGGCGGACGGCGTTGACGACCGTCACCGCGCCCCACACCAGGAAGCCCGCCGCGACGGCCAGGATGAGCCAGCGTCCGCCGGGCTCGGCCATGGCCCGCGCGGTGAAGGCCTTGGACTGCTGGTCGCTCGACGTGCCCTGGTGTCCGAGCAGGAACCCCAGGGTCGCCGCGGTGCCGCTCGCGTAGACGAGGCTGCGGGCGGCCGACCCCAGCCGCTCGGTGGGCTTGTCACCGTCCGGCACGGGGCGTCCGTACAGGGCTTCTCCGAACTGCCAGGCGGCGAGCGCGGCGAAACCGGCCGCCATCAGCCACAGGACGACGGTGCCGCCGGGGTTGTCCGCGACGATCTGGAGGGCGCCCTTCCGCTCGGCCTCCTGGCCGCCGCCACCGAACCCGATCTGGAGCGCGAGCCAGCCGACCAGCAGGTAGATGAGGCCGCGGGCGACCAGGCCGACGCGCGACATGTGGTGGAACCACGGGTGTCCCGCGGCTCTCCGGCCCGCCTGTTTCACCGCGCCGCCCGTCGTCATCGCACCGCCTTCCTTGGGAACGGCAATGCTGTCCCCGTTCAAGGGACGTTCAAACTCCGGTCAGCTGAGGCCGGCGCGGCGGGCGCGTTCCACGATGGGGCCGATGGCGTCGGCGAGGGCCTTCACGTCGGCCTCGGTGGAGGTGTGGCCGAGGGTGAAGCGCAGGGAGCCGCGGGCGCGTTCCGCGCCGGTGCCCATCGCCAGCAGGACGTGGCTGGGCTGGGAGACGCCGGCGGAGCACGCCGAACCGGTGGAGCAGGCGATGCCGCGCGCGTCCAGCAGCATGAGCAGGGCGTCGCCCTCACAACCGGGGAAGGTGAAGTGCGCGTTGCCGGGGAGGCGGTCGTCCGGATCGCCGTTGAGGATCGCGTCGGGCACGGCGGCGCGGACGGCGTCGATCAGCCGGTCGCGCAGTTCGGTGAGGCGCCGCGCCTCGGCGTCGCGGTGCGCGACGGTGGCGCGGACGGCGGCGGCGAACCCGGCGATGGCGGGCGTGTCGAGCGTCCCCGACCGGACGTCGCGTTCCTGGCCGCCGCCGTGCAGCAGCGGGACCGGGTCGAGGAAGACGGGCTCTTTGGGCTTGGCGAGCAGCAGCGCGCCCACGCCGAGAGGGCCGCCGAGCTTGTGGCCGGTGAGGGTGAGCGCCTGCGCGCCGCTCGCACCGAACGCCACGGGCAGCGTCGCGGCGGCCTGGACGGCGTCGGTGTGCAGCGGGACGCCTTTTTCGCGGGCCGCGGCGGCGAGTTCCGCGACGGGCTGGACGGTGCCGACCTCGTTGTTGGCCCACATCACGGTCGCCAGCGCGACATCGTCACCGGAGCCGAGCGCCTCGCGCAGCGTCTCCGGGCGGACGCGGCCGCGCTCGTCCACGGGGATCCAGTCGACGCGGGCACCCTCGTGGTCGGCGAGCCACTGCACGGCGTCCATGACGGCGTGGTGCTCGACGGCGCCGGCCAGGACGCGGGTGCGGGCGGGGTCGGCGGCGCGGCGTGCCCAGTACAGGCCCTTGACGGCGAGGTTGTCGGCCTCGGTGCCGCCGGAGGTGAACACGACCTCGCTCGGCCGGGCGTCGAACGCCTCGGCGATGATCTCGCGGGACTCCTCGACGACCCGGCGGGAGCGCCGCCCCACCGCGTGCAGCGAGGACGGGTTCCCGAGTTCGCGCAGCTCCGCCGTCATCGCCTCGATGGCCTCGGGCAGCATCGGGGTCGTCGCTGCATGGTCGAGGTAGGTCACCACGGGGTCAACAGTATCCACGCCGCCCCTGTTCCCCTCCGGTGCCCGTGCGGTTGCGGGAATGGCGGGGGCGGACCTCCGGTTACGATCTATACCGTCCAGCCGGTACAGTAAAATCATCATGACGAAGGAAGCCCTCTTGAACGCCGCCGAAGCCGTCCTCTCCGAGCAGGGGACCCAGGCGCTGACGCTCACCGCGGTCGCGGACCGCGCCGGCGTCAGCAAGGGAGGGCTGCTCTACCACTTCCCCACCAAGGACGTGCTCGTCAGGGCGATGGTGGCGCGGGTCATCGAGGAGTTCGACGACCTGATCGCCTCCTACGACGACGGCGCGCCGGGCTCCTACACCCGGGCCTACGTCGAGGCCACGTTCGAGATCCTGACCGGCGAGGCCCGCGCCTACCGGCGATGGTCGGCCATCACGGCCGCCGCGGCGGACCCGGAGCAGGCCGAGCCGCTGAACGAGGCGATGCGGCGCTGGCACGGCCGCGCCCCCGCGGACGACCCCGACCCCGGCACCGCGACGGTCGTCCGGCTGGCGGCCGAGGGCCTCTGGGAAGTGGTGAGCCATGATCCCGGGCTGTACGACGCGGACCAGCTCGAAGCGCTGAGGCAGCGGCTCCTGGACCTGCTGGAGCGATGACCCCCGGGCGCCCCGCGCCCCGCCGAACAACCTGAGCGATCCGGGCCCGAGGGTCTGGAGCGTTCCATGACGTCCCCACCACGACGTCCCCACCACGGCGTCCGCCACATGACGGCCGCCGCCACGACGTTTGCCACCACGGGCCGCACACCGCGCCCCGCCGAGCCGAGAAAGAGGTGAACCATGTTGCTGCGCGCCCGTTCGGGGACGTTCCTGACCTTCGCACTGGCAGGTCTGCTGACCGGAGTGTGGGTGGCGCGAATGCCCGCGCTCGCCGCCAGATTCGGGACGACCGAGGGCGAGATCGGCATCGTCGTCCTCGTCTGGGGGCTCGGCGCGATCGTGGCGATGCAGGCGCTGCGCGGCGTGATGTCCCGCGCCGGCAGCCGGGCCGTCCTGCGGGCCGCGCTGCCGCTGACCTCGCTGTCCTTCGCGGCGATCGCGCTCGCCCCTTCCTACGGCGTGCTGCTCGCCGCCGTCGTGCTGTTCGGGATGACGTTCGGGATCACCGACATCGCGATGAACGCGCAGGGCAGCGTCGTCGAGCGGGCGTACCGCCGGCCCGTCATGAGCGGCATGCACGCCGGCTGGTGCGTCGGCGCGATGAGCGGCGGCGTGTTCGGCGTCGTCACGGCCGCGGCCGGGTTCGGGTTCACCACGACCGTGCTGACCGCCGCGCTGCTGTCGATGCCCGCCGGCCTCGCGCTCGGCCGCACCTACCTGCCCGACCCCGCCCGCCCGGAGGCCGGCGCCGCGTCCGGGACGGGACGCAGGGCGCGCCGCCTCCCGCCCGCCGTGTACCTGATCGGCGTCCTCGCGTTCATCGCGTTCATGACGGAGGGCTCGATCGCCGACTGGAGCGGCCTGCTCCTGCACGACGAGATGGGCGCCACCGAGGCGGTGGCGGCGGCCGGCTACCCCGTGTTCGAGCTGGCGATGCTGCTCGGCCGGCTCGTCGGCGACCGGGTCCGGATGCGCGTCGGCACCCGGCGGCTGCTGACCGGCGCCGGGCTCGGCACCGCGCTCGGCATGAGCGTCGTCGTGCTGGCTCCCGGACCGGGCGTCGCGATCGCCGGGTTCTTCGTGACCGGGCTGGTGGTGTGCACGGTCGTCCCGACGACGATCTCGCTGGCCGGGACCGCCGCCCCGGACCGGCCCGCCGCGGCCGTCGCCCAGGTCGGCGCGATGGGCTACGGAGGTCTCCTCCTCGGCCCGGTCGTGGTCGGTTTCCTGTCGGAGGCCACGTCCCTGCGGGTGGGGGTGGGCACGGTCGTCGTGCTGGCCCTGCTCATCGCCGCCGGTGCCCGTTTCGTCCCGCTCCGCACCGGCACGGACGCCGCCGCACCGGCCGTCACCGCCGCGGTGCCCGCGCGGGCGGACGATCCGAACGACACCCGGCCCGAACCCATCGCGGCCTGAACGGCCGACCCGCCACCCGATCCGGTATAACCCATCAGGACCATTCCTGGCGATGGGGGCTGATGGATGGGCGAGTGGCGGGTTGCCGGGTACAGCGAGCTGCGGCCTCTCGGTGAGGGCGCGCAGGGACGCGTGGTGCTGGCGCGGCACGACGCCACCGGCCGCCCCGCCGCGATCAAGTACCTCGCGGGCTCCCTGGCCGGAGACGAGGAGTTCCGCGGCCGGTTCCGCGCCGAGGCCGGCCTGCTGAGCCGGCTGCGCAACCCGTACATCGCCGGCCTTTACGGGCTGGTCGAGACGCCGGACGGCGCCGCCATCGTCATGGAGGCCGTGGACGGCGCGTCCCTCAAGGCCGTCCTGGCCGAGTCCGGGCCGCTGGCGCCCGAGGCGGCCCTGGCGTTGCTCAAGGGGTCGCTGCGGGGCCTCGCCGCCGCTCACGGCCTCGGCATCGTGCACCGCGACTACAAGCCCGCGAACGTGATCGTGCGCGGCGACGGGCTGAGCAAGCTCATCGACTTCGGAATCGCCGTCGACGCGGGCGCGACGGGACGGGCGGGGACCCCCGTCTACATGGCGCCGGAGCAGTGGCGGGACGAACCCGCGTCGCCCGCGACCGACGTGTACGCGGCGGCGTGCGTGTTCTTCGAGTGCGTGACGGGCCGCCGCCCCTACTCCGCCGAGGACCAGGCCGGGCTGATGGGCCGGCATCTGACCGCGCCGATCCCGGCCGGGGACGTCCCCGAGCCGCTCCGGCCGCTGATCGTGCGCGGCCTGGCCAAGAACCCGTGGGACCGTCCGCCGGGCGCCGCCGCGTTCGTCTCGGAACTGGAGTCGGCCGCCTCCGCCGCGTACGGGCCCGACTGGGAGGGACGCGGCATCCGCACCCTCGCGGGGGCCGCCGCCGCGCTGGCGATGCTGTTCCCGCTCACCGCGCTCGGCCTCGGCGCGGGCGGTGCGTCTGCGGGCGCCGCGGGAGCCGCCGGCGGGGCGGCGGGCGCGGGCGGAGCCGCCGGGACGGGGGGTGCCGGGGCGGCGGGAGCGGCGGGCAAGGGCGTCCTGGGGACGCTCGGCGCGAAGGGCACGGCCGCCGTCGCGGGCGGGGCGGCGGCGGTGACCGTGGGCGGCGGCGCGGCGGTCTACGTGGCCGTCGCGGACGAGGCGCCCGGGCCGAAGCCGGTCGTGGCCCGGCTGGCCGCGCTCAGCGAGCCGCAGCGGGACATCGGCAACGGGGCGACGTTCCGGGCGCAGGGCCGGATCGTGCGCGTCACCGGCGGCGGCGCCGCGCTCAACCGTAAGATCAACCAGGCGCTGCGGGCACCACTCGAACAGCGCTGGGACAAGACGCGGACCGGCCTGGGGCGCACCGGCAGGGGCGCCTACACCGATGTCGTGAAGCCGGCGATACTCCTGCGCAACGACAGGCTGCTGTCGGTCTGGTACAGCGTCTCGCTGCGCGGTGACCGCGGGTCGGGCTGGGACCAGCCGCAGGCCGTGACCGTGGATCTGCGGACCGGCGCGTCCTACCGGCCGCTCGACCTGTTCCGCGATTCGGCCGAGCGGGGCCTCGCGCCGGTGGACGAGAAGATCAAGGCGAACCTGCCCGGTGGCGTCTACTGCGGACCGCGCACCGCGGCGCCCGGAACCGTGCTTCCCAGGGGCACCGACAACCCGTCCGCGTTCATCAGGTCCGGCGACGTCACCATGGCCCTCACGCCGACGGGCGTACGGGTGGCCTTCTACGGCCAGTTGCTCGGATACGAGTCGGCGTGCGGGCTGCAGGACACGGTCGTCCCCTACGCCGACATCGGCGGGATGCTCAAGCCGGCGCTGCAGGCGGCCGTCCCGTACCCGTCCCCGAAGCGCTCGTGAAACGCGGAAGGCCCCGGCGACGGCCTTGGGGTCCGGTGGTCGTCGCCGGGGCTTTCGCGCGAGGTCACTTGCGCTTGGTGATCTCCTCGGTGAGCTGCGGCGCGACCTGGAAGAGGTCGCCCACGATCCCGTAGTCGACGAGCTCGAAGATCGGCGCCTCGGGGTCCTTGTTGATGGCGATGATGGTCTTCGAGGTCTGCATTCCGGCCCGGTGCTGGATGGCACCGGAGATGCCGACCGCGATGTACAGCTGCGGCGACACGGTCTTGCCGGTCTGGCCGACCTGGAACGAGTGCGGGTACCAGCCCGCGTCGGTCGCGGCGCGGGACGCGCCGACGGCCGCGCCGAGCGAGTCGGCCAGGCCCTCGATGATCGAGAAGTTCTCGGCGCCGCCGACGCCGCGGCCGCCGGACACGACGATCGCGGCCTCGGTCAGGTCCGGGCGCTCGCCCTTCTCCTGGACGACCTTCTCGACGATCTTGGCGCCCTTGTCGGCGTCCGACAGCGTGACCGAAACCTGCTCCTCCGCCGGAGTGGCGGGGGACGCCTCGGGGGCGACCGAGTTCGGCCGGACGGCGATGATCGGCGTGCCGGTCTTCACCTTGGCGTGCGCGATGATCCCGCCGCCGAAGATGGAGTGCTCTGCGACGAAGCCGTCGGTGACGTCCACGACGTCGGTGAGCACACCGGAGCCGGTCTTGACCGCGAGGCGGCCCGCGATCTCCTTGCCCTCGGCGGTCGCGGCGACCAGCACCGCGGCCGGGGACCCGGCGCCGACGAGCTGGGCGAGCAGCGCGGCCTTCGGGGCGACGACGTAGGAGGTCAGCTCCTCGTCGGCGGCCACGTAGACCTTGCCGGCGCCGTACTCGCCGAGCTTGTCCTTGGCGTTCTCATAGCCCGGGCCGACCCATACCGCGGCGGCCTCGCCGAGCCGGTTCGCCAGCGTCAGCAGTTCGAGCGTGACCTTCTTGACCTCACCGTCGACGTGGTCGACGAGGACGAGAATCTCTGCCATTTTTCGCTAATCCCCTTCCCCGGTCAGACGAACTTCTTCGACGCGAGGAACTCGGCGATCTTCGCGCCGCCGTCGCCCTCGTCGGTGACGATCTCACCCTTGGCGCGCGGCGGCGCCTCGGCGAAGTCGACCACTTCGGTGGCGGCGTTCGCCAGGCCCACCTGGGACGCGTCGATGCCGGCGTCGCCCAGGCCGAGCGTCTCGACCGGCTTCTTCTTGGCCGCCATGATCCCCTTGAACGAGGGGTAGCGCGGCTCGTTGATCTTCTCGACGACGCTGACGACCGCGGGCAGGCTCGCCTCGACCCGGTCGAAACCGTAGTCGGTCTGGCGCTGTGCCTTGATGGACGTCCCGTCGATCTCGACCTTGTTGGCGAGCGACACCTGCGCGGCGCCCAGCCGCTCGGCGAGCATCGCGGCGAGGACGCCGGTGCGCGCGTCGGTGGACTCCGAGCCGAGCACCACCAGGTCGAACCCGGTGCGGCCGAGGGCCTGCTGGATGGCGTACGAGGTCTGCAGCGCGTCGGAGCCCGCGAGACCGTCGTCGACGAGGTGGACGGCCTTGTCGGCGCCCATGGCCAGGGACTTGCGGATCGAGTCGGTGGCCTTGTCGGGACCCATGGTCAGGACGGTCACCTCGCCGCCGTGGGCCTCCTTGATGCGCAGCGCCTCTTCGATCGCGTACTCATCGAGTTCGTTGATGACACCGTCCGCCGCAGCGCGGTCGAGCGTGCTGTCATCGGACTTCAGCTTGCGCGGGCTCTCCGTATCGGGAACCTGCTTCACCAGGACGACGATGTTCATGGCCGGTGGCCGACCTCCCTGCACTCAGTTGGCCGCCGAGTTGAGCGGCGGAGGGGCGCCGCCCATGGCGGGTCGACGCGGACATGCTTTTCGAAGTCACAGCCTGCCAAACACCCGAACGTGCTTCGGAGCCGGGTCCCTGATAGGGCCGTGCACCACAGATGTTACTTGCGAGTAGCCTATCGGCAAATCCCAGTTCGTGAGACCTTACCCACGTGGCCGCCGGATTCGCGGCGACCACCGCGTCCCGAACCCGGCGTGACGCACTTCACGTCTCAGAACCGGTTGACGGCGGTCTGCAGGCGGTCCATGGTGCCCTCCACCGAACTCTGCAGCCCGTACATCGGCGAGAAGCTCGGCGTCAGCGTCAGGGCCCCGACCACCGCGAGCAGGGCCAGGACGCCGAGAACGGCGCCCGCCGCCGCGATGTGCCGCGGCCGCCGCGCGGCCGACACGAACATCCTCTCCAGCTGACGCCGCGGGCCGTTGACGCCCGGCGCCGTCCACAGCACCGCCGCGCCCGCCCCGGCGCCGAACGCGGCGGCGCTGAGCGAGTCGATCTCCCCGCCCACCGCCGACACCGCGACGAGCCCGAGCGGAACGGCGACCGTGAACGCCGCCGCGTACGGGACGGTCAGCAGCGTCCGCCCGCACGCCCACGCCCAGCCCCCCGCCGTCGTTCCCGCCACCCGCAGCAGCGTCACGGCGCCCAGCGACAGCACGAGCCCCGCGACCGGCGCGATGACCACCAGGGCGACCGCGATCACCACGACCATCGCCGCCAGCAGCCGCGCCCAGCCCCGCGCCACGGCCAGCCGCTGCGCCCCGCCGGCCGTCTCCGGGGCCCCGGCCGCATCCGGTGACGCGGCTACGGGCGTCGCCGCGGGTGCGGGCGCGGGCGTGGCCGCCGCGGAAAGAGCGGGGCCGGAACGGGTGGACGGCGCGGACGGCAACTCCAGCCGGGACGTCGCCTCCACCAGCTCAGCCGCATCCGGGCGTACACCGGCATCGAGGTCCGCGGCCGCCTCCGCCAGCGGGCGCAGGTCCGCGGGCAGCGCGTCCAGGGGCGGCGGGCCGGGTGCGGCCCGGGCGGCCGCGCCGGCGGCGGCGAAGGCCACGGCCGCGGCCCACGCCCGGACGTCGTCCGCCGCCGTGGGACCGGCCGTCAGCCCGAAGTCGATGACGACGGGCGCGTCGTCCACGACCAGGATCGTCCCGGGGCCGAGTTCACCGTGCACGAGACCGGCCCCATGGATGGCGGCGAGGGCCTTGGCCAGCCCGAACGCCAGCCTGCGCAGCGCGTCACCCGGCATCGGGCCCCGCTCGGCGACCGTCTCCTCGAGCGGCCGCCCCGGAACGAACCGGGACACGACGTACGGGGTGGGCGCGGCGGCGTCCCCGTCCAGGACGTCCACCACGTAGGGGCAGAGCACCTCGCGCATCCGCGCGATGTCGGGCGCCGCGCCCGGCGGGAGAAGCCTGATCGCCACGTCGCGCCCGTCGGGCCCGGCGGCACGATGGACGGCGCCGTCCCCGGCGCCCAGCCGGGACAGCAGCCGGTAGGGGCCGATGTGCTCTTGGTGGCTCGTTTCGCCGCTCATAATGGGTCGCCACCCTACCGACCGGGGATGTCCCGCCGGGCCGATCCGGACGAAGGGGTCGCTACATGCCGGGAATGCCGGAGACGAGTTCGCGGACGTCGGCGCGCAGGCCCTCCAGGTCCTGGCTCATCCCGTCCAGCGGGGTGGTGTCGGGCGGCCCCTCCTGGGACATCACGACCAGCACCGCCGCGAAGACGCCCAGGATGAGGGCACCGGCGAGCGCGGCCTCGGCGCGCGGCAGCAGCGCGCCCCAGATCCGGGCCAGCTGCCGCCGCGGCGCGCCGCTGCCCGGCGCGAGGCACAGCAGCCCGATCACCGCCATGGCGGAGTAGGCGATGGCCTTCGATGCGGTCATGTCGGACTTGGCGAAGATCAGCACGCCGAGCAGGATCATCCCCGCCATGACGCTGAGCGACGTCCACAGGACCGTGGACATCACCGCGCCCGGCAGGTGCAGTGGCGTCCGGAACGCCGCCGCGACCGCGTCGCCCGTGCGTGGGCCCCGCCGCGTCTGGCGTCCCTCCATGCCCTTGGCGGCCTTGTCCGCCATCCGCAGGACGAGCACGCCGCCGATGGTGACGAAGAGCGCGAGCAGCGGCACGATGTTGGCGAACCCGAGCAGCGCCACCAGGACGATGAAGCTGAGCACCCGGTACCAGCCGTAGGGCTTGCGGCGGTCCTTGTCCCCGCGTGTCTCCGGTCCGCGCGCCGCGTCCGCGCGCCGCTGCGCGTCCTGTGCCCGCTGGTCGTACGGCCCGGGCTGGGCCGGCCCCGGCCCGCGCTGAAGCGCCCCCTGGTTCGGCGGCGGCTGGTTCGGCGGCGGCCCGTACTGCGGCGGGTATCCGCCCTGGGCGTAGGGGGCCGGCGGCGCGTAGCCGCGTCCTTGGAACTGCTCCCCCGCCTTGTAGGGCGCGGGGCCCGGCGGCGGGACGGGCGGGGGCGCCGCCGGCGGCAGCTGCCCCACGAAGTCGCTGGGCTGCGCCGGGGCCGGGGCGGGCGTCGGCGCCGGGATCGCGCTCCCGCCCGGGGTGGTGGGAAGCGCCGGGGTGTCCTGGGGCGGCGGTGCGGCCACCGGCATGGAGAACATCCGGGAGTGGTCGGGCGCGGGCTCCTCCACCGGCTGCGACATGCCGGGCGAGTAGTGCTGGTCGACCCGGGTCTGGTCGGTGATGGTGGCTTCGATGTGGATGCGCCGGGTGAGCTGCACCAGATTGACCGCGGTGGGACGCTCGGCCGGGTTCCGCGCCATCGCCGACCGCAGCACGGGCAGCATCGCGTCGGGCACGCCGCCCAGGTCAGGCGTGCCCTGCATGATCTTGTAGAAGATCGACTCGAAGGTGCCGGAGCCGAACGGCGGGCGTCCCGTCGCGGCGTAGGCGACCGTGCCGGCCCAGGCGTGCACGTCCGACGGCGGGCCCGCGTCCTCACCCTCGATGATCTCCGGGGCCAGATAGCCGGGGGTACCGATCACCATGCCGGTCGCGGTCAGCCGCGTCGCGTCCGCGCCCTGCGCGATACCGAAGTCGATCACGACGGGCTCGCTGTCCACGAGCATCACGTTGCCGGGCTTCATGTCCCGGTGCACGATCCCGGCGCCGTGGATCGCCGACAGCGCCGACGCCAGCCCCACCCCGAGCCGCTGCAGAGCGGGCCCGTAGATCGGCCCGGACTCCTCGACGATCTCTTCCAGTGTCTGGCCGGGCACGTACTGGGTCACGATGTAGGGCTGCTCGGCCGTCACGTCGGCGTCGAGGATCTCGGCGACGTGCGGGCTGTGCACCCGGCGCATCGAGTCGACCTCGCGGGCCAGCCGGCGACGCGCGGTGGCGTCCCCCGCGACCGCGGGCCGCAGCACCTTGATGGCGACGTTGCGCCCTTCGGAGTCGGCGCCGAGGTAGACGACGCCCATACCCCCTTCGCCGAGGGTCTGAAGCACGCTGTAGTGGCCGATTCGGTCCCCGGACGTGACGGCTCCCTTCATCGTTTCCGAAACCCTACCCTCGCCGATCCGGCCGGGAAGATCCAATCGCGCATCAGGCGGCCACCACGCCGTCGCCCTTGACGGCCGCGCCGCCGTCCGCGAGCGCCCCGGCGAACCAGCGCGCGGGCGGGCGCCTTGACGGGTCGCGCCGGAACGCCGCCCGCAGCAGCCCGGCCAGCCGCTCCGGGGCGCCGTCGAGGTCGGCCTGGCCGCGCAGGATCCGGAAGCACACGCCGTGCAGCGAGCCCCGCCCGAACGGCGGCCGGCCCGTCGCCGCGTACGCGACCGTCGCCGCCCACGAGAACACGTCCGACGCCGCGGTGGCGCGCTCCCCCTCGATCAGCTCCGGCGCCAGGTAGGCGGGCGTCCCCACGACCATCCCGCGCTTGGTGATCTGCTCGGCGCCGGACTCGTGCGCGATCCCGAAGTCGATCAGCGTCGGCCGGTCGCCCATCACGATCACGTTGCCGGGCGCGACGTCGCGATGCAGCACGCCCGCGTCGTGGACGTCCCCCAGCGCGAGCGCCAGCCGCCGCGCGAACCGGACGAGCCGGTCGTGCCGCAGCGGCCCGTACGCCCCGACCAGATCGCCCAGCGGGCAGCCGGGCACGTACTCCATGGCCACGTGCGGCCGTTCCGCCGCGACCTGGCCGCCGAGGAGCCGCGCCACGTACGCGCTGCGGACCCGCGCCTGCGCCGACATCTCCCGTGCCAGCCGGCTGACCGCCTCCGGCTCCCCCACCAGCTCCGGGCTCAGCTCCTTCACCGCGACCTCCCGGCCGCGGTGATCCATCGCCAGGTACACCACCGCGGTGCTGCCCCGGCCGATCTCGTCCAGCAACCGATACCCGCCCAGTCGCCGATATGTCCCCATATCTCCTTTGACGCCAGGAAACGGGCTCCCGTTCCCGGGAGTCAGCCGTTGCGGGCGGCCTGGCGGGCGCGGCGCTCCTCGCGGCGGGTCTCGAACTTGGTGGCGGACGCGTCGAGCTGCTCCAGGAACTCGCCGAGCTCCTCGCGGGCCTTCTCCCCGTCGCCGGACAGGTCGGTGCGGTCGAACACGTTCCACTTGCGCAGCACCGGGATGAGCACGTCGTCGTGGTGGAGCCGCATGTCGTAGATGCCGGCGTTGGCGATGACGACGGACTTGCGGAGGAAGCCGTCGATGCTGTGCCCGGGCATGTGGAACGTCGTCACGACGTCGGTGATCGCCCGCATCGTCTCGTTCGGGGCGGCCTCCATCGCGGCGCCCATCAGGTTCCGGTAGAAGATCATGTGGAGATTCTCGTCGGCGGCGATGCGGGTCATCATCTGCTCGCAGACGGGGTCGCCGGACGCCTTGCCGGTGTTGCGGTGCGAGACGCGGGTCGCGAGCTCCTGGAACGACACGTACGCCGTCCCGTGCAGGAACGAGTCGCCGTGGTCGGCCTCGTAGCCGGCCTCCATGTGGTGCATGCGGGCGCGCTCCAGCGCGACCGGGTCGACCGCGCGAGTCACGGTGAGGTAGTCGCGCAGGGCGATGCCGTGCCGGTTCTCCTCGGCCGTCCACCGGTTGACCCAGGTGCCCCAGGCGCCCTCGCGGCCGTACACGGTGGCGATGGCGCGGTGGTAGCCGGGCAGGTTGTCCTCGGTGAGCAGGTTGACGATGAGCGACTCGCGCGCCTCCACGCTCAGCTTCGACTGCTCCAGCGACCACGGCTCGCCGTCCAGCGGGCCGTCGAAGTCGCGGCCCTCGCTCCAGGGGACGTACTGGTGCGGGAACCATTCCTTGGCCATCGACAGGTGCCGGTTGAGCTCCGTCTCGACCACCGGCTCGAGGTCGATCAGCATGCCGGTCTGGAACTTTTCTTCGGGGGTCACGGACATGTGGTTCCTTCGCTGGACGAGTGGTCTTGCCGGACGGTGCCGCCGCGCCCGCGGCGATCAGAGGGCCGCCCAGCAGGCCGTACACAACCTACTCAAGCGTAGGTTCGATCGTCGCCACTCGGCACGAGGTGCGTCAAGTCAGCGCCGTGACAATCAACCCGCGGCGAGTTTTGTAGATCCCGAGCAAAAGCAGCGTGACAACGCTCACCCGGTGCCGGCGTCACCGTGTGTCGGCGGCCTGCTGCCACATGCGGTTGACGGCGGCCCTGAGCAGCGGTCTCGGGACCAGCTTCAACGCGGGGAACGCCGCCTTGTACTGCATCCCGGGGATGCACAGCGCACGTCCGGCCGACACCGCGTCCAGCCCGGCGCCCGCCACGTCGTCGCGCCGCAGCCACAGCAGGTTGGACGGGCCGTGCGCGCCGGACTGCTCGTCGGTGCGGGTGAACCCGGGGCACAACGCCGTCACGTGGACGCCCTTGCCGGCGACCTCCGCGTGCAGGCTCTCGGAGAACGCCGCCACGTACGCCTTGGTCGCCCCGTACGTCGCGCTGCCGGGCGAGGGGGCGAAGCCCGCCATCGACGCGACGTTCAGCACCCCGCCCCGGCCGCGTTCGACCATCCCCGGCACGGCGGCGTGGGTCAGCCGCACGAGCGCGGTCACATTGAGCTCGATCTGCGCGAGATGGTCGTCCAGCGGCAGTTCGGCGAACGCTCCGAAAGCGCCGTACCCGGCGTTGTTGACCAGCAACTCGACCGGGTCGGCGCGCAGCCGCCCCTCGACCTCGGCGCGCTGCCCCGGGTCGGTGAGGTCGGCCGCCACCACCTCCACGGCGACCCGGTACCGCTCGACGAGCTCGCGGGCCAGCCCGTCCAGCAGCTCGGCCCGGCGCGCCACGATCACCAGATCGGTGCCGCGGCCGGCCAGGAGGCGGGCGAAGCTCTCGCCGATGCCGCTGGACGCGCCCGTCACGAGCGCGGTTCGGTACGCGTGTCGCATGGCGGGAGATGCTATCGGCCGATCCCCACAACCCCGGGCAGCACACCCAAAAACACACGTAACGTTTCAGCCCCCAAGTTTCCGGCATCCCGCGGACGTCATCCCGTGACGCGCGGGAGCGGGCCGTCAGCGGCCCGTGAACTTCGCCTTGCCGGGGCCTTCCTCCATGAAGCTCTTCATGCCGGCGGCCTGGTCCTCGGTGGCGAACAGCGCGGCGAACTGGGTGCGCTCGATCTCCAGGCCCGTGTCGAGGTCGACCTCCAGGCCCGCGTTGATGGCCTGCTTGGCGGCGCGCAGCGCGATCGCGGGGCCGCCGACGAAGCTCGCCGCCCATTCCCTCGCGGCCGTGTAGACGTCGGCGTCCGGGACGACCCGGTCGACGAGCCCCAGGGCGAGGGCCTCGGCGGCCGCGACGTGCCGTCCGGAGAAGATCAGGTCCTTGGCCTTGGACGGGCCGACCAGCCGCGACAGCCGCTGCGTGCCGCCCGCGCCGGGGATGATGCCGAGCTGGATCTCCGGCTGCCCCACCTTCGCGCCCTCGCCCGCGACCCGGAAGTCGGCGGTCAGCGCCACTTCGAGGCCGCCGCCGAGGGCGTACCCGGTGATCGCGGCGATGACCGGCTTCGGGATCCCGGCGAGCGCCTTCGCGAAGTCCTGCAGCAGCCGCGAGTGGCCCGCCGACATCTGCGCGTACGACATCGGGGCCATCTCCTTGATGTCCGCGCCGGCCGCGAACACCTTCTCCCCGCCGTACAGGACGACGGCGCCGACCGCCTCGTCCTGCGTGACCTCCCGGGCCGCGTCGATCAGCTCCCGCTGCATCTGGGCGTTCAGGGCGTTCATCTTCGGACGGTCCAGCCTGATCGTCGCGATCCCGTCCTCGACCTCGACCCGTACGAACTCGCCCACGGCGACCCTCCATGAAACTCGGCGGCGGAACGTTTCGAGCCTAGCCAGGGGCCGGGCCGGTGTGACGGGCGGCGTCCCGAGTCACGGCTGTCATACGCCGGGACGTCGGAGGCGGCTGGTAGCTTCGTTGACCATGCTCGTCGCCCACGCCACCTGGCATGGCGGTGCGCTCTGCCTCTGGGCCGAACGCACCGGCCCGCACGAGCCTTCACCGGACGTCCACCCCTTCGCGACCTGCGACTTCACCGGCACGTCCTACGAGCCGCTCGTCCGCACCGCGTTCCGCGTCGAGCTGGCGCTGTCGCTGCCGACGCTCGGCGACCATCCGCTGCCGTCGGCGGAACTGGGCCCCGAGCCGGTGCGGGACGAGCCCGAACTGCGTCCGTGGCGGGTCCCGGCGCTCGTCCTGGAGCCGTTCCCCGCGATGGCGCTGCTCCAGGCCGCCGAGCACAGCGCCGACGTGATCCCCGGCACCGACCTGCGCTTCCTGTGCGTGATCGCCGACGAGGCCGTCCATCTCACCGGGCGCGGCCAGGTGCTGCCCGCCCTGCTGCGCGAGGACGGCGAGCTCGTGGCCCGCTGGCGTCCGGTGATCGACGACCCGGCCCGGTTCCGCGCGCTGGCCCGCGCCATGCCCGCCGCGTGCCGGGCCGCCGATGGCGGGCGTCCCGCCGGCGCGGTGCTGCGCGAGGCGCTGTCCGGCCTGGTCGACACCGCCGTCCGCGGCGTGGTGCCGCATCCGCTGCTGGTGTCCCGCCGCAAGGTCCCGGACCGGCTGCCGCTGGCCGAACGCTGGGTGGCGGCGCTGACGGGGCCGTCGCCGCAGGTCGCCCGCGAGCCGCGCGACGACCCCGCCGACCTGATCGCCGAGCTGGACGCGTGGGCCGCCGCCGCGCGCCGCCCGTCCGGCCCGCTGCGCGTCTGCTTCCGCCTCGCCGAGCCGGGCGCGGAGCAGTGGGACGTGGAGGACGAGGAACTCGCCGGGGAACCCGAAAACGACGACTCCTGGCGGGTCGAGTTCGCCCTCCAGGGCACCGACGACCCGAGCCTCTACGTGCCCGCCGCGATGGTGTGGGCGGGTGAGGCGACGTCGATCCCGGACGCCGAGGAGACGCTCCTCGCCGGCCTCGGCCGCGCGCTGCGCCTGTTCCCCGACATCGCGCCGGCCCTGGACGGCCCGGCACCCGGCGAGCTGATCCTCGACACCGCCGGTGCGTTCCGTTTCCTCCGCCAGGCGGCCCCGATGCTGGCCGCCGCGGGCTTCGGCGTCCTGCTCCCCCAGTGGGCGGGCAAGGCCAAGCTCGGCATGAAGCTGACGACCCGCAGCGAAGACCCCGAGGCGTCGTCCGGTTCGGCCATGGCCTCGGGCTTCGACATGAAGGCCATGGTCGACTTCCGCTGGGACCTCGCCATCGGCGACGACAGCATCGACGAGGCCGAGCTGGAGGAGCTGGCCCGCCTGAAGACGCCGCTCGTCCGGCTGCGCGGCCAGTGGGTCGAGCTGGACGAACGGCAGCTCGAAGCGGCCCTCGACTTCCTCCGCCACCCCCGCCGCGGCCGGATGAGCGCCGCAGAGGCGATCCGCGCGGTCATCCACGCCGACGAGGACGCCCTTCCCCTCACCGGGGTGGACGCGGGCGGCGCCCTCGGCGACCTCCTCTCCGGCGAGGCCGACCGCCGCCTCACCCCGATGCACACGCCCGACGAACTGGACGCCGAACTGCGGCCCTACCAGGAACGCGGCCTCGCCTGGCTGACCTTCATGAACGATTTGGGGCTAGGTGCCCTACTTGCGGACGATATGGGATTGGGGAAAACGATCTCCGTTTTGTCCCTACTTGTCCATGAAAGAGAGAAAGGCCCCCACCCTGACCCGACGCTGGCGATCCTGCCGATGTCGCTGGTGGGGAACTGGCAGCGGGAGGCGGCGCGGTTCACCCCCAAGCTGCGCGTCTACGTCCATCATGGGACGGGACGGCACCGCGGCGACGACCTCGCCCAGGCGGTCGCGGGCGCCGATCTGGTGCTGACGACCTACGGGACGGCGGCACGGGACGCGGAGACGCTCACGGAGTTCGAGTGGGGACGGATCGTCTGCGACGAGGCGCAGGCGCTCAAGAACAGCGGGACGCGGCAGGCCAGGGCGGTGCGGAGCATCCCGGCGCGGACCCGGATCGCGCTCACCGGCACCCCGGTGGAGAACCACCTCACCGAACTTTGGTCGATCATGGAGTTCGCCAACCCGGGCCTGCTCGGGCCGCGCAGCGCGTTCCGGCAGCGCTTTGCCATCCCGATCGAGCGCGAGGGCGACGAGCAGGCGGCCATCGCGTTGAAGCGGGCGACGCAGCCGTTCATCCTCCGCCGCCTCAAGACCGACAAGTCGATCATCTCGGATCTGCCGGAGAAGCAGGAGATCAAGGTCTACTGCAACCTCACCACCGAGCAGGCGTCGCTCTACCAGGCGACCGTGGACGACATGCTCCAGCAGATCGCCGAGGCGGAGGAGGCGAAGCGGCGCGGGCTCGTCCTGGCGACGATGGCCAAGCTGAAGCAGGTCTGCAACCATCCGGCGCAGCTGCTCAAGGACGGCTCCCGGCTCCCCGGCCGCTCCGGCAAGCTCGAACGCCTCGAAGAGATCTGCGCCGAAGTCCTGGAACAGGGTGAGAAGGCCCTCGTCTTCACCCAGTACGCCGCGTTCGGCTCCATGCTCCAGCCCTACCTGGCCGCACGCCTGGAGCGGCCCGTGCTGTGGCTGCACGGCGGGACGTCCAAGCAGGGCCGGGACGACCTCGTCCAGCGGTTCCAGGAGGACGACGAGCCCGCGATCTTCCTGCTGTCCCTCAAGGCGGCCGGGACGGGACTGACGCTGACCGCCGCCAACCACGTCGTGCACGTCGACCGCTGGTGGAACCCGGCCGTCGAGGACCAGGCCACCGACCGCGCGTTCCGCATCGGGCAGACCCGCAACGTCCAGGTCCGCAAGTTCATCTGCGTCGGGACGATGGAGGAGCGCGTCGACGAGATGATCGAGCGCAAGAAGGCCCTCGCCGAGTCGATCGTCGGCACCGGCGAAGACTGGCTCACCGAGCTGTCGGTCGCCGAACTGCGCGACGTCCTGCGCCTGTCCCCCGAGGCGGTGAGCGACTGATGAGCGACGGCATCAAGGCCCGCACCAAACGAGGTTCGATCGGCGCCCAGTGGTGGTCGCGCCGCTTCATCGACCTCCTCGAATCGTTCGCCGACAAGGGCCGCCTGTCACGCGGCCGCACGTACGCGCGCAAGGGCATGGTGTTCGACCTGAAGGTCGCGCCGCACGAGGTGACCGCGAAAGTGCACGGTTCGGCACCGGACCCGTACGAGGTGGCGCTCGGCATCGACGCGATCGACGTGGGCGACTGGCGGGCGGTGGAGAAGGAGCTGGCGTCCCGCGCGGTGTTCCGCGCCCGCCTGCTCGCCGGTGAGATGCCGCCGGAGATCGAGTGGGTGTTCGCCGAGCTGGGCTTGTCGCTGTTCCCGGCGTCGGCGTCCGACCTCCACCTGATGTGCGACTGCCCCGACTGGGGCGACCCGTGCAAGCACGCCGCGGCCGTCCTGTACCTGCTGGCCGAAGCGTTCGACGACGACCCGTTCCTCATCCTCCAGTGGAACGGACGCGGCAAAGACCAACTCCTGGCGGCCCTGCGGCGCGGCACCGAGACCGAGCCCGACCCCCTGGCCATGGAGGATGAGCCGCTGACGGCCTCCGGGTTCTGGACGCCCCCCTCGGGCATGGCCCATCTCCGCGACCGCCCGTCCACACCCCCCGTCCCACCCGGCTTCGTCCTCCAGATGGCCACTCCCCCACCCATCAAGATCCGCCGCCGCCCCCTCACCGACGTGCTGACCCCCGCCTACGAGGCCCTCAGCACCCAGGACACTAACGACCCATCCGGCTGACGGCCTGCGCGGCAAGGTAGGCGGAGTGCAGAGCAAGATGCGTCGTAAACCTGCTGGCCGGGCCAGCTACTTGATAAGTTCAATTAGCTTCTTGGGCGGGTTATCAACTTGTCAAGGCCGTCCCTGTCCGGTGGACGTCCATTGAGATGCGGAGGTGTCCCGTGAGCCGGGGACGACCGAGCAGGGCAGTCGTGTATCAGCGGCTGGACAAGGCTCTGGCCGAGCTGAACCAGAGATACGGCGGTCTGCCCGATCCCCGCGAGGCACGGGCGATCTGGGATGACATCTGGCATCTGGAGGCACACCACTCGACCGCCCTGGAAGGGAACACGCTGGTGCTGCGCGAGGTCCAACTACTGTTGGATCAAGGCCGGGCCGTCGGCGCAAAATCTTTGAAGGAGTACAACGAGGTTCGTGGATATGCCGATGCCGCACGGTGGGTCTACCGGCAGGCGCTCGAACCCGGAGACTGGCACGACGGACGGCTCCTGACGGTCGGGGAAGTGCGTCAGATCCATCACATGGCCATGACGCCCGTTTGGGACGTCGCACCGCATCCAGATGCCACCCAGCGTGAGTCGCCAGGGAACTTTCGAGAGCACGACATACAGCCGTTCTCCGCCGGAATGGTGCCGCCGGCTTGGCCTCTCGTCCCGGCTCGCTTGGAGGAGTGGATCGGGCAAGTCTGCCTGCTGGGCAAGGGTGCCGGTGAAGACGGCGATGGCCAGCCGCTTCCGGAGTTCCTCGCACGGTTGCACAACACCTTCGAGCAGGTGCACCCGTTCATTGACGGCAACGGCCGAACCGGCCGACTGGTCCTCAACCTGATCTTGGTACGCCTGGGATACCCGCCCGTGATCATCTTTAAGAAGCAGCGAGATGCCTACCTGATGGCCATGCAGCGGGCGGACGCCGGTGACCCTGGGTCGTTGGGTGAGCTGATCGCACGGGCGATGCATGACAACTTGAACCGGTTCATCGTGCCGAACGTGGCAGGACCGGCCCGAATGGTTCCCCTTGCAGCGCTCGTCGATGAGGAGTTCTCGCTCCCTGCCCTCCGGCAGGCGGCACAGCGCGGGCGGTTGGAGGCGTTTCAGGGATCCGATGGGATATGGCGCAGTTCCCGCAAAGCGGTGGACGCGTACCGGGAATCAAGACACCAGCGGAGGCCCAGGCAGGAGTGAACGACGAGGATCGTCGGCGGCGGCGCGTTTCGGATGACACGAGGTGATCGGCGAGTACGACGCTTCGCTGGCGGTCGGGCTCAAGGTTCCCCGGTGCAAGCTCGTCGTCAAGCACCACCAGGAGGAGGGTGCCTACACGGTCTGGCTGATCGACCCGTGGTCAGGTTCATGGGCCGGCAGCCTCGCGCACGAGCCGGACGCCGAGGCGTTCGAGATCCGCCAGCACGGGGGGCCGGAGCCTGTGGGACGAGGTGGAGGCCGCCGCCTACCACTGGTGGGATGGTCTCGGCCAACCCGCCGCCGACCGCTGGGGCATCACCGTGGCACCCGATGGCCAGCAACTCTGGCTCGACGGCGGAGAGGACGGGTAATGAACACGAGGCCCGGGGTCGCCTGCGTGTTCAGCGTGGTCGGTTTTGTTCTCATTGCGGTGGCCGACTACCCGTCGTGCCGTCCGGCGCGTACCTGGGCCACGAAGGTGGCCCATGCCTGTGGGCTGAACGCGAGGTGACCGGCGTCCGGGGCCTTGCTGTCGCGCACCCTGATGTTCGTCACTAGGTCGGCGACCTCGACGCAGGCACCGCCCGCACTTTGCTGTGGCTGCTCTTCCGCCACTCCACGCTGTCGGCGACCCGGGCGATCTCCACGCAGTTACCGTTTTGGCCACTTCGCAAACTCTTGCGCCACGTGGTGAGAGTCACGACCAAGCTGTGCACCCCGCACCTCCTTGTTGTGATCAGTGGGCCTGGAGGTCGTATACCCCCGCCTTGACCTTCAGCGCGAAAGCCGCCCACTCGTCCAGACGAAAGGACAGTGCCAGGCCTTCCGGATCCTTGGAATCCCGGATGGCGGTGGTCACGAGTCGGCGACCAGGGGCGACGTAAGCTGTAGAGCGAAAACGAGCCGACCATGGCCGGGTGTTCTCCTGCAGAGAAGGGAAGGACCTGGACGACCACATTGAGTCTGTCCCGTTCCTCGGTCAGATGCCGCAACTGGGCCGCCATGATCGCCGAACTGCCGACCACCTGCCGGACCGCTCCTTCGTTGATCACGACCCAGAGTTGCGGGGAGTCCTTCTCCTCAAAGAGCGCCTGGCGAGCAAGCCGTACCTCCACGCGCTGGTCGATGATCTCTTGGGAGTCGCTCGGACGTGCGGCGCGAATCACCGCGCGTGCGTAGTCCGGCGTCTGCAGCAGTCCGGGAACGAGCGCCTGATGGTAGGTCTGGATCAGCGAGGCTTCGGTTTCGATGCCGATCATGGTCCGCGTCTCGGTGGGCAGAGTGGGGCCGTAGGACTCCCACCACCCTCGTTCCCTCGCCCTGCGAGCGATGTCGAGCAGGCGGTTCACCTGTCGGAGATCGTCCACGCCGTAGAGATCGGGCGGTGCTGCAATCACCGAGCCCGGGGCCTGAGCCCGGCTGGAAGGAGTCGGACCTGTGGGCAATCTACCGAAGCCCCCGCCGCCTGGCGGGACGGGACGTGACGCGGGAGCGGCTCCGGCTGCTCGTTCAGCTGATGTGGGCCTTGCATGAGATGGGGCGCGGCTCGGTGCTGTACATGGACGCGAAAGCCGAGCCGGTGTTGTCGGTTCCGGTGGTGGCGCGGCGGCGGGCGATGGCGGTGCTCGTCGTCCAGGAGCGGGGCGGCGGGTGGTCCTACCTATGGGACGCGGCCCACACGATGCCGGTCGGTTCGGTGCTCGTCGCGGCGCGCCAGATCGCGGGGGTCGCGCGATGATCGTCTGGGGCGAGGTGCACACCGAGCGGATGACCTCGCGCGGGGTGCTGGACGTGCGGGAGGTCCGGGCGCGGGTGCGGCGGACGCTGGTGGGCGCATTGGCCGGGGACCTGGACGGGTTCGACCTGGAAGACGTCGACCTGATGGTCTGCGAGATCGTCACCAACGCGATCCGGCACAGCGGCAGCGGCAGGCCGGGCGGCGGGGTGTGGGTGACCGTTCTCGTCTCGCGGGACGGCTTCGGGTGGAGGTCCAGGACGACGGAGGCTCGGGTGGGCGGCCGGTGATCCCGGCGCAGGGCGCAGGCTGGAGCGAGTCGGGTCGGGGCCTGATGGTGGTGAACGGGCTGGCGGAGCGGTGGGGCACGCTGCCGGGGCCGGACGGCCGGTTCACGGTCTGGTTCGAGGCGACCCGGTGAAGAGGCGGCGCGCTTGGGCGGCGGGGCGGCGGGGCGTGGTTCTGGCGGTGTTGCGGAGGCTGGGGCCTGGTGGGGCGCGTACGGCCGGGGAAGGGGCCGTCCCGGAGGTCGTGTTCCTGTTCGCGGCCCTGGGGCCGGAGGCACGGCAGGCGTTGGAGACGCTGCCGGAGGAGGCGCGGGTGTGGCGGACGCTGGCGCGGATGGAGGAGGCGCGGGCACGGGTCCGGTCCCGGGAAGGGCACATCTGGGACTCGGGGGTGTGCGCCGGGCGGGCCCAGGCATACTGGACGGCGGCGGCCCAGTTGGAAGATCTCCTGATGGAATCGCTTGGGCTGTGGGAACAGTATGAGCGGCAGGCCGGCGACGGCATCAGGTGACCGGCCCACCCACCGATCGGAATCCGCCGCCGCTTCGTCTGGCCCCGGCCCGCGACGCCCTCAGCGCGCGCGACACCGGCGACCGCCCGGACTGATGGCCGCTGTTCGCCCGAGTCGGTGGCTTGAGGCCGGAAAGGTGGGCTGAGCCGGCCGGCGGTCAGGCGGCGCCGTCAAGGACTTCGCGTAGTTTGCGGGCGAAGGCGGCGGGCTGTCCGGCCTGGCCGAACTCGCCTCCCAGGAAGCCGCCGTGGTGGCTCGGGAACACCGTCGCCCGCTGGCCGAGCAGTTCGGCCGTTGCCGCCGCGGTGCGGGCGGTGAACGTGCCCTGGGACTCCTCGCCCACTGCGATCACGATCCGCGTGGGCGCCGCGGTGAGCGCGTCGGTGTCGGGCCGGAGACTGCTGACCGCCCAGGACCGGTCGGAGAGCAGCGGGTCGTCGCGGGAGCCGTCGTCCTCGGCCGGCATCCCGAACGTGGCAGGGTCCGGTGCGGGCTGGGCGAAGTAGTCGTCGGTGAACTCGCCCTGCCACGACGTCATCGCGATGAACGCCGCCATGCCGGCGCCCCAGCCCTTCTTCTCGTACACGTCCCGGACACCGGCCCGGGCGCGCTCGGCGGCCTCGGCGTCGGGGAGCACCGGAATGAGCGGGGGCTCGTGCGCCACCAGGGTGGTGACGTCGCCGGGGTACGCCGCCACGAGGGCGAGCGCGGTCACCGCGCCGCCGCTGCTCGCGAACATCTCGACCGGGCCCGCGCCGAGCGCCTCGATGACGGCGTGCACGTCGGCGGCCTGGGGGCCGGGTGCGTGGTCGTCACGGCCGTCCTTGCGGGTGCTGCGGCCGAGGCCGCGCGGGTCGTAGGTGATCACGGTGCGGTCGGGAAAGTGCGACGCCAGCGTGCGGAAGCCGGTGGCGTCCATGGGCTGGCCGATCATGACCAGTGGCGGGCGCCCGGCTGCGGTCGGCAGCGGGCCGTCCACGTCGTAGGCGATGTCGGCATCGGGCGTCTGGAGCGTCTGCGCAGTCTTCATGGTGATGTCGACCACGTTCGCGTCGAGAAGTCATCGGTCCCCGCGTTTCGTTTCCGAGCGGTGGCCGGGCGGGATCAGAGCGGGAGGCGGGCGTGGACGGTGAAGCCGCCGTCCGGGCCGGGGCCGGCCTCCAGGGTGCCGCCGAGGGATCGGGCGCGGTCGCGCATTCCGCGGATGCCGCTGCCGTCCTCGGACAGTGTGCCCGGCCTCGGCTTTCCGTCATCCTCCACGCCGACCGTCACGTGGGCGCCGGCGTAGCCGATGCGGACCACGGCGGCGGACGCGTTGGAGTGGCGGGTCACGTTGGTGAGGGCCTCTTGGACGATGCGGTACGCGGCGAGGTCGGTCTCGGCGGGCAGGGGGCGCGGCTCGCCCTCGATCTCCGTCCGGACGGTGAGGCCGGCGGCGGCGATGCCGTCGGTCAGCTCGTCCAGCCGGGCCAGGCCGGGTGGCGGCGTGACGGGGGCGGCCTCGTCGACCTGCCGCAGGACGCCGAGGGTGGCGCGCATCTCGCGGAGGGTGTCCTTGCTGGCCTGCTTGATGGCGGTGAGGGCGTCCTCGGCGCGTTCCGGCTCGCGGCGCAGGCCGTGCAGCGCCGCCGTGGCCTGCACGTTGATCAGCGAGATGTTGTGGCCGAGGACGTCGTGCAGTTCGCGGGCGATGCGGAGCCGCTCCTCGATGGCGCGGCGCCGCGCCTCCAGGTCGCGGCCGCGTTCGGCGACGCGGGCGCGTTCCTCGGCCTCCCGCAGGTAGGCGCGCCGGTTGCGGACGACGCCGCCGATCGCGATGACCGCGACGAACCACCCGACGAGCAGGAAACCGGCCGCGTCCTCGATGTGGCTGGCGTCGCCGCGGTTGCCGTACGCGGTCGCCGCCAGCGCGAGGCCCGCCAGGACGGAGGCCGCCACCAGGTGCCCTTCCGCCGCCGCCGTGTACAGGGCGATGGCGAACGTGACGATGAGCAGGCCGTCGGGCTCGGTCAGCGGGTAGTAGAGGCCGGTCGCGACGAGCGTGACGGCCGCCACGGCGACGGGGTGGCGGCGGCGGAAGTACAGCGCCGAGCACGCGATGACCAGCATCGCCCAGCCCGCCGCGGGCATGAGGGCGCGGTCGTCCTTCTCCTCCGCCAGGACGCTGAGGGTCGACAGGAGCATGCACCCCAGGACCATGAGCACGTCGGCGTAGCGGCCGCGCGGCGGCCACCGGAGGGCCCGCGCGACACCGCCGTCCCGCAGACCCGGTGTTGGCACCCGTCCATCCTGCCAGGGCGGGGACGGGGTCAGGCGCGGCGCCGGCCGGCTTGCGAGTCTGCGATGAAATGTAGTACTACTGCTATCAATAGATGTAGAGGTATGGCAGGTGAGCCAAGTCTCCATATCGGAGGTAGCAGGGGGTGTACGCATGGGTGAGACGGTGATCCGGACGCGGGATCTGCGGATGCGCTACGGCCGCGCCGAGGCGCTGCGCGGCGTCGATCTCGACGTCGGGGCGGGCGAGGTAGTGGCGCTGCTCGGCCCGAACGGCGCGGGCAAGACGACCACGATCGAGATCCTCGAAGGATTCCGGCGCCGCTCCGCCGGGGAGGTCACGGTGTTCGGCACCGACCCCGGCAAGGGCGGCGACGCCTGGCGGGCCCGTCTCGGCATCGTCCTGCAGAACTGGCAGGACCATCCGCGCTGGGGCGTCCGGCAGTTGCTCACCCACATCGCCGGCTTCTACGGCCGGCCGCGCGACCCGGACGACCTGCTGGAGGTCATGGGGCTCACCGGGCAGGCCGGGCAGGCGGTGTCGCGGCTGTCGGGCGGCCAGCGCCGCAGGCTGGACGTCGCGCTCGGCATCGTGGGCCGCCCCGAGCTGCTGTTCCTGGACGAGCCGACCAGCGGCTTCGACCCGCAGGCCCGCCGGGAGTTCCACGAGCTGGTCGAACGCCTGGCGCGGGACGAGGGCATGACGGTGCTGCTGACGACGCACGACCTGGCCGAGGCCGAACGGCTGGCCGACCGCATCGCGATCCTGGTGGGCGGCGCCGTGACCGTCTGCGGGACCCCGTCCGGGCTGGCATCGGTCGTGCGGGCCGCGTCGGAGGTGAGCTGGGTCGAGGGCGGCGCGCCGCGTACCGAGCGCACGTCCGACCCGTCCCGGTTGGCCTTCGAGCTGCACCGGCGGTTCGGCGGGCCGGTCCCGGGCCTGGAGGTCCGGCGGCCGTCGCTGGAGCAGAGCTACCTCGACCTGGTCGCGGGCGCGACCGGGCCGATCACCGATTCCGCCCAGGACTTCGAGGACAGGGGGGCGGCATGAACACGCACACGTTGAAGATCGGAATCCGCAGGGGATGGGCGGAGCACGTGCACTTCCTGCGCAGCCGCAAAGAGCTGGTCTCCGGACTGATCGGCACCGTGGGGATCTACGTGCTGCTGGTCCGCTGGCAGGGCGACACGCCCGTGGAGGGCACGGGGCAGTCCCAGGCGGTCCTGATGACGGCCGGATTCGTCGCGTTCTCCTTGTTCTCGGCGGCGCTGATGAATTTGCCGATGGGGATCTCGGCGGACCGGGAGGAGGGCACGCTGCTGCGGCTGCGGACGGTGCCCGGCGGTCCCTCCGCCTACCTGGCCGGGCGCGCGGTCTCGGTGCTGCTGCAGATCGCCGTTCACGTGCTGCTCATGCTGGTCGCGGGCGCGGCGTTCGCCGGGCTCGGCCTGCCGTCCTCGCCCGGCGACTGGCTGACCCTGGGCTGGGTGCTGGCGCTCGGCACGCTGTCGGTCGTCCCGATCGGCGCGGCGATCGGGGCCCTGCTGCCCGGGCCGCGCAACGCCGCGAGCATCCTGTCGCTGCCGCTGATGGCGCTCATGCTCATCTCCGGCGTGATGTACCCGGTGACGCGGCTGCCGGAGGGCGTCCAGTGGGTCGCGCAGGTGTTCCCGCTGTACTGGCAGGGCCTCGGCCTCCGGTCGGTGTTCCTGCCCGACTCGATGGCGGTCGCCGAGATCGGCGGGAGCTGGCGCCTGCCGGAGACCGCCGCCGTGCTCGGCGCCTGGGCCGTGGCGGGGGTACTGACCGCGCCGTGGCTGCTGCTGCGGGCGACCCGGCGCGAGTCCGGCGCGCGGCTGGCCGAACGCCAGGAGCGCCGGGCCGCCCAGGGCGCGTTCTGACCGCCGGCTGCGGGAGACTGGGCCGGTGGCGGCGGAACGCAGGGCGGACGGCAAGTCGGACGGCAGGGCCGACAAGGAGAACGTCCACAACCGGATCGCGGTGCTGAGGGCCGAGCGCGGCGTCTCGCGCCGCGAGCTGGCGACGGCGCTGGGTGTCCACTACCAGACGATCGGGTACCTGGAACGCGGCGAGTACAGCCCGAGCCTGCATCTCGCGCTGCGCATCGCCGGGTTCTTCGAGGTGCCGGTCGAGGTCGTGTTCTCGCTGACGCCGTTCCCCCGGCTGGGGAGCACATGATGAGGAAGCCAAAACGGGAGGCGCGCCGATGAGAACGCCCTGGACGCGTGCCCAGAAGGACGCCATCGAGAGGGACCCGCTGCCCTCCTGGCACGCGACGCGGCGCCGCCGGCGCGTGCTCGTCGGAGCGGGCGCGGCGGCCACCGCCATGGTGTGGGCCGGGACGGTCGTCTCGTGGAACCTCGCCCCGAGCGACACCGCGATGTACTGGACGATCGGCCTGCTCATCCTGGCGGTGCTGATCGCGGTGCCGGTGATCAGCGTGCTGAACATCGCCACCCGGGGGACGGTGTCGCTGTCGGAGCGGCAGCTCGACGAGCGCCAGGTGGCCGAGCGGCTCCGCGCCTACACGGTCGCGCACCAGGTCATGCTGGTGCTGCTGGTCGTGGTCGTCGCGGTGGTCTTCAGCGTCCCCGGCGACCGCGGCACGTTCATCCCGATGGCGGCGATCGTCACGGGGATCATCTCGCTGTTCCTCACGCACCTGCTGATGCCGGTGCTCGTCGCCGGGTGGCGGCAGCCCGACCCGCCGCCCGACGACGACGAAGACGAAGAGGACACCGGTGAGGAGGACGCCGGCGAGGAAGGCGAGACGGCTTAGCGCAGGTCGCCGTTCGTCATGCCCTGCGGGGCGGGCGGCAGCGCCACCAGGCCCATCTCCGCCCGTCCCGACAGCAGCGGATGCCTCGGCACCACCCGGACGCTGTACCCGAACGCGCCGCTGCGTCCCAGCGGGACCTCCCCGGCGTACCGGAGCCGTCCGTCCTCCGCCGGGCCGCTCCGGTCCAGTTCCAGATGGGACGGGTCGATCAGCGCGTCGGAGTCGTCCACCCGGCCGTAGACGGCCTCGACGGCGACGTCGCCGGGGTCGAGGCCGCCGAGGTCGACGACGACCCGCACCGACAGCCGCGCGCCGACCTGCGGGCTCTCCTCCCCGTTGGACTCGACGTGCTCGACGGCGACGCGCGGCCACGCGTCCCGGACCCGCCTCTTCCACGCCGCCAGCGTCCGCGCCCCCGCGAACTTGTCGGCGACCATGAAGCGTTCGGACACGGCGGCGGGGACGTAGAGCTCCTCGACGTAGTCGCGCAGCATCCGGGAGGCGAGGACCTTCGGGCCGAGGGTGACGATGGTGTGCTTCACCATCTCCAGCCAGCGGCGCGGCAGCCCGGCCGAGTCCCGGTCGTAGAAGGTGACCGAGACGTGGTCCTCGATCAGCTCGTACAGCGCGGCGGCCTCCAGCTCGTCGCGCCGGTCGGGCGCGGCGAGGCCGTCGGCGGACGGGACCGCCCAGCCGTTCTGGCCGTCGTACCACTCGTCCCACCAGCCGTCGCGGATCGACAGGTTCAGCGCGCCGTTCAGCGCCGCCTTCATCCCGGACGTGCCGCACGCCTCCAGCGGACGCAGCGGGTTGTTCATCCACACGTCGCAGCCCTGCACCATGAGCTGCCCGAGCGCCATGTCGTAGTCGGGCAGGAACACGATCCGGTGCCGGACGTCCTCCTCCCCGGTGAACCGCACGATGTCCTGGATCAGCCGCTTGCCGCCCTCGTCGGCCGGATGCGCCTTCCCCGCGATGACGATCTGCACGGGACGGTCCGGGTCCAGGAGGATCGAGCGGAGCCTGTCCGGGTCGCTCATCATCAGCGTCAGCCGCTTGTAGGACGGGACGCGCCGCGCGAACCCGATCGTCAGGACGTCCGGGTCGAGGGCGTCGTCGATCCAGGAGATCTCGGCCTCGCTCGCCCCGCGCTGCCGCCACGACTCGCGGAGCCTGCGCCGCGCGTCCAGGACGAGCCGCCGCCGCAGCAGGCTCCGCATCCGCCAGATCTCGGCCTCGGAGACACCGCGCACGCCCTCCCAGCCGCGCCCGGACTCCATCAGCGAAGGCAGCTCACGGGCGGCCAGCTCCAGCACCTCGCGGGCCACCCAGGTGCCCGCGTGCACGCCGTTGGTGATCGACCCGACGGGGACCTCGGCGGTGTCGAACCCGCCCCACAGCCCGCCGAACATCTCGCGGCTGACCTGCCCGTGCAGCTCGCTGACGCCGTTGACGCGCTGCGCCAGCCGCATCCCCATCACGGCCATGTTGAACACGGTGCGGTCGCCGCCGGGATAGTCCTCCGCGCCGAGCGCCAGGACCCGGTCGGCGGGGACCTGCTGCGTCTCGTTCACGCCGCCGAAGTACCGGCTGATCAGCTCGCGGGGGAACCGGTCGATGCCGGCCGGGACGGGCGTGTGCGTGGTGAACACCGTGCCCGCCCGGGTCGCCTCCAGCGCCTCGTCGAACGTCAGGCCGGCCTCCGACACCAGCTCGCGGATGCGTTCCAGGCCGAGGAAGCCCGCGTGCCCCTCGTTGGTGTGGAAAACCTCGGGCGCCGGATGCCCGGTGATGCGGCAGTACGCGCGGATCGCCCGGACGCCGCCGATGCCGAGCAGCATCTCCTGCAGCAGCCGGTGATCGCCGCCGCCCCCGTACAGCCGGTCGGTGACGTCCCGCGCGGACTGGTCGTTCTCTTCGACGTCGGAGTCGAGGAGCAGCTGCGGGACGCGTCCGACCTGCGCGATCCACACCTGTGCCTGCAGTCCCCGGGACTGTGTCTCACCCCCGTGGCCGCGCCCCGCCGCCCCCGCGGGGAGCCCGATGGCGACGCGGACCGGCGTCCCGTCCCGCTCGCGGAGCAGCGTCAGCGGCAGGCCGTTGGGGTCGATCGCCGGGTAGTGCTCCAGCTGCCAGCCGTCCGGCGACAGCGACTGGGAGAAGTAGCCGTGCCGGTACAGCAGCCCGACCCCGAGGATCGGGACGCCGAGGTCGCTCGCGGTCTTCAGGTGGTCGCCGGCCAGGATGCCGAGGCCGCCGGAGTACTGCGGCAGCGCGGCGGTGATCCCGTACTCGGGTGAGAAGTAGGCGATGCAGTCGGGGGTGTCGGCGTCCGAGCGCGACTGGTACCAGCGCGGCGCCGTCAGGTACTCGCGCAGGTCCTCGGCGGTGTCCTGCAGGCGGCGCAGGAAGGGCCGGTCCTCCGCCAGCCGCTCCAGCCGCTCCGGTGCGACCTCGCCGAGCAGCCTGACCGGGTCGTGGTGGACGGCCTGCCACAGGGCGGGGTCCACGGCGCGGAACAGGTCGAGCGTCTCGTGGTGCCAGGACCAGCGCAGGTTGAGGACGAGCTCCTCAAGCTGCCGGAGCGGCCCGGGAAGGACGGTGCGTACCGTGAAACGTCGGATTGCCTTCACACAACGTCACGCTATGCGCTGTTCGCCGATGGTGCGACAGCCGGGGCGGGGAGCGGCGCGGCCCCGACCGTTCCGAGGGGCGCCCTTGAACTCCGCGATTCGCCAGGTCACAGGGTTTTCCGCGGCGCACGCGCCCGCGATTCGGATCGATGAGCTGCACTCACCCACCGTCGCCGGGACGGCGCGCAAAGTTATCGGAAACTACCGGACGGTAGCCGCCGGATCGCGGGCATGGGACGTTTCGGAAGTCTCGCAGGGGTAGGGGATGGCTCATGCACGTCGAGTTCGGAACGTCCAGCACGACCGGCATTCCGAGGCTCGGCCGCATTCCGATTCTGGACGTGGCGCCGGTGGTGGGGTGCGGCCGGTGGCCGGCCAAGGCGGTGGTGGGTGAGACGGTCGAGGTGTCGG